>JALXBF010000191.1 GCA_026991575.1 Planctomycetota bacterium | reverse complement strand
AAGCGATGCCGCGCATCGCCGATCGGATCCATCCCCGACTCATACGGCATGACCTTCTCGGGGCTGACCAGTTTGCGCGGCGTCAGCAGTCGCGGCAGCGTGATGAGCAGCACGGTCATCACGACCGCAATGACGAAAAGGATCGCTATTGCCAGCGGGCCCACGGCCATCGTCTCGCCCCCGTCTCGGCCTGCTTGCCCCGGAGAACGGCGGGCTTGTGAAAACCTTCACAAGCTCGCGTGCATCCATTATAGGCACGCCCCCAGCGGGCCAGGCCGTGTTTTCCGCTGCCTGCCGCTAGCCGTTTAGCGGCCGTGGGATCGGACCCAACCCCGCGACCGGTGCTTGCCTGGTCAGCGCCGCCCACGGGGCGGACCGCACGCCGTCTCAGCGTTGCGCTGCTTGCACGGCCATCGCAGCCCATACGACCAGACCCCAAGCACGATCAGCTCCGGGCAGCCAACTTCAGTTCCCCTTCAGCCGCGTCCGAAGAACGGAATGGCAACCAAGGAAGTGCCGTAAGGAAGCCAATGACGGCTGCCCTCCGCAGGAAGCCCGCAGAAGACGAGGACCACAGATGGACTGGAAACGGTTGCTGGTAGGTGCGGCAATGCTTGTGGCGATGGCGGTCGCTGCGGACCGCACCGCCCGGGCTGACGAGTGGGGAAACTACTACTACTGGGGATACCATCGCGTCCGGCCGCAGTACTGGTCGGCATCCCTTGAGGAGCGAATCTACGACTACCGGTATCGCTATCCCCGGGAAAAGCGGATCTTCAGCGTGCAGCCGCTCTGGCGAAGCTGGTACATGAAGCAGATCCTGTGGTGGAAGTTTCCCCAGCACCGGCGGTTCCATACCGGCTACCACTTTGTGCTCGACGTGCTTTGACATACCAAAGAAAATAGCGCCACCCCGACGCCTCCGCTGTCTTCGTCTGAGCGGTCGAGCGCCGCTCGACCGCTCAGACCTTGAAAACTCCCGTCCCACCCGGTCCCGAGACCGCGCACCGGTCAGTCACTAGCTCTGCTGTTCGGCACGCTGCTCTTCGCGCTCTTGAGGCAGGATGCCCAGGGCAATCTCCCGTTCCCATTGCTCCAGCACCGGCCAGTGCACGCAGCACGTTCCGAAGTCGAGCAGGTACTGGTACTGCGTGAGCCGGTCGATGGTCTTTTGGATCATGGCCGGATCGCGGCGGAAGATCGGCCCGTGGCTGGGTAACAGCCAGCGGATCTCCTCGGCGTCCCGGATCCGCTCCAGCGACCGGATGAAGTCGGGGATGTGCGAGCCATGGTGAGCATCGATGACGCCGACGGAACCATCGATGAAAATGTTGTCGCCGGAAAACAGCAACTCACCGAGTTTCAGTGCGATCTGCCCCTCGGTGTGACCCGGTGTGTGCCAGACTTCGATCGACAGGCCGCCGACCTGCAAGCGGTCGCCTTCATCGACCAGCAGCTCAACCTTCGCCTTCGGCATAGGCACATCGATATTCTGAGCCTTGATCTCGGCGTACGTGATGATCCGGTCGCCCGTTTCCAAAGGCTCGGCCGCTTTCGGGTGTGCCACGACCTGCGCGTTGGGCAGGAAGGAACGGGCCCGGGCGAGTCCCTGAGCGTGGTCGACGTCGGCGTGAGAGGCAATCAGGTAACGGCAACGGTCGAGCGCGAAGTCCAGCTGCCGGACAAGCTCCAGGATCTCGGGCACGTCTTCCTCATAGCCGATGTCGAACAGGGCATATTCGTCGCCGTCGTAGATCAAGTAGACGTTACACCCGATCCGACGACCGGCCTGCAGGTTCAGTTCGATCACGTGATCGAATACGGGTCGTCTTCTGGTCATCGAGTTGCTCGGCCAGATCGTTTCCGTCCGGTTGCCATCCGGCCCGTCAGGTGACGTCTTTGATGGCTGTGCGGCGCCGGGTCACCTTGGCACGTTTCCGGTCGCTGTGCGTTGCTTCGGCCGGCTCCCGCCGCTTGCTCTGGGTGCGTTGCGCGTCCAGATAGCTCTGCAACATGATCTGAGCGGCCACCATGTCGCGCCGCTTCTTGCGGCCCCGCCGCGCAACGCCTGCGGCGCGCAGGTACGTCTCCGCCTGGGCCGTCGTGAACCGCTCATCCCAGTAGTCTACCTGCAAACCCAGTTCTGCGGCCAGCCAAGCGCCAAAGCGGTACACTTCCTGCTGTTTGGCCGTCTCACTACCGTCCTTCGTGTGCCGCGGCAAGCCGATGACGATCCGCGCAACCTGATGGCCCTTAACCAGCTCGCGCAGAAACTCAGCGTCCTGCGTCCCGGAGATCCGGTGACGCACGCCCAGCGGACTGGCCACCGTACCAGACGGGTCACTGATGGCGAGCCCGAGTCGCTTTGAACCGTAATCGATACCGAGAATACGCATGGTCCTTGCTAAACCTCCTTGCGTGTCCGTTCACTGTCGCTTCGGGACCCAGTCAGAGCACGTCGTTCCAGCCGTGCTCCGCGATCTGGTGCACAAGCTCTTTCACTTTTTCCTCATCCGCCCGCCGGCACACCAGCGTTGCGTTGCCACAGTGGACCACAATCAGGTCCGAAACGCCAACCGTCGCCACGACCGCGTCTCCGTCACTATAGATGGTGCAGCCGGTTGTGCCGATCCCGGTGTGCCGGCCAACCACCGTGTTGCCTGCTTCGTCCGAACCGCGCAACCGCCGCAATGCTTCCCAGCTACCCACGTCGTCCCACTCGAACGGCGCTTCGATGACCACCACGTGCGCCGCCTCACGCTCCAGCAGCGCGTAATCGATCGAGATCCGTTTCATCCCGCGGTAGGCTTCTTCAAAGACCCGCTCGAATTCGGGTCTGTCGACAGCCTCGGCCACCGCTTCGGCCGCCTCCACCATCGCCGGCTCGTGCCGAGCCAGCAGCTCCAGCACCGTGGCGGCACGCCACACGAAGATACCGCTGTTCCAGTAGTACTGTCCGGACGCCAGGTACCGCTCGGCCGTGGCTGCGTCCGGCTTCTCTTTGAACGCTTCCACCGGGTAAGCCGCCACGCCGGCTGCGTCCATGCGTTGCGAGCCACGCTTGATGTAGCCGTAGCCCGTTGCGGCACGTGTCGGTCGAATGCCGAAGGTCACCAGGCGGTCGCTTCGGCTCTCGACCAGCTGCACCGCTGCCGCGACCGCCTTCTGGAACGCTTCGTCCGGTCGGATCGCATGATCCGCCGGCACCACCAGCAGCACCGCATCTGGATCGCGTCGTCGTAGCAGCGCAGCAGCCACCGCGACGCAAGGCCCTGTGTCACGCGGTTCCGGCTCAGCCACCCATGCCTTCGCAGGCAGGTCCGGCAACTGACGACGGCACTCAGCAAGCTGATCGCGGCGGGTGACCACCAGCAGGCGATCCACGCCGCCGAGCACGCTCACCCGCGCCACCGTCTCCTGAAGCAGCGACAACGGCCCGGTCAGCTTCAGCAGGTGCTTCGGGCGCATACGGCGCGACAGCGGCCAGAAACGCGTCCCGCTACCGCCGGCCATGACTACCGCGTACAACGGCGAGCCCATCGTATCTCTCCGTTACGCCCGCCCCAGCAAACGCCGCATCAGCTCATCGGCCTCACGGTACTGATCCGGCGTCCCGATGTCGTACCAGATACCCTCCTCGTTCGAAACCGTGTACCCGTAAACGGGCGCCTGCTTGTGGAGCCAGGCCACGAAATCGCCAGTACGGTCCGGCGAGTTGCCCTGCTCCAGGTACCGCCGGACCAGGTCGCGAACTTCTGGCCTGTACAGGTAGATACCAATTGAAACGCACGTCGACGGCGGATCGGCAGGCTTCTCCACAAAATCCACCACCCGGCCCTGGTCATCACAACGAGCGATGCCCATCTGTCGGGCCACGTCCTTGCTACCGACGTCATAAAGCACGATCGTATTGCCTTTCGTGCGATAGAAATCCAGAATCGGCTGCAGGCTGAACGTGAACAGATTGTCGCCATTGACGACAACGAAATCCTCACGGATGTCCGCTGCCCGCAGCGCCAGGTCCAGATCGCCGATCGCGCCCAGTCGGTTCTCGTTTGTGGTCGTGCCATCGTCGATGATCTGCAGCTCCATCTGCCCAACGCCGCCCGATGCCCACCGAACGAAGTGCTGGTAGAAGCGGTGATTGGACACCAACACGCCGGAGCGTACCCCCGCCTCCTGGAGTTTCTCCAGGATGTACTCCACCATCGGGCGATCAGCAATCGGCAACAGCGGCTTGGGACAGTCCTTGGTCAGCTCACCCAACCGCGTTCCGTAGCCCGCACACAGGATGACGCAGTTCACCGAGCACCTCCCTACAGCACCGGTCGGGAGACGGATTCGACCGACCGCGATACTAACCGATCCCGCCCGATTGGCCAATACCGACAGGGCATTCTAGGGCGTTTTGAGCCGGGGCCAGTGAGAACGTATGATCTGTTGTACGCCTCGGAGGTCGCGCACCGCGCCGCCCGGCACACGGCACACGGTGCAGACAGCGTCAGGAACGCTATGCTGCGGCTAAAGAACATCCAGGACATCCTGTACGAATTCGCCTACGAGATGATCCTCCTGGACAGGGTTGGAACGGCCTGTCCGGAGCAACCGCTGCTGGTGCACGCCGCGCTATGGGAACCTGTCTCGCCCGCGATCGTGCTCGGACGCCACTCACGTCTCCGCCGAGAATTGCACCTGCAAGCGGCCCACCAGGACGGCGTCTCGGTGCTTCGCCGGTTGACCGGAGGCACGCCGGTGTTGGTGGCTCCAGGGGTGCTGTGCATCGGGCTAGTCTTCGGGGCCCGCAATCTTGGCGCGCTGGAGTGGCGCGAGACGTGCCGGCGTGTGCTGAAAGGCATCACCGAAGTGCTCAGGCGCCTGGGGCGAGAGGTCCAATATCGGTACCCGGGTGATCTGGCCCTGGGCGATCGCAAGGTGGTGGGCAGTGCCGCGCGCACGGCCCACAACGCCTTCCTGTTCCACGCCAGTATCCTGTGCGAGGCTCCGCTTGAGCTGGTGCCGCGCTACCTGCCGCAACCCCGCTTCGAACCCCCCTACAGACAGGGACGCGACCACCTGTCCTTCCTGACAAACCTGTCGCTCGACCCGGAACGGGTGGCCAACGCCCTGGCGGAAACGTTCTGCCCCGCCCCCTGCCCGATCGAAGTAGACGAAGAGCAGGTGGAGCAGCTGGCCCGTCACTACGGTTCAGCCACCTGGCTTGCGCTTGGTCAGCCGCTGCGGCCGTCCCTGACGGAGACCGTCGGCTCGGCCTTCGCGCCGGTGGGTCGCTCTAGCGATCGCCGCCGATGAGGCGGCGGCGGAAGCTCGGTAGCTTCGGCCGGGTCGATTCTGGGCAGATCAGCCAGGGACGTCAGTCGGAAAACACGTAGGAACGCCGGTGTCGTTTCATAGAGCACGCGCCGCTGTCCTTCGCTGCCGGCAACCGGTCGCACCAGCCCCTGGCGAATGAGCTGGCGGACAACACCGGCCGAACTCAGGCCTCGCATGGCGTCGATCTCGCGCAACCCCACCGGCTGCTTGTACGCGATGATCGCCAGAACATCGATCGCAGCCTGGGACAGCCGAACCGGGCGGCGGCGTGGTGGGCCGAGCCTGGCGTATCGCGTGAAAGAACGCTCGAGGACGAGCCGGTAGCCGCGAGCACCTCGAGCGACCCGATAAGGGCGTCCCTGCTGTTGATAGCGTCGCTTCAGTAGCTCGACGGCGCGCTCCACCTGCAGTTGATCCACTCCACCTAACGTCCGAGCGACCGCCGCAGGGTCAAGCGGCGCGCCACCGACGAAGAGCAGCCCTTCCACGACCTGCACAAGATCCGGGGTAAAGTCGGGCTCTGGTTCGCTCTCGAGAATTCCGCCGGCCTCGTCGTCTTCGACAGCATCCTCCGCCAGCTCGGGCTCGCCCACCTCGTGCTCGAGCGTCGCCTCCTCGCCAACCGCATCCTCAACAGCTTGCGGGGCGGCAGGCTCCGAACTCCCGGACGCCGATGCCGGTTCCGTGGCCTCGGCCGTTTCGCGCGCCGTCCCTTCCACGACCGAGCCCGGCTCCTCGGCTTGCGCAGCCGCCAGGGCATCGACCAGGCGGTCGAGTTCGACCGGCCCCAGGCCGGATTGCTCGCAGTCGTCCTGGCCGCAGGACGCTTCTGAGCATGGGTTCGGCTCACTGAGAAGTTCCAGCGCCTCGGCCAGCTCCTCGGGCGTGGGCTCTCCGGCCCGCTCGTAGGCTCCCGCCAACTCGCGCGCCAGCCGCTCGAGCTCTTCGTCGTCTAGCGGCGTTGACGTGTTGGCTTGCTCGTGGGACGCCGGACCGTTCTCCATCGAAGCGTCTGCTCCGCTGCAGTGCCTGCCAGAACCGCCCTCATCGCTAACATTCGTACCGCCGCTGCATTCTACTGAAGGCTTTCTATCGCTTGGCCAACAAGCGTCTGCCGCAAGCGCCGAGGAACCGGCGGGGAGACTGGCAGCAACCCTGTTCCCAGAAACCGCTTGGATCTCATCCCGCTTCGTCCCGCGCCGCCACGCCCGCAGGGCGGCTCCGTGCACCAGACGCTGCCGCGCGCGGCTGCCACTTCGGCAGCGACCAAGCGGCCTGTCCCGGCGGGCAGCGCCAGTTTGGCACCGCCGAGGCTGGTGCCGGACCGCCAGTCGTGGCGCAAGGGAAAGAACAGGCAGCAGTTACGGTACAGGCACCTACGGCATGCATGTTGCAAAAAGCCCCATCGCGGACGCGGTCTACCCTGGTGACTCGGTGCGTGCTGGAGGGAGGTGTTGCGGCAATGAAGCTGGAACCGTTGGGTGACCACGTAGTCGTTGAGCGTATCGAAGCGGAAGAGAAGACGCCGGGCGGCATCGTGCTGCCGGACACGGCGAAGGAGAAGCCGAAGCGTGGCCGGGTGACGGCCGTGGGCCAGGGCCGACGGCTGAAGAACGGCCAGCTCGTGCCACTGCAGGTGAAGGTTGGCGACGAGGTTCTGTTCAGCCCGTACGCCGGCGACGAGTTCAAGATCGACGACAAAGAAGTGCTGCTGATGCGTGAGGAGGACATCCTGGCGGTGATCGAGTCGTGAGCGTACGGGCTTGGTGCGATCGCTGCAGGCGAGTGAGAATCCTGGCAAACCGGACAACACCAGGCTCTACCAGCAACCCTGACCGGAGAGGAGGGACGAGCCGATGTCAGCGAAGATGATCGCCTTCGATCAGGAAGCACGCGAAGCGTTGAAGCGTGGTGTCTCGAAGCTTGCCCAGGCGGTGCGGGTCACTCTCGGCCCGAAAGGCCGCAATGTGATCCTGCAGAAGAGCTTCGGCTCGCCGACGGTGACCAAAGACGGCGTTACGGTCGCGAAGGAAATTGAGCTGGAAGACAAGTACGAGAACATGGGCGCCCAGCTTGTTAAGGAGGTGGCGTCCAAGACGTCCGATGTCGCCGGCGATGGAACGACGACTGCCACGGTGGTTGCCGAGGCAATCTTCACGGAGGGGCTCAAGTCGGTCGTGGCCGGCGTCAACCCGATGATGATGAAGCGGGGCATTGAGCGGGCCGTCGAGGATGTGGTCGCCGAGCTGAAGAAGATGGCGATCCCGGTCAAGGGCAAGCAGGAGATGGCTCAGGTTGCTGCCGTGGCTGCCAACGGCGATGAGGAGATCGGGAACATCATCGCCGACGCCATGGAACGGGTTGGCAAAGACGGGGTGATCACGGTTGAGGAAGGCAAGGGCCTGAAGACGGAGGTTGAGTTTGTCGACGGCATGCAGTTCGACCGCGGCTACCTGTCGCCGTACTTCGTGACCGATCCGCAGCGGATGGAGTGTGTGCTTGAGGATCCATACATCCTCATCCACGAAAAGAAGATCTCCAACGTCCGCGACCTAATCCCGCTGCTGGAAAAGGTGGCCAACACCGGCAAGCCGTTGCTGGTGATTGCTGAGGACGTGGAGGGCGAAGCGCTGGCGACGCTGGTGATCAACAAGCTGCGCGGCACGTTCCGCTGCTGTGCCGTGAAGGCGCCCGGGTATGGCGATCGTCGCAAGGCGATGCTGGAGGACATCGCGATCCTGACTGGTGGTAAGGCCATCTTTGAGGACCTGGGCATCAAGCTGGAGAATGTCCAGCTGAGCGACCTGGGCCGGGCCAAGACGGTGCGTGTCGATAAGGACACGACCACGATCGTGGAGGGCGCAGGTGAGCCCGAAGCGATCAAGGGCCGCATCGAGCAGATTCGCCGCGAGATCGAAGAGGCGACCAGCGATTATGACCGGGAAAAGCTTGAGGAGCGGCTGGCCAAGCTCGCCGGTGGCGTTGCGAAGATCCTCGTCGGCGCGGCGACCGAAAGTGAGATGAAGGAGAAGAAGGCACGCGTCGAAGATGCGCTGCATGCGACGCGGGCCGCGGTCGAAGAGGGCATTTTGGCCGGCGGTGGTGTTGCGCTGCTGCGTGCGTCGCAGCGGGTCAAGCCCAAGGATCTGACCGAGGATGAGGAAGTCGGCTATCAGATTGTCATCCGCGCGTGTCGTGCACCGCTGGCGCAGATTGCCGAGAACGCCGGCGAGGACGGCGCCGTGGTTTGCGCCAAGGTCGCCGAGCTCAGCGAGCACGAAGGCTACGACGCGCGCACGGGCCAGTACGTGGACTTGGTCAAGGCGGGCATCATCGACCCGGCAAAGGTGACACGCTGCGCGTTGGAGAACGCGGCCAGTGTCGCCACCTTGCTGCTTACGTCCGATGCGCTCGTGGCCGAGATTCCCAAGAAGGAGAAGAAAAAGAAGGGTGGCCCGGGCAACGACTTCGGCATGTACTAGGCGGAAATCAAGTCGACAGCCAAAACCTGACCGCACGAGCCGGGCAGCTCTTGCCCGGCTCTTCTTATGCCCGAATACAATCAACCAAGCCAAGAAGTCACTCGCGGACGCTGAAGCCGACCAACTCGATGCCGGCGCCACAGGACAAGGAATACTGGCAACTGCTCAGAGCCTCCAGCCACGCGACGCTGGCCAAGATCTGGAAGGCCGGTCGGGCGGGCGAGGAGTTGCCACCCGACGATGAGCTCCTTTACCGGGCGATGCTCGAGCACGAAGAGTGGCACGCACTCTGGGATAGTCTCGAGTACGTCGCAGGTAAAGACCTGACCATTGACGGTGTCTCCCCGGTCGCGCACGTTTCCATGCACGCGGTGATCGAAACGCAGTATCGCAACGCGGCCCCCCCTGAGGTCGTTGAGACGATCGATCGGCTTGTCCGTAGTGGCCTTGACCGGCACGAGGCCGTACACCGCGTGGGACGGGTCATGAGCAGGTTCCTGTGGGACTGTCTCCAGAACCAACGGCCCTTCGATCTGGAGGGCTACCGTCAAGCGCTACGGAAACTCGGCTAGCCCGGCACGCCGGAGCAACGTCCGTGTCTGAAGCTCTCATTGACCTGACGGCCGTGCTTGACCAGATCGTCACGCCGCTTTTTCTGCTCAACGGCCGAAACCAACTGATCTATGCCAACGAAGCGTTCTGGCGCGCAACCGGCCTGGATCCGGCCACCGCGCTAGGCACAACCTGCCGTCCGGGAACGATGTTGAGCCATGACGTACAGGCTGGAGTCCTGGCCGGCCTGGGCCCTCCCGAGCAGCTCTACGAATTGGGCACTGCCGCGGAGCGTCCCTGGCCGGTGCCACCGGCTGGCAGCCCGTCCACCGCTGCGCCGGACGTAGTACTGTTCGTGCCGTGCCCTGCGCCGGGCGGGGAACCGGTTGTGACGCTTGCCGTCGGCCTGCCCCGACAGACCCCTTCTGCAAGAACGCCTTCGGCGACCCGAGAAGATTTCGTCGAACTGCTGGCGCGACTGCGCGCCGAGCTGCTCAGCCAGTACGGTGTGGCCCACTACGTGGCTGTCGCGCCGCGGTCCGTCCGGATTCTGAAGCAGCTACAGGTTCTGGCCAGCAGCCATGCGCGCGAGCCGATCCTGCTCTGCGGCCCCCCCGGCACCGGCAAATCCCACCTTGCAACGATCTATTACCAGCTCTCCTCCCCCTCCGGCCCGCTCGTCTTCTACGACTGCCGCGATCGCACGCCGGAAGAAGCAGCCGACGAGCTGTTGGGAACGGACGCAACCGAAGACAACGACGCCCCGAGCGACTCGGTCCAGACTCCAGCCCTCTCCTACTTCCAGCAAGCGCAGGCGGGCGTCCTGGTGCTGGAGCATGTCGAACACCTGGCCGGCGCGGTCGTGGCGCGTTTGCGAGAAGCGTACGAGGGCACAGCACCGGCAACGCGACCTGCGCTGGTGGTCACCAGCCGGCTGTCTATGGGCGAGTTGGCCAAGGCACTGGGTGAAGAGCTTGCCGAATGGCTCGGCACGTTCTGCCTCCAGGTTCCCCCGCTGACGGAGCGGTCAGAGGACATCGTTCCGCTCGCGGTACACTTCCTCGAACGATATCGATCGAGTCACGGTGGCCGGACTGAAGCCCTGGACGACAGTGCCTGTGAGCTGTTGCTTCGCTACGACTGGCCGGGCAATGTCCGCCAGCTTGCCGAGGTCATCGAGCTCGCTTGCCGCAAAGCCGCCGACCGTACCCATCTGACGGCCGACGACCTACCTGCTGCGATCAAGGGCGCACTCGGCTCGCCGTATCCACCGCCACCGATTGAGGAGTTCACTGTAGATCTGGCAGAGCTGCTTCGCGCTGCCGAGGAACGGATCCTGCGGTTTGCGCTGGCGGTGTACCGAGGCAACCGGGCAGCGGCGGCCAGAGCGCTTGGGCTCAGTCGCGCTGCACTGCTGCGGCGACTTGAGGCACTGGGCATTCAGGACTGAAGTACGCACGCCCCCTTGGCGGGTGGCACCTTCGGCGGCAAGCGCGCGCCCGCGGTCCGGGCGCCTTCGGTCGCCAGGCGGATCAGGCCGCTTGAGATCGGGGCAGATCGTGCGCGCTACCCCGCCGGCTTGCCAGCAGCTCGATGAGCCTCTGCACGGTGCGCTGGACGGCACCAGTGTGCGTGGCAATGTAGCGACACGCGCGGGCTCCCATTTCGCTGCGGAGCTGGGCGTCGGCCAGCAGCGTCCGCATCAGCTGGTGCATCTCTGCCACGGAATGCACCTGGCGAGCCGCCCCCATCTCCACCAGCGCGCGGGCGGCATCGCGGTAGTTCCACACGCACGGTCCGAAGAACGTCGGTACACCGTACGCGGCAGGCTCGAGCATACTCTGGCCCCCTCGGGGCGCAAAGCTCCCCCCGACGAAGCCCACGTCGGCCAGCCCCCACACGTGGGCCAGTTCTCCGAGCGTGTCCACAACGATGACGGCATCCGCGCGGGGGCAGATGGCAGCAGGCAGCGACAGCTCTGACCGTCGCACGCATGGCAACCCCCGCTGCTCGACCATGTGGACCACCTCATCGAACCGTTCCGGGTGCCGCGGCACCAGGATCAAGCGCAGCCAGTAGCCTGCGGCACGGAGCTCCTGGTACACCGTCAGCACCATGGCCTCTTCCGGAGCACTGGTGCTACCGGCTACCCAGACGAGCTCATCGGCACGCAGCGCGAAGAGCCGCCGGAGCAGCTGCGTCCTGGGATTGTTCCTGTCAGTCTCCAGACCGTCGTATTTGATCGAACCGGTAACGACAACGAGCGACGGGTCCGCACCGAGCAAGCGGAACCGCACGGCGAACTCCTCCGTCTGCGCCGCGATCAGCGTCAGGCTGTTCAGAAGACGTCGTGCCACCGGCTTGACCAGACGGTACCGACGAAAACTACGATCGCTCATGCGCGCGTTGATGAGTGCCACCGGGATGCGCCGGCGACGACAGCACGTCAGCAGGTTCGGCCACAGCTCCGATTCCGCCAAGATAACCAGGTCGGGCTCGACGATGTCAAGCGCCCGTCGCACGGCCCAACTGAAATCGAGCGGAAAGTAGAAGCGGGGCACGTCAGGCAGTCGCGCAGCGGCCGTGCTGAAACCGGTCTCCGTCGTGGTCGAAAGGCAGAGCTGGTAGTTACCCGCACCGCGGAACGCCTCGATCACACGCGACAGGGCCACGACCTCCCCCATGCTGACCCCGTGGAACCAGACCCGTGGTCGGCCCGTTGCAATCGGGGGAACGGCCGACCAGGGGGTCGTGCCGCGCAACCGACCGAGCAGCTGACGGTACGGCCGACGGCGCCGCAACCGGCCAAGCACCATGGTCGGTAGGGCGACCGGCAGGGCGGTTGCATAGAGCAGGTCCCAGCCGGTGAGCATTTCGTCAGCCTCCTTGCCAACTCACATTCTTGCCTGCCTGATGCACGCTCACACTGCCGCCCGTCGCTTGCGCAGGCAGCAGTTCTTGTACTTGCGGCCGCTGCCGCAGGGACACGGATCGTTGCGGCCGACTTTCTTGCCCTGTCGTCGGATCGGCTTAGCGGGGGCGCTTTCGCCGCCGGACGAAGCGATCGCAGCCTGTTGCTGTTTTCGGATGCCGGTGCCAACCACTTCGGTAACCGGCTCGCCCATCGCCGGCGTGGCCTCCTCGTGCACTTCGGTTGCTGAGCGAAGCCGTTGCACGGCGGCGTACATCATCTCCTGGGCCCGGTGGCTGCCGATCTGCACCCGGAAGATCATCTCCGTGATGCGATCGCCGATCCCGGACCACATCTCGCGGAACAGTTTCATGCCCTCACGCTTGTACTCGGCCTTCGGATCCACCTGGGCGTAGCCACGCAGCCCGATGGAGTGTCTGAGGTGGTCCATCGCGTAGAGGTGGTCCTTCCATGCGTTGTCCAGCAACTCCAGCAGCAGCACGCGCTCGGTGTCCAGCAGTTCTGGCCGGAACTTCTCGTCGTACCAGACCCAGACCTTTCGCTTCAGTTGTTCGGGGTCAAGCGTGGCCAGTTCGTCGGCACGGTGCTCCAACCCGAAGCGCTCCCTGAGCCAGTTCGCAAACTCTTCCAGGGCGGTCCGCTCCAGCCCCAGGTCCGTAACCGACGGGTAGCGCATGCGCGGGTCGTACTGGCCGTCGATCTCAGCGTGCCAGCGTCGTGCGATCGGCTGAAGCAACAGCTCGAGCCGGTCGCGCAGCTCCTGCTCCGCCTCGACACTGGGCATGAACGCTTCACTGATTGCCAGCAACCGCTCCAGGACCTCCGCTCGCGACAGCGGCATAAGCTCTTCCGGATCGAGGTGGACGCCGAAGCGGATTTCGACCCAGCTGGCCAACGCCGCACGCATCGTCGCGCGATCCACCTGGGCACGTTCCGGCAGAAGCGTTGCGCCGGCGTAATCCACCGGGTAGCGCACCTCGTGCTCGTGGTACCGCTCGCGCACCTTGCGCCGCAGCTCCTCGAGCAGCTCCTCCTGGCCACTCCGGCCCAGTTCGGCCAGCCGAGCCGGCTCGGTTTTGATCTGCAGCTTCTGGGACAGCCAATCGGCCAGGGCGCGATAGCCCCAGTCCGGCTCCAAGAAGCTGGCCCCGTCACTGAGGTCGACCGACTCGATGTGCTCGCGGACCCGCCGGAAGAGTTCCTCTTCCATCCGTTCGCGCCCGATCTGGCGGAGTTCACTGAGCTTCACGTGCAGGCCCCAGCGGCTCTTGAACCAATCGGCCAGTGCCTGCCAGTTCCACTCCCGGCTGGGCTGATCCTCCGGCAGGTTTTCCTCCACGGCGTCCCGGATCGCCGCATCTGCCTGATCAAGTGCCTCGTCCTTGGCCAACTCGATCGCCTGATCCAGGTCCAGGCCGACGAAATCGCGCCCATTCAGCTCGGCGCCCAGCCTGCGGCCTGCCCAGTCGGCAAAGCAGTCGGCGCCGTAGCTCGGGGCGCAGAATCGTTCGACAGCACGCTCGAGCTGCTCGTCGAACATCTCCAGGATCAGGTCCTTGGGGCGAGCGTCGTAGAGCAGGTTCTGGCGAAAGCCGTAGACACGCTTCCGCTGTTCATCCATGACCTCGTCATACTCGAGCAGGTGTTTGCGGATGTCGAAGTTGCGTTCTTCGACCTTGCGCTGCGCCGCCTCAATGCGCCGCGACAGCCAGCGGCTCTCGATCGCCTCGCCCTCCTGCATGCCCAGCCTGGTCAGCACCCGCTTGAGCGATTCGCCACCGAAGAGCCTCAGCAGGTCGTCCTCCATCGAGAGGAAAAAGCGGCTTGAGCCGGGATCCCCCTGTCGGCCCGCGCGACCACGAAGCTGGTTGTCGATACGGCGTGCCTCGTGGCGTTCGGTGCCGATCACGTGCAGGCCGCCGAGCTTCGCCACCTCGCGCCCCTCTTCGCGCGTGCGCTCGCGCCGCTCGATCTCCTCGACCTTCTGCTTCCACACCTCCGGCGGCACGTCCAGGCGGCTGGCATACTCGTGTTTCAACTCCGCCCAGGCCATCGCTTCCGGATTGCCACCCAGGATAATGTCCGTACCACGACCGGCCATGTTCGTTGCAATCGTGACCGCCCCCTTGCGGCCGGCCTGAGCGATAATCTCCGCTTCCTTCTCGTGATACTTGGCATTGAGCACGTTGTGCGGGATGCCGCGGCGTTCGAGCATCCGGGACAGTTTCTCCGACTTCTCGATGGACGTGGTACCGACCAGAATCGGTCGGCCTGTGCGATGCACCTCTTCGATCTCCTTCAACACCGCTTCCCACTTTTCGCGCTCCGTGCGGAACAGCAGGTCCGGATACTCGATGCGACGCAGCGGCCGGTTGGGCGGAATGGCAACAACGTCCAGCTTGTAAATCTTCCAGAACTCCTGGGCCTCGGTCATCGCCGTTCCGGTCATGCCGGCCAGCTTACGGTAGAGCTTGAAGAAGTTCTGGATCGTAATCGTGGCCAGCGTCTGATTCTCCTCCTTGATCCGCACCCGCTCCTTGGCTTCCACCGCCTGGTGCAGCCCGTCGGACCACTGCCGGCCCTTCATCAGCCGGCCCGTGAACTCGTCAACGATGATCACCTCACCGTCGAGTACCACGTAGTCCTTGTCGCGTTTGTAGAGGTGATGGGCCTTGAGTGCGTTGTCGATCAGGTGGGGCCATTCCATGTTGCCCGGCGTGTAGAACGACTCGACCCCTGCTAGCCGTTCGGCATAGCGGATCCCCTCCTCAGTGAGCACGATCTGGCGCTCCTTTTCCTTGATCTCAAAGTGCACGCCCGGCTTTAGCTGGCGCGCGATCTGATCAGCGCGGTAATACTTGCTGACATCATCGTGAGCCGGTCCGGAGATGATCAGCGGCGTGCGGGCCTCGTCAATCAGAATGTTGTCCACCTCGTCGATGATCGCATAGTTCAGGCCTCGCTGCACCTGCTGCAGGTAGATCGGATAGCGATCATCACCCCTGCGAGCCGGCTTCATGTTGTCGCGAAGGTAATCAAAGCCGAACTCGTTGTTCGTGCCGTAAGTGATGTCACAGTCATAGGCTTTGATCCGAGACTCCGGCCCCATGGTCTCTTCCATGTGGGCCTGGATGTAGCCGACACTCAGCCCCAGAAGCCGGTAGACCGGTGCCATCCACTCAGCATCACGGCGGGCCAGATAGTCGTTGACGGTGACTACGTGCACGCCCTGCCCGGTGAGCGCATTCAGGTAGGCGGGCAACGTGGCCACCAGGGTCTTCCCCTCACCGGTAACCATCTCGGCGATCTTGCCCTGGTGCAGCACGATTCCCCCCATGAGCTGAACGTCGAAGTGGGCCATGTACGGGATCTTCTTACCGGTGAACGGATCGTCCACCCACTTGCCCTTGCCCAGCGTCCGATGAGCAGCTTCGCGGACAGCAGCAAACGCTTCGACCAGCAAGTCGTCCAGCGTCTCGCCGGCGCGGAGCCGACGCTTGAAGTCATCCGTCAGCTCGCGGAGCTGCTTGTCCGACAGCTCGCGCATCTTAGGGGCCAGGGCATTGATCCGATCGACAATGGGCTGCAGTCGGCGCAGCTCGCGTTCATTCGACGTGCCCAGCACCCTGGCCAGGGCGCGGCCAAACCAATCGCCGGCCTTCGCTGCCCAGTCAGTTATCGCGTCCCACAGTTCTACCAGATCCATTGTCGTGCTCGTTCGGACTCAGCTGTCGTCGTGTTTGATTCTGACCACTGGTGCCCCTAGTAGTCTATGGCTCCGCGTCGTTTCACCCCTTATGGATCGACCCCACTGGAGCTTGCCAGGTTCCCGGCGCAGTAGATGGACAGCAAACCGGTCCCGTCTCGCTCGCCGCCTGCGACTCTATCCACTTGGGGTATCCTCGTCAACGAAGCTCGAGCATCCGCCGCCCTGCCCGGTCGGTCACGCCAGACGTCGCGCACCCGCGCTGGCATCCCACGGGTCCGGTCTCGACAGCGCGGACGCCGCCTGCGCGCCACCGTGGCCGGGCTGGGACCGCAGAGGACCGGCCACCGCGGAACCGCGCGGCCGCAACCGGGCGATCCCGTCTGCTGGCGTCCCCCCGGCGCAACCAAGTCCACCCGGCCGGCCGAGAGCTTCCCGAACGAGCCTGCCCCGTGCGGGCGGTCTGGGCCGTAGCCCGCTGAGCCGCGGCCCGCGCCGTTGGGCACAGGAAGCTATCCGGAGCCAGGCGAGCGAACCGCACCGATCGGTGGGGCGCAAGAAAAGAGGCGAGCGGCGGCAGCACTGGGGTGCGGCTGGTAGAGGCTGATGCCGCGCTCGCCTAGACCATCGGAGGCTGTCATGAGACCGTTCATAAGTGAGGTGGCTCGTGGATCGCCAACGTGACACCGCCACGCTTCTCCCGCGAAAAATCCCCCCTTCGGGTCACGGCCATGCTCGCCCCCCCTCTGCCCACACCGTGTACCCAACATACCCAGGGCTGGAGGGCATGGGCACTGTCCGTCCAACAATGCGTTCGCCGTAACCGGTACCCTTTGGCCAGCCAAGCAGCGCAGCAATGCGCCGACAGGTGCCCCTGGCGTCGGTCAGACGTTCTCTGGCGTGGGATGGATCCACGGCTTGCGGTACGGGCGGAACAGCAACTCGTGCCGCTCGCCTGGGCGAACGATGCGACCGGTTTGAGGATCGAGCTCGATCGTGACTCCGTGCTCGGCTGCCTCGTTGGCCAGGATGCAGCATGCCGACGAGATGAACCCTTCTTCGATGTCGGCAACCGGGCGTGACCGGTCACGCCGGGCCGCAAGGAAGTCCTGTAGGTGCCGCCGGATGGCTGGAGCGACGTGTCGTTCGAGGTCCTTTTCGGTACGGTCCTCCGGGTACTGGTCCAGCTCGTAGACAACGTCGCCGTGCAGCCTCTTACCGCCGCGCAACGGCACGAAGTCATACCGGTGAACGCTGACCTTCAGCGTGCCGCGATCACCGTAGAACGTTGCCGCCCAGGGGTAATCCGGATCGGTTGGGTGCCCCCAGGTCCGGTGCTGCCAGACGACGGTGAGGTCGTCGAATTCGAAGATCGCCGTCTGCGTGTCCGGCACCGTCGCGATGCTGTCCTTCTGGACGTAGATGCCGGCCGATGAAGAAATGCGACGGGGCCACTTCAGGCCTAGCATCCAGCGGACCATATCGAGCATATGGATACACATGTCGCCGATGATGCCATTGCAGAACTGGGCGAACGAGCGCCATCGCCGCGGATGGATCGCTGGGTTGTACGGCCGGTACGGCGCCGGGCCGCACCACATGTCCCAATCCAGGTAATCTGGCGGCTGCTGGTCCGGTTGGCGGCCACGGTACCTCATGTGGTAGTAGCAGTAGACCTCGACGTGGCCAACCTTACCCAGGAGGCCCTCACGCACAACCCGGTCCCGTGCCTCGATGATGTGCGGCGTGCTGCGCCGCTGAGTGTTGACCTGAACCACACGACCGTACTTGCGGGCTGCGGCGACCATGGCACGGCCTTCGATGACATCACGGCTGATGGGTTTCTCGACATAGACGTCCGCTCCCGAACGGGCCGCCTCGATCATCGGCAGTGCGTGCCAGTGATCGGGCGTACTGACCAGCACGATCTCCGGTTGCTCCTTCTTCAGCAGCTCGCGGTAGTCGCGGTACAGCGGCGGGGGTTTCGGCAGGCCGAGGCGTTCTTGCACAATCCGACCGGCCTGCTGGAGCATGCGCCGGTCTACGTCGCAGAGGCCAACGACCTCGACCCGAGCGATCTGCAGCAGCCTCAAGAGCACGACCTTGCCGTACCAGCCGGTCCCGATGTGCGCGACCCGCAGCGGCCGCTCTCGACCGTAGCGGGCAAACACTCCGGTTCTGGGCAGCGCCAGGCCGGCCAGGGCACTGCCGGCAAGAAACTCGCGACGGTTCATGGTGCCGCTCTCCGCGTCTGTTGCAGGCTCCGATGAAAAGGGGGTCCCGGGCACGGGTCACCGCCGGCCCCCCGAGGGGTTTCATCGCCCGCCGGTTCCGGGTAGGATCGTCAGGTAACGATGATAGCAGTTGCATGCCGGCCGCGGCGCCGGCCATCGCACTGCCAGCATGCGGAGGAGCGAGCAATGGCTCGAGAGTGGATCCTGACCGATACGACGAAAGGCATCTGGCAAGACAGCTTCGAAGTCACCGGCCGGGACCTCGGGCTGAGCGGCCCCGCAGAAAAAATCGCCGTCCGGAAGCGGACGTTGCAGGGCGGTGTCCAGCAGGGCGTCGACCTGATTGAGGTCGACAATGGGGCGCTGAAGCTGCTGATCGTGCCGACCCGCGGCATGGGGTTGTGGCGCGGTGAGTACAAAGGGATCCGCCTGGGATGGGACAGCCCGGTGCGCGGCCCGGTCCACCCGTCGTTCGTCAACCTCCCCGAACGCGGTGGCCTTGGCTGGCTGTACGGCTTCGATGAGTGGATGTGCCGGTGCGGGCTCGATTCCAACGGGGCCCCGGGCACCGACGTGGTGCTGGACAACAACGGCAATCCGACCGAGGTCCAGGTGACGTTGCACGGGAGGATCGCCAACATCCCCGCGCACTACGTGGCTGTCTCGATCCAGACTGAGCCGCCCTACGCGATCGAGGTGGAAGGGCATGTGGACGAAACCATGATGTTCGGCCCGCATCTTGAGTTGCGCAGTCGCATCAGGACCGCGCCGGGGGCCAACTACGTGGACATCGAGGACCGGATCACGAACTGCCGGGCGGTTGAGGGTGAGCTGGAACTGTTGTACCACTGCAATTTCGGGACCCCGCTACTGGAGGCAGGCGCCCACCTGGTAGCTCCGATCAAGGAGATGGCTCCGCGGGATGCGCGCGCAACGGAGGGCGTCGATCATTTCAACACGTACCTCGCTCCGACGCCGGGCTACATTGAGCAGGTCTACTGGTACGAGCTGCTTGCCGACCCGAAGACACACCTCACGGTGGCCATGCTCCGCAACGCGGCCGGTGACCTGGGCTGCGCGATCCGATGGGACATCCGCCGGCTGCCGTACTTTACCCAATGGAAGAACACTGCCGGGCAGGAAGACGGCTACGTCACCGGGCTGGAACCAGGCACAAACCTGCCGAACACTCGCAAATTCGAGCGGGAACGGGGCCGCGTCATAAAGCTCAGTCCCGGTCAGACGTACACGGCCGCCATCCGCATGGAGGTGCTCGACTCGACCCAAGCAGTGCGCTCCGTGGAGACAGAGATCGAACGGCTGCAGAGCCAGCAGGCCCCCGTGCTGCATCGTGCGCCCGTGGCAAAGTACTCGCCGGTCTAGCACCGGCGAACGTCCCGGTGCCCGTGCCGGGCACCGTACCTTACTGCTGGCCAGGCCGATGCGCGGTGTTCGCCGAATAGCTTTCCTGCAACGGCATGCCATACTATCGGTAGAACCGGCACGGTGTTCTCGGCATGTGCGCGCCAACGTACGGGCGGTCCTTCGGCGTGTCACGGACGGCGCTGGCCAGACACAGGACAGATGTACGGTGCTGCGCCGGCATGGTACCGGTGCGGGCCACCTGGGACGGAAGGCCGCTCGGGAAGTGGGCCTTTGTGGTCTTGAGGGTAGAACACGGGGTGCAACCGTTTTGCAAGCAGGTCATGCCCATTCTCCTCGGAGGCTGGTTCGATGAGTTGGCTTCGTAGGCGTTTTGCGCGGCGGCGCAAAGTGCGCGTCGGGCTCGTGTCGCTGTTGCTGGCCAGCTGCGTCCTGCTGGGTGGCGGCATCCACCTCTTGCATGGATACCAGGTGCGTCGGAACGCGGCCGCGTTCCTGGAACGGGCCGACGCAGCCGAGAAAGAAGGCGACCTGCGCAAGGCAGCGGACTATCTTCGTCGCTACATTGCGCTGCACCCGGACGATCTTGAGCAGCTGGCCCGGCTTGAGCTGATGCGTGCCGATCTGGCCGAAACGCCCCGTCAGAAGCTGCAGGCCACGTTTCGACTGGCCGCCGTGTTGCGCAAAGCGCCCCAGAGGGTCGACGTGCGCCGCAAGCTGGCCGAGCTCCAACTGCAGATCGGCCGTTTCTCGGATGCGGTCGAGCAGCTGAATCTGCTGTTGCGAGCAGTCGGCGACGACCCTGAGCTGTACGAACTGCTTGCGCAAGCGCAGTTGGGCCGCGGCGATTTCGAAGCGGCCGAGCGAAGCTATCGGCGTGCTATTGAGCTAGCCCCGAAACGGATCGACACGTACGTGGCGTTGGCCGCACTGCTACGCGATCGGCTCGAGCGCAACGACGACGCCACGAAGGTGATCGAACAGCTCAAACAGCAGGTGCCCGCCAAAGCACGCACCTACACAGAGGCTGCCCGGCACTATCTGGCGATCCAACGGTTGGATGAGGCATGGCGTGATGCGCAGAAGGCGCTGGAGCTGGCGCCCGGCGACCCGGAAGCCCTCACCGTGGCAGCACGCGTAGCCGTGGTCAAGGATGACTACGACAACGCAACGCGTCTGCTTGAGCGGGCCGTCTCCGCGGCGCCGTCGGATCCCGACGTGTACGCCCTGGCAGCGCAGACCCATCTGCAGCAAGGCGACGTCGATGCCGCCATCCAGACGCTACGCGAAGGCATCGAGAAGACGGACCGGGCCCCGGAGCTGATCGTGCTGCTGGCCGAACTTCTGGCCATGCGCAACGAGCTTGACGAAGTGCGCAAGCTCGTCGGCGAATTGAACGAGGCAGACATCCATCCCGGGTACCGCGCGCTACTGAATGGCCTCATCGCACTGCAGGAAGACCGCGTCCTCGATGCTGCGTCGCACTTTGAACGCGCCGTCGCCGAGCTGTTTGCGTTTGCCGAGCAGCAAGCGCGCGCGTTCTACTACGCGGCGCTCGCCTATCAGCGAATGGGCCTGTTGGATCTGGCCGCCACGCGCTTGCGAGCTGCCATTGCGAATCGCCCCAGGGCAGCCTACCTGCGATGGCAGTCAGCCAACGTCCTAGCGATGATGGGTCGGATTGAAGACGCGCTCACCGACGCCGACGTCGCCATCCGCTACAGCACTCCTACTCCAGAACAGGCTGCCCTCTACCTCCGCTTGCAGATCCTTGACCAACTACGACGTCCTGAAGTCCAGCGTAACTGGCGTCCGTGCGACCGCGTCGCCAGCCAGCTGTATGAACAGTACAGCGACGAGCCGCTATTTCTGGTTACGTACGCCGACTACCTCTGGGTACGGGGGCGCGGCAACGAGACATTGCCGCTGCTGGAAAAAGCCCTCGAACGCCATCCTGACGCGGTGGACTTGTACGTTGCGCAGGCCACCCACTATCTCCGGTGGCAGTTGCCCGAGAAGGCAGCCGAGGTACTGGACCGGGCCGAAAAGAAGATCGGCGACCACGTTCGCCTGCGTCTGGCCCGGCTGCTGCTCCTGCCACGGCAAAAGGAGCAAGCCGTCGCAGTGTTGGAAAAACTCGCCGAGGGAACCGAGCAGTTCCACACCGAGGAACGCGCCCGCCTGCTGCGGGCACTTGCCGCCGCTTGGCTGAGACTTGGTGAAACCGCGCGGGCCCGGAAATTGCTGGAGGAAGCGGCCGAACTGGTCCCGTACAACCTGGGCACCCGCGTGCTGCTGATGGATCTGGCCTTGCAAGCAGGCGACAGCGACAGGCTGCGACAGCTGGTGCAAGAAATCCGCGCGATTGAAGCACGGGACCCGGAGCAGCGTGAGGGGGCAATCTGGCGGTATGCTCAAGCGGCGTTGTTGTTGATGGAAGCAGGCGATAAACCCACTGAAGAGACGATTCGGCAAGCCCGTCTCCTGCTTGAGGAAGCTCGTGCGCAGCGACCGACCTGGGCTCGCCTGCACGCTCAGCTCGGCGCGCTCTACCTGCTGGAGAACAAGGTAAACGAGGCGGCAGAGGAGTATCTCTCGGCGGTCGAGCTGGGCGACCGGTCCCCGCGTACCATTGGCTTCGCCGTCCAGGCACTGGTACGTGCCAATCGGATGGCCGACGCGGATCGCCTGCTGCGTCGTCTGTACGCCGAGAAGGCGCTCCCACCCGAAGTTGTGATGACGGCATCAGCCGTTGTCGCGTCGACACGTGACTTTGGGCTCGCGTTGGAACTGGCCAAGGAACATCTGGAACGAAACCCGGAGGACGCCGCCGCTCACGTCTGGTACGCCAGGCTGCTGGAGGCACAGGACAAGCCTGCGGAAGCCGAGAAGCACTATTTGAGAGCGTGTGAGCTTGATCCGAAGATGGTGCAGGCGTGGACCTCGCTGGTCGCCTTCTACGCCCGCCGCAACGAGATGGAAAAAGCACGCGACATCATTGAGAAACGTGTTCGCAAGCATCTCGACGGCGAACAGCTGGCGGCCTGTCTGAGCGCCTGCTATGAGCTAATTGGCGATCATGAAGCCGCCGAACGAGCGTGGACGGACCTCCGTGCACAGCGCCCGGACGACCCCATGGTGTTAGCGGCGGCTGCCGAGTTCTACATCCGCCGAGGTGACATGGAACGGGCCGAGAGGGAACTGCGCGCGGCGTTGGAACAGGCCGCTAGCGGAGAAAACGACCCGCTCACACGGTCAATCCGCCGCCGGCTGGCTACGGTGCTCATCGTGCGCGGCGGGTACGCACGCTGGCAGGAAGCCAAGGATCTCATTGAAAAGAACCTGGCCGAACAGCCTGACTCATCGCTGGACCTGCGTGTCAAAGCGATGCTGTTGGCCACGCGCAACAGCGCGCGTCTGCAGCGCCAGGCGCTGGAGCTCTTTGAAAAGCTGTTAGCCTCTGGCCAGATTGGACCGGACGAGCGTTTCCTGTTGGCGCGCCTGTATTACCGCTACGGGCAGCCGCAGAAGGGGCGTGACCAAATGCTTCGGCTGCTGGCCGAGCACCCGGACAACGCGCGCTACATCGCAGGCTACGTGCGCATCTTGCTTGAGCGAAATCACCTGCAGGACGCCGAACTGTGGCTGAAGAGACTTGAGGAGGTTGAGCCGGATCGGTACCGCACCGCCGAGCTGAAGGCTCGCCTGCTGCATGCCTCCGGTCGTATGGATGAAGCCGTGGCCGTTGTGAAAAAGCTCGAAGAGAAGTACATGAACGGCACGGACGGCAAGCCCAACACGATCGGCCTGGCCATGGTCGGTCGGCTCTACGAGGCCATCGGTCGCCCCGAGGAGGCAGGGCGCATGTACCGGGCCGTCGCGCAGCAGGTGCCCGAAGGCCTGCTGTTGTTGGCCCAGTGGTTGGCAGACCAGGACCAGGTCGAGCAGGCTATGAGGGTCTTGGAAACTTGTTGGCAGAAGCTACCGCCGGAACGCGCGGCGTTGGGCGTCATCCGTCTGGCGCGACACCCAAACGTCCGCCCCGAGCATCGCTCCGTCATGCGACGGTGGCTGGAAGCGGCCCTGCAGCAGAATCCGAAGTCCGTGGAGCTGCGCGTGGCCATGGCGCTGATGTACGACGCCGAGGGGGACTACAAAGTAGCGGCCCAGGCGTATCAGGAAATCCTGCTCGTGGCCCCGAACCACGTCGTGGCCCTCAACAACCTGGCGTGGCTGCTCAGCGAGTGCTTCGATCGAGCTGACGATGCCCTGGAGCTGATCGACCGTGCCATTGCTCAGTTCGGTCCCGCACCCGAGCTGCTGGACACGAAAGCGGTCGTGCTGTATCGACTGGGCAAGATTGAAGGCGAAGGCGAGGCGTTGGAACTGCTGGAAGAGGCTTATGAGACTGCGCCTGCGCCCCACATTGGCTTCCACCTCGCAAGGGTCTATGCAGAGCTCGGTCGGGAAGCCGAGGCACGAGACCTGCTTGCCAGGCTGGGACCGGTTGATCGGGTCAAACGCGACTTGCATGGCTCCGAAGTGGACGACTATCTGAAGCTGCTGGCTAAGCTTGGCGTGGAAGTTCAGGAGCAACAGCAGGCACGCTGAGTCTGCGCTGGTACAGACCAGCTAGCCCCCGGCCGGTCTAGAAGGCCCCGGCGTAATGTCGGATGGACGGGCGCCCCTCTTGTTCGCCCTGTGGCCAGCGAACGGTGATCACGTCAAAGCGAACGCGGATCCTCGGGTCGTGCAGACCGTGGTCGCGGAGAAAGTGGCGTGCTGCCTTGCGCAGCAGCCGCTCCTTGGCCGGGGTGACCTGCTGAAGCGGATCGGCGTGCCCCGAAGCGGTCCCCTTCACCTCCACGAACACCAACTCCCAGCCGCGCACAGCCACTAGGTCTAGCTCCAGCAGCCCGGCCCGGTAGTTGCGTGCGACGATACGATAGCCTTGGCTGCGCAAGAAGAAAGCGGCGAGCTGTTCGCTGCGCCGCCCGGTGTGGTGTCGGTCATGCTGATTGAGCAGGGAACGTCTGGCCAGCCAGTAGAAAGCGATCTTGCCCGCCAGCATCCGTATCGCGGTCCCCAGCATTCCGCGCCCCCGTTGCCAGGTGGGCCTATTGTTCGGCACTGACTTCCGCCGCTTCCTGCTGGGCCGGTGCGGTCTGTCCGTCGGTCTGTTCGGCCGCCTCGGAAGCGTCACGTTGTGCCAGGAGCTCGTCGCGGCGATGGCGGCGTTCCTTGAGCCGGGCAGCCTTGCCAAGCCGCTCGCGCAAGTAGTAGAGCTTCTTGCGGCGGACTTTCGCACGTCGACGGATCACCACCTTGGCAACCCGCGGCGAATGGAACGGAAACGTCCGCTCCACGCCTTCGCCCTGCACGATCCGCCGCACCGTGAACGTCTTGCGCAGCCCGCCACCATGAATGGCAATGACCACGCCGGTGAAGACCTGGATCCGTTCCTTGTCGCCCTCGAGGATGCGCACGTGGACGTCTACCAGGTCACCCGGTTCGATTGGCGGTAGCTCGGGTTTCATGAACTGGCGTTCAACGTACTCGATTTCCTTCGGAATCATCGCCGGCCTCCTTCGTGGCAGCGTCGTTCCGGGTCAGTTGTTGGTGTTCGCGTTGCAGTTGACGGATCATCTGGCGCACGGCCGGGGGGCAATCCGGCCGCCTCAGCGCCTTCTCAATCAAGTCCGGGCGGCGTTCCATGGTACGCCGCACGGCCTGTTCGAGGCGCCAGCGGGCGATCGCTGCGTGGTCGCCGCTGAGTAGCACCTCGGGCACGGCCATGCCCCGGTAGACCCGCGGCCGAGTGTAGTGGGGATACTCCAGCAACCCCCACCGGCCGAACGACTCCTCGGCGGGGCTGTACTCGTCACCGAGAGCGCCCGGGATGAGTCGCATGACAGCTTCGATGACGACCATCGCGGGCGCCTCACCCCCGCACGTGACGTAGTCCCCGATGGACAGTTCCTCGGGGCGGAGCCCGATGCGGATGCGCTCATCGAACCCCTCGTACCGGCCGCACAACAGCAGCAGCCGCGGCTCACGCGCCAGCTCCTCGGCCCACTCCTGCGTAAACGGCCGTCCCTGGGGCGTCAACAGCAGCAGTCGGCCCGGCGGCTCGGCCATCGCCTGCACCGCTTCGACCGCCTCGAAGACGGGCTCCGGTTTGATCACCATGCCTGGGCCGCCGCCGTATGGTCGGTCATCCACCTTGTGGTGCTTGTCGCGACTCCAGTCGCGGAAGTTCCAGACGTTTAGCTCGATCAGGCCGCGCTGGATGGCAAGCTTGAGGATGCTTTCGTTCAGGAACCCGGTGAAGATTTCCGGGAAGAGGGTCAGCACATCGATTCGCATGACCGGCGACGACCCGCTCACTCGGCTCGACGCCAGAGCCGTTACACTGCGGGCCGCTTCTTGCGCTTCTTCCGGTTCGACTTCTCCGGAAATTGCACGCCCACCTTCTTCAGTAGGACGCGGGTCTTCTCGGTCGGTTGCGCACCGACGCGGAGCCAGTACTCGACCCGGTCCTTCTTGACCTGAATCTTCCGCTCGTCGTCCGCGACGAACGGATCGTAATAACCAAGATCCTCGATGGCTTTGCCGTCGCGCGGTGCGCGGGCGTCCATCGCACAGATCCGATAGAACGGCCGGTTTCGCCGTCCCATCCGCTTCAAACGGATCCGAACCACCTCAGCAACCTCCAGCGGGCCTACGGCTCTCGGAGACCAGCAGAGCAGAGTTTCGCTCGGCCTGAGTTCGATAGCTATTCTATGGAGCCGGCCGACAAGTAAAGTTCCCTCCTGGGCCGCCCGCGAGCGACTGGCCCGCCCTCGGACGTGCGCTAGCGCCGCCTCTTACGCTTCTCCTTGCGCTTCTTGCGCTTCTTGGCGCGTCGCTCCTCCATCCGCTGCTGATACGACTTGGTCGGCACCAGCTCGCGCTTCCCCCGCCCGCCGCGCAGCAGCCCAGCGAGCACACCCGGATTCGTCCCCAGGCCAGCCAGGGCCTTCAGCCGGCTGGCCAGCGACATTTGAGCCATTTGCTTGAGCATCGGCCGCATGCCGTTGAAGGCCTTTAGCAGCTGGCCGACCTCCGACGGATCCGTCCCGCTGCCCGCCGCAATGCGACGCCGCCGGCTGCCATCGATGATCGCCGGGTTGCGCCGCTCCTCGGGGGTCATCGAATCGATGATGCCCCGGAGCCGGCGAAGCTCCTTGGTGTCTTCCACATCCAGCTCGCCCACCAGTTGCGAGCCGCCCGGGATCAGCTGCAGGATCTCCTGCAGACTTCCCATCTTCTCCATCTGGCTCAGCGCCCTGCGGAAATCCTCCAGCGAAATCTCCCCCTTGGCCAACCGCTCCTGCTGGCGGCGCAATTCTTCCTCGTCTTGCATCCGCTGCATCTCGGCGACCTTCTCCACCAGCGTCATCAGGTCGCCTGCTCCCAGGATCCGGCTCGCCATCCGCTCAGGCCGGAACAGCTCCAGCCGATCCAGCTTCTCGCCGACCCCGACGAACTTGATAGGCACTCCGGTGACCGCCTTCACCGACAGCGCCGCGCCGCCACGCGCGTCGCCGTCGAGTTTGGTCATGATCAGGCCGTCCAGCTCAAGCGCCTCGTTGAACGCCCGCGCCACCTCAACGGCCACCTGACCGGTCATCGCATCCACGACGAGCAGGACTTCGTTTGGCTGCACCAGTCGGTCGATGTCGCTGAGCTCACGCATGAGCTCCTCATCGACATGCAGCCGCCCGGCCGTGTCAAGGATGATCGTGTCAACCCGAAGCTCATCGGCAGCCGCCACCGCATTACGGCATACCTGGACCGGCGTGGCATTGGACTCGACGTAGACGGGTACGCCGATCTGCTCACCCAGAGTCTGCAGCTGCTCGACGGCGGCCGGCCGCTGCAAGTCGGCAGCGACCAGAAGCGGCCGCTTATTACGGTGGCGTCTCAGGAACAGCGCAAGCTTGCCGCAGGTCGTCGTCTTACCGCTACCCTGGAGCCCGCAGAGCATGATGACGGTGGGCCCCTTGCTGGACCAATGGATGTCCGCATCCACCGGGCCCATCAGCGCCACCAGCTCGTCGTAGACGATCTTGACGATCTGCTCGCTCGGGTTGATCGACCGGATCACCTGCTGGCCGACCGCCTTCTCGGTCACGCGGCGGATGAAGTCGTTGACGACCTGGTAGTGGACGTCGGCCTCCAGCAGAGCCCGGCGTACCTCTTGCAGACCGTCGCGAATGTTGGATTCGGTCAGTCGCCCGCTGCGCCGTAGCTTGCGAAGTGCCTCGGTTAGTCCTTTCTGGAGTGTTTCAAACATCGCTCCCTACACGCACTTGGTGACCACTCTGATGGCAGCTAGCGGCGTGCCCGATGCACCGCGCGTCGCCAGGAGGTGTAAGCTCACCTGCCAAGGCTGCCGACCGCCGCCCGACACCGTTACATGTTATCGGGCACGGGACGAATTCGGTGCTGAGGGCACGCACTACAATGTAGCGCTGGTGGCGATCCAGCGACGAGAAGGCTAGCGCGCTCACGAGGATCCCATGGCAACCGGCGAGCTCCAACACCTATGCGGCGTTGCCGCCGTCTACCACTTTCCAGACCGCCCCACCTCACCTCTGGTTCCCAGGCAGCGGCCAGAGTGGGCATCAAGCCTGATCCCCCGCATGTTACTGAACATGCAAAACCGCGGCCAGCTTGCCGCCGGTATGAGCACCTATCGCGAAGGCCGGCGCCAGCTGATCATGACATACAAGGACGTCGGCACGGTGATCGAGGCGTTCCGCATGAATCACCGGGCTAAGTTCGAGGCGATCATGACCCGGTTGGCCGGGCCGGCCGCGATCGGACACGTGCGCTATGCTACGTGCGGTCAGGACGACGTCACGTACGCTCAGCCATTCGAGCGCCAGCACGGTCGTCGTTGGAAGTGGTTCGCGTTCGCCTTCAACGGGCAGCTGGCTAACTATGCCGCGCTACGCCGCGAGCTGCTGCAAAAGACCGACTACCACCTGGCACGCGACACAGACACGGAGATTCTGCTGCATCGGATCAGCTACGAGCTGCGCGGCGACGAGCGTCCCGATCTAGTTGCCGTCTTCCAACGGCTGCACAAGCGGCTCGACGGCGCATACAGCCTGGTGTTCCTGAACGCATACGGCGAGCTCGTGATTGCGCGCGACCCGTATGGCTTCCGGCCGCTAGCCTACGCGTGTGACGGCAGCCTGTTTGCCGCAGCCAGTGAAAGCGTGGCGCTGCAGAACGTCGGGTTTGAAGAAATCCAGCACCTTGAGCCGGGCGAGCTGATCGTCTGTGGGCCCGATGGCCTGCGGCGGGCACGATTCGCGTCGGCACCGCGACGAGCACGCTGCTTCTTCGAATGGATCTACTTCGCCAATGCGGCCAGCAACATCGACGGTCGCAGCGTCTACCAGGCACGGGCGGCGCTGGGCCGCGAGTTGGCTCGACACGAAACGCTGCCGCTGGACGAGGACACGGTGGTCGTTCCCGTACCGGACACGGCCAAACCGGCCGCCGACGCCATGGCTCACGCCCTGTCGCTGCCGTCGGTGGAAGGGCTGCTGCGCAACCGTTACGTGGGCCGCACGTTCATCGAAGGCGAGGACCGGGCTGAACGGGCACGCCTTAAGTACACGCCCGTACGAGAAGTGCTGGAGGGCAAACGTGTGCTGCTCGTAGAGGACACCATCGTTCGCTCAACCACGATGCGGGTGCTTATTGAGCAGATTCGGGCCCGAGGCCGGGCACGCGAGGTGCACGTGCGGGTGGCATGTCCCCCGATCATCGCGCCGTGCTTTTATGGGATCGACATGTCGACGCTGGACGAGTTGTTCGCTCCCCGGTTCCTGAACACCGGAATCGGCGAACCGGACGAGGCCACGCTGGCACGTATGGCACAGCAGATCGGTGCCGACAGTCTGCGGTACCTGCCGCTGGAATCGATCCCGCGTGCCATCGGCCTGCCCGCCGACGAACTCTGCCTAGCTTGCCTCACCGGCCGCTATCCGACGCCCGCCGGCAAGAAGCTCTATAAGCTGGCTCAGCAGCGGGCCGGTCGGGGCGTCGCGGGCCGGACCGTGGAAGCGGAAGAACCTCAAGAGGAAACGCAAGCCGTGTAGCTCGTCCCAGCCCGAGCGTTCTCTCAACCTACCATGCTCGATGCCGTCCGTCAGGAGGTTGTAGCCACAGCCGATACGATCGTGGTCAAGATCGGCACCAGCGTGCTCACCCGCGACGACGGCCGTTTACACCGGCAGCGTCTCAACCGCCTTTGCCGCGATCTGACCAGCATCCTGCGCTCCGGCCGTCGCCTCGTACTGGTTTCCTCCGGTGCCGTCGGGGCGGGTGTCGGCGTGCTTGGGCTTCGACAGCGGCCAACAGACCTGGCACGGCTGCAAGCGGCGGCTGCCGTGGGCCAGAGCCACCTGATCCAGGCATACGAGCGGGCCTTTGGCCGGCAGGGCTATCACGTGGCCCAGCTCCTGCTGACGGCAGCCGACTTCGCCAACCGCACCCGCTACCTGAACATCCGCAACACGATCTGCACGTTGCTGGATTGGGGAACCATCCCGATCATCAACGAGAACGACACGGTTAGCGTCGAGGAGCTGCGCTTCGGAGACAACGATCGGTTGGCTGCGCTTGTGACCACGCTCATTCGAGCCCCGCTGCTGATCATGCTCTCCACGGTCGACGGCCTGCTCGCCACGCCGCCCGGGAAGGCAGCTCGGTCGACTGGAGCTGGCAACGTCATCCGTCTTGTGCCACGGATCAATTCGGCGATTCGCGCGCTGGCTGGCCCGAGCTCATCGCGCTTTGGCACCGGGGGCATGCAGACCAAGCTGGAAGCTGCGCGGATCTGTATGGCTGCCGGGGAATCGGTGATCCTGGCCAACGGCCTGCGGCGGGGAATCATCCAGCGGATCCTCGCCGGCGAGCCGGTGGGGACATTGTTCCTGCCCCACGGGCGAACACTCAGTGCCCGAAAGCGGTGGCTGGCGTTTTCAGTGCGGCCGCGCGGGCGTGTGTACGTTGACGAAGGCGCGGCACGCGCCCTGCTCCGTCAGGGACGGAGCCTGCTGCCTGTCGGAGTACGCCGCGTGGAAGGCGACTTTCGAGCCGGTGACCCGGTGGCGATCTGTGACCCGTCGGGCCGAGAAATCGCGCGCGGGCTGACCAACTACAGTGCAGTGGAGCTTGCCCGCATCCGAGGGCTCCGCAGCGCGAAGGTACGCGCCTTACTGGGCCGCACCGCGTATGAGGAGGTCATCCATCGAGACAATCTGGCGTTGGCTGAGCCGGCAGACCAGGACGGAAGCACTGCCTGAGCGACCGTTGCATGCGGGCATTTCGGAACGTTGGGGCCAAGCCAGGGCATCGTCACGAGCCGCGCCGAGCCGAAGGGGCTTGCGCGCAAGATGCTCGGATCGCTGGCGTTAGCGTGGACGTCCGGGCTCCCGTTTCGGCTGGTATTACCGCCCGGGCCCGCTATAATGGGGTTTGGACCAGGCTCGCTCGGCCCGGAGCGTGGTACGCGCCGCAGGCGATGCGCGGGCCAGGGAGGTTTGGCTGAGGAGAACAGGGAGAAGGTCCGATGAGCACCGGAGCGATGACTTCGTTCATTGGTCGCATTGGTGAGACGGCCGGCAAGGTCTGGCACCACTTGCACGACCATGGGCCACGGAGTCTGACCAAACTGGCGTTAGAGCTGGGTGAGCCGCGCGACCTGGTTATGCTGGCAATCGGCTGGCTTGCCCGGGAGGACAAAGTCGAGATTATCGAAGATGGCCGGGCACGGCTGATCAGCCTGAAGTGACGGCGTCGTTGTGAACCGCGCGACTACGTGCGAGTTGCACGGGGTCATAGGGGGCCGTTGTGACCGAAGGTGCTCTGCTCCAGCGCGCGCAGCAGGCACTAGCCGAAGGCGCATTCCGCACAGCGCAGGCGTTGTTCGCCCAAGTAGTCGCCCAAAACCCTCGCTCCGCCGACGCCTACTTTGGCCTGGCGCTGGCGTCGGGCAAGCTGGGCGATTACCAGACAGCGGTGGATCATTTCCAGGCCTGCACCGAGCTTGATCCGCGCAACGCGGCGGCGCATATCAATCTGGGAGTAGCCTATGTGCTGATGGGCAAGCCCGACGATGCCATCCCTGCCCTGCGTAAGGGCCTGCAGCTTGCGCCGCAGTCTGCCTACGCCTATTACAACCTCGGGGTGGCATACCGTGCAAAGGGGATCCTGGACCTGGCGGCCGAGGCGTTCCGTGAAGCCATTCGCAAAGACCCGAAGCTTGTCGCGGCACACCTGAACCTCGGCAACGTCCTCTTCGACCTGGCCCGCTTCCGCGAAGCCGCCGCTGCTTACGAGGAAGGGCTCAAGGTGGACCCAGCCAACGAGTCGTTACGTCACGGGTTGCAGGCCGCCCAGAAGATTCTCGCCGCCCAAACCGCAGCGCAACAAGAGCAGCCGGCCGCAAGCACCGCGGGACTTGCGGAGGAAGCGATTCCTGCCGAGGGCCTGATTCGGCCATTTGCCAATGTAGCAGAACGCGCCGAAGCACTGGTTCAGACTCACGAATTGGCCCTCGCGCAAGAGAAGCTTGTCGGAGAGATGCTCAAAGTGATCGACGACGTGGTCCAGCCGGCCATTCGCGCCCTGTCGCATTCGCTCGTGCACTCCCAGGCAGGGACGACGGAACTGGAACTCCGTGTGCGTGAGTACCGAGATGCAATGGATCGAATCGACCGGGCGCAGGCCAGACTGGCCGAGGGCATCGAGCAGCTCTGCCGACTCGGCCGCCGGTTCGCCCTATCGGGGCGCCGTTGATTGAGGGTCCCGGAGAGCACTTCTATAATTTGCGACCTAAAGCAGCACGCCATTCCGGCCGGTTCTCTGGTGCATGCGATTCGGGAGCAATACCGGTGAGCAGCCACCGTTATCTGTTCACGAGCGAGTCGGTGACGAAGGGCCACCCGGACAAGATCGCCGACCAGATCTCCGACGGTGTCTTGGACGCAATCCTCGAACAAGATCCCACGGGCCGTGTGGCTTGCGAAACGCTGGTCACCACCGGCTTGGCAATGATCGCTGGCGAGGTGACCACGAGCGCGTCTGTGAACTACACCGCTCTGGTGCGGCAGATCATCAACGAGATCGGCTACACCGATCCTGCGTACGGCTTCAGCGGTGACCAATGCGCTGTGCTGGTGGCACTGAACCGGCAGAGTCCGGACATTGCGCGGGGGGTGGATCCCGGCGGTGCGGGCGACCAGGGCCTGATGTTCGGGTTCGCCTGCGACGAAACCGACGAGCTGATGCCGATGGCCATCGCCCTGGCTCACCGGATCGTGAACCGGTTGGCAGAACTGCGCGAGAATGGCACCATCCCCTGGCTTCGCCCGGACGGCAAGAGCCAGGTGACCATTGAGTACGAGGGCTTCCAGCCGGTCCGCGTGCATACGGTGGTCGTCTCCACGCAGCACGCACCGGATGTCAGCGACCGCGAGATTCGTGACACGGTGATCGAACAGGTCGTGCGGCCCGTCCTGCCAGACGACCTGGTCAATGGGGACATCATCTGGCACATCAACCCCACTGGCCGGTTCGTCATCGGCGGTCCGCAGGGGGACACCGGAGTCACCGGCCGCAAGATCATCGTGGACACCTACGGCGGCAGCGCACGGCATGGGGGAGGCGCATTCAGCGGAAAAGACCCAACCAAGGTGGACCGGTCCGCCACGTACATGGCCCGCTACATCGCCAAGAACCTGGTAGCGGCCAAACTAGCCCGAAGGTGCGAAGTCCAGCTGGCCTACGCCATCGGTGTGGCCGATCCGGTCAGCATTGCCGTCAACACGTTCGGCACCGGTGCGGTACCCGACGAGCGGCTCGCGGAGATCGTCCGTGAAGTCTTTCCGCTATCGCCACGCGGCATCATCGAACACCTCGGCCTGCTGCGGCCCATCTACCGCAAGACCGCGGCCGGCGGTCACTTCGGCCGCAACGAACCGGAATTCACCTGGGAACGCACAGACCGCGTGCAGGAACTGCAAGAGGCTGCCGGCTTGAGCTAACAAGCGCAACGGTCACGAGCGCGGTAGTCGGTTCGCGTAGGCCGGGCATGGATCGTTCGCCTCAGGCCATCGCATCCGACGCGGCGCCCACCCGGCCCCCGAGTTCACGCGGTCATTAAGAAGCGGCCCGCTTCTGCGATCGGGTCCCCAGTACATTCCCTGGCCGACTGCCCTGCCCAACGGGTATCCTCTATGGTGTCAGTCTGAAGTTCCGCCCGCGGAAGGGCCGCCGATTTGTCCTGCCGCTGATGGTATTCGGCTGCGGTGAAACGTAGCAAGAATCTGCACGTCCCCTGCCTCGCTCAGCCGGTAATAGTGGCCGGCTTGCGGCGCTGGAACCCTCACAATGCGGCCACCCGGGAAGCGAACCACCAGCTCCTCGGGAACAAGATCCGGTGGCAGGTACAGACGGATCTCTTGAGCATCCGCTGCCTGGTAGCTACCGCCCCCCGGAATATACCGATAGACGCTGTAGCGGCGGCCCCGCCGTGTACCGTTGAGTCGCACGCCGACGCCGACACCGGATCGGTTGCTTCTGATACCAACCGGCACCAGACCGATGAACCGGCCGACTAACTCGGTCTCGTTCCGCAACAGGACCGCCGGCTCATGGTAGTGCACAATGGCGACATCGACCCGTCCGTCGCGGTCGAAGTCACCGATCGCGCTGGCGCGGCCCACATGCAAGCGGGCGAAGTAATCACCTGCCCTGTCCGTAACCTCCACGAAGCGTAGCTTCCGGTTCAAACGGCCTGCGACATTTGCGAACAGCTGGCAGGGCATTGCATAGGGAATGCCGTGCTGGCGGAAGTCATTGATATGCCCCGAGACGACCAGCAGGTCCAACCAGCCGTCGCCGTCGTAATCGAGCATGTGTGTGCCCCAGCTTAGCGGCTGCATCGTCGGCAACGCTAGTCCGGCAGCAGCTGTGCGGTCCGAGAACATGGTCCCGCCTTCGTTGATCCAGAGCGTGTTGTATTCCAGGTAGAAGTGCGTAGCGTACAGGTCCAGGTCGCCGTCGTTATCGATGTCGCCACAAGCGATCCCCATGTCCGCCTGGGCTTGCCCGTTCGCATCGTACGCCAACCCGAGCAGTAACGCCTGCTCCTCGTAGCGCAGGCGGCTGTTGTGTTGGCGAACAAAGAGGAAGTTTTCCATCATGTCGTTGCCCACGAAGATTTCCGGGAACTCGTCTCCGACCAAGTCTGCGACCACCACGCCCAGCCCCCGGCCGGCATGGTAAGCAATGCCGCTGGCTTCGGATCGGTCCACAAAGCGACCACGGCCGTCGTTCTCCAACAGCACGTCCCTCTGCGGCGGAAACAACGTGGGACCGCAATAGCCGAGCTGGTGCTGCGGCGGTCGATAGCACCGCTGCTTCGGGTCGAAAGACAGGTAGTTGGTGACGTACAGGTCCAGGTCTCCATCCAGGTCGAGGTCGGCCAAAGCGGCACTTGCCCCCCACAGAGCGTTGTCAGCAGTGCCCCAGCTCTCGACCCGGCAAAACGTTCCGTCGCCGTTGTTCAGATAGAGTGCGTCAGGACCATAGTTGGTGATGTACAGGTCGGGGAAGCCGTCGTTGTCGACATCACCCACCGCTACCCCCATCCCGTACGCACGATCTGCGGGGGCCGAATCGGTGGGCACACGAGCAAGCCGCTCGCCGCACAGGTTCCGGTAGAGCACGTCGGTCGGAGCCGGCTCGCCTGCCCGCGGTCCGATCGGAGCCCCCTGTGTGAAGAACAGGTCGAGCCAGCCATCGCCGTCATAGTCCAACCAAGCCACGCCACCCCCCATCGCTTCCGGAAGCCAGAATTCGCCGGTGATGAACTGCCGGTAGCGGAAATCAAGCCCCACGGCTTTCGTAAGGTCGATGAACCGGGGCCGCGTTGCCGCTACGTGCTTGCCGTCAGCCGCGGCACGATGAAGCGAGGAACCGTGTGCGCTGCGGGCCGTAGCGGCCAGCCGGCGTGGTTCGGCAGTGATCGGCGCACCCAAGCGTGCATAGCTGGCTGCGAGGACGTAACCCGCCACGACGCCCGGCAGGAATGTGAGGACAAACTCTTTGACGTTCACCCCCCACATGCCACTACCTCATGCGCTCGCCGCCTGCGCTTAGCTCGTCGGCCAGCCGCTGCCAGAGTTTCGCCAGCTCCGCCTTCCCCAGCGTGCGATAGACGTCCGCTACCTCTGCGCACAGCGACGGGGTTGGCCCCCCCTTTGCGTAGATCCGACGGAAAATCCGAACCAGTTCCTGACGAGCGTCGCGCATTTTGCGAGCCACGGCAAACTGCTCCTGGGCATCCCTCACGCGAACGATCGCCTGCAGCGCCCGGGCATAGCTGAAGCGGTACCGGGCTTCGCTCGGGACCGCCTGGACCGCCCGCTCGTACGCAGCTACCGCAGCGGCTATGCCCGAACAAACCTCGACGCTACGCCCCCGCAGCCACCAGTACCACGCAAGCAGTTGGCGGCTCAACTCGCCGCTCGAATCACGGATCAACGGCTGAACCCGGTCCAGTTCGGCGGCTGCCTGTTCGCTTTCGCCCGCATCAAGCAGGGTCTCTGCCAACTGCAGCCTCAACTCGAGTTCCGCCCGCCCAGACACGGCGCTCAGTGCGCGGTGCAGCAGCCGTTGCGCGACGCCGGACTGGCCCAGGCGGGCATAGCTTAATGCCAGCACCCGGACCGCCGCCGTATTGGCGGGTTCGCGTTCGACCACCTTGGTCAGCTTCGGGATGAGTTGCTCTGGTCCGGGCTCTTCGCAGTGCATCACCAGGAGGCGAACCAAGAGTATCTTGCGATTCGCCGGATCGGGCTCCGCGGACCAAGACCGCAGAACGAGCTCCTCTGCTTCGGCCACTCGAGACTCTGCTTCATAAAGGTCCAACAGCCCCCAGATAGCTTCTGCATAGTTCGGCTGTCGCTCAAGCACGAGCTCCCAAGCTTGCTCGGCCCGCAGCCAACGACCTTGCTCCCAGTGGATCCTGCCCATCCAGTAGAGCGCCTCCGGGCCCGACTGCGGGTCATCCCTGAGCCGGGCCAGGACGCGAAGGGCATCGTCAACCTGCCCCTGAGCATACAGGGTCCGTGCCCGCTGAAACGCGCCGGTGGCCGACTCCGACTGTAGCGCCTCGTGCAGCCATACGCCGCACAACACGCCGAGCAGAGCACACACCAGGGAACGGATCAGACGAACCCGCAGCGACGATCGTGGCACGGTAGCTCCTTGGAACTTGCGGAAGGCGCCGGTAACGGAGCGCAAACGTAAGCGATCGTCCAACCGGGACTACGCCGCCGTTGCCTCAGCGGTTTCGTCCTCAGCCGGTCACGGTTATGGCGTCAACGCGCACGGCGTAAACGGACCGTCGTGGGCCCTTTCCCTGCCGTTCGAGCTCGCATCGCCAGCCCGGCGGTTACGGCGATCATAGGCCGGGCGGGCCGCGGGTCAAGTCGCCCGAGCTGCCCCTCCGATGCCGGTTGATCCAGAGGCCGGTGCCAGACGCATCGCAGAGGCATACCCAGCGTTGCCTGACCCCGGGGTCAGAACGCGGCGCCGGCAACTGGGCGCGCCGCAGAAAGCAAACCGGCGGCGGGAGCCAGGGGTCAAGAAACGGCGTGCGTGGTAGTTGACAGGAGCGCCCAACGTGTGGTATCCTGGTTACGCAGCCCGGCGCTTGGCCCATCCTTCCGAAACAGAGTGAGGCACGTCCGAAGCAGAGTATGAGGCCGTGGCGCTCGTGCGCCGAGTCTGGTAACGCAGGTTCATCGTTTCTTCAGGCTGGGTATGCCACCGGACCACAGCGGCCAGACGGACGTGCCACAATCTGTGCGACACCTCCGGGCCAGTCGTTCGCCGGCGGCCGCATATGTCGCGTGCGCCGTCACGAGTCAGCGCGGGACTAGCCGGTGCTGCTGGATCACTCCTGTCCGTCCCTTGTCCCAACGGCCTACCTGCGGCTGGGGGCCGCGTCCACCGCCGTTACGGTACCGCAGCGCAGGTGTGCGCGCCTGGAATATGCCGCGAACTGGTACCAGCAAAGGACGATGACGATGTGGTTATGTGGAGATCATTGATCGCAAATCGGCATTGGAGGAGTGAGCGTGATGAAACGAAGAGTCGGGTTCACGCTTATTGAGCTCTTGGTCGTCATTGCGATCATCGCTGTGCTCATCGCGTTGTTGCTGCCCGCTGTGCAGATGGCGCGTGAAGCAGCTCGTCGGGCGCAGTGCGCGAACAACCTGAAGCAGATCGGTCTTGCGCTGCACAACTACCACCAAACACACGGCTACTTCCCTCCAGACGGTGCACGCACGCACTGGAGCTGGACCGACCGAATGAAGTATGAGCCGCGATGGTCCGCCAAGGTGCATCTGCTGCCTTATCTGGATCGGGCCGACATCTACAACTCGGCCAACATGGAGTTCGGTCCCGGCCAACCACCCTGGGCCATGTGGCGGAACAACGACCCGAACGACACGCTCAAACGGGCTCGGATCGAAGTGTTCCTCTGCCCATCCGACCCGCATTTTGACCACTCGCGTCCGCCAGCTACGTCGCAAAACTATGCGATGAACATTGGCACGGCCCGCGTGTACAACAACTGGCGCACCAACGGCGTGACGTACGCCCCCGGCTGGGACTGGGCCATTAACAAGCCGATCGGCATCCGAGACATCATCGACGGGACGTCGTTCACGGCAGCGTTCACCGAATGGATCCGTGGTGGCATGCAGGGACCACGTACTGCCGAATTCGGCGACGATCTTGCCGTGACCTGGAAAACCGCTGACTACGCTCGAGCTTACCCAGGCGGTCTGGGTGCCGCGCTACGGGCCCAGCGCGAGGGTGACAAGTGGTACGAACAGCGCTGCCAGGAATCGACCACCTACGATTGGGACTTCAAAGGTGAAATCTGGTGGTGGGGTAATGGCGGTCGCGGCTCAGGCATCGGCTTCACGATGCGGCCCAACCGTAAGTCCTGCAACCACGGATGGGATCCGTTCGACCACGGCATGGCTCCAGCGAGCCTGCATCCGGGTGGCGTAAACGTGCTGTTTGCTGACGGCCGCGTCCGGTTCATTAGTGAGGACATCGACCAGAATATCTGGTTCGCCATTGGCACTCGTGACGGCCAGGAGCCGATCAGCGAAAGGGATCTGACGTACTAGCGGCGAACGCATGGCCGGCCGGGGCGAGTTGTGTCTCGCCCCGGCCACCTCCTCTCTCCGCGCCTCCAGAAGGAAAGGCAAGCTACGATGGGACGAACGACGATTTATCGTCTGACTGCTACGGGTGCTATCGTTCTAACGTATGTGTGGGCAACGGGATGCAGCAGCAACCCTGAACCCTCGCCCGTCCAAGACGAAAAGCGCGTGCTGCAGGAGTCGATCTCCAGTGGGCCGTACCCAGGCGTCGAGCCCGGCCAGGTCGACTTTGAAGCCCTCTACCAGGGTGGCCCCGATGCTAACGCCGAAGTCTTCGAGAAGGCGCAGCGCAAGCTCTACGAGGGGTATCCCGGAATGAATCAAGCTCCACAACAGAACAGATAAGTTGTCGCTCACGACGCTTCGCGTGAAGTTCCTCTGGCCGACGCGCCTTCCAGGTGGCGCGTGGAACGAGTACGTTTGGCCGTACCGCCCTGTGGTCGGTACGGCTTTTCTCTTCCAATCCAGCGACCACAGCAGCTATCCTACGCCCGATCGTCTCCGGCAACGTGAATCGACCACGCGGAGATCATCGGCCGCCACAACTGCCTGCCCGCTCGAGCCGGTTGCACGTAGCGCGGAGCTCCCCCCTCGTGGGTCGAGGGCAGTTGCGCTCTTGGGGACGTACCCTGGGCCGGGTTGCTGCGGGAGCGAGCGGGGAGCGGGTCGACACAGGACCTTCCGACCAGGAAGACCCATGCAGACTCCGCCCGCGCTGGCCCGGTAGGCCAGCGACCAAGGGTTCACCTGCACCGCGAGCAACGTTGACTGATGAATAGCACCGGCATCGCCAGACAAGGTGCTTTGCTTCCGTTGTCCGGGCCTGAGCACCAGTCCACGAACCGTCAAGGACGGCTTTCGCCACGCACGGCACATCACCCGTGGGAACAGCTGTCAGAATGCCTGCTGGCCCACAAACTCCGCTAGCCCACGCTGCCCGTGCCGCGGACGAGCTAAGCCGCCCGCGACACGGGCAAAGGCTACCTTTCCCGTCATTGTGGCGACTCTCGGATCAACCCTGCCGGGTGGTCGTAAGGCCCCACCGCCCGCACGTTGACCCAAGCCACCACATGGAACCACCTTCTCGTCTTCTCCAGGCCGGCGGCCGCCACCGGAGTGCTGGAGCTCACCGCAAGCATCCACCGCTGCCGCAGCCCCCCACCCAGGCTTAGAGCCGAACCGCACCGGCGGGATGGCGCGCCCTTGACGCCAACACCTTCCCTGGACTACACGTTGACTCACAGCCTCAGCCCGCGCTAGCATCCAAGCGTCCCACTGGGCAACCGTCGAACCAAGCTCGTTTCGCTCGTCGGGCCAGTGGGCGCGGTTAGCAAAGGAGAACGTCGGCACGTCCACGAGCGCCCGCGACAAGAGCGACCATGGACTGGGAGACTGTGACAACGATCGTCGTACTGGCCTTCGGACTCGTGGGCCTGCTGGCAAACCTGGCCCCCCCGGACGTCGTTTTCCTGGGCACGGCCGTACTGCTGGCGGCCTGCGGGGTCATCACCGTGTCCGAAGCGTTCCGTGGCTTTGCCAACCCGGGCGTCTTGACGGTCGGAGCCCTGTTCGTCGTGGCTGCTGGGCTCCGGGAAACCGGTGTTCTCAGCTACCTTGGCCGCAGACTGCTGGGCACGGTGCGCAGCGAACGGCGCGCTCTGCTCCGACTGGCCCTAGCCGTGCTGCCGGCGTCTGCGTTCGTGAACAACACCCCCGTCGTCTCGCTCACCGTGCCCATGGTGCTGGAGTGGTGCCGTCGCTGGCACATCAGCCCATCGCGGCTGCTGCTTCCGGTCTCGTACTTCGCGATTCTCGGCGGCATCTGCACTCTGATCGGCACGAGCACCAACCTGATCGTGGACGGCCTCATGCGCCGTGCAGGTGATAGCCATCAACTTCCTCAAGCGGTCCTTGGCGAGATGGAACGCGGCATGGGCTTGTTCGAGATCACATGGGTCGGCGTGCCGCTTGCGCTACTTGGCACCATCTACCTTCTGACCATTGGTGTCCGCCTGCTGCCGCGCCGAAAGGAGCTGATGGAACAACTCGGTGAGCAGCGCCGCGAGTACCTGGTCGAAATGCTCGTCGAACCCCACTGCCACCTGGTAGGGTCCACAGTCGAAGAAGCCGGTCTAAGACACCTGCCCGGGTTGTTCCTGATCGAAATCGAACGCGAAGGCAAGATCATCGCCCCGGTCAGTCCGGATGAGACGATCCGAGCGGGCGATCGGCTGGTGTTCACCGGCATTGTCAGCACGATCGTGGACCTTGAGAAGATCCCCGGTCTGACTCCCGCCGCAGACTCGTCCTACGTGGTCACGCCGCAAGCGCAACGCGGCCGTCGCCTTTGCGAGGTGGTAGTCTCGCCGACGTCACCGCTGGTGGGGCTAACGATCCGAGAGGCGAACTTCCGCGCCCTTTACAACGCAGCCGTTGTAGCGGTGCACCGAAGCGGGGAGCGCATTCGGGCCAAGATCGGTGACATCGTGCTCCGACCCGGCGACACGCTGCTACTGCAGGTCGGCGCCGGTTTCTCCCGGGCACACCGCAACAACCCTGACTTCTACCTGGTCAGTGACGTAGCCGGCAGCCGGCCGTTCCGCTACGATCGCACCGCGCATGCGCTGGCCGTGTTCGCGCTCATGGTCATCGCCATGACCACCGGCCTGCTGCCACCGGTGTTGGCAGCGTTCCTGGCGGCGGGCGCCATGGTCGCGCTGCGGTGCATTTCGCTGACGGACGCTCGCTATAGCGTCGACTGGCAAATGCTCGTTGCCGTGGCGGCCGCTCTGGGCGTAGCCGCTGCCCTAGAGCAGAGCCACCTCGCCCACCGCGCTGCCACGGCCGTCGTCTCGGTGACCAGCCAGCTCGGGCCCCGTGTAACGCTTGCCGCCCTGTACGCGCTGACGGTCGTCGCCACGGAGTTGATCACCAACACGGCGGCAGCAGCGCTGATGTTCCCGATCTACGTCCACGCCGCCCTTGAGCTAGGGGTTGACGTCAAGCCGTTCCTGATCGCTCTGGCGGTGGCCGCCTCGGCCAGCTTCGCCTCCCCTGTGGGCTACCAGACGAACATGATCGTCTACGGTCCGGGCGGGTACAAGTTCCGCGATTTCCTCATCGTCGGCCTACCGCTGAACGTGTTGCTGTGGCTGGCCGCCGTCGTGCTGATCCCTATGATCTGGCCGTTCTGAGACCGGCTGCTGCTGCCGCCGGCCAACCGACGACCGGCCCCCCGAGCATCGGTGCTCAGCACCTCTGCCCGGCGTCCAGTAGCCACTCACGGCGTGGTTTCCAGCCAGATGGGGCCCGAGTCCGGCGGGCGCTGCGTGGCCGGTGGCGCGCCGGTGATTGCCTCCGTCTGAATCATCACCGTCTCTTCGCCAGTCGGTTCGCTTGCGCTGCCCAGCACATCGATCACCTGGGACTCGCCCGGCGCAACCGGCGTGACGTCCGCCGCCTCAGCGGCAGGCTCTTCGGCAACCGCCGCCGGCAGCTCGATCGTAACCAGAAATGCCAGTCGACCAACTTCGATGACGTCGCCGTCCTGTAGCTGGAGCTCACCGCCGACGAGCACGCGCTGATTAACAATCGTGCCGTTCTTGCTGCCAAAGTCCTTGATGAATACGCCACCAGGTCGACGGACAATGGCACAGTGAAACCGGCTGACGTCCGGACTGTTCGGCCGAAGATGACACTGCCGATCGCGTCCGATGCGAAACTCCGGCACGTTGACCGGAATCACCCGCCCGTTGTGCTTGCCTCCCATGACGGTCAGTGAAACGTTCATGGCGCCGTCCTCCCCAGAGGAGCCATCCCTTTGGATTATAACGAGTTGCACAGAACGGACCCGGCCGAGGTCCACGCACGACTTGCCCCGATTCGCGCCGGGCCCTATGGTTGAGAGGCACGTCGATGCCGTGTGACGGGGGTTTCTGAGCACATGTCAGCATGGTGGTGTCGCAGACGGTGGTCATCTCCCCCTGTCTGCGGGCCAATCGGGGAAACAGAATGGTCGGATACGACTGGTCCATGCTAGCCCTGGTTCTGGGCGTGGCGATCTTCAGCAGCTGGCGCGGTCTGTTGTGGCAGCTTGCGCACCTGGGCGCCTTCCTCGTGGGTGGCATGCTCGTGTACCTGTATCTGGACACGGCGGCAGCGACCGTCAGTCTGACGCCCCCCTGGAATAAGCTGGTTGCGGGTGTTGTGTTGTACGCGATCGGTGCGTTGTTCACGTACGTGGCAGCCAATGCATGTCGCCGTCTGCTGCGGCGCGCCGGCCTGGAAAGTTTTGACCGTCATCTGGGCTTTGTGTGGGGGTTGTGCGAAGGGACGCTGCTTGCGCTGGCCATCACGCTCATCATTTGCTACGCATCCACCGACCCATCCGCTCCAGTGCGTCAGACGTTGACAAGTCGGGTCGCGTATCGGGCCGCTGCAGCGGCGATGCCCTACCTGCCGGAACGCACTGTGCAGCGGTTTATGCTGGCTGTGCGGATGGTCCGGTCCGCCGCGACCCAGCACCCGGACCATGCGCGTCTGGCTCCCCCAGCACCGGGTCTGTTCCTGCGCGGCAGGTGAAAGCGGTCCGGTCGCGCTGCGCCGGTCACGGGCGCAGCTGGCTCAAGGCCGGCCTCAGGCCGCCGTGCTGCAAGACCGCAGCCAGCCACTCCTTGGCGCGCTCGGGCCAGTCGGTCGCACGGATGGCATCGACCATGAGATCGACCCGGTATTCCACGCGGTGCAACTCGATCCGTCCATCTTCGATGATGGCATACGACGCGCGTGGATCGCCGTCACGCGGCTGACCGACGCTGCCGGGATTCAGCACCATCCGTTCACCCACCCGCAACAGGAAGGGCAAGTGAGTATGGCCGACGCACAGCAGCTGGCCGCGCAGGGCACTGACCCGCTCCTGCCAGGTCTGCTCATCCGGGCCGAGATACTCGTCCATGGCGTCGCGTGGCGTGGCGTGGTAGAGGTGGACGATGCGCTGGTTCAGGGTGACGTCGAGCGAAACGGGCAGACGCGCCAGATAGCGGATCTGGTCGCCAGAAAGCTGCTGCCACATCAGCTCCCGCGTTACCCGCGCCAGGTACCGGTACCCGTCTTCGCCGCGGCCGTTCACGAACTGTGCAACCGCGTGGTCGTGATTGCCACGGACCACATAGGTGCAGTGTTCACGCGCCCAATCGACGCACTCGGCACCAAACGGACCGTAGTCGACCAAGTCCCCCAGGCACCAGCAGCAATCGAACGACTCTTTCGAGACGATCGCCTCCAGTGCAGGCCAGTTCCCGTGGATGTCGGCGATGACCAAGATGCGCATGGACGCCACCCGAATCGCGCTCGAGCCCGGCAGAGCCGTACGCACTCATTCTACCCGGCTCTGCGCCTCACCGGTGCAGCCGGGCCACTCCGGTACGGAGAACTTAGCGGCGACAGCAATCATAAAAACAGCAGACTTAACCACACGTTTCGGCTTCCCAACGGCCTATGTGCGGCATCTGCGGCTACGTTCTCGCCGGCGGCGAACGAGCCAGCCCGGTGGTGGTCCGTTCGATGAACGAGACCTTGCGGGCCCGTGGTCCCGACCAGGAAGGCATATGGTGCGGCGGCCCGGCGGCACTTGCCATGCGCCGGCTGGCTATCGTCGACGTCGCGGGAGGCCGGCAGCCGGTGCAAAACGAGACTGGCTCGGTCATCGCGCTCTGTAATGGGGAGCTGTACAACCATCTCGAACTGCGCGCGTGGCTGCAGCGGCGCGGGCACCGGCTGCGCAGCGGAAGCGACGCGGAAGTGATCCCACACCTCTATGAGGAAGAAGGGGCCGAGTTCGTTGAACGGCTCAACGGCATGTTCGCCCTGGCCGTCTGGGACAGCCAACGTCAGCAGCTCCTGCTGGCTCGCGACCGTATGGGCCAGAAGCCACTGTACTGGGCCCGCCTTGGCAGTGGTATCGTCTTCGGTTCGGAAATCAAAGCGCTGCTGCGACACCCCGAGTTGGTAACGACGCTCGATCCGGCCGGTCTGCTCCGCTACCTGGCGTTCGAGTACGTGCCGGCACCGTGGACGATCTTTCGCGGCGTGTACAAGCTGCGCCGCGGACACGTGCTCCGCTGGCACGGCGGGGACGCACAGATCCGGCCGTACGTAGCAGCCTGGCCCGAGCACACTGGAAACGAGCCTACCGCGAGCGATGAGGAGCTTGCCGAGGAACTCTGGCACCGGCTCACCGCGTCTGTGCGCCGCCGCCTCATGAGCGATGTCCCTCTGGGCGCATTTCTCAGCGGAGGCATCGACTCGGCCGCGGTCATTGCCGCAATGGCCGAGGTCGCCCCGCAAACCCAGCTGAAAACCTTCACGATCGGGTTCACGGACCCGTCGTACGATGAGTCGGCATGGGCAAGGACCGTGGCAAACCATTTCGGCACAAGCCACCACGAACGGATTTTCGACATCGACGAGCTCCTCCGCGTGCTCCCGGCCATGGCAGCCTATCTGGATGAGCCGTTCGGTGACGCGTCCGTGCTGCCCACACACCTCTTGAGCCGGTTCGCCCGCGAACACGTCACCGTGTGTCTGGCGGGCGACGGTGGCGATGAGCTACTGGCCGGCTATCCGACGTTCGTCGCCGAGCAGGCTGCTAGAGTGGCGCGGCGCGCGCCCGCTGTCCTGCGGCGGCTTTGCGCGCAGGCAGCCGGCCTTCTGCCCGTCAGCCATGCCAACTTCAGCACCGACTTTGTGATCAAGCAGTTCTTCCGCGGCCTGGACAACGATACCGCCGTGACCCACCTCTGGTGGCTGGGATCGTTCCGGCTGGTTGACCGTCTGAAGCTGCTGACGCCGGATCTCCTGGCAGAGTTAGATCCGGCACTGCCGGAACGCGAAATCCGACACGTGGCACGCACGCTGGCGCGGGGAGACGACCCGACCAATCAGTTGCTGGCTCTGTATCAGGACACGTACCTGGCCGAGGACATTCTTACCAAGGCCGATCGGGCAAGCATGGCCACCAGCCTCGAGGTGCGTGCCCCGTTCCTCGATCCGGAACTGGTGCTCTTTCTCAACCGCCTCCCGGGCCGGTTCAAGCTGCGTGGTCGGTGCACGAAGTGGTTGCTGAAGCTGGCATTGCGCGAGCGGCTTCCGCATGCAGTCCTGCAGCGAAAAAAGAAGGGGTTTGGCATTCCGGTGGCACGGTGGCTCTGTGAACAGTTACGGCCACTGGCCGAGGAACTGCTCAGCACCGATCGGTTACGCCGCCAGGGCCTGTTCAACGCGGACTACGTGCAACAGCTACTGAAACTGCACTGGGCACGTCGAGCCAACTATCGTAAGCAGTTGTGGACGCTGATCATGTTCCAGCTATGGTGGGAACACTACGGCGAACGCTGTGGCAGCACGACCGGCATGGACCTAACGGACCGGCTCGGCACCACGCGCGCCGGCTGTCGCTGAACCGCCCCTGCGGCAACTGTGTTCTCGAGAATGATCTCTCCGAACCCAGGGAGCAGTCCGGAACCTGGCCAACCGACGACCACCGGGCCGGGTAACCGGGTAGCCCCTTGCAGATTCTGATGGGAACGTCTTCTCAGGAGGCAAGCGAGTGAGTCAGTGGCGGGCGGTGATCCTTGCTGCGGGAAAGAGCAAGCGGATGAAGACGTCGGTGCCCAAGGTCCTGCACCGACTCTGCGGCCGGGCGCTCATCGACTATGTGCTGGACGTGGTCACGCAGGTCGGTGTACCCGATGAGAACATCTGCCTGGTAGTCGGCTTCGGGGCCGATCAGGTGAAGCGGTACCTTGCACACCGGCCCGGGTTGCGGTTCGTGCACCAGGAGCAACAGCTTGGCACCGGGCACGCGGTGGCGTGCGCGGGGGAGTTTCTTGCGCGGCATGATGGACCCGTGCTGGTACTTGCCGGTGACATGCCGCTGATCACGGCTGGGAGCATCGAGCGGCTCATGCAATCATTTGAGCAGGCATCAGCTGCCTGCGCCATCGGCACGGCCCACGTGACCGACCCGTCAGGCCTGGGTCGTATTGTGCGCGATGCCGGCGGCGGGTTCGAGCGGATCGTGGAGGAGGCGGATGCAGACGAGCAAGAGAAGAAGATCCGCGAGATCAACACAAGCATCTATGCTTTCGATGCGCGGCAGCTGCTGGGGGCGCTGGAGAAGTTGCGTCCCGATAACCAACAAGGCGAGCTGTACCTGACGGACTGTCCGGCCATCCTGCAGGATAACGGTGCGACGGTGCTTGCAGTGGCCGCTTTCTCCGAACTGGAAGCCCTTGGCGTTAACAGCCGCCGCGAACTCGCTCGGGCCCATCGCATCATGCAGGACCGGATCATAGGACACTGGCACGACCAGGGCGTGACCATCCTGGACCCGCACACCGTCTACATCGATGCAAGAGTCGAGATCGGGCCGGACACCGTCATCTTGCCCTTCTCGTACCTCGACGGGCCAGCCATGATCGGCCGTGGCTGCACGATTGGGCCCTTCGCCTACTTGCCGCCCGGGACCACGCTGGCCGACAACACGCGCTGGGAACCCAATCTGAGCACCCGCTAGCCCCCCTCCGCTACAGCCGCCAGACCGAACTGCAAGTGTTGTGGCCACTTGCCCTCAGAACGTCGCAGCTTCTTCGTCCATGAAGATCTCAGGCGAAAGTGGCTCGTTGGCAATTTGCGGCCGGTCGAGCAGTTCGACACGGATCAGGCTCGACTGATACCAGGGTTTCTCCGGGTGGACGCGGATCGGAAGGAATGCCCAGGCTTTCATTTCCTCGACGTAGGGCCAGTTCTGGTACTGGCTGAAGTCGCTGCGAATCTCGGTGATCACGGCACTTCGCTCGTTCAGCCAGCGCTGCAAACGGTGCCACTTCTGCAGCGACGCCTCGTGCCGGCTCAACCCGAACACACCCGCTGCCCCCTGCCCCCGGAGCCCCAGCAGGCATCGTGCCAGGAACGCCGTCAGGCCGCCAAAACTTTCGGATGGGTCGCACACGAACGTGTCGAACCGATGCCGGTACGGCTCAGGTAGCGGTTGGCAGACATCGTATGCCACTGCCTCGATTGCCAGATCCTGAGCCCGTGCCACGTCGTTGATGAAGTCGATCAGGCGTTGATCCACCTCCAGCACCACCACGCGTGCCGGCTCACGCGTCAGGGCCGCAGCGACGCTGACCAGGTCATCGTCACCGATGATGAGCAGCTCCTTGCCGGTCAGGTCACCCTGGCCCCACAGGAACGCAACGCGTGCCAGCGTGGCGTCTTCAACCATGTAAGCCTGGTCGTAACGACGGACGGCGGTGGGCCGGTTCGCGGCAATTCGAGCGAATCGTTCGCGCACGTCGGCGAGCACGCTCAGGTCCACGCCCCTACCGGAACAGCGCGGACACCGGATGACCCGCTGAGGGGCGATGTGCGCGTCCTGGCACAACCGCTGGCCGTGCTCGGTAAGCTCGATCCGCTCGCCGTCATACCGCACGTAGCGGCGCGACCGGAGCAACTCCAGCAACTGGTACAGGACCAGCAGTGGCACGGCACTCCGCTGCGCTAGCTCCCAGACGTTTCCCGTGACCTGCAACGCGGCTAGTAGCCGCTCCACGTCTCGGGCCGTACAGAACAGCGACTGGGCGGTGCGTACCGCATCGGCCAGCTCCTGCAACACCGTGTTGGCCCCCTCCCGCCCGTGGGTCGGCCAGGAGGGGTAACGACCAGAAACGTCGGCGCCCCCAGTGGTCATCGGTCCGGTCTCCGTCTCGGCCAACGGTCCGCCTAACACGCACAAACCGCCGAGGATCGTCGAACCAATCTTATCGGCGCACGTCAAGCGAGACCTACGGCCCGTGGCCGCTGCGGAGTCTGGCTGCGGATGTGGCAGGCCCCGGAGTGGGCAGCTGGAAGAGGTAGGTGGGCGGACCAGATCAGGAGCTGGTTTGGTTACGGCGGCGCAGCGGCTGGGGAATCGTCTCGCGGCCCAGGAACGGGGCGCCGTGCTGGAGGATGCTCTTCATGTCGGCAGCCACGTCCTTCGGATCCCGGTACCGGAAATTCCGGTCCTTGGCCATCATGTATCCGATCAGCTCACTGAACGTCTCGGTCAGCTCACGGTTCACCGCATGCGGCGGGGTCAGTGGCTCGTGGAGGTGAGCGTGCAGCTGCTCACGAACCGTGTCACCCGGGAACGGTGGTCGACCGGTGGTCATGTGGTACAGCGTAGCGCCGAGGCTGTAGATGTCGCAGCGCACGTCCAGGTCATCCAGGCCTCGGATCTGCTCCGGCGACACATAGTAGGCCGTGCCGACACTGCGACCCTGCTCGCTCCGGATCGCCGCCAAGTCGGACGTCATACGAGCCAGCCCCAGGTCGGCCAACTTCACGGTGCCATCGCGAGCGATCAGGATGTTGGCCGGCTTGATGTCACGATGCACCAGTCGACGCTGCCAGGCATGTTCAAGAGCGTGGGCGATCTGAATCCCGATCTTCAGCGCTTCGTCCTGCGAAAAGATCTTCCCGTCGTCCAGCTCATCCTGCACCGTGTGACCGTCAACGTACTCCATTACGAAGTAGTAGATGCCGTCCGTTTCCCCCACGTCGATCGCCTGGACGATGTTACCCGAGGAAAGCTGGGCGGCCAGATGGGCCTCACGGTAGAACCGCTCGATGAACTCCCGGTTCCGGGCGAACTTGCTGTTCAGGACCTTGATCGCCACGTACCGGTTCATACTCAGCTGGCGGGCCTTGTAGACGACGCCCATCGAGCCCTGGCCAATCTTCTCCAGCAGCTGATAGCCGGGGATGCGATTCCCGCCGCGGGCCTGGTGCAAGACACGCTGGAGCTGTCGGGGAGTGACGGCCTGTCGCTCGATGAGCACCGTGGCGAAATCCACCTGTTCGCCCCGCTCGAGCCGCTCCTGATAGACACGCAGGCACTCCTCCAGTTCCGCGCGTGTCGCGAAGTCTTTCTGCAGCAAGAGCCGAACGAGCGTCTCCGGGCTAACCTGTGGCCGGTTGCCCCGAGGTGCCATCTCTCGGTTCATGCGCCAACTGCTCCGATATGACCGAGCTCTGCGCGTTCCCGGTCCGTACGTTGCTGGTACCACCCCCGTGAGCACAGCGCCAAAGGTAAGCCCGCAGAGAGTTCCGCGACCATGAACCCGTTGCTATTCTACTGGAACAGCCCGCTAAACCGCTCACGCAGCCGGCCGATCCCCTCACGAAAGGCAATCAGATCGTTACCCACCAGAAACACGTTGCAGCCGCGCTGACGCCAGTGTTCGGCATACTCGGGGGTGCGGGCCACAATGCCCCACCGTTTGCCAGCCTCCCGGCACGTCCGCGCGATGTAGTCGATCGTGTCCATGCACCGCGGGTGTTCGAACTGACCGATCACGCCCAGCGCCTGGGCAAGATCGGACGGTCCCACGAAGAACAGATCGATGCCGTCCAGGCGTACCAGGTCCGGCAACGCCTCAATCGCATCGATCGTCTCGACCTGTGCGGCTACGACCACTTGCCCGTTCGCCCGCTCAGCATATTCGGCCAACGGCGTGATACCGTAGTCGCCGTCGACGCCGCCGCCGTTGATGCCACGCTGGCCGAGCGGCCAGAACCTCGTCCATCGCACCAGCTTGCGTCCATCGTCCAGCGAACGAACCTGAGCCGCCATGACCCCCACGGCACCGGCCTCCAGCGGCCGCATCAGCCGGGCATAGTCGGTCAGCTCCACGCGGGCAATGGCAGCCAGCCCGCGCGCTCGACAGGCCAACGTCAGCTGCTCCACCTGCCTCAGATCACAGCCGGCGTGTTCCATATCGATCCAGATGCCGTCGTAACCGCCAAGAATGCCCACCATCTCGACCAGCTTGGCACTGGCTAACTGACCGACGCCAAAGAGCCGGATCACCTCGCCCGCTAGCAGGCGCTGACGCAGATCGGACACAACTGACCTCCATTGCACCTGAACGACTCACGCTCTCTCCGCATGGCATTACCCAATCCTAGCAGATGTCGCGAACCAGCCCGGCATCCAAACCGGTAACCACCGCCCGGAACGCCTGCTGAGCTACCGGTGCGTAGACTTACCTAAAGAGGGGAGTGATTCGGGCGCGAGGAGAAGGAACATGTTGCGCAAATGGCTATTTGAACAGGTCACGTCGCGTGTGCTGCCCAAGGTGCAGAAGCCGGCCCGGTACATGGGCGGCGAATTGAACGCCATCCGTAAGGACCACCGCACCGTACGCGGCCTGGTCTGCCTGGCCTTTCCTGATGCCTATGAACTTGGCATGAGCCACCACGGTCTGCAGATCTTGTACACGTTGATGAATGACCGGCAATGGGCGTGCGAGCGGGCGTTCACGCCACTGCCGGACTGCGAGCAACTGCTTCGCCAGTACGGTCTTCCGCTCTACAGCCTCGAGACCTTCACGCCGCTGTGTGAATTCGACGTTGTCGGCTTTAGCCTGCAGTATGAGATCTGCTACAGCAACCTGCTGACGATGCTGGACCTCGGTGGGATCCCGCTGCACGTCGCTGAACGCGGCTGGGACGACCCGCTAGTCATCGTTGGCGGACCGTGTGCCCAGAATGTCGAACCGCTGGCACCGTTCGTCGACGCTGCGGTCATCGGCGACGGGGAACCTGCCCTGCCGGCTCTCTGTGAGCGCTGGCTCGAAATTCGCCGTGAACTCGGTGCGCCGCCGCGCACCCGCCGCTACGAACGCCCCGAACCATCTCCGCCGTGGCAGGTCCGCCGCCCGATTAGCGACGACCAGCGTCAGTGGCGTCGTGAGGCGCTGGCCAGGCTGGCCGCCTCCTTCGACTGGCTCTACGTGCCCAGTCTCTATGAAGTCGAATACAACGAAGACGGCACCATCCGTAGCATCCATCCGAGCCGTCCTGGGCTGCCCACCATCATCGCCCCCAGCATCGTCAGCGATCTGGAAAGCGTACCACTGGTGACCAAGCCGATCGTGCCGTTCATCAGCGTCACCCATGATCGCATCTCCTTCGAGATCATGCGTGGCTGCCCGTGGAGCTGCCGGTTCTGTCAGTCGACCGTGATCAAGCGGCCGCTCCGCGTCCGCTCGGTGGAATCACTTGTCCAGGCCGCCCTGGAGGCGTACCGCAACACAGGTCTGGACGAGATCGGCTTGCTGAGCCTCAGCTCCAGCGACTACCCGTACTTCGAAGAACTCGTGCGCCGCATGTCGGAGGTGTTCCGGCCGCTGGGCGTCAATGTCTCCGTACCAAGCCTCCGGGTCAACGACCAGTTCCGAAGCCTGCCGAAACTGATGGCCGGCGTCAAACGAGGTGGCCTGACCTTGGCCCCAGAAGTGGCCCGCGACGACATGCGCGAACAGATCCGCAAGAAGATCAAGAACGAAAACCTTTACGAAGGCTGCCGCCAGGCATTCCGCGAAGGCTGGCAGCGGGTGAAGCTGTACTTCATGTGCGGCCTGCCTGGCGAACGCCCCGTGGACCTTGATGGTATCGTCGAGATGGCTGAGACCGTGGCCCGTATCGGCAAGGAGGAAATGGGCCGCTACCCGACCGTCACCGCGTCCGTGTCCAACTTCGTGCCCAAGCCCCACACGCCGTACCAGTGGAACGGGATGGCACGTCGCGAGTACTTCGAATGGGCACACCGCTACCTGATCCGTCGCAAGACGTTGCGCTGCGTGCGCATCAAGTGCCACGACATCGACACCAGCCTGCTGGAGGGCATTCTCACACGGGGCGACCGCAGGATTGCACCGGCCATTGAACTGGCCTGGCGCCGCGGCGCACGGTTCGACGCTTGGACCGAGTACTTCCGGCCGGAGCTGTGGTGGCAGGCGTTCGAGGATTGCGGTATCGACTTCGACTTCTTCGTGCACCGCGAACGACCGCTCGATGAGGTCCTGCCCTGGGACAACGTCAAGGTCAAGAAAGGGCGACCGTTCTTGGAGCGGGAGCAGCAGCGTTCGCGGGCCCAGCTGGCCGTCATGGCGGCAGCCGCACCAGGCAACCAGCACGGCGAGGCACAGGGCTAAGTCCTGGCGAGGTGCCGCCCAGCACGCTTGGACCCGCGTGCAGGGCTACGACCAGGGCGGGAACAATCCGACGAGTGGCTCCCCAGGATCGCAGCCCGAAAAAAGGGACGCCCCGACGTCTAAGCAATGACGCGGGGCGTCCGCTGGTCCTAGCGGGCTGTCAGGGCGTCAATCCTCGGATGCCCGTCCTGCCCGCCCGCGGTGGTGCTTCGTGCGAAGGTACCGCTGGAACCGGTCACGATTGATATCCGCCAGGAACGCAGCGGCGACGGCTGCAGCGATTCGGTCATCGACCGTGGCCCGCAGTACGATGGCGTGCCCGATGGGGTGAGCGTCAAGCTGCCAGATGAGCGGCTCGGTCCCCATCGCTGACAGAGCCCGCTGAGCCCGACCGTCGCGCCCATGTTCGACCACTGCCCTGGCAACGGCACGCAGGTCCAAGCGAACCGAGACGCCGCGCAGCTCGCGCGGCTCGGCCACACGGACCGCCTCCACCGCATCAACGAGCCGATCTCGTGCCTCGTGGCCGGCCGCGCACCAGATGTAGTCTCGGCCAAACCAGACGTAGACGCTGACCGAACGCTCCTTGCCTTTGTGCCGCAGAGTGTGCTCGATCCGGTAGATGGGACGCTCCTGCAGCTTGCCATCCTCGCTAACGGTGAGCTTAGCCTTGCCCGCGCACCTTTCGAACGTCTCACGCAGCTGATCGGCGTCGGCAACCCTGGCCACGCCAATCGCTGAGATTCGCTTCTGGCCCGCGTAGTCAATCGCAAGAGCCGCATCCACAGTCGGCTGCCCGCAGACCGCCTCCAGCACGTCGCGAACCGCTTTGGCCGACAGATCCTTGTGGCCTTTCTGCTGGAGCCGCTGGGCAATTTGGTCCGCGGCACGCTCCAGCCGCTCACGCAGCAGCTCGAAGCACTCTTCCGGAACAACGTAGGCGCCCTGCACGTAGAGCTCTGCCCCCTCGGCCAGAATCGGTAGCTTGCTCAGAACCTCACCCGTATCGGCAATCCGCTCGGCGAGCTCCGTCCCGGGCTTGGCTTCGATTTCAACCTCACAGACAAACTTGCGGTCGGTCCGATCCGTGGCCAGCGCAATGCTCACCGTATCAATCTGCTCGATCAACTCCAATGCAGCCTCGCGGCACCGTTGGCGGATCTTGGTGCACCGCTCGGGAGCGCGACAGAGCTTCCCGTGGCAGCGGGCACCGCGGGCGAGGATACCGTCGACGATGGCTACTTTCACGCCTCTCGGCAGGGCAGCGACGTGAACAATGATCTGGAAGTCCTGCTGGATCGCCAGCGTCGAGGGATCGATCGGATCGGCAACCGCCTCCGGCGTCCACGACACGAATGCGTAACCATCGGTGAAACGAACGTAGGCGTTCCGCCCACGTACCGCGAGCCGCCAAAGGGCGTCATCCATCTTCTCGAGCTGCACTTCCGGGAAGGAGCTGGCGAACGCACGGGCAGCCTCGCCTGAGCGGACCGGGATGAATGCCACCGGTGGCTCGAGGCCGCCCTTAGCGGTCAGCGTCGCGTACACTCCCGCGGGCCGCTCCGGGTCGATTGCGTCGAACACATGCCGGGCTTCAATCCGTTCCAACGCGGCAGCAGCAAGGCCCTGGCCAACAGGACCAAGCAGCAGTTCCGCGACGTGCGACAAGTCTCGGGTCACCTCACCCAGCGACCGCACACCGACAACAACGTGAGGTTGTTCGGCCTGGAGCGCGGCCGCCGTAACGAAGAGGACAAGAGCTGCAACAATCGGACTTCCTTTACGCATCGCGTACCTCCACGCAAGCGGTACCCGAACCACGGCGTCCACCATTCGACCCACGGCACCGGATGGCCGGCTCGGCAGATGCCGGCTTCGGTCCGGTCGGCTCAACCGACGGGCCCCGTCAGCTTCGTGGGGTTTTACCCACGACGACGGCGTCAAGTTTCACGGTGGGTCCAGCCGGCGCACGGCTTGGGCCCGGCGCTGGCCGGGTACGGGGATTGGGTGGCGCCGTGGGAGCTTGGCCGAAAAGCGACGGTGGCGATCGGGTGGCGCGGCGCCGGTCTAGAATTGCTGTTACGTGGCAATACAAAGCAGAGCGTGTTGTCTGGGCGGCGAGGATCTGCAGATGGATCGTAGAGCAGTCGTACTGCTCAGCGGCGGGCTCGATTCCAGCACGACACTGGCAATCGCTCGCAGCGAAGGTTACGAGTGTTACGCGCTCAGCTTTGACTATGGCCAGCGGCATCGGCGCGAATTGGAAGCGGCCCGCCGGGTGGCCGAAGCGCTGAACGTTCGCGACCATCGCATCGTCCGACTCGACATCGCTCAGTTCGGCGGGTCGGCCCTGACTGCAGACATCGAAGTGCCAAAGGGTCGTGAGCTTGAGGAGATCGGGCGTGGGATCCCGCCGACTTACGTGCCGGCGCGGAACACGATCTTCCTGGCCCATGCCCTGGCCTGGGCTGAAGTGATCGACGCTTTCGACATCTTCATCGGCGCGAACTGCATCGACTACAGCGGCTACCCGGACTGCCGCCCGGAGTACCTTCGTGCGTTTGAATACATGGCGAACTTGGCCACGAAGGCCGCCGTTGAAGGCCGCGGTCGATTCCACATCCGAGCTCCGATGTTAACGCTCAGCAAGGAAGATATCGTGCGGAGGGCGTTAGAGCTGGGCGTTGACCTGTCGCTGACATGGAGCTGCTATGATCCGACGCCCGAGGGGCTAGCCTGCGGCCAGTGCGACAGTTGCATTCTCAGACGAAGCGGCTTTGAAGCGGCCGGCGTCGAGGACCCGATCCGCTATGCCAAGCGCGAAGCGGTGTAGTGCTGCTGTGGCCATGCATCGGGCACGCGGGCGATGAGTGCCTGCTTGGTTTCGGCGGCGCCCTGTGCATAGAATCCGGTGACCCCCGCAACCGAGGCCGCATGCTGGGCAAGGTTGTCGGGGGCATAGCCCATGCTAGCTCGGGCACACACGTTCGCGTTGATGGGCGTCGACGCCCTGCCGGTCACCGTCGAGGTTGACCTGTCCAAACGAGGCCAGACCAAGACTGACGATCAGGCCCAGATCATCATCGTCGGTCTGCCGGAAGCAACGGTGCGCGAAGCACGTCATCGGGTGCTCCGATCGTTGATCAACTCTGACTACTATGTCCCGTCGGAGCGGTGGATTGTGAATCTGGCTCCAGCCGAGCTGCGTAAGCATGCCGGCTCGTTTGACCTGCCGATGGCCTTGGCATTCCTGGCTACCATGGGCCAGATCGATCCGGACCGTCTGGAGCGCTTCTGGGCCACCGGAGAGTTGGCGCTGGATGGCAGAACACGGCCGGTGCGCGGCGTGATCGCCATGGCGATGGCCTGCCGCAAGCACCCGACGCGTCGGGCGCTGATCGTGCCTGAAGCCAACGCGCGCGAGGCGGCAGTGGTGGAGGGTGTGGAAGTCTACGGCGTCGGCTCGCTTGCCGAGGCTGCTGCCCTGGTGCAGGGTCAGGTTGAGTTCGAACCGGCCGTCGCCGACGAGGACGTGTGGCGGCCGCTCGAAGCACCGGACGAGCTGGACTACGCAGATGTCAAGGGCCAAGAAGCGGCCAAGCGCGCCCTGCTGCTGGCAGCAGCCGGCGGACACAACATCCTGATGATCGGCCCCCCCGGCACCGGCAAGACGATGCTTGCTCGCCGATTGCCCACCATCCTGCCCCCGATGACACCGGACGAAGCCCTGGCGACCACCACGGTTTACTCATGCTGCGGTCTGCTACCGCCCGGCCGCAGTCTGATCACCAGGCGCCCGTTCCGAGCGCCTCACCACACGGTGAGCCATGCCGGGTTGGTCGGCGGCGGCTCGACCCCGACCCCCGGCGAGATCAGTCTCGCACACAACGGCGTGCTCTTCCTGGACGAGCTGCCCGAGTTCAGCCGGCACACGCTCGAAGTGCTCCGGCAACCGCTGGAGGAAGGAGCCGTCACCATTGCCCGCGCCCAGGCCACGATGACCTTCCCGGCCGATTTCATCCTCGTCGCAGCCATGAACCCGTGCCCATGCGGCTACTACGGGGATCCACGTCGCCGCTGCGAGTGCAGCCCGACTGCCATCCAACGGTACGTGTCGCGCGTTTCCGGCCCGCTGCTGGACCGGATTGATATCCACATCGAAGTTGCCGCGCTGCCCTTTGGTGAGCTGGCCCGATCGGCCGCCGGCCCCAACAGCGCTCAGATGCGTCAGCAAGTGCTGCACGCCCGCCGCCTCCAGCTGGCGCGTTTCCGAGGCAAGCCCCCGTACGTCAACGGCCGGATGTCCCCCCGCCACATCAAGCAACATTGTCGGCTCGATGCCGAGTCAACCGAGCTTCTCCGCCAGGCCATGGACCAGCTAGGGCTGAGCGCTCGAGCACACGATCGGATCCTGCGAGTCGCTCGCACGATCGCCGATCTGGAAGGCTCCGACACGATCCGCCTGCCCCACGTTTCTGAGGCCATCAACTATCGGACGCTGGATCGGAGCTACTGGTTGACCCAACCAGCTCGGCGCTGGGCTGCCCAGAAGGGATGAACCGTTAGCTGCTAGCTCAGGTGCGCACCATCACACCCGACCGGCCAGCTTCGCCAACCGGTCCCAACGGGGGCATCCACTGAAAGAGCATGCTCACCGATTCGTGCCGGTAGATCCGCTTGATGGCTTCTCCAAGTAGCGGGGCTACCGACAGGATGACCATCTTCTCCAGTCGTTTCGGCGGCGGCACCGGGATCGTGTCACAGACAACCACCTCATCAATCGCCGGGTTCCGCAGCTTCTCCACCGCACCACCGCACAGAACGGGGTGGGTCGCACAGGCGATCACCTGCCGAGCTCCGTGCTCACGACAGATACGGGCCGCACCCAGGATCGACCCGCCCGTGGAGATCATGTCGTCGATCAGCAGGGCGATCTTGCCGTCAAGACTGCTACCGATCAGATTCGCCTGCTCCGTACGCGTCGCGCTTGCTCGCCGCTTGTCCACAATGGCAAACCCGTTCGCCAACCGCTCCTGATGCGGGATGCACCGCTTGATCGCCCCCTCATCAGGTGCCACCACCACGACCTCTTCACGCGGGAGCCCAAGCTGGAGGAAATAGGCATCGATAACCGGCGCGGCGTACAGATGATCAACCGGGATGTCGAAAAAGCCCTGAATCGCGTTGGAATGCAGGTCGACGGTAAGCACGCGGTTGGCGCCGGCCCGTTCGATCAGGTTCGCTACAAGCTTGGCCGTGATCGGCACCCGTCCGGTGTCCTTGCGCTCCTGGCGAGCGAAGCCGTAGTAGGGAATCACCGCGGTGATCCGGCCCGCCGAGGCCCTCTTGAAGCAGTCGATCATCACAAGCAGCTCGACCAGGTTCTGCGCCACCGGCGGACAGGTCGGCTGGATGATGAACACGTCCCGACCACGAACATCCTCTTCGATCCGACAGATCACCTCGCCGTCCGGGAACTCGCTAATCTGCATCTGCCCCAGGCCGATACCGAGGTAGTCGGCAATGGCCCGGGCCAGAGTCGGGTTGGCTCGCCCAGAAAACACGCGCAGCTCACCGTTCATCGCTGGCTCTCGCGCGAAGGGTCGGTGGATACATCACCAAGCGTCGATTCTCTGCAACCGAGCGCAAAAAGTCAACGACCACGCCGGGCCACCCGGTCCGGGGGTAGTTGCCAGCCGGCTACTGCCAACGCTATCGTGGTTGATAGGTCATAGCTGCGGACACGACCGAAGGAGGCGAGGCATGTCGCAGGCCGATCTGAACCGGGAATACCGCCGTTTCCTCGATCTTCTGCCGCTGACGCTGGCCCTTGCGGGCCTGCCCCCGGCTGAAGCACAGCGGTCCTTCACAGACGACCAGCTCGAAGGGCGGGCGATGGTCATCAAACGGGCCTACAAGAAAGCTCTTCAGCTTGTCCGCGAATGTTGCGAACAAGCCGCCGCGGCCGCACGCGGCTAGCAGACCGGCAACGCCGCCGGGCGACCGCGCTCGGCCAACCCAGCCCGCACCAGCACCGCTGTGCTGTGTCGGCGGCTGACCGGCACGCCTCTGTGGCTGGGGCGGCGGTCAGCCGGGCCTCGCTGAAACCAAAAGCGCAGCCAGCGGTATTCTCTTGCAGAATGGGCGCGTGTACCGTGGATCAGCACGAGCTTGACGTCCAGCTAGTGCAACGGTCACTGGCCGGCGACGCGACGGCACGCGACGAACTCGTCGCGCGGCTCGGTCCGGTCGTCTCCGGCGTGTGCTTCCGTATGCTGGGCCACGGGCCGGACGCGGAAGATACCATCCAGGAGGTCTTTCTCCGGGTATTCAAACACCTGGCGAGCTGGGACCAACGGCGGCCATTGCACAGTTGGGTGGCATCGATCGCGGTGAATCGTTGCCGCACGACGCTGGCCCGCAACCACCGCCGCGGTCCCGTGCTGGCGGCCGACGCGGAGCTGGTAGCGCCGTCGCCGGTGGATCCGGCTCCGGAGCTGAATGAGGCGCTGCTGGAGGCGCTGCGCAACGCGCTGGCCGAACTCCGACCGGAGTACCGAACCGTTGTGCGGCTCTTCCATCTGGAGGGCAAGGGCTACGACGAGATCGCCGCGATTCTGGACCGGCCCATCGGCACGGTTAAGACCTGGCTGCATCGGGCTCGCGGTGAGCTGGCACGGAAGTTGGCTCAGCAGGGCTGGAATGCAGAAAAGGTCCGCGGCACGACCGTAAGCCTGGACCGCCTGCTTCGCTAGCAACGGTGGACCGGGCCACGCTGGGGAAGAGCTATGCTCTGCGACGAATTCGAACGTCTGCTCAATGAACTACTCGATGAAGGCCGGCCACCGGCTCAGGCAATGGAGCAGCCCGAGGCGGCCGAGCACCGGGCCATGTGCCCCTCCTGCGCACGGCTCTACGCTGGATACCAGGCCTTGGCCGTCGGCCTCCGCGGGCTGGCCGCTGCCACCACCACGGGGCCGGACGCGTCGCGTCCCGCAGCCGCCGCGGTATCGGCCGGTCTACCTGCGGCTCCAGTGAGCGAGCCAGCCTTCCGCTCCAGCTGGACGCAACCGACCCTCGGCCTGCTCGTCATGACCGCGCTACTGGCCATCGTCGGTTGGCTTGTCCACACATCGAACCGCGGCCCGACTGAGACGCTTGATGGCTCGCCCCGGCGACCTATCGCCGCGGACGTTGCCGAGGCGTCGGACAGCGACGGGCTGCCCTTGGCCGGACAGGCAGCGGTGAGACGGTTTCTGACGCAAGAAGCTCCTGAGATCGCCGCCGATCTGGTTCAGCCGGTGGTCCCGATCAGCAAAGCGACCCGCCGCAGCCTGGATGCGTTCTTCTCGGCCGTGTTGCGGGCTGTCGAGCAAGAGGACGGATCCAGTGAGATGACACCGCGAATGATGGAGCAGGAAACGGGCTCGGTCAGCAAGCACCGAAGCTGATCTGGAAGTCCGGGCCGCGCCGTTGCTGCCTGCTGCCGCCCCCCACGGTCGCTTCCCCTACCGGCCGATCCATGCGGTCTCCCACCGAGGAGCACGCACGGACATGGCGCAACTGGGCGTCGCCGCCGGCGCCGTAAGTTTCATACTAAGCGTCAGAGCCAGAACCACGCTCAGCAAGCTTGTCCCGCCGTAGCTCACCAGTGGCAGCGTGATGCCGGTGATCGGTGCTAGCCCCACCGTCATGGCAACGTTCGTCAGCGCCTGGGCAGCCAGCCAGCATGCGACCGCGACCGCCAGGAGTGCCGAGCTGCGGTCGTCCGCTCGGGCAGCTCGCCGCAGCAAGCGCACCGTGATGACCACCACGGACGCAATCACAGCCACGGCTCCTACCAGGCCGCGCCGCCCGACCACGAGAGCAAAGACAAAGTCGTTGTGGGCCATGGGCAAGTGGACCTCAAGCGCGGATCGGCTGCCCAGTAGGCCAGCTTGCACGATGATTCGTTTGGACTGGTGCAGCTGATAGCCCTCGTCCAGTTCAGGCGGTCCCAGGTCGCGCTGACGCAAGAACGACGTAAAGCGAGCCTTTTGCTCGGGGGTCAACGCCGGCCATGCGGCCAGTGCCGCTGCAGCGATCACGACCGCGTGCAGGGTGAGCCACCGCCACGAGGCCCCCGCAGCAAACAGCACCCCCAGCCACATCGGAACGAGCACCGCGGCTGACCCGACGTCCGGCTGAAGCAGCGTCAACGCCATCGGCACTGCTACCAGACCGGCTAGGAGGGCGATCTGGCGTGCCCTCAGCCTGCGATAGCTGCCGGCCACGGCCGCCAGTGATAGCCCCACGGTCAGCTTCGCCAGCTCGGAGGGTTGCATGCTGACCGCTCCCAGCCGAAACCAACTCCGAGCCCCGTTGATCGGCGGCTGCATCAGGACCACACTCAGCGCGGCAACCGTCGCAACCCAAGCCGGAAGCCAGGCAAGCTTGATCAGGCGAGCCGGTACCGCTGCAACGCCCGCAGCCGCAACCAGCGCCAGCCCGAGCCACGCAAGCTGCCGGTGCATCAGCGGAACGCCAGCAACGGACCGTTCCGTAGCTCGTAGTGCATCCAGTCCGATGGCAACCAACAGGGCAGCCGCCGCCAGGATTGGCCAGTCCACACGACGCCGGAACATCGCACGTCAGCCTCCTTGCTCTTGCAGTCGCCGCCTATTCTGCCAAGAACGCCACACGCTGTCGAGCACGAGCCAACTGAGCCGGCCAGGGCTGCCCACGCAGAATACTGCTGCTCAGTCGTTCCAGCTGCGCTAGACCTGGCCCGGTCGCTCGTGCGGCCATAGCGGCTAAGCTGTTCCTGCGATTACAGCGGAATGGTGGATCGCTTCCGCCCCTGGTGGAAGCGGGTCAACCGGCGATAGCCGGCATCGTATGCCATCCGGGCGGCTTCTTCGAGTTTGAAGCCGACCTCCTCGGGGCTGTGTGAGTCATCGGAGAGGGTCACGGGGATCCCCATGCGGCACGCCAGGGCGAGGATCCACGGTTCAGGGTACATGCGGCGGCATGGTTTCTTAAGACCGCGTGTGTTGATTTCGATCACGGCTTTCGCCGTCCTCATCACCTCCAGTGTCTCTTCCACGGCGGCCCGTAACCGGGGGGTCTCCGGAAACGCGCCAAAGTGCATCTTGACCAGGTCGAAATGGGCTACAACATCGACCAGGCCCCACTGCAGCAGCTCGCGAACGTGCTGGAGGTACGTTAGGAAAAGAGCTTCCTCGCCGCCTGCGCGCCTCACGGCCTCCTCGGCGGATTCGCGGTCTGCGTCGATGCAGACGTCCTCGTCCTCGAGCCGCACGTAATGCACCGATCCGACGACGTAGTCCAGGTCGAGCCGCGCCAGTTGGCTCAGGACCCACTCTCGCGCACCGCGTATGTAGTCCACCTCGATGCTGCAGAGGATGTCCACCGTCGCTGCAAAGCCATGTCGGACCGTGTCAACGTCGTCCATGTAATCGACATACCAGGCACGGTCCCGCTGCCCCAGGAAGAGGTGCTCGGAACGGAAGGTTCGGTGGCTCGGCTCAGGTAGATGCTCTGAGAAGCCGAACGCGATCAGGCCGGCCCGCTCTGCTGCCTCAGCGAACTGCCAGATGTCGCCAGTGCCGTCTCCGTACCGAGAATGACCGCCGTGAACCGAGAACAAGGGGGTGGCCACTGTACTTCCCTCCTTCCCAAGCCACGATCGTTCCCGTGCACCGCGCCACGTCCTAACTCATTGGCCCGCGCGAAACACCTCGGCCCAGCTCCCACCGGACCACAACTCGCGCGGGGGGTTCAAGTAACCGTGACGCAGCCACGGAAACTCCTCACGCAGCCGCTCGATCCAGCATTTTAGGCCCACAGCGGCCAGCTCCTGCTCGACGCCCAGCAGCTCGACGTAGACGTCAGGATCAATGTTCAGGTTCCGCCACTGAACCATGTTCGGGCGAACGTCGTTCAGGAAACGGCGGAACGCGTCCGTCTCCACCACCGAGTCCGTCACTCCGGGAAACGTCAAGTAGTTCAGGGACACGAAACAGCCATGCTCACGCGCAACCCGAAACGATTCGAGCACGTCTTCGAAGCAGTAGCCGCGCGGCCGGTAGTAGAGTTCGTACCAGGGGCGGTACACGCTGTTCATGCTGATGCGCACTGAGTCGAGCCCGGCGGCGCAAAGGCGGCGCAGCGCATCCGGCCGGCTGCCATTCGTGTTGAGGTGGATCGTGCCGCGGGCGGTTTGACGGCGGATCGCACGAATCGCTTCTTCGATCAGTTCGGCGCGCATCAGCGGCTCCCCCTCACACCCCTGACCGAACGACACCATGGCCCCCGGTGCTTGCTCCAGATGTGGCACCGCGATCTCAACGATTTCGCTCACCTCCGGTGTGAAGTCCAGCCGTTGCTGGGGCGGCTCAATCGGACTGTCCGGCTGGGCCGAAATGCAACCGACACAGGCCGCATTGCACGCAGCCGCCACTGGAATCGGCATTTCCCACCGGCGGTAGAAGAAATTCATGGCGTTGGCACAGCCGTAGCGCAGCGCGCAGCGGTCAGCCAGATGCCCGACAATCCGATTCCGCGGGTACTGCTTGCGCATCCGCTTCACATATCGGCGCAACACCCGCGGCAGAAACATCTGAGGGTCGTGCTTTGGGTCCTGGTCCACCTCGATGGCCGCCACGTGGAACTGGCCGCGATACCAACACACGGCGGCGTAACAGTACAAGGGCAGCTGCGGCGCGCCCGGCAGGACCGTGTACGCAGCCAACCGCAGCGCGGTGTACCGCGGGGGCAGGAACGCGGCAACAGCCACAGCGCCCTCCGGTAGCTGCTCCTCTTGCCCAGCGGCTACCGCCGGACGACGACCCGGCAGTAGGTACAACTGAGTACCATACGGCATCGGAATCAATTCGTCGGGATCAAGCTTCTGGACTAACCGGCCCGATCGACCGAAGGCCGGCAGACCGGGCACATCGCACACATCCCCCTCAGGCGTGGCCACTAGCAGCGTCGGCTCAGCACCTTCGGTCACATCCGGTTCGCGCTCAAGTTCCAATGCCGCCGGTTCAGTCATCGCCGCCGTTTCTCTTGCACACATAAGTTGCCGTGACGGTCGTCGTCATGCCACCACGAGGCCGAAACAATCCGATCACCGTGCAGCGACGTGGCTGACAGCTTGCGACAACGTCATCAAGAATCTGATTCACCGCCGTCTCGTAGAAAATCCCGCGGTTTCGATACGACTGCAGGTAGTACTTCAACGACTTCAGCTCAATGCACGCCGCGGCCGGCACGTAGATGATGCGGATCTCGCCGAAGTCCGGCTGTCCGGTCCTGGGGCACACTGCCGTGTACTCAGGGCAGCGGATCTCGATCTCGTACTCGCGCTCAGGGAAAGCGTTCGGAAACGTCTCGATCGGCCCGCCCATTGGATCGCCACCTCCGCGGGTTCAGTTAGTCCAGTGCCACAGCGTTTGTCGGTCGGCCACACCAGGGCTGATCCAGCCACGCTGGCCCTGCTGCGCCCGGCGGCATCGCCCGGCGCACCTGTTCATTATTGCCGGCCAGGCGCTTCCGGCCGGACTCACGACCATGCCCCTAGAATGGATCCGCAGCGGGCGAAGAGCGTTTCCCGGTAGCCAGGGTGATGCTCAGGAAGCAACCGTAATGAGCGACCCCCAACCAACGCCCCCTTCCATCGACCGTGCCGAAGTGGTCCGTCGTCAGCAGGCAGCACGCGACTTATGCCAACGCCTGAATTGTGCTGGCCTGATCGCTTTTGGCGGCCCGTTCTACGACCGCCCTGGCCCGTCGGCCTACTTGAGCAACCACTTCCCGCCCTTCCCCACGGTTGCCCCGTACCGGTCGTTCCGTTCGTTCGGCTACGCGGCGACCGTCATACCGGCCGACCCAGGCCGTCCGGTCCTGCTGTTCTGCGACGGCAGCTACCGAGAAGATCTCGTGGTGGCCGACGAGGTGGTCGTCACGACGGACCTTGGTTGTGATCTCGGTCGGCGCGCAGCCGAGCTGTTCCGCTCCTCAGACACCGTGGCCGTTGCCGGCCTGGACATTTTGCCGGACCTGCATGAGGAAGAATTTGAGACGGTGCTGGGCCGGGAGCTGGTTGTGGTGGATGACCAGCTGTGGGAGCTGCGGATGATCAAGTCCCCCGCAGAGCAGGAGCTCCTGCGGCATGCGGCGCGGATTGCCGACGTAGCGCTGGAGGCCGCCATTGCTGCTGCCGAGCCGGGGGTTCCGGAGACCCACGTGTGCGCCGTTGGAACGGCCACCGCACTTCGTGCCGGCGCAGATTTCGTCCGCTACCTGCGTGTCCACAGCGGGCCGTGGAGCCGGGTTGGCTCCCGCTGGCCCCAGGCAACCTCCCGACGGCTGGCCGAGGGCGACATCGTGTATCTGGACGTCATCGGCGCCGCGGGGGGCTATCAGTTCGATGTCCTGCGGGTCACCACCGCCGGTGCGACACCGGATCCCGTGCGCCGCCTGTTTGAAGTGACATACGAGGCACTCCAGGCCGCGGTGGCAGAAGCCCGAGCCGGTCGCCGGTGCCGAGACCTGTACCGCGCCATGCGCCGGGTGGCAGAACACCACGGCTGCGCCGAGCAACTAGGCGGCTTCGCCGGTCACGGGATCGGGCTGGAGACAGTTGAACCGCCCTTCATCGTGGCCGACGATCCAACGGAACTGCAACCCGGCATGGTGCTGTGCGTCGAACCGAAGTTCCACCTGCCGGGTGTGGGCGGGGCAAGCATCGAGTACGAGGTGATCATCACAGACGGCGATCCGGAGGTGATCACGAAGCTTTCGGGCAAGCAGTGGTGAGCTGCGGCCGCCGTGGCCACTCAGATGCGGAATGCCGGCTCGATGACACCGACATCCCTCGACGGCAACCACGCCTTGGTGCCGTCGGCCAACTCTAGCTCCACCCAGCCGGCAATCGACCGCGTCTGTCGTGCGACCATTCCCGCAGCCAGACGACGCGGCTCATCGAGCGCTTCATAGCTCAGGCCGGGTCCGGTCCGGGGCACCGTCTGGGTCAGCACCACGGCAGTCGGACGACGCACGCGATCCCATTCGCGAACGATCTGAAACGCCGCGGCACAGGCAGCTGCTACAAGGATCGCCCCCGCAAACAGCTTAGCACGTCTTGCACAGCCGATGCCGCTGGCTAAGAAGAACGCCGACCAGCCGAACGCCCACAGCGTAAGCCAGCCCGCCTGGTACTCCCGCCCCGATAAGACCGGAGCAACCTCAGGGTCGCCGTCTTCCAGCTCGATCGTCTCGGTGCCAGCGGCAGCAACAGCGGCCAGTCGGCTACGAACGGCAGCCAGATTCTCGTTCAACCACGGGTCTCGCGGGATGTATTGCCGGGCCCACAGGTAGTAGCGGAGCGCTTGCGGCATGTCCTCGGCCATCAGATAACACGTGCCGATGTTGTACAGGACGTAGCCGTTGCGCAGGCCCGTCTCTAGCAACAGCCGATACCGGGCGGCGGCAAGCCGATAGCCCGATGAACCGCTGGCGAGCTCGCCGTTATCCGTCTTAGCCTGTTGCCAGGCCCGGTAGGCCATGGTGGCCAGTTGCTCGCGCCGCTGCGCCGGCAACGACGGGTCCCGTCCCAGCAGCGGTACCGTAGCCGCCAGCAGCAGAACGGCGGTCAGGAGACGGGGGGGATTATCGGCAAGGTAATCCGCCAGTTCACGCACTGCGGCTTGCCAGCGGGCCACTTCCTTGCGATCCGGCTGCCGTGCTGCAAAGCGAGCCTGCTCGCAATCACCAAGCACCTCGGCCACTCGCCTTCGCAAGCCGGCATCGACCACGACCACGTCCAATAGCGCCATCAACTCCGGAGCGGTGCGCCGGCCTTCGGGCAGGTGTTCCCCGTCGCTTAATAGCTCGGCAATGAGTTCGGGCAGTCTCGCCGCCACTTCCTGCGGTGGCGCGTCGGTCAGTTGATCCAGCGTGCGGAGCACCCGTCTTCGACACTCCCGCCGGCGAACGCGTGGCGATGAGGCCCAACGGCGTACAGCGTAGGCTCCGCCGTACCACGCCAGGACCAGCACCGCGGGCAGGATGAGTATGCTGAGCTGTGCACGCAGCGAGGCGATCAGTGGCCGGTGGTCTCGCAACAAGATCGAACCCGTCCGCACACCGTGCAGCTGAGCCAGGGGACCGTCGCGCTCGGCCACACCAGCCCGCGCGGGCTCCTCCTCGAGCCGTACCACTTGCACGGGCCGAACCTCTATCGGGATCGCTTCAGTGGCTACCGTCTGATACCGCCCCAGCACCGGGTCGAAGAAGCTCCAGAGCACGGGAGGAATGGCCTCAAGCCGGGTACTGGTAGGACGGATCCGGTACACAAACCGCCTGCTGTTTCCGGAGACTTCGCTGGAGATCGGCTCATCGTGCACGCGGAACAGCTGCCAGCCTGGCTGCATGCTGAGCCGCGGTGGTGCGATCCGCTCCAGTAGCCCTTCCCCGGTAATCTCGATCGTCAGCCGGATCGGATCACCCAGTCGCACCCGTTTGTGGTCCACTTCGGCCCGGATGCGAAAGCGCCCCACCGCGCCGGTGAAGTAACGTGGCCGGCCGCGAAGTGGCAGCGGTTGGATGTGCAGTGAGAAGCGATTCGAGCGTGCCTGTACGGACGCGCCGATCAACTCCACGCGGCGATCCCCGATCAACCGCAACGCCACGTACACGCTTCCCTCCAGCTCCACGGTAACCGGCACCGTCGTGCCGGGACGCGTGGTGCGGAACGGCAACGTGAGCCGGTAGCGGTACGCGAGCGTTCCATCGGGCAACGCAACCTCGGAACGATCGAACGGTACGGGAAGCTGCCGGCGGCGGATCAGCGGCAAGAACGGTCCCGCCAGCTCTTCCTGGAAGAGATCATTGATCCGAAAGCCGGCTGCTGGCTTGCCCAGCCTGGCCCGCAACAGCTCAACCGGGTCTCGCACCGGCTGCAGCCAGGGGGTACCGTTCAGCCAGGGGATCGTCAGCTTGGGTGGATCGTCTCGCGGGATCGGATCCTCGCGAAGCCAGTGATCGTCCGTGCGTAGCCGACGCACGAGTACGTCGACGTGGACGCGGACAAGTTGATCGACGTACACCCGATCCAGATCTGTGCTCACTTCGACCTGCACAGACGGCAGCTCTTCCGCAGCAGCGATCGACCACCAGGTTAGTACCAGGCTTTGCAACCAGAACATGAAACCCTATCCGGACGGCGCTACCAGTCTCGTTCTGCGCGCGGGATATAGCCCTGTGCGCGCTCGCGGAACCGTAGCCGCTCCCGTTCGCGCAGCCGCTGCATTTCAGCCCGCAGCCGCTCGAGCGCCTCGACGCGATCGAGCTCCTCGACAGAGAGCTTATCCTGCGGAGGTCGCTGCCGCTGCTGCTGCTGCGAATCCGACCGCTGGCGCTGCTGTGGGTCTGCTTGCCGGGGCGGTAACTGCTGCTGTGGCTTCTCGGGTTGATCGTTTCGCCGGTTTTGATCCGTTCGGTTCTCAGAGCGCTCGTCTTGGCGGAGGGCGTTGCGGTCGTTCGATGGACCGTCGCCTCGCTGCTGTTGTGGCCGCTCCTGGCCCTGGCGGTTATCAGCCTGAGCCGCTTGCCGAAGCTGGGCCAGCAGGCGGCGAGCAAGCTCCAGGTTGGTTCGGATCTGTTCATCGAGTCCCGCACGGGTGCGCGGGCCACGGTGCACGAGCCGAGAAAGCCAACGATCGAGCTCTGGGCCAAGTTCCGGCAGCATGCGGAGTGCATCATCTAAGAACTGCTCGGCGCGGGTCAGAGCCGAGATGGCACGATCACGCTCGCCGAGGGCTATGAGCTGTTCGGCCTGCTCAAGGAAAGCGGTGCCGATGCCATAGTTCAACAGCGGGTGAACCGCCAACGGTGCGACCGTGCGCGCGTCCAAGAAGCTGCGGGCCACACTGGGCCAATCGCCGGTCACCGCCAGGAGTGTGGCCAGCTCATAGTGTGGCAGCCACCAGTCCGGCGCGGCCTGGGCCGCCTGCTCTGCGGCAGCCACCGCCTCACGCCCGGCCCCCCGCCTTGCCAGTTCCAGGGCATGCTGCACCAACTGCCGGGCTTGCTGCCGGCTGGCTAGCCTGTCCTGCTGACGGCCTTCCTCGCCCGGTCCGGCCCCGACGAGGCCCAGCGCGGCAACGGCTGCGACGAGAACGGCCAGGGACGCGGGCACGCGCAGCAGGTTGGTGATCTGTGTCGTTCGGCAGTACCAGCGCCACGTCTGCCAGAGCAGCAAGGCCAGGGCGGGTGCCAGGAACCACTGGAAGCGGTAGATTGGCCTGGCTCTTAGCTTCTCAGCCCACTGGCGCTGCTTGCGCCGCAGCACAAGCTGCTCGTAGAGTTGGGCGGAATCGATCTGTCCGGTGAACGCCGGCACGAACCGGCCCCCGGTGCGTTGGGCCAGCTCGCGGAGCTTCTCCGGATGAGCCTTCGTCTGGACGATGCGCCCTCGGTAGCGGAGGAGACGCCGGCCACCGCGATGGTCGTAAATCGGGATCTCGCTCGGGTAGTCCGGGTCGCCCCGCACGATCACGTGCACACTGACTCCTGCCCGCGTCAGGTCGCGGGTCAGCTTCTGCCAGTCGCTGCCGAAATCGTCTCCGTCGGTAACGAGGAGGATGTCCCGGTAGTTCTGCGTGCGTTCGTCGAACAGACTGAGCGCCTCGCGCAGACCTGTCTCCAAATAGCTCCCCCCGCGATACACGCTGCCTGGTTCTAGTTGTTCCAGCCGCTGACGCAGGTAGTCGTACGACTCGGTAAGTGGCGCCAGACTGCGGCCCACGCCCGCAAAGGCAACCAGCCCGATGCGGGCTCCGCCGCGGCGGGCAGCCTCGGCGACGAAGTCCGCCAAATCTGCTTTTGCCCGCTCCAGCCGGCTCGGCATGACGTCCTCGGCGAGCATACTCCGGGACACGTCCACAACGAGCACCAGATCCCGGCCGCGGTGCACGACAGGGCCAGGCTGATAGCCCCAGTAAGGCATGGCAAGGGCTGCGGACAACAGTGCGGCGATCGCCGCTGCAGTCCCCGCCTCGATCGCCGCAACCCTGAACCGCGGAAGCCTGCGCAGCGGCACACGCCAGAATTCCGCAGCCGCTCGCCAGCTCCACAGTGCCGCCGCCAGTGCCAGCAGGGCGACCAGCCCCACGACCACCGGCAGGGCAACAAGCAGGTTGGGATCGGTAACGTCAAACCCGAACATGGCTATGAACGGGCCACCCCTCCAGCAATCGCCAGCGCCACAGGACCAACAGCCGCTCCAGGACCAGCAGTCCCAGGGCAACCCAGCCGAACCAGGGAAACAGCTCCCGGTAATCCCGGTAGATCACGGCTCCCAGCGAACTGGGCTCTAGACGGTCGATCTCACGCCAGATCCGTTCCAGGTCCTCCAGCTCCGCGGCTGCCCAGAAACGGCCGCCGGTCTGTTCGGCCAGCGCCGTCAACAGCGCCCGGTCCATGGGCTTTGCTTCCGGTGTATGGATCCTGCCGGTGTCGGGATCCCGGTACCAGAACCGGCCACTCCATGTGCCGGTGCCCACGGTGTAGATCTTGACCCCCAGGGACTTGGCCAGGGCAGCTGCTTCGGTCGGCTCGATCGGCGGTGGGGCGTTCACCACCGGCGCGGGCTCATTCACACCGTCGCTCAGCAGAATCATCACCTTCGACCGAGCCTGGGTGCCTTTCAGGAGCTCTAGTCCCGCAAGCAGCGCGTCACCGATATTGGTGCCCTGCTCGTAGACAGGAGAAGGGCGCAGGCGACGGAGGGCGCGCAAGACCGCGCTGTGACTCAACGTTAGCGGACACTGAACGTCAGGGAAGTTTGCAAACGACACGACCCCGATCTGGTCCGCCGCCCGACCACGGAATTCGCCCTCTCCCACCACAAACCGCCGTGCCACCCGCCGGACGGCGTCCAGGCGGGAAAGATCGGTGTTGCCCAGGCGGAAATCCCGGACCACCATGCTCAGACTCGTGTCCACAACCAGGACGATGGCGATCCCTTTCGGATAGATCTTCGTTTCGGCGTCGGGCAGGCGTGGTCGGGCCAGTCCGACAACAAGCAGACCTATGGCGAACCAACGGAGCAGCACGGGCAACGACCAGAAAAGCCCGGGAGCTGCGGAGACCGCGACCCGGGCGGCGGGCCGCGCCTCGCGGCCGGTCTCCGCCGGGGCCACCGTCAGCGGCAGGTTCCAGCGGATCGCGGCCCGCACATGCCTTACGGCTCCGTAGACGACAGGCAGGAGCCCAAGCAGCCAAATTGGGTGTGCGAACTGAAGACCGTCCATCATCTCAGTTTATCGCCGACCGCTATCCTTGCGCAGCGCCACGTACCGCTCCGCAACTTCGAACGACTGCCGCACCACTGCGACCGCTTCCTCCGCGGTCGGCTCTTGCGGACACGGTGCGTACTTCCACCGACCCCACTGGTAGACGACGTCGGCCAGTGCATCAACCAGTTCCCGCGGCCAGATCGCCTCGGCACGGAGGCGTTCGACAAGCTCTTCGGCAGTGACCGTTTCACGCATTCCCAGCTCTCGCCGGAGCCAACACAGCACGACGTCGATCGCCTCCACTGCCGCCTCGCGGCGCTGGACGGGATCGATCAGCTGGCCGCAACAACGCAGTAGCCGTACAGCCTCGTCCGGCACCGCCGGTCTGCGATGGAACCGGTCCAGCGTGTGCTGCCACCAGATGCGGACGTGCCGATGACCCAACCAGGCACCGGCGGCCAGCAGTACTACCACAGCAAGTAGCACGGCCGGCCATGGAGAACGGGCGAGGCGAGCAGGGCCGGGTGGCGGCCTCATCTGGCGACTGTCGAACGGTTCATTCAGCCGCGATTCGACCGTGACGGTAACCGCCGGTACGCGGTACGTGCGCGGCGGCCGCCGATCGGACACAAGAACCAACTCGATCGGGCCCACGTCATACTGGCCCGGTGTGTCTGCCAGCAGCTGCAGCGCGAGCACAAACTGCGGCCGCCCGTCATGGCTCAGCTCCAGCCGCTGCTCGGAACGTTCCAGTGACAGACCGGCATCCAGGGCAATGGACTGTGGGAAGCGTACCTCCTGATCCGTCCGCGACGGCACGGCCTCGATACGGAGCACGAACCGGTCGGCCACGGTAGGACGGCCGGGCACCAGAACGCAACGGACGGTGAGCTCTTCGCGGGTCTGCTCCAGGAGCACACGGCCAGCGACCTGGCTGAGCGTCAGCATTGCCAGGGCCAGGTAGCAGGCAGAGCGGATTGTGTGGGGGCCGATCGCAGCCATCCGCTTGTTCAACCGAGCGCGGCTCGGCGTTCACGACTGCGGAAGAACCGCACGAGTGCATGGGCGGCGGGCGTGTCAGTGTCCAGCTCGATCAGGTCCGCGTCGCAACGGCGCACCAGCTGCCGCAACATCTCAAGCTGCGCACGGCGTCGGGCAGCCCATCGGGTGCGCGACTTGGGCGAGGTAGCGTCGACCAGAACCCGCTGACCGGTTTCCGGATCGCGCACCGGGATCAACCCAGCGACGGGTGGTAGTTCGAGCTCACGCGGATCGTAGACGCAGACGGCAATGAGGTCGTTGTATCGGGCAACGATCCGAAACTCCTTCTCATAGCCGCTGGTGCAGAAGTCGCTTACGAGGAAGACGATCGAGTGACGCCGCGCCAGTGTCCGTACGGTGCGTAGCGCGGCCGCGATATCGGTGCCCCTGCCCACGGGCGCCGAGCACATCAGGTCGCGCAATAAGCGAAGCGCGTGAGGCGTGCCCTTGCCCGGCGGCACCACGTGCTCCGGCGCCGCGGCGAACGAGACCAGTCCGACCTTGTCGTTGTTGAAGACGGCACTCAAAGCAATGAGGGCGGTGACCTCGAGCACGCGTTGCCACTTGGTCGCTCCCCCCGTGCCAAAGCCTTCGCTCGCACTCACGTCCACAAGTAAAAGCAGCGTGCGCTCTCGCTCCTCCCGGTACCGCTTCACATAGGGCATACCCATGCGTGCGGTGACGTTCCAGTCGATTGATCGGATGTCGTCGCCGGGCAGGTACTCGCGAACCTCCTCGAACAGCAGGCCTGAGCCCCGGAAGACACTGGCATACTGGCCAGCGAGCAGTTCACGGACGGTTTTTTTCGCGCGTACCTCCAGCCGCCGCACAGCGCGGAATAGCTCGGCTGGAATGGCCACTTTCTGGCGCTCGGTCTGCCCGGCTCTTGCCACAGCTACGGCACCGGTACGTGGTCCAGGATCTGGCGGATGATGTCGTCGGAGGTCAAATCCTCGGCCTCCGCTTCGTAAGTCAGCAAGACGCGGTGACGGAGGACATCCGGTGCGATCTGTTTCACGTCGTACGGAGTGACGTAGTCCCGGTCCTGAAGCACCGCGTGCACCCGCGCGGCGAGAACCAGATAGATTGTGGCCCGTGGGCTGGCGCCGTAACGGATCAGCGGACGGACCGGAATCCCGTACTGGTCTGGCCAACGCGTGGCCCGGACGATGTCCAACACGTACCGCTTGACCCGATCGTCCACGTATACCGCATCGATTGCGCGCTGCGCGGCCAGCACATCCTCCACGGCGGCCACGGGCTCGACTGTCAGATCCGGGCTGGTGCGGCCCATGCGGTCCAGGATTACCTGCTCCTCTTCCGGCTCTGGGTAATCGACCAGCACCTTCAGCATGAACCGGTCGAGCTCGGCTTCCGGTAGCGGGTAGGTGCCCTCCTGCTCGATCGGGTTCTGGGTAGCCATGACGAAGAACGGCTCGGGAAGCCGGTGCGTTTCCGGCCCGATGGTCACCTGCCGCTCCTGCATCGCCTCGAGCAAGGCGCTTTGGACCTTTGGGGGGGCCCGGTTGATCTCGTCGGCCAGCACGATATTGGCGAAGATGGGGCCAAGCCGCACGTAGAACTCGGCCGTGCGTGGGTTGAACACCTGAGTGCCAATCAGGTCGGCGGGGAGCAGGTCCGGCGTGAACTGGATCCGCTGGAACTTACCCCCGACAGCGGCTGCCAGGCACCGAACCGCCAGCGTCTTTCCCAGGCCTGGCACCCCCTCCAGCAGCACATGCCCGCCGGAGAGCAGTCCGATCAGGAGGCGGTCCAAGACGGCCCGCTGGCCAACCAGCACGCGGCCGACAGCGTCGGTCACGCGGCGGACCAGCATGCGGACCGCGGCGATATCAGCGGTGGTCCGGTTTTCTGCACCCGCGTCGGTAGAGCTCATCGGTTCGTGCTTGACGCCGATGGGTATCGACTCATTTTCCCAGCCGGCCCCGTGTTCGTCCGCTCTCTAAGACACTAAAGCGGCACAGGGACAAAATCCCTGTGCCGATGGGGAAGAGGTGCATTGCTGCTTCTCGTCGGCTCGGCTAACGCGGCCGCCGTTCCAGCATCTTGCGAAGGATCTCGTCGGCTGCGCGGCTAGTATCTTCACGAGTCTTTTCGATTTTTTGCTTCTTGCCTTTCAGACGAATCTTCAGGCCGCCTTCGACGACAACGACCTTCTCTTCGCCCTCCTCGGCCGCTGCTCCCTGCTCTTGCCCCTGGGCAGGCTGATTCTGCTGGTTCGGCTCAGCGACCTGTGGGATACCGAGCTGAGTTTCCATCAGCTCCGCCCGCTCCGCAATCGTCTCCTCCTCGCCTGCGGCCGGCATCGTTGGAACACCGAACGTGGTGGGCATATCGGCTGCGCTCTGATCGTCGTCGGCGCCGGACAACAACCACTCGGCGATCTTGTTCTCGTCGGTGTCCTGGCTACCGAGGCGGGCGGCAGCTTTCGGCGGTGTACTTTGCTGCTTCTGGGCCGGCTGGCGAATCACGACCCGGAAGCCCAGCGTGCCGATGGTTACCGTGTCGCCGTGCTTGAGGACAACCTCTCCGGTGATCCGCTGGCCGTTGACGCACGTGCCATTGGTGCTGCCCAGATCGCGCAGCCGCACTTCACTGTCGTTGACCAGAAACACGCAATGCTGCCGGCTCACCAGTTCGCTGGTGGGCCGGAGGTGGCAGTGCGATGCACGACCGACAAGGAACTTGGGGATCCGAAGCGGTATTTCCTTCCCGATGGGTTTACCCTGAACGACGACCAGTCTTACGTCGAGCACAGCACCACCTGCCGGTTTGTACTGACCACGGTAGCGTTCTGACTTGCTGCCACCTCCGTGGGCAGGCGGGTGAACGCCCACCGCGACCAGAGAGCCTCAAACTGCCGCTGAAGCGCCACGTGCAACCGTCCGTGACCTGCAGGCGTACACACTGTAAAAACTGCCTCTGGGGCCTGTCAACCCCTTCCGCGACACCGCTGCGCGAGCACACGTGCAGTCAAACGGCAGCGGCCCGGCACCCGTTACTAGGATCGGTTCGCTGCCACTGGCAGCTTCACTCACGGTACCCCGTGGGGTTCCGCTATGTATTCTAACGCATCTGTCTGGTGGGAACTAGCCGGTCGCTGTCCGCCGGGTGGCCGCGGCCGCGATGGTTCCACCGACGCGTCCGATAGCGGGTACGCGCCAGTTCACGGGCTACGGCCAGGAGTCGTTCGTCCGGAGCCCTGGTTGGCAACCTGCTCCCCCAGACTGCCTCAAACGCCCGCACCAACGCGACTTTCGCCAGCTCACGGGGCATCACGCCGGCCGGGTCAAGTACGCCGTGGATCAGCACCACCTGTCCCCGGCGTCGCTGCGCGCTGCCGAGCACGCGCCGGCCGTAGCAGCACAGTGCATAGCGATCGGGCCGGTCGAAGCAGTAGAAGGCCGAATCGTCAGCGCCCACTCCACCCATCTGGACCGGAATCCCTGCAAGCGAAAGCTCGCGGGCAACCGCCCGATGAACCAGCGGCGCGATGCCGCGCAGCCCTCGTTGCCGGCAACGCAGCGCCAGCGCGAAAGTGATCTGGTGCTCATGGCGGATGGCGCCACCCCCCGTCGGACGCCGCACGAAACGACCAGCTACGCGGGCAAGCTGCCGCTGGCAATCCTCCTGCAACACCGACTGAAAGTAGCCGACGCTCAGCACCGGTGCGTCGGACCAGCCGTACAGCCGGGCGACCGCATCGGCACACCCTGCGCACACCCACCGCCAAATCGCCTCGTCCAGAGCCATGTTCAGGAAGCGATCGGCGTCAGCTTCCGGCAGCAGGAACGCCTGAGTCATCGGTCCTGAGTTATCTGCTCCAATTCATGCCAGGTCAGCACCGGGTGCCGCGCAGCGCGCACCTCGTCGGGTCGCCGCACGGGCGTCGTGTGCGGCGCCTCACGCACGAGCTCTCTCTCCTCGCGCCGGATCGCCAGCAGCGCGTCTGCAAACGCATCGAGCGTCTCCTTCGCTTCCGTCTCGGTCGGCTCGATCATCAGGGCTTCCGGCACGATCAGCGGGAAGTACACGGTAGGAGCATGGAAGCCGTAATCGAGCAGCCGCTTGGCTACGTCCTGCGCCGTGAGCGCAACCTTGCGGGGCAACAGGTGCCGTTGTTGCCAGTAGCGGACCACCTCTTGGAGGTCATCCCCGTCGACGGTGGTCGCCACGAACTCGTGCATGCACCGCTGGCCGTACGGCACCGGGTACGCCTCACGCACCCTGGCCAAGAGGTAGTTGGCGTTCAGCACCGCATTCTCCGCGACCCGGCGCATCCCTTCCGGCCCCAACGAACGCAAGTAACAGTAGCCACGGACCAGAATGCCTACGTTGCCGAAGAAGCCATGCACGCGACCGACAGACCGCGGCCGGTCGTAGTCCAGACGGTAGCGGGGCCTGTCGTCCTCCCCCCTCTCGCGCACGATGACCGGCGTCGGCAAGTAGGCTCCGAGCTCCTCGCGCACGGCGATCGGCCCTGCACCCGGCCCGCCTGAGCCGTGCGGGCCGGTGAAGGTCTTGTGCACGTTGAAGTGCATCATGTCCGCGCCGAAATCGCCCGGGCGGCATTTGCCCAGGATTGCATTCAGGTTTGCGCCATCGATATACAGCAGCGAACCGTTCTCATGTAACGCCTGTGCCACCTCCACGATGTCCGTCTCGAACAGCCCCAACGTGTTCGGGTTGGTGATCATGCAGACGGCAACCTGAGGGTCAAGCTTGGCTTTCAGGTCCGCCAGATCCACCGTGCCCCGCTCATTGCTGGCGACCGTCACGCAGTCGAACCCGGCAAGTGCCGCGCTGGCCGGGTTCGTGCCGTGCGCGCTGTCGGGAATCAACACCTTGGTCCGCTGTTGGCCCTGGTCCCGGTAGTACGCGGCGGCAATCAGCAGACAGGTCAGCTCCCCCTGCGCACCGGCCGCCGGCTGAAGCGAAACGCACGGCAATCCGCTGATCTCCGCCAGCAGCTCCTGCATGCCGTAGAGCAGCGCTAACATCCCCTGAACACTCTCGTCATCCTGCTGGGGATGCACGTTCAGAAAACCAGGCAACCGGGCCGCCCATTCGTGCCGCTTCGGGTTGTACTTCATCGTGCACGAGCCCAGCGGATAGAACGCCGAGTCGACCGACATGTTCAGCGCCGAGAGATTAACGAAGTGCCGCACCAGGTCGAGTTCGCTGAGTTCGGGCAGCGGCGGGGGGCTGTCTGAACGATGCTCCTCCGGTAGCCACTGCTGGAGTTCATCGGCGGCATCGTCGGCAACCGGCAGCCGGGCCGCCCTGCGCTGCGGCCTGGACAGTTCCTTCAGCAACGCCAGCGACCGTTGATCGCGCAATGGAAATCTGGTGGACTTCGTCGCCATGAGCCGGTCCCCTGTGGCAATCAGCTCACTGCCCCCCCCCTGCCCCTCAACGCCGCGCGGAAGGCAGCCACGTAACGGTGTAGTTCTTCGTCGGTACGCTTCTCGGTGACCGCTACCAGCAGACAATCGCCGAGTGCCGGGTCATAGCGACCCAGCGGGACGCCTGCATGGATCCCCGCTCGACGCATCTGCCGGACCAGTGCGGGCACGTCGGCACCGGGGATCCGCAACGCAAACTCTTTGAAGAAGGGTGCGTGCGGAAAGGCCAGCTCGGCAAGGCCTTCATCAGCCAGCAGCTCGGCAAGGCGATGGGCATTGCGCACACAGCCGAGCGCCGCTTCGCGCAGCCCCTGGGGGCCAAGCGCCGCCAGATAGATCGTCGCTCGCAAGGCCAGCAGCCCCTGATTCGTGCAGATGTTCGACGTGGCCTTCTGCCGGCGAATGTGCTGCTCGCGCGTCTGCAACGTGAGCACAAAGCAGCGGCGGCCGTCGCGGTCCAGCGTGGCACCCACAAGCCGGCCCGGCATACGCCGTACGTACGCCCGCCGGCAGGAAAGCAGCCCCAGGTACGGGCCTCCGTACTGCAGCGGAATGCCAAGCGGTTGGCCTTCGGCCACAGCAATGTCCGCGCCATAGTCGCCCGGCCGCTTCAGGATGCCCAGGCTGATCGGGTCGTAGGCTACGATGAACAAGGCACCGGCGCGATGGGCCGCTTCCCCCACCGCGGTCACCGGTTCCAGCGCGCCGAAGAAGTTTGGATGCTGCACCAGGACGGCAGCCGTCTGATCGTCCACGGCGTCGGCCAGCGCGTCGACATCAGTGACACCGCCGCTGGCCGGCACCTCCACCAGCTCCGGCTCCAGGTGCTGCAGATACGTCCGGACCACGGCCCGCACATGCGGGTGCACCGTGCTACTGATCAGCACCTTGCCGTACCGCTTCGTAACGCTCAGTGCCATCAGGGTCGCTTCGGCCGCGGCGGTTGCACCGTCGTAAAGGCTGGCGTTGGCTACCTCCATGCCGGTCAGGTCGCAGATCAGACTCTGGAACTCAAAGAATGCCTGCAGGCTGCCCTGGCTCGCCTCCGGCTGGTAAGGCGTGTACGCCGTGTAGAACTCGTTCCGAGATGCCAGCTCATCGACCACAGCGGGGATGAAATGGTCGTAGGCTCCCGCACCCAGGAAGCAGATCCCAGCCACATCGTTGCAACCCGCCAGTTCACGGACGTGCCGCACCAGCTCCGGCTCGCTCAACGCGGGCGGAACGGCTAACGGCCGGTTCAGCCGGATCGACGGCGGAATGACCTCAAACAGCTCATCCACGGAACCGACACCGATCCGCTCCAGCATCCGCCGACGGTCATCTTCGGTGTTGGCAATGTAGGGCATGGTCTGTTCCCGTCACGCACCGCCGCCGATCTGTTGCTGGTACTCGTCGTAGGTCATCAGATGATCCAGCGTCGTGCCTTCTGGCACTCGCACCTTGATCATCCACCCCTGCCCGTAAGGATCCTGCGAAATGATCGTCACATCCTGCTGCACGGCCTGGTTCACTTCGGCAACCGTACCACTGACCGGTGCAATCAGATCACTGACCGTCTTCACCGACTCGATCTCGCCAAACGGCTCCCCCTGGACGACCTCCGTGCCCACCGCCGGGAGCTCCACGTGCACGAGGTCGGTGAGCTGATCCACGGCGAAATCGGTGATACCCACCGTGACAATATCCCCCTCTAGATGGGCCCATTCGTGTGATTCGCTGAAGCGCAGCTGTCTCGGGTCATATGCCGCCTGGCTCATCGTCGTCTCCTACCAGAAGCAATCCCAGACACGGTTGAGTGCGAATTATAGCCGCCGGTCCGCCGGCAGCCGGCCTCAGCGGCCTGCCGGGAGCATGCGGGCGGTCGGCGTGCGTCACACTGGCTCCACCAGCGGCCTAGCTCACCGTCCCGCTCTGCGGTAGAAGGGCAACGCCACGACGCGCGCCGGTACCGCATGCCCGCGCACCAGGACAGTCACCGCCGTCCCGGGCTCGGCGTAAGCGGGCGGCACGAATCCCATGGCGATGACTTTTTGCAAGGTCGGGGCAAACGTACCGGACGTCACCTTTCCGATCGTGCGGCCATCGGCTTGGATCTCCGCCCCCTCGCGGGCAATCCGCCTCCCCTCCAGCTCCAGGCCCACCCTGACCCGTGTCAGTCCTTGCCGCTGCTGTGCCAACAACGCGTCACGGCCTACGAATTCTCCCTTGTCGAACTTCACCGCGAATTCCAGCCGGGCCTCCAGTGGACTGATGTCCTCGGCCAGCTCGTGCCCGTACAGCGGCAGCCCGGCCTCCAACCGCAGCGTGTCACGCGCCCCGAGGCCGCACGGGCTTGCGCCCACGGCCGTCCCGCCTTCCAGCAGCGTTCGCCACAGTTCGACAGCCTTCTCCGCCGGCACAATCAGCTCCACGCCGTCCTCCCCGGTGTAGCCCGTGCGACTGACCAACCCCTCGGTTCCCACGACCCGACACGTGGCCGCCCGGTAATAGCGAAGCTCGGCAAGCGAGCCGCTCGATAACGCCACGATCCGAGCCACCAATTCGATCGCACGTGGTCCCTGAACCGCGATCATGGCTGTCTGAAGCGTGCGGTCCACCCAGGCGACACGCCGCCCGGCGCGGTTCCGCTCGAGCCACTCGAGGATCTTCTGCCGGTTGGCAGCGTTGGCTACGACCAGATGGCTATGGTCCCCGCCGTCCGGCAGGCGGTACACGAGGACGTCGTCCTTGGTGCCGCCTTGAGGGTTGGTCACCAGCGCGTAGCGAATCCGGCCGGGTGAGAGGTTGCCAACCGAGTTGGTCACGAGGTAGTCAAGGAAAGCGGCCGTGTCCGGGCCTGAAAGGAAGATCCGGGCCATGTGCGAGATGTCAAACAGGCCGACCGCCTGCCGCGTGGCCTGGTGCTCCTCGACAATGGATCTGTACTGGATGGGCATCTCCCAGCCAGCGAATGCCACCATCCGTGCGCCATGTTCCCGGTGCCATGCGTTCAACGGCGTGCGCAACAGTGCTTCGGACATTGCTGTCCTCCAATCTAGGTCAGGTGCACCCCCAATCGTAGCGGCGGAGCCGGCCTCCGTGGCACGGTGTCTGGTTCACCAGCGGCCATGGTTCCGAGCCCGGCAGTGGGGCCAACAGAAACGCGGTTGCGGAGCAAACGTCCGCAACCGCGGCAATCCACCGGGAAAGCTCGTGGAAAGGGGGCTACTGAATCATCTCGATAGCGCGTCGCCCTCGGCAACACGTGCTGGCACGCCACCACGCGTGGGTCGGTCCGCGACCAGCATGCGGTGAGCGGGCCGTCGGTCAGAAGCTAACGGCCACCCACAGCGCGACCAACGATCCGATCGTCGCTCCACCGTAGCAAAGCCACGTGATCGGTGTAGCCAGTGCGTGGAGACCGAGGTCGATGAGCGTGAAACGCAGTCGATGCGCGCCATGGAAAAGGCCAAGCAGGGCAAGCACGAACATGTACAGCCGGAACAATGGGTGACCAAGAAAGGCGACCAGCTTCTCGGAATCGGCCTCGATGACGCCCAGAGGCAGCAGGATCGTGAGCGCAAGAGCGTGGACCGGCAGGATCAGGGCGGTCAGGGCCCCACCTCCTGCAAACAGCGACCAGACAGCAGGTTCGTTGGAGCGAGCCATCGTCTATGCTTCTCCGTCCGCTAGGTTGTCGCAGCCAACAGCACCACGAAGATGACGCTGACGATCAGCAGAACGATCCACTGGGCAGCAATGATCACGCCATCGGGCACCTTCTCGGCACCGCGGCGCACCGGCATCACTTTCGGCGCGGTGGCGAACCAGGTGTACGTGTGCAGCAGCACGAAGGCCAACCCGATCAGGTGCCACAGGATCCAACCGGGGCCTTTCATGGTCTGCAGAAACCGACTGAGCGCTTCAGCCCCCTGGCCGGCCCGCTGCACCAGACACACGGTCCAGAGCGCGAAGTAGATCACGAACACGGCGCTCAGCTCCCGCAGCATGAATAGCGTGTAGTGCGGGTGCTTGAGCCACCAGGTCTTCGGCATTGGTCGGCGGTAAGGTCTTCTCATCGCTGTCCCCGCGGCATGAGCAAGCGTTTGAACCAGTCCAGGGTTGCCATCACCTTGCCCTGCTGAATCGCCGCAGCCGGATCCACGTGTTTGGGGCACACCTCGCTGCATTCGCCCACGAACGTGCAACCCCAGACGCCGTCGTGGCTGGCGACCTCTTCCATCCGCTCGTCCCAGCCCTGGTCACGCGAATCCAGCAGGTAACGGATGCCAAGCGCAAGGGCAGCCGGTCCGATGAACTCCGGATGTAGCCCTACGACAGGGCAGGCTGCATAGCAGAGCATGCAGTTGATGCACATGGAGAACTGCTTGTACCGGTACAGCTCTGCCGGCGATTGCTCGTACGGTCCATCCTCGACCGGCTTGACATCCTCGCGAATGATCCACGGCTTGACGCGCTTGAGCTTTTCGATGAACGGGTCCATGCAGATTACCAGGTCGCGTTCGATATCGAAATTGACCAGCGGCTCGACGGTGATCGGATTCGGGTAGAACTCGCGTAGGAACGTGTTGCAGGTGAGCCGCGCGCGGCCGTTGACCATCATGCCGCATGAACCGCACACGCCCATGCGGCAGCTCCATCGAAACGAGAGGGTGCCGTCTTTGTATTCCTTGATCCAGTTCAGCGCGTCCAGGACCACCCAGTCCTTGCGGTAGGGGACTTCGTACTCCTGGAACGTCGGTTCGGAATCTTGTTCCGGGCGGTAGCGAAGTACCCGCAGGATGATCGTTTCGTCTGCCATGTTGACCCTCGACGCGTGGTCTTCTTACGGTTGTGCGGCGTGGTCCGGGCAGGTTCGGCTATTTCTGGTCCGTGGGCAAGCCTGAATCAGCACCGTACTTCCGTTCGCCCGGCGGCCACTTGGTGATCACGACGTCCTTCCATTCGACCTTCGGCTGACCGTCGCGCAGCACAACCAGGCTGTGCTTCAGGAAGTTCTCGTCGTCCCGGTTCGGATGATCCTCACGCTGGTGCGCCCCGCGAGACTCCCGGCGCGCAAGCGCTGCGTGACACATGGCCAGCGCCACGTCCAACATGCATTCCAGTTCCAGTGCCGAGATCAGCTCCGTGTTGAAGCTGACCGTGTGGTCGTCCAGGTACACCTCCTTGAACCGTTCACGGCATTCCAGCACCTTCTCCAGCGCTTGCTGCACGCTCTGCTCCGTGCGGTAGATGCCGACGCCATCTTCCATGGCATTCTGCATGTCCTTGCGTACGGTTACGAGCCGTTCCTTGCCCTCGGTCTTCTCCAAGAACTGCTTGCGAATCCTGGCGGCCTCCTCCTCCACCTGTTTCTGTAAGACCGAGTCGTTCGGGTCGGGTGCCGAGGCAACGTACTCGGCAGCGTGATGGCCAGCCCGGGCCCCAAAGACGAGGCATTCGGTCAGTGAGTTGGACCCTAACCGGTTCGCGCCGTTGATGCTCACACAGGCACACTCACCGGCAGCGTACAGGCCATCCAACACTGTCCTGCCATCGACGTCCGTATCCACGCCACCCATCACATAGTGCACGACGGGCCGCACCGGAATCGGTTCGTAGACGGGGTCAATGCCCGCATAGTTCCTGGCCAGCTCGCGCACGAAAGGCAGTTTCTCGTTGATCTTCTTCTCGCCCAAGTGGCGGATGTCCAGCAACACGTAGTCGCCGTACGGCCCTTTGAGCGTGCGGCCCTTGCGCATCTCCATCACGAACGCCTGGCTCAGCTTGTCGCGCGGGCCAAGTTCCATGGTGCGCTTCACCGGGTGCCGCGGATCGTTCACGTCCAGTGGCTTGCCCAGGCCGTAGTCCTGCAGGTAGCGATATCCGTCCTTGTTAACCATGATGCCGCCTTCACCCCGAGCCGCCTCAGTGATCAGGATCCCCGTTCCGGGTAGGCCGGTGGGATGGTACTGAATGAACTCCATGTCCTTCAGCGGCACGCCGGCACGCAGCGCCAACGCCATGCCGTCGCCGGTCTTCGTGATGGCGTTCGTGGTAAACGGGAACACGCGGCCGGCACCGCCGGTGCACAGGATGACCGCTTTGCCCGTGATGCCGCGGATCGCCCCGGTCCGCAGCTCCAAAGCCACGACCCCATAGCAGCGGTCACCGTCCACCAACAGCTTCGTGGCAAACCACTCGTCGTACCAGGTCAGTTCCACGTAGCGAAGTGCGGTCTGGTAGAGCGTGTGCAGCATGTGGAAGCCGGTCTTGTCCGCGGCAAACCAGGTGCGCTCGATCTTCATACCACCGAACGGGCGCACCGCCACGGTGCCATCCGGATCGCGGCTCCAGGGACAGCCCCAGTGCTCCAGAAGAGTTAGCTCCTTAGGCGCCTCGTGCACGAAAAGCTCCACCGCGTCTTGATCGGCCAACCAGTCAGCACCTGAGATCGTGTCGTAGATATGATGCTCGAATGAGTCGTTCGCTTTGATGACCGCGGCCGCTCCCCCTTCCGCCGAAACGGTGTGCGATCGCATCGGATAGATCTTTGAGACGACCGCTACGGAAAGATTCGGATTCCGTTCGGCCACCGCGATGGCCGCGCGCAGCCCTGCGGCCCCGCCACCCACGATCACCACATCGTGCTTGAGCAACTCTGCCAAGGTCTTGCCTCCCGGAGTGCGCCTGTGCTCAGCCTTGCCTCGCCTGTGCACGGGGCAAAATGAGTTAATAGTTTACGGCCCCCAGCTAGCCTGCTACCACCCCTCACCGCAAGACTGCCGCACCACCTCCTGAATCAAGCAGCTCCGTCTTGCGGCCGGCCCGGCACTGAAGTACAAGGATCTCGGGCCGACCAGCAAACGCTATACCGGACCGGTTGACACGGAACCCAATACCAATGAACACATGGACGTGTGCCCCCAAGGAGGCTCACTCGAGCCGACGAGCCCGCCGCTCGCCAATCACGGCGCTGTGCGGGGACGTCACGCTATGGCTGGCGTGCGGCGCAGCAGTGTGCGGCTTGGTCCTGACCCTGTACACGCTGCGACACGCCGCCGCCGTCAGTTTCGACGCGGCACGCTACCTTGAGCTTGCCGCAGCGTATGCCACCGGAGGCATTCGTGCCGCACTGGACTGGTATGCCGGCCCGGCCGTGCCGGTGATCGTGGGCACGTTGTACCGCTGGACCGGCCAGCTGGAACTGGCCGGTCGCGTTGCCGGGATCGTGGCCGCCGGCTTGCTGCTGGCAGGACTGTGGCTGCTGCTGCGGCGGGTCAGCGACCGCCAAACGGCAAACCTAGGCATCGCCCTGGCTGCCACCCACCCGGCACTCATCCGTCATGCCCCGTCAGCCGAGATCGACCTCCCGTATCTTGCCGCGCTCACGCTCGCGCTGTACCTGGTCATCGCCGCATGTCAGCGCCGCCGCGGCCAGCTGATCGCGGCTCTGCTGGCGGGGCTGGCCTTTGGAGCCGCCTACCTGATCCGCCCCGAAGGGCTGCTGGTCGCTGCAGTGGTCTGCAGCTACCTGCTCGTCAGCGGTCGTGCCGCCGTCGCCCTGCGACGGTCCGCAGCCGCCATGGTCCTCGCCGTTGCGACTCTGGTAGCAGGTCCGTACCTAGTCTGGTTGCACGATAGTCTGGGGCGGTGGACGCTGAGCGGCAAGGACCGGACGCTGAGCCTGAAATACTTGCCCGACAAGCGTCACCCGGAGCGGGCGCTGCGCGCCGGCCCGCTGGGCGCCATCCGCCAGAACCCGGACGACCTCATCCAGTGGCTACCGGTGCATGCAAAGCGAACCGTGACTGAGCTCCCTAAAGCCGCTGGCTACGTGCCGCTGCTTCTGGCGACGCTCGGCGTCGTATCGCTGCTACGCCGCCGGTTCCGGCTCCGCCGGCCGGCTGTGGCCATTCTGCTGGCCGCGTGCCTCCCCCCCACAATCGCCTTTGCCCTCCTCTACCCGTACGAGCGGTACTTCCTTCAGGTCGTGCCGCTGGTGGCCGTTCTGGCCGCCGTTGGCATGAGCCGCCTCTGGCAGTGGCGCCGCGCATGGTGGCTGGCACCTGTGGCTATCGCGGCGAATCTGGCCATCGCCAGCGTACAGGCCCACGAGCCGCTGGAGGCAAGCCGAGCGTACCGACGGGCGATTGGCGAGCAGATCGCCGCGGAATTCGGGCCCGGGCGGCGTGTGCTGGCCTTCACGGTCGAAGCGTTCTACGCCCGCGCCCAGCGGGTCAAGCGGTGGGACCCATTCGAAGGCATCGTGCCAGGCCACGGCTTCGGGAAACCGTTCAGCTACGAGCGGATGCTGGCGTTTCTGAAAGCACACCAAGTGGAAGTCGTGGTCGTCGATCACCATTTTTTGAAGGACTGTCCCGAGTTCCTGTCAAAGCTTCGGCCGGAAGACTTCCGCCTGGCGTTCGTGGCCGAGCACAACGGCGAGCGAATCCGGGTCTACGAGGTGCTCGCAGTCACCGCACCCCGGCACTGACCCGCTCGGTCGCGCTATACTTCAATTCCGTTGCGTACGCGCCGACTGCGGAGGGTCAAGCCATGGCTGACGAACGAGGCTTCTTCCGGCTGGACGGGCGGGTGGCCATCGTCACCGGGGGCGGTCAGTCGGTCGGTGAAGGGATTGCTCGCCGGCTGACGGCAGCAGGTGCCCGCGTGTGCATCTTCGACATCAACGCGGAGGCAGCGCGCCGCGTCGCATCGGAACTGAACGGCCATGCCGTCGCCGGTGACGTCAGCGTGCCGGCCGACGTGGAGCGCTGTGTGCGCGAAACCGAGCAGCAGCTCGGGCCGGTGGACATCGTCGTCAACAACGCCGGGATCGTGGGCAAGAACGACTACATCTGGAACGTGACCAAGGAGGACATGGAAAAGGTCCTGGCCGTCAACCTCATCGGTCCGTTCCTGTTCTGCCGCGCCGTGATCCCGCGCATGCTAGAGCGCGGCTACGGCCGCATCGTGAACGTCGCATCGATCGCCGGAAAAGAAGGCAACCCACGAATGATCCCGTACTCGTCGTCGAAGGCGGCCCTCATCGGCATGACCAAAGCATTAGCCAAGGAGGTGGCGGGCCGGGGCGACATCACCATCAACGCGATTTCGCCAGCGGTAATCCAGACGAAGATCCTCGAGCAAGTATCGCAGGAGACGATCGACTACATGGTTTCGCGTATCCCCCTGGGACGGACCTGCAAGATCGAGGAAGTCGCCGCTCTGGTGCATTACCTGGTGTCGGAAGAAGCCAGCTTCTGCACGGGCCAGTGCTACGACATTAGCGGCGGTCGCGCAACTTACTGAAGCCCAGCGCAGGGCCTGCCCTCCTGGCAACCCGCCAGATACCTCGACGTTGCAGGCAGTCTCCCCGATGCCGCCCATGCCCTCAAGCGATGCGCAGCTGCCTGAGCGGCTCATCCCGGGACGAACCGAGCCCCACGCGTGGAGGCTCGGAGCCCCGTTGCATAAACGTCTCTAGATAGGTTAAACTGAGGATCGATCTGACCGATGGAGCCTACCGCAGAGGCCGCCAGATTCGGCACCGGAGGACCTACTATGCGAGGCGCTTGCTGGTTTGCCTGCCTGATCGGCGCACTGCTCACCGCAACCGCCCTGTCCGCTGAGCCGGCTGTGAAAACGGCAGCGACCGTCGACTTCAACCGCGTCGATGAGCTGACCGTCAGCCCGTCACCGGTAACCCTACGGGGCGTCGACGCCGCGGTCCAGGTGCTGGTCACCGGCCGTCTGGACGGCGAAGAGCTGATCGATCTAACGCGTCGAGCCAACTATCGGATCACCGATCCGGCCGTCGCCGTCGTTGACGAGACCGGGCTGGTGCGTCCGCTGAAGGACGGCGCGACGGAACTGGTAGTTGAATTCAACGGAAGGCGGGTGGCAGTTCCGGTGAAAGTGACCCGGATTGCCGACCCGTTGCCGATCAACTTTGCCAACCAGATCGTGCCGATCTTCACCAAACTTGGGTGCAACTCCGGCGGTTGCCACGGCAAGGCCTCGGGCCAGAACGGCTTCAAGCTGTCGTTGCTTGGTTTTGAGCCGGCCTACGACTACGAGGCACTCGTCAAGGAGGCCAGAGGCAGGAGGTTGTTCCCGGCAGCGCCGGACGCCAGCCTGCTGCTGCGCAAAGCAATCGCGGCCGTGCCGCATGGCGGCGGCAAGCGAATGGACGCCAACAGTCACGAGTACCGTCTGATCCGTCGCTGGATTGAGGCGGGTATGCCCTACGGCAGTCCGGACGACCCGGTGGTCGAGCGGATCACGGTCGAGCCGACCCATCGCATCATGCGCCGTGGCGGCACGCAACAGATCCGCGTGCTGGCGCACTATAGCGATGGCTCTGTCGAAGACGTCACACGGCACGCTCAGTACCAGACCAACGCCGAGGAGGTGGCTCGAGTTGACGAGAGCGGCCTGGTGACCGCACAGGACCAGAGTGGTGAGGCAGCGGTGATGGCCCGGTACCAGGGTCATGTAGCCGTCTTTCGTGTCACGGTGCCGCTGGGGGTGCCGGTGCCCGACTACGAGTTCCCGATCAACAACTTCATCGACCGGTACACCCTGAAGAAGTGGCAGCAACTCGGCATCGTCCCGTCGGAGCTATGCAGCGATGAGGAGTTCATCCGGCGTGTTATGATCGACATTTGCGGAACGCTGCCGACGCCGGAGGAAGTCCGTCAGTTTGTGGCCGACCGCGATCCGAAGAAACGGGAGAAGTTGGTAGACGAGCTGCTGGAGCGACCGGAGTATGCCGATTACTTCGCGCTGAAGTGGGCCGACATCCTCCGTGTCGTACGCGGGCGGGATCGGGAGAATCGCTATGGCACGTATGCGTTCTACCGTTGGATCCGCGAGCAGATCCGCCGGGACGTCCCGTACGATCAGTTCGTGCTGGGCATCCTGGCGGCTCAAGGTGACATGCGCACGCACCCGCCCGTGGCCTGGTACCGTCAAGTTCGCACCGTGGAACAGGCAGTGGATGACACGGCTCAAGTGTTCCTCGGCCTGCGCATCCAGTGTGCTCGCTGCCACCACCACCCGTTCGAGAAATGGAGCCAGGATGATTACTACGGTTTTGCTGCATTCTTCGCGCGCGTTGCCCGCAAGCCCGGCCGCATCCGTCAGGAAGAGATCATCTACGTGAACCCCAACGGCGTTGTACGCCATCCAAAGACCGGGCGCGTCATGAAGCCCAAAGGGCTGGACGGTCCAGAGCTAGACGTACCCCCTGACGAAGATCCGCGCGTGTACCTGGTTCAATGGCTCAGAGCCCCGGAGAACCCGTTCTTTGCGAAGGCCGTCTGCAACCGTTACTGGGCCCACTTCTTCAGCAAGGGCATCGTCGATCCGGAGGACGACATGCGGGTCACCAACCCACCGTCCAATCCGGAGCTGCTCGATGCGCTTGCCCGCGACTTCATCGAACACGGCTTCAGTCTGAAGCATCTGGTGCGCGTCATCTGCACGAGCCGCACGTACCAGTTGAGCGCCATGCCGAACGAATGGAACAAGCACGACACTCAGAACTTCGCGCGGTACTACCCGAAGCGTCTGCCGGCTGAGGTGTTGCACGATGCAATTGCTCAGGTGACGGACGTCCCCACCAGGTTCAACGGCATGCCCATAGGTACCCGGGCCATCCAGCTGCCTGACGAAGCGGTCACCACCTACTTCCTGACCGTGTTTGGCAAGCCCCCCCGCCAGAGCGCCTGCGAATGCGAACGCGTAGCCGATGCCAACCTCGCCCAGAGCCTGCACCTGTTGAACTCGCAGGAAATCCAGGGCAAGGTCTCCAGCGGCTCAGGGCGAGCGGCCCGGTTGGCAGCAGACAAGAGCCGATCCGACGAGGAGAAGGTTCGCGAGCTCTGGCTCTGGTGCTACGCGCGGGAGCCACGGGCCGATGAGCTCAAGACAGCTCTCGATTACATTGCCAGCAAGAAGAACAAGAAAGAGGCCTACGAAGATCTGCTCTGGGCCCTGATCAACACGAAGGAATTCCTCTTCGTGCACTAGCATGGCTGCAGCCGGATGGCACGAACCATCGGGGCTGGAGCAATCGCGGCTCGACGCGGGCACGGGGAGGTGCTGGCTGTTTGTGTACGGTCTGCTCAAACCCGGCCTGCGGCCGCCTCGAACCTTCTCCCTAGCTTTCCCCGACCGAGTAGCCGGACACTTGTACGATCTCGGTCCATACCCGGCCCTGGTGTTGACACCGCCGGGCCAGCCCGCCGAGTGCCGTGCTGACGGCTTCACCCTGTTGATTGCCGAAGAGGAGTTGACCGAGCTGGACGAATTCGAGGATGTGGCCGACGGACTGTACCGGCGGCTATCGGTCATGACCGAGCTGGGATTTCGCGCCTGGGTTTATGAGTATGCGCGTCGGCTGCCCTCCACTGCGCGCGGTCCACTGAGTGTCTGGCACCCGGGTTGATCCGCGGGAGGCGCGGCATCAGAGCCCGCAGCGGTGCGTCGAAAGAGCGTCGCATCGCGGCTAGAAGGGGGGCGTGCGGCATTCGGTGGAAGGTCCTTGTTGGTCGCTCGCCGCTTCTCGTAGCCGTGTTCCTGGTGGCCACACGTCCGGCTTGCCACGGCCCTGTCGGTGTATACTGATCGTCCCGCCCCCGGATGTTCGATCGATGACGCCTCGGGAGGTTCACCGTTATGAAGCCACGCACGCTGTTGCGCGCTCTGGTCGCGATCTCTGCCTCGGTCTGGCTTGCGACCGTAGTTCGTGCTGAGGTCCGGTTGCCCGCGATCTTTGGCGACAACATGGTGCTGCAGGCAGGGGCCAGGCTTCCCGTTTGGGGATGGGCCGATGCGGGCGAGGAAGTGCACGTCTTGATCGGAGAACAGCTTCGCAGGACGAGAGCGGACGCAAACGGCCGCTGGCGGGTTGAATTCGAACCGCTCGCCCCCGGCGGCCCGGTCAAGTTCGTCGTTGAGGGCAAGAACCGGATTGAGTTGCGCAATGTGCTGGTCGGCGAGGTCTGGCTCTGCTCTGGGCAGTCCAACATGGAATGGCCGGTCAGCCGTGCGGCGAATCCGGAGCAGGAGATCGCCTCAGCGAACTACCCACAGATCCGCCTCTTCAAGGTCGCCAAGATCGTGGCGGCCAAACCGCTGGAAGACACGGACGGCCAGTGGCAAGTCTGTTCGCCGCAAACGGTGGCTGGGTTCTCAGCAGTCGGGTATTTCTTCGGGCGGGAGCTACATAAACGGCTCGGAGTGCCCGTTGGCCTGATCCAGTCGGCCTGGGGCGGCACACCGGCCGAAGCCTGGACGAGTCTGGAGGCGTTGAACGCCCACCCGGAGCTGAAGCCGATCGTCGAGCGGTGGGATGAAATCCTTGAGAACTACCCGAAGGCGCTGGAACGCTACCGCAAACGCATGGCGGCCTGGCAGCAGAACGCCAAGGCGGCCCGGGCAGCCGGAAAACGGCCGCCACGTCGGCCTCGCCCACCTCGCGGTCCCAATCACCCACATCGCCCCGCCGGCCTTTACAACGGCATGATCAAGCCGATCGTCCCGTTCGCCATCCGCGGCGTCATCTGGTATCAGGGCGAATCCAACGCCGCCCGGGCCTACCAGTACCGCACCCTGTTTCGCACCATGATCCGCGATTGGCGCCGCACGTGGCGTCAGGGCAACTTCCCGTTCCTGTTCGTGCAGCTTGCCAACTTCCGCCAGCGGCAGGCTGAACCGGGCGAAAGCGATTGGGCCGAGTTGCGGGAAGCCCAGACAATGGCGCTTGCAGAGCCGAACACGGGCATGGCCGTAACCATCGATATTGGTGAGGCTAACGACATCCATCCGAAAAACAAGCAGGACGTCGGCCGACGGTTGGCACTGGCCGCTCTGGCCATCGCCTACGGCAAGGACATCGTCTACTCCGGGCCACTGTACGACAGCCACAAGATCGAAGGTAACAAGGTTCGGATCTTCTTCACGCACGTCGACGGTGGGCTCGTTGCCAGGGGAGGTGAGCTGAAGGGCTTTGCTATTGCGGGACCGGACCGAAAGTTCGTCTGGGCCAAGGCCGCGATCGATGGCGACACAGTCGTCGTCTGGAGCGACCAGGTCCCCAATCCGGTCGCGGTCCGCTACGGCTGGGCCGACAACCCGGAGTGCACCCTGTACAACAAGGCCGGACTGCCGGCATCGCCGTTCCGTACGGACGACTGGCCGGGCATCACCCAGGGCCGCCTGGAACCGTAGCAGTCCCAGGGCATCACAATTGGCCAGAAGCGGCGACCGGCAACGACCGGTCGCCGCTCGCTCCATGCGCCGACCTGACTGGTACACCACCGCCGGCCGCGCAATGCGGCTACTGCCTCAGATAGGCCAGCACCTTGCGGTAGCTGTCCTCCACGACGCCAGGCATCTGGTCCGGCGGAGCATACCGACCGTTGATCTCGAAGACGAGTAGACCGCTGAAGCCGGTTTGCGCGAGTTTGGCAAAAAGCCGTGGATAGTCGATGACACCATGGACTAGAGGCTTGTGCTCACGCCAGACGGTCGGGTCAATGTCATGGATGTGGAAGTGCCACAGCTTTTCCCCGAGCCGGTCGATGAGCAGGTGAATCACGTCGTTGTACGCGCGATACGCATCCGGGCTGTTGGGGATTTTCTTCCCGAACTGTCGTCGAAACTCAGGGTAGTTGATCTGGTGGCCCACGTCGATCGTCGCTCCGATGTGGGGATGATCCAGGTCCTGCACGAACTGGACAAACGTCTCAACACTGCCGGGATAGCCAGTTTCCACGCCTAGTCGGAACCCCAACTGGCCGGCTCGATCACCCCATTTGCGGTACAGATCGATCAGTTCCGGCCATGCCTTCTCCCGAGGCACCCCACGCGGGGGGATGCAGTGGATCACGGCGAATTCCACTTCCAAGAAGGCAGCCGTCTCCAGCGCCCCCTCCATGATCCGTCGGCTCCGCGCTTGCAGCTCCTTGTCGCTGCTGACAACCACCAGCCCACCAAACGGCAGATGCACGCTGCGATGCTTGAACCGCTTGATCGACCGCTTAACCTGCCGTTTCTCCTCCTCACTCCAGTCTGCCAGCACAACGCCCGGAGCTGCCGATGGCCCGGGGCGAAGCGCCCCCTGCGTCATCGCCTCCACTGTCTGGAAGCCGATCCTGTGTACGACGTCTAGCGCCGAAAAGAGGTCCATCCCCAGAAAGGGGAGGTTCGTTCCGATCTGTTCCGCGCGTACGCCCGCCCGCAGGGCAGCCGCCCTCAACGGCGCAACAGCAGCAGCAACGCTACCCATGGTGCCGATACGGATAAACTCACGGCGTGTCAGTTTGGTATGCATGATCATGCTCCTCTGGAAGAACGCCCTGTTCGTCATGGGTGGACGAGTGGGAAGAACCGGGCCAAAACGGCTCTGCGGTGAGAAGCCCGGTTAGTCGGAGAGCCGGCGGGATATGGGCAGTCTACCCCATGAGCTTGCCAACGTGCAAGCTGCCGACGCAGAGGGCCCCACTCTGCCGTTGAAAGCAGGCAACGGTCCGAATCGAAAGCAGAACAGGGTTGCCGCTGCCCACAAGTCAGCACCGTGGAGAATGCCTGCGGCGAAGCGGAAGACGGGCTGGTGCAAGGGCTCGTGTGCATGTAGGCAGAGTACGGCCAGCGGTCTCAACCCGAGCCCAACCTGAGGGCACGTCCCGATGGCCATGGCCCCCTTGTCGGCACTGTTCGCCGCAAGACAGCCTACATGCGGATCGTCGGCCCCTAAGCACCCCCTATGCCGTAGTACGCAACAGCCGTCCTCGCGTTAGTGCACCTCCAGGAACGGATTCGGGCGATCCGGCGCGGCCATTCGTGCTACGATGGCACGATCATCCGGGAGTGGAGAGAGGTATCGCAGAGCATAGGGCCATGACTAGCTCAGCAGAACCGCTCCGACTTCACCCTGAGAATCCGCACTACTTCCTCTGGCGCGGCAGGCCGACCGTGCTGATTACCTCCGGGGAGCACTACGGCGCGCTACTGAATCTGGACTTCGACTACGAGCGGTACTTCCGCGAGCTGGCTCGGCACGGGCTGAATCATACGCGCACGTTCTCGGGCGTCTATCGCGAAGTGCCCGGCTCTTTCGGCATCACGCGAAACACGCTCGCGCCCAAGCCCGGTCGCTACGTGTGCCCGTGGGCTCGGAGCAATCAGCCCGGCTATTACGATGGCGGCAACAAGTTCGACCTCACTCGTTGGGATCCTGCCTACTTCCGGCGGCTTCGCGACTTTATGACCGCTGCCC
>JALXBF010000190.1 GCA_026991575.1 Planctomycetota bacterium | reverse complement strand
TTCTAGCCGCACGCCATCGCCTCGGCCTACCGCTCATCCACAGCGACGCCTTGGAGAACCTCCCCGATCACGTCCGGCAGGCCTACGAAGACGCGTACGTCGCAGCATGCCGCGAAGTCGGCCGGCTTTATCTGGATGCCGGTGACATCCCGTCCGCCTGGCCATACTTCCGTGCCATCGATGAACCCGAGCCGGTGGCTCAGGCTATCGAGGCCTTGCCCACCGACGGGGCCCCGGAGGAGATCATCCAGATCGCCTTTCACGAGCAGGTGAACCCGACAAAGGGCTTCCGCATGATCCTGGACACGCTGGGTACCTGCGCGGCAGTGACCGCTCTGGAACAGTACGCCGGTAGCAAGGGCCGCCGCGAATGCATCGCCATGTTGGTGGCCCATCTCCACGGCGAGCTCCTCGAGGCGCTCCGATATGCCGTCGCCCAACGAGAAGGTCGCGACTGCTCCCAGGACGGGCTCATGGAGCTGATCGAAGGCCGGGACTGGCTGTTCGCAGACAACACCTACTTCGTGGATACCTCCCACCTCTCGGCCACCGTCCGGTTCGCCACCGAGTCGGACGATCCAGACACGATCCGCCGGGCGATCGAACTGTGCGAGTACGGCCGACGCCTGTCACCGATGCTGCAATACCGTGGCTTCGTCCCGTTTGAAGACGTGTACAACGACTGCCTGGCCTACCTGAAGGCACTGGCCGGTGAGGATCCGGAACCGGCGCTGGCATTGCTGGAGCAGAAAGCGCAGCATGAGAACGCCGAGTTGACCGACCACATCGCCGCCCAGGTCAAGGTGAACTTGCTGTGCCGGCTGGGACGGTATCAGGAAGCAGTTCAGACGTTTCGGCGATACTTGTCCGCTGTGCCGCTGAACCGGTTGTACTGCCCGACGGTCCAGCAGCTGTGTGCCCTGGCAGGAGACCCGAAGCTACTGTGTTCGATCGCACGCGAGGACGGGGACGTGGTCGGCTACTTGGCTGGCATCATGCTTGGTGCCGGCGATGCGCAAGGAGGGGGTGGGGCCCGCCCTGGCTCACAGCCCGACGGCCCGGATACGGCAGCAGGCGCCGGTGCCGCAGCGGAGCGTTGTGGCGGTCACGGTGATAAGGGCCGTCCGTAGCAATTGACGGGAAAATGAGCATGGTGGCTGGAGCCGGCCTACGTGAGGAAGTTGTGGAGCGGTGTTGATCGATGGCACGTTGCAACCCGTCACCTCATTGGCGGTTGTTCCTTGCGGTCGCCTTTCTGGTCGTGGTGTTGGACCTGGCCACGAAGGAGCTGGTGTTCTACCTGCTCGGTGAACCAGACCCGTACGGACGGCGGTCGTCGGTGGCGGTAATCGAGGGCTTCTTTTACCTGACGACCAGCTACAACACAGGGGCGCTCTGGGGCCTGGGCCGAGCGTGGCCGTACGCCCCCTACATGTTTGGTGCCTTCAGCGTGGTGGCGGCGCTGGCCATCAGCTACTGGGTGTTTTGCCGGGGCAGCGCGCTGGGGGCCTGGCCAGCGCTGGCCCTGGGCCTGGTGTTGGGAGGTAGCCTGGGCAACGGCTTTGACCGGGTTGTGCACGGACACGTGCGCGACTTCCTGGACGTGCGGCTCGTGGTCTACGACTGGCCAATCTTCAATCTGGCCGACAGCGCGCTGGTCGTCGGTGCCCTGTTGCTGGCCGCGCACGCGTTCCTGTCGCCGGACGACGAACCCGACCGCAGCCAGGCCGGACCGTCGGGACCTGCCAGGTGATGACCTGGGCCGTGACGTGACCAGGACATATGGCGCCGGCCGCTGAGAGGCTCGCACCGCTACAGCTCGCTTCGCCGCGTGCGCTCCCGCACGTGGATCATGGCGGTGAGCATTTCGTTGACCGGGGCCGGCACGTTTGCCTGGGCTGCCAGTTGCGCGATTGCGCCGTTAAGGGCGTCGATCTCCGTACGAGCCCGCTGGCGAAGATCCTGCAGCATCGAGGGGTAATGGTCTGCGGTGGCCGGGACCAGCCTGCCGTAGAACTGCGCCAGATACTCGTCGGCCGTAGCAAGGAACCGTGGTATGTCCAGCGCGTCCATCACCGCGTACGCCTCTCGGATGATGCAATCCATGATGGCCCGGACACCGGGATGCTCGGCCAGCTGCCCATAGGTCGCGTGCAGCAGCGCACCGAGTGGATTCAGCGCAGCGTTGTAGAGGATCTTGTCCCAGAGGTATTGACGGTAGCTGCGCGTCGGCTCGGCAGGGATGCCCGCGGCAGCAAGCGTGCCGGCGATCTCCACGGCGGCCGGCCATGTCGACTGGTCATCGTCGAACGCAGGCCCGATACGCAGAGCATCGGCACTGACCGTCACACGCACGTGCGTTGCTGAGATTGTCGCCACACCCGTGATGATCCGACCGCCCAACACTCTCGCCCTGCCGATCCGGTCGGCCAGCGTCTCTACGTTGCCGTACCCGTTCTGAACACTGACCGCGATCCGATACTCGAAAGGCGCCCGGGCCAGTACGTCGGCCACTTCGGCCGTGTCGTACGCTTTGACCGTCACGAGCACGAAGTCGAAGCACCGCCCCCTCAGCGCTTCGGGCGAGGCGACCGGATCGAGCCCTTCGGAGACGTGATGAGTACCCCAGATGCCGTCGATCTTGAGGCCGTACTCACGGACCGCCTGCATCCGCTGGGGGCGGCCCAGCAGCGTGACGGCATGCCCGGCTTTGGCCAGAAAGCCGCCCAGCAGACTGCCCACTGCTCCGGCGCCGTAAACCAGGATCCGAGCGCGTCCTGCCATAGGTGCCTACTCATAGCGGCGAATCACACCGATGACCACACCGATGATCTCCACGTCCCGGGCGTGGCGAACAATCGGTTCCATCTGACTGTTGGCCGGTTCCAGTCGTACCGTGTTCCGCTCGCGATAGAAGCGCTTCAGGGTGGCATCCTGGTTGTCTACCAAAGCCACGACCACCTGCCCGTTGCGCGCCATCGGCTGGCGGCGCACGATAACGTAGTCTCCGTCCGCGATCTGGTCCTCGATCATCGAGTCGCCCCGCACCCGAAGCACAAAGAGGTTCGGCTGGTTAAACAGATCACTGAAGTCGATCATCTCCAGGTCCTCGACCGCCTCCACGGGCAGACCCGCAGCGATCACGCCAGCGATCGGCAGCCGAGGCGTCAGCGGCGGGTCTTGCTTCAGGCGAATGCTGCGGGACTTGCGTGGCTCCCGTTCAATGAGCCGCTTGCGTTCCAGGACGCGCAAGTGGCCGAGGACCCCGTTTGGCGAGCGGATCTTGACGGCCTCACAAATCTCGCGCACCGACGGGGCGTAGCCGGTTGCGGCCACATAGGAGCGGATGAACTCGTAGATCTCACGCTGACGCGGGGTCAGAGCATCGGGGTCTGCTGGCATCATGCCACGAGCTCCACTGAACACGCGGTCCGCTAAGGCCTCGGTACGCTGCGCACTGTAGTGTACAAACGTACAGCGGCTCAGGTCAAATCCAACGCCAGCTGCACGCCAGGCAGCCGGTCAGGTGATCATCTCGACAGCGACCGATCCTGCCGCCGTCTGGCGAATCGACCGACGCAGCGTGCTCCAGGAACCCTGGGGTGCCGGCCGGCTGACGCGGCTATTGTGTGCGCACACGGACACGGCTGCCCAGCAGCCGGCTTAGAATATTGTCCTTCGGGTACGGGTGGCCCACATGCTGACGGAACGCCTCGGCGTACTTGACGCCCACCTCCGAGCCCCGCTGCGCCGACCACTGCTCCTGAGCGTTCAGGTACTCGTCAATACCATGCTGCTTCAGCAGCCAGGCCCGCTGGCTCTCGTGGCAGGCGAGCATCTGGCGTTTCAGCTCGAACATGTCCGTGATATCGACGTAGAAGTGCGGCTCGATACGCTGCCCGAACCAATCCACACCCTCGACGGGGTCGACGTAGTACAGGTACGGAATGTGGTCCAGCGGGGGGGCCGGATCCCACTCATGCGTGGCGTAGTTGCGGATAGATGCGATGAAAGCTGCGTCGCGCACCAGGCGGCTCGTGTGTTCGTGGTCGGTCATGTAGTCAACGGGAGGGGCCGTGAAGATGATGTCGGGGCGGGTGCGGCGCAGCGCCTCGACCACACGGCGGCGCGCGTCAGTGTTGATGTCGATCTGAAGGTCGCGGAATTCAAGGCACACGTACGCAGCTCCCAGCAACTGGGCGGACCGCCGCGCTTCCGCGCGGCGCACCGCGGCAATCTCATCCGGACCAAGTTCGTCCGAGCCGCAATCACCCGGCGTCATGGTCGCAATCGTGATCTGGCAGCCGAGTTGCTTTAACAGCGCCAGCGTACCGGCGCATTGAAACTCCACGTCATCCGGATGAGCATGGATGGCCAAGACACGCAACTCGCTGGGTGACTTGCTCGCGGATTCCTTAGGCATCGGTCTTACCTCCACGCACCGGCGGACCTCCCCTCCAGACACACGCGCTGCTGGGGCCGGTTCCGGCACCAATAATAGAACAGACCGAGGGGTGGACGGCGGTTGCAACAGTACTGAACCGATCGGCCCACACACGGTCCGCACATGCCCCCGCGGGGGCAATGGCGTTGCAGCGACGCGAGGGCTACCAATGCGAATCATCATCACCGACGACTACGCGGAGCTGAGCCAGCGGGCTGCCGAGTTCGTGGCGCAGGCCTTGTGCGCGAAGCCCAACCTCGTGCTCGGATTGGCTACCGGTAGCACGCCCGTCGGGCTTTATGATGAGCTGGTGCGGCTGGAGAACGACGGGGAGTTAGACTTCTCGCAGGTGGTCACGTTCAATCTGGATGAGTATTTGGGCATTCCGGAGGATCACCCGCAGAGCTACCACCACTTCATGGAGGAGCATCTCTTCGGCCGCTTGCGCGAGCGACCGCGGGCCACACACATTCCACCGGCTCAGCCCGACGACCCGCTGGCGGCAGCCGAAGCGTACGAGCAGCAGATCCGTGCCGCCGGGGGTATCGACCTACAAGTACTCGGTATCGGCCGCAACGGCCACATCGGATTCAACGAGCCGGGGTCGTCGCTGGCCAGTCGCACCCGTCCGGTGGTGCTCCGAGCCGAGACAATCCGCGACAACGCACGCTTTTTCGATTCACCTGCAGACGTGCCGCGGTACGCACTAACGATGGGCATCGGTACCATCCTGGAAGCACGACGGATCCTGCTGCTGGCAAGCGGCCCGAACAAAGCCGAAGCCGTGGCCCGTGCCATCGAAGGACCGGTCACGGCCGCTTGCCCTGCGTCCGCGCTTCAGCTTCACCCGGATGTGATCTTTCTCCTGGATGCTGCGGCGGCTGCCGAGTTGCAACAAGCCGACTACTACCGCCACGTCGAGCAGTTGACCAGAGAGCTACAGCAGCGCCACGCACGCAGCCATGGTGCGGGACAATCGGTCAACGTCGTACCGTTCGCCGGGCGATCCAGCTAGCTGGTGCGGTCGCCGCCGAGGCCAGCAATCCATACCACCGGCGCTGCTCGGGCTGCGAGCTATCGGTGGCTTACTCGGGTCGATGCCCGATCCTATGCCGGTGGTCGCTGCGCCTCAGAGGACGTCGTCCGGCGTCCAGCGGACGAACCCTTCCATGGCGTAATACTCGGGCAAGCCGAGCCGGTTGTACAGGTCGGCCGTGTGCCGATTGCGGTCCTCGGCTCGCTCCCAGAACTCCCGCTCGTCATACGGGCCCGGGAACATCGCCTCATCCTTCTGGCTTTCGTGCATGAAGATAGCCTTGCGCTTTTGACGCAGGTCCTCGGGCGTCAACGGCACTGCCTTGTCGATCTCGTGCGGTGCCCACTCCTGCCAGGCACCACGGTAGAGCCAGACGTTCAGTGGCTGAGGCCCGTAGCGGCCGCGGCGTACTGCGGTCAGGATTGCGTCGGCACAGACTCGGTGCGTGCCGTGCGGGTCGGAAAGGTCACCGGCGAGGTAGATGTCATGGGGCTGCACCTCGGAAAGCAGCCGCTCGATGATCTCGATGTCCGCTTCCGTGACCGGGTTCTTCTCAATCGCTCCGGTCTCGTAGAACGGCAGCCGGAGGAAATGCAGGTTCTCATCGGGCACGCCCAGATGCATGGCAGCCGCACGTGCTTCGATCTCCCGGATCAGGGTCTTGATCTCCCGGACCTCGTAGCTGTCCACGTCGCCCGGCTTCTTGCGGGCGATGAACCGACGCACGTCACGGGCTAACTCCGCGGCTCGCTTGTCCGGGATCTCAAAGACACGGAGAAAACGAAGCACGAAGTCCACGTACCGCTCGACATCGTGGTCGAAAACCGCAATGTTCCCGCTGGTCATGTACGCAACGTGCACGTCATGCCCGACCCGCGTCAGGTGCAACAGCGTGCCGCCCATGCTAATGACGTCGTCGTCCGGGTGCGGGCTGAACACCACGATGCGCCGCCGGTCCGAACCGGACGGCGTGAAACAGACCGTAGCCATCATCTGCTGGAACACGTCCTGGGCGATTCGCTGAGCCGGGCCGTATTCGCGGAGCAGTTCATGAAGGCCGTGATTACGGAGGTCGTCATCCTCCAGTTTCAACAGCGCTTTGTTCACCCGCATACACAACCAGATCATCGCCTTCTTGACCAGCGTCGGAGTCCATTCCACAGAGCCCACCAGCCACGGGGTATCGATCTCGGTCAGCTTTGCGGCAGCCGCTTCATCCAACACGAACTGAGCGTCAGGGTGCGTCTGCAGGAAGCTGGCCGGCACACTCTCGGTCACTGGCCCCTCCACCGCTTGCTGGACGATCGCGGCCTTGTGCTCGCCAAAAGCCATCAGCACGATCTTGCCGGCCGACAGGATCGTGCCCACGCCCATCGTGATTCCTTGCAACGGCACGTTGTCTTCACCAAAGAAGTCGCTGGCGGCATCCTTGCGAGTTACCGGATCGAGCGTAACCAGCCTGGTCCGGCTGTCGACGGTGGAACCTGGTTCGTTAAAGCCGATGTGCCCGGTGCGGCCAATGCCCAGCAGCTGAAGATCAAGCCCGCCGGCCTCCTGGATCATCTGCTCGTACCGCTCGCAGTACTCCTCGACCTGGTCCGGCGGGATCGAACCATCGGGCACGTGCGTGTTCTCGGGGCGAATGTTCACGTGGTTGAAGAAAACGCGATCCATCCAGTTGCGATAGCTCTGCAACCGCGACGGATCCATCGGATAGTACTCGTCCAGGTTGAAGGTGATCACGTTGGAGAAGTCTAAACCCTCCTCGCGGTGCATCCGAATCAGTTCGCGGTAGACGCCCACGGGGGTGGAGCCGGTGGCGAGGCCCAGCACACAGGGCCGTCCCTCAGCCTGCCGCTCTCGGATCAAGTCGGCAATGAGCCGGGCAACGTAGCGGCTGGCTGCGGTGCTGGCGCGGAAGACCCGCGTCGGCACCTTAGTCAAACGCATGTCAAGGAATTCCTTCGTGACAGGCAGCGTCGTCAAAGGCATCGGTTCGGTCGCTCCCAGTCGCTGCGCGGAAACCAGGCCTGCGAAACATGTGGGAATCGTGTTAATTCTACCCCAGGGGGGATGCTGAACGGTGCCGGCACGCACAGGCCGGCCGCCGAGGGGGCACACTCCCGGGCGATCAGAACACGTCGTCGCGCAGGCTAACCTGGCCGCTCAGCGCCGCTGGCGCAGGCCGGGCGTGGCCAGCCCGTGAGTGAGCAGGAAACGTGTCACGTCGTCGCTGAGCTCATGGACCCGCTGCCAACAGTGCCGCACCACACCGTCGTCGGAAGGCAGCGGGTGCACTTGTTCGTACAGGTCCGGCATAATACGGCAGCCTCGGCGATACTCTCGGCTCTTACTCTGCTCCACCGCGACCGCAATCTCGTGTTCGATCCGCAGCAGTTCCTGAAGGGCCGCTGCCAGTCCATCGCGGCTGAGCATGGTCCGATCCACGTAGCCGTGTTCCAGCGCCCAGGACACGGTCGGATCGGCCGCGGCCCGGAGAAGCACTTGCTGGAGATCCGAGCCCGATGACTGTTTCAGCAGCTGCCACAACGCCCGCAGCGCGGCGCGCCGAACCCAGGTGCGGTAAGCGGCAACCGCAAGCGGCCGGTTCGCTTCAACGAGGAAGTTCTTGCCCAGCAGTGGATCATGCTTCTCCGTGTAGTAGTCCGCCTGCACACGGTCCAAGTCCGTAAGCCTTCGGACGGCATCGTTCATTGCTCGGAGCAGGCGCAGGTCGAAGAGCTCGGTCCGAACCGCCTGGTGCACTGCTCGGTTCCGACCAGCATACTTCAGCTCATTGCGCAGCACGGTGTACGGGCTGGCGTACAGTAGCCAACCCGGGATGATCTCGTTCAGGCCTTCGGCCACGCCGGCTGGCCGGTGCTTGGGAGGCAGGATCAGTGAGAATGGATAGCCGACCCGCTGCGGGAGCAGACAGGCCCCAGCAGCCACCAGGGTATACGCCGCTTTCGAGAAGTCCACCGGGAACTTCACCGCGCAACCCAGCCCCACGAACAACCCCTCACCCAGAAAGGCCTCTTGATCGGGTGCTTTCCCAGTGTGGTTTGAACCAATCCGTGCACCGGCACTGACATTACCGCGGCCGTCCGGCCAGAGGGCGGCGATCAGGAGGGCTTCGTGGTTCATGGCAGTGAAGGGTCCCACCAGTACCGACGTAGCCTCCCCCTGTTGCAGCGTGCTGTTTGGACCAATGATGGCGTGGCAGACGCGAGCCAGCCGCGCAACGGTCGCTGCTTCGCCCACCAGGGTCCGCTCGACGATGGCTCCGTCTGTCACGCGTGCACCCCACTGCAGAACCGATTCCCTCACGATACAGCCGGGCCCGATGCGCGCAACCAGGTGCTCGTCGGCTAGTAGTGTTGTCGAGGCGACGTGGGCTGCTCCGTCGATCACAGCACCGGGTCCGAGTAGCACGTTCTCTACCTTATCGCTGCGCAGGATAGCGGCGCGAGGCAAGAGCACGGTGCAGTCGGCGCGCAGATGGGTGGCATACTCACGTCCAAGTGCCAGCAGTTCATCGTGTGCCGAGCGGTTGCCGTCCAGAGCTGCAGCCGCTAGCTCGTCGAACGGTGCTTCGGCCACCAGCGGCAGCTCACGGCCTCCGGCCGTCAATCCCACATGGACGACCGCCCCGTTGCCGAAGCTACCCGAGCCGCCCACCACGGTGCCACAGCGAAACAACACGGCCTGCCGCGCAAGTACGCAGCGGGCAGCCAGCGCCACGTCCTGAACGAGGACGTCCGGACCAAGGACACAGTCGCGCAGCGTGGTCCGATACACCCCAGTGGGCAGCGGGACGCCGTCAACAGCAACCGTGCCGCGCAACGGGCCGAACACCGCCCAACCCAGGATCCGGCACTGGTGGATACGATCGGGACGAAAACTTGGATGCACCCAGATGGCCTTCCAGTCTTCGGCAACATTACCTTGAGCACGGAGCTGGCCGATTTCCTCATCGGTCAGCGGTCGGAGCCTGACGTCCGGACCGTAGGCCCAGAAGACTTTGCCGCGGTGATGCAGTTCGCCGACGGATCGGATCAGTGGTGAGGTCGACAACAACGCGCGCAGACGCCTGAACAGCAGAGAAGCATCGGCCATCGTCTAGCCTCACGACGTGGACCAGCCCGGGGTAACCCTATGGCGCACCCGGTGTTGTGGTTCTTGTCAACGGGTGTTGGTCGGTACGTGCACGCCGTCGGCTGAATCCCCGAAATGCTCTCACCCGAAGTCTAGCTTTCGGCCCGCAGCCCCGCAAGAGCAAACTACCCCCCTCCGCTAGCCTCTAATCAGCAGCACGACGGATCGTGCCGATCGGACGGACATACAGTACGGCCAATCCTTTCGGCTGGTCGATTCCGGCGCTCGAAACGGCCAGCGGTACCCGGTCGTCGACAGGGTTGCAGCCGCGAGCGGGGATGCTGCCCCGGTATTGCGAGTCGCTTCAGGGCGTCGCACCTGCTGGTCAGCCCACCTCGCCGGCTGGTCAGGACCTGGCCAGCAGCCCGGCCGCAGGCGAACTGGATTCGAACCGCGCGGCGGGCCGGCAGCAGGCGACGCTGGAACGTAGCAGCGGGGTCGGACCCGGCGCAGATTCCGGGCGTGCTCGTTGCCCCTCGAGGTAGCAGTGCGATTGTTCCGTCCGCCCTGTCGCGGTGCGCGTTGCCGGCGGACAGATCGGGCAACGCGAGTCAACCCGGACGGAGTTCGGGCAAGTTCGATCGTTGCCCGTCCGAAGCTTTCGAGCAGAGGATGTGCAGAAGCTCTCCGACGATTACACCCGTCAGAACCATCCCGGTCCTAACCAGCACGCGCTGCCAAGGTGGCCGTCCGGGGGAGGCGGATGAGCCGGCCTGGCGACGGGCGGGTCGTGCTGCCGGGAGCGTCCCGGTGTGGCGGACTACGGGCGCGCCGCACGTGGCGCGGCCTGGGGTCCCGCTTCGCGCTTGGCCCGGCGGTTGTGGCGCACCGCGCCGCTACTAGTGGTGCGTCACACGCCACGGGAAAAAAACCACCGCGTGACCGCTCCGCGACGAGCCGCGCGTTGTCGCGGGGAAGTGGTCCAAGGGCTCGCACGGAGCCCACGAAAACCGGCAAAGGTCGACGGCCGGCGGGGGCTTCGATCGCCCCGGAGATGCTTCCCCCGCCATGGTGCGTTGGCATCCGCGTTGCTGGGACTGTTCCGCGACAACCTGCGCGGCGATGACGCCCCGGTGTCGAAGGTCGGCCAGAGGCGATGCTCCGCCTGGCGATACGGCCCGAAGAGAACTCTGCGGCGGAGGACAGGGAGCACGCTGCGATGGGGCCTCAAGAACGGTTGTCGGAGCACCGTCCCTCTTTCGACCTCCCTGTTAACTGCACCGCGTCGGGTGCAACGAAGTGCACCAGCTCTGATGCAGCGGGATGGTGGCCGGTCCGGGTGGCCGGGCACAGGCAGCGGTTGGCCACCGCGTCTCAAGGAGGGTCAGTGCTTGCCGGCCGGCTGGGCGAACACATCCCGGAACGGACCGAGGCGGCGCCGCTCGGGTGACCAGTCGGCAATTGCAAAGACGACCTCGGAGAACGCACCGTCGAATGGACCTTCCAGCGCTGCGCGGAAGTCACGCGCCGTGCGCACCGGGTCATTGCCGAACGCACCGCAGCCCCACGCACCCAGCACGAGCGTCTCATGCCCGTAGGCTCGGGCGATGGTCAGGACGCGGTGTATCCGTTGTCTGAGCAGATTCGCTGACCTGGGCTGACCGACGGTCGGCGCGTACGGGGCAGCACACGTGATAAAACTCAATAGCCACGGTCGTGGCAGTGTCCTGCCGTCATCCGTTCGAAAGACTGGGACGTCGGGCGAGTAGATTGCCCAGTCGGTGGAATCCGGCAATGGCCTCTGCCGGTGGGCCTCGTACATTGGGTCGCCAACCAGTGTCGCATACAGAGCACTAGAACGACAGAGCGTTTCCTCTTGAGCTCGTGCACCCGTGAGGAATCCCCCTCCGGGATGGATGCCGTTGGCAAAGTTCAACGCGAGCGGGCGCAGCCCTCGGTCCACCAGACGCCGAGCTGCTCCGAGGGTCGTTTCGTTGCTGACCTGCACGGTTGTCTCCGCGAACGTGTGGCCGGGGGGCGGTGGCAGCTCTTCGTCGGGCGGAATGCTGATCTTGCGAGCGCGCGCATTGGCGATCTCCTCGTGCCAGTCCACGCGGTCACCGCTGTCAGTTATGTAGTAACCGTTCTTGATGGCCTGCAGTGCGGTGCGGCCGAGGTGGGCTGCCAGCTCGCGCGAGATGCACAGCTCGCGCCGCCGCTGCGCGGCCATCTCGTCTGAATCCAGACACGGTAACACAACCAGCATCATCCGCTCCCGTTGGTCGGCGGTGAACACATCGCTTGGTCCGACAACCGGCAAGTATCCACCAGTGTTACGGCCGGGCGCGGATCGCGGCCGTGGTTCTTTGCGACGCGCAGCGGTGCGGTAGTGCTGCCAGTGCGAGAGGGGGGGTGGCGGATCCTGACCGGTCCCGGTCCGGTGCTGCTATCCTGACGTGCCTTCCTGCAGGGCACGCCGAATCGCTCTTTCGGCCTGGTCCGCGCCCGGATGTCCTTCCCAGATCACCTTCCCCGAACGGTCCACCACGTACGCGGACGGATAAGCCATGATGCCGAACCGAGCAGTTATCTCCCCGTTCCCGTCGTGGATGATCACGTACGGGAGCTCATTCTCCTGGGCGTGGCTCTGGACTTCTGAGAGGCTATTGATCCGACCGTCTTCGACTTCGATGACCACCAGACCCTGTTTGGAGAATTCCTTGTGCCACCTGACCAGGTGGGGCCGCAACATGCGGCACCCCCCTCACTGCAAGAAGCTGAACGTGATGAATACCACCTTGCCTTTCAGCTCCGGCCAGTCGGTCGGTTCGCCGTTGAGCCAGGTGGTAAACTGGCCCTGGAGTGTCGGCGGTGTTTTGCCGAGGTAAGAGTTGAACATCCGCCCACTCGAGCCGGCACAGCCACTGACGGCCACGGCCGCGAGCGTACCCAGGAAGGCACGACGGCTGTAGCGACGCGCACGCATGCTGTGAGTCCTCCCCTGTTGGTGGTGCCCGGTATAGCCCTGGCCCGTAATGACGGATCCTCTGCTGTCGTTTGATTCTAGCGGAGCGAGCCCACGTTGCGTCGGGCGCGTGCCAGGTGGTTCAGTACCCCAGCGCCAGACCGTCCTTACGAACCTCCGAGCCTCCGATGAGCAATCCCCGCTCATGGTCGATGAGGATGCCCTGGTAGCCGCCGAATGCGCCGCCGGGGGGCAAGAGCCGATGGCCCATTGCCTCGAGTTTGCGGCGAACCTCGGCGGGAATGCCCCGCTCCAGGCCCACGCGGCCGCCGTCGGTCATCACATGATCGGCCCGCGGCGTCGAGGAGCCGAAGTGGCGGAACCGTGGTGCGGCGCCCGCCTTCTGCGGATCCATACCGAATTCGATGATGTTCAGCAACACCTGCACCTGCCCCTGCGGCTGCATGTCGCCGCCCATCACGCCGAAACAGAACCACGGCTTGCCGTCCTTAGTGACAAACGCCGGGATGATCGTGTGAAACGGCCGCTTTCCCGGCTCGAGCCGGTTTGGGTGCTCAGGATCCAGAGCAAAGAGGGCGCCGCGGTTTTGCATCGCGAAGCCCAGCCCCTCGGGCACAATACCCGAGCCGAACCCGTAGTAGTTGCTCTGGATGTACGACACACAGTTTCGATCCTTGTCCACAACGGTCATGTAGATCGTGTCGCTGACAACCAGTCGCGGATCCTCTAGCGGGACCGAGCGTCGAGCACGCCTGGGATCAATCAGCCTGCGGCGGTGAGCAGCGTAGCGTTTTGAGATGAGTGCCTGCAGCGGCACATCGGCAAACTCCGGGTCAGCGTAGTACCGTGCCCGATCTTCGAAAACGATTTTCTTCGTTTCGATCAGCAGATGCAGGTACTCGGCGCTGTTGTGCCCGAGTTGTTTCAGATCGAATCCCTCTAGGATGTTGAGCATCTGGAGCACGGCGATGCCCTGGCCGTTTGGCGGTAACTCCCAGACCGTGTAGCCACGGTAGGTTGTGCTAACCGGTTCGACCCACGTGGAACGGTGAGCTTCTAGGTCCGCGACCGTCATCAGGCCGCCGAGTTGCCGGGCGGTGGCTGCGATCTGCTGGGCGATCGGCCCGCGGTAGAACGCCTCCGGACCATGCTCGGCGATCAGCCGGTAGGTGCGCGCCAGGTCAGGATTGCGAAACAGATCACCCGCACGCGGGGCCTTGCCGTCGACCAGGTACGTGCGGGCTGATGAGGGCCAGCGGCTGAGCAGTCGTTCCGCGTTACGCCAGTAGCGTGCGATCACGGGCCGGACGACAAAGCCTTGCTCTGCGGCTCGGATCGCCGGCTGAAACAGCTCCGACCATTTCATCGATCCGAACCGACGGTGCATCTCTGCCCAACCGTCCACGCAGCCGGGAACGGTCCAGCTCAACGGCCCGCGCACGGGCATGTGTTCGTAGCCGAGCTTGCGAAGACGCTCGATTGTTGCCGCTTTCGGCGCACGTCCGCTGGCGTTCAGCCCGTACAGCTTCTGATCACGCGCACTCCAGATGATGGCGAATAGGTCACCGCCGATGCCGCAGCTCATCGGTTCGGTCAGCCCGATCATGGCCCCTGCGGCGATGGCTGCATCGATCGCATTGCCGCCAGCTTTGAGCACGGCGAGGCCCGTCTCGACAGCAAGCGGTTCACTGGTGGCTACCATACCGTTGCGTGCAACGGCCGGCAGCTCTCGGGTCGACCGGAACCTGAGGCTTACCTCTTGGGCAGAACTCACCGAAGCTGCTCCTGCAGCACACACGAAGCAGAGCAAGCACAGGGAATGACCACGCATCGATACCTGCCTCACTCAGTCGCACACACACGCTGTGGCTCGCCGATGCCGCCGAGTTCTTGTCACCGCCCAGGGAAGCGACTCCAGCGGTTGCTTGGGGAGACAGTAGGATAAAGGGTACCGGCCAAGAGTCTAACAGAACGTTGCCATGCCATGACGGAGCTGATCTGGCTTACAATCGGCTGTTGTGCGGTGGGCTACCTGTGCGGCAGCGTACCGACCGGTCTGCTCGTTGCTCGCGCAGTCGCAGGCGTTGATCTGCGCCAGTATGCTAGCGGGAACATCGGAGCTACCAACGTTGCCCGTGTCTGCGGCTGGCGATGGGGCGTGGCGGTGCTTGCCATTGATGCGCTGAAAGGGGCGGTGCCCACGCTTGCTCTGCCCTGGCTTGTGCTCCGGCTGGTGCCTTCCGTTGGGGTGTTTGCCCAGGCGGATTTGCCGGTACTGGTGGCACTGAGCGCGATCCTCGGGCACATGTTCCCGGTGTGGCTGCGGTTCAGGGGGGGAAAGGGAGGTGCAACAGGCTTGGGGGTTGGGGCCGTGCTGGCACCGAAGGCGGTGCTGGTGGCGGCGGTCTGCTACGTCCTCGTCGTCGCTGTCACCCGCTACTCCAGCCTCGGGACCCTCACGGGCACGGCCGGTTACATCGCAAGCTACCTGTTCTTCACGCCTTCACCCTTCGCACGCGAACACCGCACCGTGACCTGGTTCCTGTTCTTCGCGGCGGTGCTTATCCTGTACAAGCATCGCCACAACATCCGCCGGCTCTTGAGTGGTGCGGAGCACCGGCTCGAGTTCGGCCGTGGCCGCAGCTAGCCGGCCAACCGTTGCTTGCGGCGTACGACCTGTTCGTAGAGCGAGATGATAGCGCGGTAGTTGCGCTGCCAGTCGAGCCAGGGCCTGGCGGCTCTGGCAGCCGCTGCGTGCGCAAAACGCCACTCCCACCGACACGCCAGTTCCAGGACGCGAGCCAGTGCGTCGATGTCGGCAGGGTCACGCAGTACCGCGCCGGCTTCGAACCGCTCCACCAGCTTCGCTGCTCCGTTGGCCGACGTCGTGATCACGGGCAGCCCCATCGCCATCGCCTCCAGAACCACCAGGCTGCACGCGTCGCCAAACGTGGGATGGACGTACACGTCGGCTGCTGCGTAGATCGGACGCGGGTCTACCAGCGGACCGGTGAAGAAGACATGGCGAAGCAGACCGCGCCGCCAGTAGAGCCATCGTTGTGGAAGCGCTGGACAGGTACCGGCAACGATCAGACGCGCGTCGTGACCGCGACGTAGCAGACGGGCGAACGCTTCGATGAGCTGTGGTCCGCCTTTCAGCGCGAAGTTGGTGGCCACCAGCGCAAAGACGGTGGTCCGTGGTCCGGCACCGATCCGGGCACGCAGCTCCGTGCCGGCCGTGGCCATGACACCGGGACAGAACCGCCTGGTATCCACGCCGTTGTAAACTACCCGGATCCGGTCAGGATCGATGCCGTAGTCGGCCACCATCCGCTGTGCGACCAGCTCGGAGACCGCGACATAGATCGTCTCGGCCTGCGCGTATTGGCGTGCTTCCAGATAGCGATGGACACGGTACCGAGGCAGCACAGCCACGGCGGCCCGCTTCCAGGGGCGCAGCATCGGAGGAAGCCGGCGCAGGCTGTGCTCAAGCGACGCCTTCCGAGTGCCACCGTGCGGCTGAAACAGATCGCCGTACCAGCCATCTCCCTGATCGTGTGTGACATCGGCTGCGAGCCGCCGGGCGGCCGCCGCCGCCTTAGCTGCGAACTCCAACCGGCGGCCGTCGTGCGTCCTGCGGGTTAAGCGGATCCGGAGAAACTCCAGGCGCTGCGCTGGCTCCAACGCGAGCTGCTCGGAGATGACCGTCACGCTGTGGCCGTCGGCAAGCAGGGAACGGACGAGCTGAGCGGTCCAGACCTCAGCCCCCCCTCGACCGGGATCCAGCCTGCGTATCACGATGGCCACTCTCATCGGCTTGCTCCCGCACGATCTGCTCAGGCCGCATCCTTCGCCAGGTCGGGCGGCCGCCAAAGCGTGCCGTGTTTTTCGTTATGTGCCCAGTACCGGCGGGCTTTCCGTTCGGCCAGGTAGCGCAGTACGGGCCGAGACGATGCCGGCCAGCCCGCTGCGGGCCAGTACGTGTCGAAGAAACGCTCGATGGCATGGCCGGGCACCCCGGCTTCACGTGCCGAATACAACAACTGGGCAAGGTCCTTGATCAGCCAGTGTAGATAGCCAGTGCGGTGGCGGCTGAGGCGATGGAAGTCGATCAGCACGATATCGGCGGGGGCGATCCAACCATGCGCCAGCCGGGTCTCGGGCACAAAGAAGTGGCAAAGGTAGAGGTCCTTGTGGAAGAGCCGCGCCCGATGCAGCCTGGCTGCTGTCCGGCCCGCCGCGGCCATCAGCTGCTCAGCCAGATCGTGCCAGCGTTCCAAGCTGAGCCGGCTGCGTGCTTCGACCAGCCACTCGTGCGCCGGTAGGTAGCCATGCAGTTCCTCAACCACCAACACGCTCTGCAGGCGCAGCCCCGGACCGACAAACTGTGCTGCAGCCACCGGTGCCGGTACACGCACACCGGCGCAGGCGGCCAGCAGCAGTCCCGACCACTCCCTGAAGGCGGGCGACCAGGCGCGTTGCGGGGCGGCGACCGCCAGGGCACGGATCGAGAGTGGGAACCGATAGTGGCGTTTCACGAACACGCGTCTGCCGCTGTCCGGCGTGACCCAGGCAGCGGTCGATCGCCCCTGCTTGGCGTGATAACGGTCGGCAAGAGGCAGTGCCATGAGCTGGCGATTGAGCCAGCGGGGTGGCTGGCATCCGAAGGGCAAACGGAACACGTCGACCGGGTGGCGCAAGGCCGCGAACGGCCGCGGCGCTTCGGTGGGGCAGTCGCTTTGGCCAGTTGCTTCAAGCATTGGCCGTGCTTCCATGCTCGGCCCATCATGACGCCTGGGTTACGGATGGTTCGCTGACCTCTTGGGCGATGTCTTGCTGCAGCTGGAGGGCCTCGCGGACCTTGCGACGGCTGCGCCAGCGTGCGATGCGTCGAGCGAGCACGCGCGGGAAGATGGGGCGCCAGGGGTCTCTGGGGCGAGCCGTTTCGAAGTAGTGTGCCAGGAAACGGCGGCGGCTTTCGGCGGGAAAGCAGTCGTCGTCAATGGAGGCGAACAGCGCGGCGATATCGCGCGCCCGCCGCACGCAGCACGGTTTCCAGGCAAGGACCAGTGCGCGTTGCAGGTCGATGAGCGCGAAGTCGTCGGGGCAGATCGAATCATCGCCGAGCCGCGAGGCGCGCACCAGCACATGCCAGGCGAACAGGTCCGGATCGTGAACCAGAGCATCGTGCACACGCGCGACGAACTCCGCCAGTGCGCACGCGATGCGATCGAGCTGTTCCGGACGTTCCCGCAACGCTCTCCGGGCCCGCGCAAGCTCGAGGTCCAGTGGCTCGTAATCGCGAAGCTCCTCCAACAGCAACGCTGCCTGCACGCGGCTGCCGTTACGATGCAACCACAGTGCCAGGGGGCTGGGCACGGTCACGCCATGGCGCCGGAGGTGACGCAGAGCCACAAACTCCTGGACGCACTTCGTCGTGTATCGGCCGGCCAGCACGAACGCGCTCAGACGGTCCTTGCGGTAGGTTCCCAGCTCGCGCTTCAGGTAGGCACGTTCCTTCAGTTCCGGCAGGGTCAGGCGAGCCAGGTCACGTTGACCATGGCCGGCCTGGATCAACGTGGCCGGGATCCGAAAGACCCGGTCGATCGTCGTCCAGCCACGCAGCAGAAGCTGTTCCAGGACCTTGGCGTGTACGAAGAGCAGGTCGCCGGTAATCGGGTTGTAGTCGATGTTGTACGGGAGGTCGCCGTAGCGAACCAGGGTAAGCGTTACCATGTGGCGCGTTCCATCCGAGCTGCTTAGGACATCATGCAGTCATTCGCTTCCTCTGAAGCTTATACTGCGTTTGGAGCCAGAATCGGCTAGCCAGTTTGAATACGGTGGCCGGCTCCAGCTCACGCATGCAGCGGTGGTCCAGAGGACAGTCGCGCAGCTGGCACGGTCCGCAGGGCACCTCGCGCTGCAGGTGGAGCGCCTTGTCGTAGAACGTTTCGGTCCACTGGATGTGCGTTGGGCCGAAGAGGGTCACGACTGGGACGTCGAAGGCGGCGGCGAAGTGGCGTGGTCCGGAGTCGGTCGTGATCATCAGGGCCGCGCGGCGGACGCATGCCTTGGAAAGGCCGATCCTGGGGGTGTAGTTGGCCAGCGAGCGGACGGCTGGGTGGTCGGCTGCGCGCACGATCGCCCGCGCAAGGTCCCTTTCCTGTGGCCCGCACAGCACCAGGACGTGGACGTGGTGCCGCTTGACGAACATCCGTGCCAGTTCTGCGAAGTACCGTTCCGGCCAGCGCTTGGCCGGGCCATAGGCCGATCCGGGATTGAAGACGACCACATTGGCAGCGCGTTCCAGTCGTTCGCGTCGCCAGAGTTCGTCCGCTTCTGCCTCATCTCGTGCCGTCGTGCGCAGCTCTAGCCGTAGCCCAAAGCGGCGGCAGCCGAGCCGATCGGTGATGCGGAGGTAGTATTCGACCTGGGGGATTGGCAGCCAGCGGCCTCGTTCGCGTGGTGCGTGCAGTCGTTCCGTGAGCAACCAGCTACGGCCGTCCCGGGCATAGCCGATGCGGCGGCGGATCCCGGCGGCAGCGGCCAGCAGGGCTGAGCGGCAAGAGTTGGTTAGCAGCAGCGCAACGTCGGGTCGCATGCTGCGCAACACACGCCAGGTGCGCATCGTGCGGCAATGCGCGGCGGACGACTTCGGATGCCACAGCACACGGGCGTCGAAGTACGGCAAACCCTCCAGCACGTCGGCCACGACCGGACGCATCACGCCGATGATCCACGCGTTGCGGAAACTGTTTCGCAGCGCGCGCAGGGCCGGCGTTGCCATGACTGCATCACCGACCCAGTTCGGGCAAAAGACGGCTATCTTCATCGATGCTGCCCATGTTGAACCGCTCAGGCGACGCGGCGCCGGTTGCTCGAGCGAATCCGTTCCACGATCGCCGTGGTTGACAATCCTGGTATCACCGGTCCCACGACGACCTCTCCCCCGTAACCCAGCACGACCTCACGGCCCACAACCTGGTCCTCACGGTAAGTGCCCCCTTTGACCAGCACGTCTGGCCGCAGCTCACGCAACAGCCGGTGAGGGGTCTCTTCGTCGAAGACGACCACGTAGTCGACACACTCCAGACCGGCCAGAAGCTGAGCCCGGTCCCGCTCTCCGATCACAGGCCGGTCCGGACCCTTGAGCCGACGTACGCTGCGGTCGGAATTGATCGCAACGATCAGGCAGTCACCAAGGGCGCGCGCAGCCTGGAGGTATTGCAAATGTCCCACGTGAAGCAGGTCGAAGCAGCCATTGGTGAACACAATGCGCTGTCCGGCCTGACGGCGCCGGGCTACCTCTTCTTTGAGCTCTGCTAGATCGACGAGCTTCCTGCCGCTGTGTGCCGTTCGGCGCGCAAGCTCGGCCGCAATCTCCTCGCGCACCACAGGCACAACCCCAATCTTCTCCACCTCGATGCCGGCCGCAACGTTAGCCAGCTGCACGGCGTCGGCCAGTGATGCCCCCCCTGAAAAGAACACACCAAGCGCAGCCAGGACCATGTCGCCTGCGCCGGTAATGTCATAGACGTTTCGGGTTCTGGTGGGAAAATGGGTCAGCTCGCCGGAGTTCGTGGCGAGCACCATGCCGTCCCGATCGAGCGTCACAACGGCCGCGTCCAGCTCGAGCGCGCGCACCAGTTCCGATGCCGCCTGTTTTGCGTCTTCGATCGAAGCAATCGCCCGCCCCAGAACCGCTGCCGTTTCGGATCGATTCGGCTTCAGCAAACTGCAACCCCGATACAAGTCCGGGGCCGCACCACGGCCCGGGTCAACCAGGACCGGGATGCCCTGATCCCGAGCGGTGCTGATCAGATGGGCCAGCAGCCGGGACGTGCATACCCCCTTGCGGTAATCGGAGACCAGCACCACGTCGTGGCTGCGGACGGCCGGTTCCAGACGCTGCAGTAAGGCGTCCTCAATCGCGCCGGCCACCGGCTCGGTACACTCGCGGTCGACGCGCAGAATCTGGTGAGGGTGGCGTGATTGGGCTTTGCCGATGAACCGTTCCTTCACCGTAGTTGGCCGGCTGCGATCACGGACAAGCTGAGCGTCGATGCCTCGAGCCAAGAGCAATCGCTCTAACGTGTCGCCGTCCCCGTCATCGCCGATGACGCCGACGGCCGTCACGCGCGTGCAGCCCAGGGCGGCAACCATCTGGGCGACGTTGGCTGCGCCGCCCGGGCGGCACTCATGATCGTCGACACGAAGTACGACGACCGGGGCCTCCTGAGAGACACGCTCTGCGTTGCCCCAGGTGTAACGGTCCAGGATCAGATCGCCCACGACCAAAACGCGGGGTCGACCAAGCTGCTCAAGTGACCGAAGCAATCGATGCTGGCTCATTGCGATACCGGTTGCTCAAGGTTTGCCAAAGGGCTCCGGCTCTGATCTAGCCGGTCGGCCTGAGTTGGTCAACGCAGATCGGTCGAGTCTGCGATCTGACCCCCTCTTTACAAGCAGACCGGTGTCCGATAGAAGTGGAGACCGATCCTAAGGAAGGGACCGCGGGAGCGTTCGTGGGACGGAGGCCAGATGTCGAGCCGCTTCCCAGCATTGCGTCGCGGGTATCTGAAGCTGGTCAGCGATCCGGCGCCGGGCTCAGCGAAACGGCTTGCGCACGGTCTTCTCAGTGCCCTGTCGGTGGGCTACCGGTCGGGCGTGGCGGTCCGCAACTGGCTCTACGACCATGGCTTCAAGGGAATGTACCGGGCCGGCCTGCCGGTGGTGAGTGTGGGGAACATCACGACTGGGGGCACAGGCAAGACGCCGCTGGTCGCTTACCTCGCCCGCTGGCTGTGGCGGCACGGGATACGACCGGTGGTGTTGAGTCGGGGCTATGGTGGGGGCCGCGACGGGAAACTGAACGACGAAGGTCAGGTGCTCAAACGACTGGCGCCGTCGGCCGTTCAACTCCAGGGCCGTGATCGCGTCGCGCTGGCGCAGTATGCCGAGGAACACTTCGCACCGGCCGTCCTGCTGTTGGACGACGGCTTTCAGCATCGTCGACTGCATCGTGATCTGGACATCGTCGTGGTGGATGCCACGAATCCATTCGGTCACGGGGCACTGCTGCCGAGGGGGCTCTTGCGCGAGCCGGCCACCGCTCTGCGGCGAGCCGACTTCGTTGTGCTGACGCGTGGCGAGCAGGTGACCACGCGCCGCCGGTTCGAACTGCGTCAGCAGCTCAGCCGCCTGTCGGGCAACAAGCCGCTGGTGGAGGCGGCCGTGGAACCGCTGGGATGGGTGCCTGCCGGTGGTGGCCCGCACCTGGCCGTGGCCGAAGTGAAGCAGTACCGTCGGGTCCTTGCCTTCTGCGGAATCGGCAATCCCAGGGCGTTCTTCCAGCAGCTCGAAGAGATCGGCTGCCGCGTGGTAGAGAAGGTTGTCTTCCCCGACCACTATCGCTATGGTCGTGCGGACCTGACCCACCTGGCCCGCCTGGCTTCCGATGTCAGCGCGGACTGCGCGGTGACCACGGAAAAGGACCTGGTCAAGTTGCCACCGCGTGCTCTGGGCGAGCTACCGCTGTATGCGCTGCGGATCGAACTGAGGCTAGGTAGCGGGGCGAAGCTCTTGCATGCGGCGCTCAGGCAGCTTGTGCGCCGTGGTGGTCTTCCTGAACTCCGTCGCGCTGCCTGAGCAGGAAGTCCAGCCACGGTAGCGTGACCCGGTGTTCACCCTGTACGTAGTAGCTCCGGCCACCGTCCGCTACCGTTCGCACGAGGATCGTCTTCCATGGCCGGAAGTAGTAGCCGGGTTGGTCCGGCGGCGGTGTGCCCTCGCGCCAGTTCTCCGCCAGGGGGATGATGTCAAACACGGCCGTTGTGAACCGCGCGATAGAGCGTCCCTGTTGGGCTGCCGCGTTGCGCGCCATGGCCAGAGCTTTCAGGTAGACCTCCGGACCGGCTACAGCTGAGCCAACATTGAGGAACACGCCTCCCTCCAGCCGTTCAACGGCAGCGGCAAAGATCAAGAAGTCCACGTACGACGCGGCTCCCCACGCTGCCCCGTCGCAGTTCGGATGCTCATGAACAATGTCCTGGCCAATGGCCACATGAACCGTCGCCGGTACCCCCTCCTGCCACGCCGCGGCGAACACGCTCAGGTGCGGGTATGGCATGCTGCCCATCGCAATCTCACGCCCCACCGCTTCACCGACGCCTTCGCCTTCGGATGCAGCCGAGCGAACGATCCGGTTCAGTTCTGACGTTTCCAGCCACAGGCCGAAGCGACCATCGCGGATCGTCTCCGGCACCGGCTCGCTCGTTGCCCCGTGCCGTGCGAGCTCAAAGTCATGGATAAGACCGGAGCCGTTCGTGGCCAGGTGCGTGACGAAACCACGGCGGACGAGGTCGGCGAGGACGGGGCCAAGACCTTGCTTGATGACATGTCCGCCGAAGAACAGGATCACTGGCCGGCCGCGCCGGCGCGCCTCCAGGACGGCAGCTGCTACCTCGGGCAGTCCTCCTGGGCAGGAAGCCTCCGGCGGCGTGATGTCCGGATAGATCAGGTCGCCCCAACTCACCAGGCTCCGCCGCTCGCTCAGCGGCCGCACCTGCAGACGGCTTCGATCGAATAGCCGATAGCGGCTCATCGGACAGCTCCTGTTATCTTCAGACGCCGCCAGTAGGAAATAGCCATTTCCGCTGCCGTTGTCAAAAGCAGTTCGACAAAGCAGCTGCCGTCCGGCAACGGCGAACACTGGCAGAGATCACCTGGGCGGCGAGCGTAGCTGGCCGTGGCCAGCTTCAACCTGCTTGACCTGGCGCGGCTCCATCAGCTAGCATCGTAGCGCGAAAACGGGGGTAGTTCCGGGGGCAAGGCTCGGCCGCGTACGCCGGCGGACCCGGCAGCCAAGGTTGGACCAGCGCATAGCACTCGGTTGTCGGCTTTGTTGCTGGTTCGCACGGGAGTTTGGTTCGGTGAGGCGCCAGTGGGTGCATGCAATGGGAGGACCGTATTCCGGGGGGCAAGGGACGATGCGAATGAAAGCCGTATGGGCGGCTGCGGTCACGTTGCTGGCGGTTTCGGTCGTCAAGGCTGGCGGCTTCAACTATGCGGATTTCTCCAGCACAGCCGGGCTGCAACTCAACGGCGACGCGTCCGCCAGCGGCGGCATCCTGACGGTCGTGTCCGCGAACATGTATCGTCGTGGTAGCGTGTTTCGCACGACCGATGTTTTCGTCGGTGAGTTCACCACCACGTTCCGGTTTCGGTTTGTGGACCTGATCGGCGGTGGTGCCGACGGATTGACGTTTACGATCCAGCCTACCGGACCGGGCGAGTTGGGCGGCAGCGGTGGCGGGCTCGGCTACGCAGGTATTAGCCCGAGTGTCGCTGTCGAGTTCGACATCTATTACAACTTTCCACTTTTCGACCCTTCGGCCAATCACATCGGAGTCAACACGAACGGTTCGGTCGTCTCGGTTGCCACAACGAACATCCCTGCGGGCTATTTGCTCCAGGACGGCCAGACGTGGACGGCAACGATTGACTACGCCGGCGGCACCCTGACGACTAGGCTGTACCGTGGCAGCACCCTCGTTACGACGCTTGCCCACGCCGTCGACATCCCAGCGCTACTCGGCACCAGCTACGCGTACGTTGGATTCACGGCTTCGACCGGAGGTGCCGCTGCAGCGCACCAGGTGTTGAGTTGGTCGTTCCAGCCGGCCCCTGAACCGACCAGCCTGCTACTTATGGCCGGCGGAGCCGGGCTGGTTCTCTGGCGCCGCCGCCGGAACGTAGACGCGCGCTAGCTCCATAGACCGTCGGCCGCCCGTCGGCGGCTTGGGGGAAGGCTGGCGGGGTGACACGTCACGGCGTCCGTTTGCGTGGCGCGGGTTGGACCGTTTGCGCCGGTGCTGCGGGCCGTTCCAACTTCACTTCGCGTGGCGCGTTTGCCGATCAACAGCAATAGCGGAAAAAGACCAACTTTCCGGGAGGAGCGATGCCGGACGGACTGTACGACACCGCAGCCGGTATGGTCGCTGCCCAGCGGCTGTACGAGGTCGCGGCCCAGAACCTGGCGAACCTGCGGGTACACGGTTACCGCCGACGGGCCGTGCAGATCGTGCTGGAGCCGGGTCCGTCCGGCGGTATCGCGATGGCGGGGGAGCCAAGGATCGATTTTTCTCCCGGCAGCTATCAACAGACGGGAAACCCGCTCGACGTAGCCATCGCCGACGATGGCTTCTTCGTTCTCGAAGGCCCCACGGGGCCGCTGTATACGCGCGCCGGCATCTTCTTGGTGGACTCGACCGGGCGGCTGGTTACCCCGTCCGGTTACCAGGTGACTGGGACTGGTGGGCCGATTACGGTGCCGCTTCAGGCGGGTGCGGTACGGATCCTGGAAGACGGAACGGTCACCGCGGGGGGGCAACCGGTTGGCCAGCTGCGTGTGGTCAGGTTCCAAAACGTCGATCAACTTCGGCCGGTTGGCCCATCGCTGTTTGAGGATCCTGGTCAGGCCAGCGCTGAGCCGGTGGAGAACCCGCGGCTGGTGCCCGGGACCCGCGAAGGCAGCAATGTCGAACCGATTATTGACCTGGTTCAGTTGATCCTGGCCACGCGTTTCTATGAGGCATCCCAGAGGGCATTGCAGGGCTATTCGGTCCTCATTCAGACTGCAACCAACGAACTGCTCTAGCACGAGCAACGAGGGACGAGCATGATCCGCGCGCTCTACACCAGCGCCTCCGGAATGAAGGCCGAGGAGAAAGTTATCGACGTCACGGCCAACAACCTGGCGAACCTCAATACTGCCGGCTTCAAACGGTCCCTGGTTTCGTTCAAGGACCTGGTCTACGTGAACGAGCAGCCACCCGGGACTCAGGATGCCCAGGGCAACATGATCCCGACGGGACTGGAGATCGGCAGCGGCGTTGCCGTCTCCTCCACGATGAAGCAATTCACCATGGGGCCGCTGCGGCACACAGGTAACTCTCTGGACATAGCCATCGAAGGTGACGGCTTCTTTCAGATCCTGATGCCATCCGGCGAGATCCGCTACACGCGCGCCGGTCACTTTCGCCTGGATCAGAATCGCCAGATCGTCACGCCTGAAGGATACCCATTGGAACCGGCAATCACCATCCCGCAGGATGCTATTCAGATCAGCGTTTCGCGCGACGGCACCGTGTCCGTGATCACGGCTGGCGCACCGACTACCGCAACTGTCGTGGGCAACATCCAGATTGCGTTGTTCGCGAATCCGGCAGGGCTTCGTTCCGAAGGCCACAACCTGTACTCGGAAACTCCCGCATCCGGCCCGCCGATCCTCAGCATCCCGGGGCAGAACGGCGCCGGCACGCTTCTGGGCGAATTCATCGAGGAATCCAACGTTGAGGTCGTCACCGAGCTCGTGACCCTGATCCTGGCCCAGAGGGCCTATGAGATCAACTCGAGGGCGATCCGGGCTGGCGACGCGATGCTTGAAACGGCCAACCAGCTCAGCCGGTAGGCATGAGAGCGTGATGGCGGAGAAGCGGTCGGCGAAACTAACCGTGGCTGTGCTGCTCGGGCTGCTGCTCCTGGCGGCCGGGCCGGCGGTTCGAGTGACAGCCGAGCTGCAGCCTGACGAACCAGTGCAGCAGCGGACAATCCTGGTCCGATTGCGGCCGGCCGGTTGCTTGCGTGCCGAGGTGGTTCGTTTAGGCGATGTGGCCGAAGAGCTGCGGGGGGCAGGTAGCGAGGAGCCGGTGCTGAGACGGCTAATTCTCGGACGGGCGCCCGCGCCGGGGCGCGTCGCCATCTGGACCCGCGACGAAGTACTCCAGCGGTTACGTCGTGCCCGTGCCTACGACTGGCGAGTCGACGGGCCGGACAGGATCTACCTGACTGTCGACGTCGAAACGGTGACGGCCGAGGACTTGCAGCGGGCCGTGGCCGGCTGGCTGCAGCGGCATTTCCCCGAATTGCTTCGTGTGGCCGGCACGCAGCTGCGGTCCTACCTCCGTCGACCGCTGTACGTGCCCCGCCACTACGGCGTCGTCCGACTGGAACCGGCTCTGCTGGCCGGTGCCCCCTTCCGAGGGGACCGACTTCGGGTGGACGTCTCCGTGTACGCCGGCGATCGACTGGTTGCCACGCTGCCGGTCTACCTGGAACAGCGGCGTGACGGAGAGGGATCGGGCATCGTTCAGGTCGGCTTTGAAGCGGGTGGTGACTTGCCCGAGGCGGCCCGATCACGCCCCATACTCGTGCACCGCCGCGACGTGGTGCGTCTGGTCGCGCGGAGCCGTTTCTTCACGGTCACGGCCACCGGTCAGGCACTCCAGGACGGCCGCCTGGGGCAGTTCATCCGGGTGCGGAACTTGAAGTCCCAGCGCGTCGTCGTCGGCCGCGTGGTGGACCGAGGGGTGGTGGAGGTGATCTTCTGACTGGTAGGCCGAGTGGGCGACCACGAAGCCGGCCGCGTCAGCAGCGTCTGATCAAGCCGCCGGCGCAGCAGTTACTCCCGGTGCCGACGGCCATGGCCACGTGCCATGGTGGCCGTCCGCCCGGCAGCTGGCTCAAGCTTTGCGTTCCTCTGCATGCATGACGATCTCTCAACGACCTTTGATAACCCTGCCTGAGACCGGACAACAGGGGTTGCAAGCCATGAAAACCCTGCGATTACTCTTGATCGCACTGATCGGGTCGGTCGCTGCCGCTGACCTGGCCCAGGCCGATTCGATCTGGAAGCGACGCCGGGCAAAATGGGCCTACCTCTTTGAGGATACCCGTGCCCGGCGCGTCGGCGACATTCTGACGATCATCGTGACCGAAAGCACGAACATCGAGAACCGCGAGATCCGACAGCTCGAGAAGGAGACGGAGTCAAAGGTCAACACTGCCTTCGAGGGGGAAACGAAAGGGGCCACGACATCTCGGACCGCCTCGCTTGAGAGCGTGCTCGGTTGGGACAGCGCCCGCACGCTGGACGGCAACGCGCGCTACCGGGCTGAGCGGGACTTCGTGGACCGGATGTCGGTGAAGGTCGTCGAAGTGCTGCCGAATGGCAACCTGGTAATCGAAGGAACCCGGCGGAGGGTGATTGCCGGCGAGGAACGCACGATCCATGTCTCAGGAATCGTGCGCCCGATCGACATCCTGGACGGCAACCTAGTGCGTTCGGACCGTATCGCCGATTTCACGATCTGGTATGAGGGACGGGGTGTTGAGTCGCACTTTGTCAATCCTGGCATCGTCGGACGGATTCTCAATGCGATCTGGCCGTTTTAGACGAGCATGCCTCTGCGCCGTTGCCATCGCGGTGCATCTGGTGCTGGCCCCGGGGGCGGTGGCCCAGGTGCGCATCAAGGATGTGGTCGACGTCGAGGGAGTGCGGGCCAACCAGCTCTATGGCCTCGGACTGGTCGTCGGGCTGGACAACACCGGTGGTCGCAGCAACTTCACCCGGCAGCTTGCCGTTGAGATGCTCCGCCGCCTGAACTTTGTGACCGGCCTGTCGGACTTCGACACCAAGACGATTGCGGCGGTGATGGTGACGGCAGAACTGCCGCCGTTTGCGGTCGAGGGTAGCCGGATCGACGTGACGGTCTCTGCGATCGACGACGCGAAGAGTCTGCAAGGGGGGGTACTGCTACTTACGCCGCTGCGGGGCGCGGACGGGGAAGTGTACGCCGTCGCCCAAGGGCCACTGTCGGTCGGGGGGTTTGTGTTCTCTGGTCAAGCGGCTCAGGCTCAGAAGAATCACCCCACCGTGGGCCGCATCCCCGGTGGCGCGGTCGTCGAACAAACGCTGCCAACCGACTTCGTGCACGGCGGTTTCGTGCGGCTGCTGTTGCGGCAGCCCGACTTCTCAACCGCAACGGCGATGGCACGGGTGATCAACCGACGCTACCCGAACACGGCCGTGGCACTCGATGCCGGCACGGTGCAGATCACGCTGCCAGATGAGGCCGACCGTGACCCGGTTGCTTTCCTGGCTGAGATCGGTGAGTTGAAGATCAAGCCGGATGTGCCGGCCCGTGTCGTCATCAACGAACGTACCGGGACCATCGTGGCCGGTGAGCACGTGGCGATCTCCGCGGTTGCGATCGCACATGCCAACCTGGCGATCGTCACGTCAGAGACCCCGATGGTCTCGCAGCCGGCGCCGCTGAGCCAGGGGCAAACCACCGTCGTGCCGCGAACGCAGATTGACGTCACCGAAGAAGGGGGCACGCTGCACCCGATCGGACCAAGCGTTACGGTTGGGGAATTGGCCCGAGCCCTGAACGCTTTGGGCGTCACCCCCCGAGACATCGTGGCCATCTTCCAGGCGCTGAAGCAGGCCGGAGCCCTGCACGCCGAGTTGGTGATCATGTGATTCGGAGGCCAGGCCATGGTGGATGCCGGTTCTGCAGTGCCTATGCCTGATGCCAGCAGCCTCCTCGGCAACCCACGCACGCTTGCCGAACAGCTCGGGCTGTCACGCAACGTCGATGCCCGAACGGTGGCGCGAAAGTTTGAAGCGATGTTCTGGTCCATGGTCATCAACCGGCTGCGCACCGCGATGACCGAAGAGGGGTTGTTCCCCGGTGACCAAGCCGACGCGTATGGTGCCCTCTTCGACATGTTCCTGGCCGACTACCTGGCCGAGCACAGCTCGCTTGGTGTTGCGCGCATGATCGAGCGCTATCTGGAACGACGCGAGCAGGCCGACGCTAGTCGAGCGCAACAGAGCACAGCGCCTGCCGCACACGCGGAAATGGCTGGCCGGGGGCACTGAAGCGATCTCACCACCAACCCGACTCTTTTCGCTGCCGTTCTGGAGCCGGGGAGCCTCAGAGCCGCACGGCATTTCCTGTGGGGTGCGGACTTTCGGACCGGCACGGTGTGGCTGGTCCCCGTCGCCATGATCTACCGGTTCTGCGGTCTGTGCTGCCCGTGGCGGCCCCATTGGGTCGAACCGGACAGACCCGTCGTGACGATCCCATAGGTGGCCTACGGCCGCGGACGTGACCTGCCTTTGCCATTCCTTTCCCTCTTGCTGGCCCACCGGAGGCAAGCGGTGACCGCAGGACGCGAACTCACCGACCGACTCTACACGCTGTGCCTTGCTTACCTGGAGCGTGAAGAAGCGTACCAGACGCAGCTGCTGGAGGTGCTGCAGACCGTGCGGCAGTGCCTGGTGCAAGGGGACCTGGCGCGACTGCAGGCAGTGGTGCGCGATAGCCAGGACCTGCAGCGGGTGGCACGCGAAATGGAACGCGAACGGCACGACCTGCTGGCCGAAGCCGCCGTGGCGCTGAGGGTGCCCGACAGCAGAGGGCTAACGATCGGTCGAATTGCCCAGGCCCTGGACCGGCAACGGCGGGACCAGCTCATGGAGCGGGCCGCGGCCCTGCGGCAACTCGTGCAGCGTGTCCGCCGGACCAATGAGGGCAACGCGCTGTTGCTGCGCCACCACGTCGAGTTGCTCCGCCGCGTGCTGCACACCCTGGTGGGCGAGCCCACGGCCGGAACACTCTACGGACCGGGTGGCGAGGTAGACGCACCTTGCGACGGAGCGATCGTGCGTACGGTGGGGTAGTCCGATGATCAGCTTGCAGACAGCGTTAAGTGGCCTGCGCGCGAACCGCCTGGCACTAGAAGTCATCGGCCAGAATGTGGCCAATGCAAACACGCCAGGCTACCACCGCCAGGAGATCATGTTGGCCCCGCGTCCGGACCTGGAGCGGGGGGCGATCCTGCTGGGCACGGGGGTCGATATCCTGGCGATCCGCCGGATCCGGGACGCCGTGGTGGAAGAGTCGATCCAGGCGGGGCTGGAACGACGCGGCCGCCTCGACGTGCTGCTAACGTTCACACGCCGCCTGGAGACCATCCTCGCACCGGAAGAAGGCAAGATCAACGAGTTGTTGGACCGGTTCTTTCTCGCGTTTGACGAGCTGAGCGGCCGGCCGGACGATATGACCTTGCGCCGCAGCGTGCTGAACCAGGCCGTCGCACTGGCAGATCAGTTCAACGGCATTAGCGACCAGCTCACCCGTTTTCGCGAGGTGGTCGAGACCGAGATCCGCGGCACGATCGAGACCATCAACCGCTACGCGGAGCAGCTTGCCGAACTCAACGTCCGCATCGGTGCCGCGGAGCTCAGCGGCAAGCAGGCCAACAGCCTGCGCGATCGCCGGGATCTGCTGCTGGAGAAGCTGGCCGAGTTGGTCGACATCCAGGTGATCGAACAGGACTACGGCCGGGTAAACATCCTCGTGGGCGGGTACATGCTTGTTGGCGAAGGGGTGGCCAGCCCGTTGTCGGTCGAGTTCGAGGGGCTGGCCCAGACGACGGTCCGGATGCAGGGCATTCCCGGCGCCGTCCAAGTCACAGCCGGCAAGCTAGCCGGACTGATCGAACTGCACGATTCGGTCTTTGCCGATATCCGACAACGGCTCGACCTTCTGGCAACCACCGTCATGGCCCAAGTCGACGGTCTGCACGCAACCGGACTCGGGCTGAACGGCAGCTACACGCGTCTGACAAGCGTTCGGCCTGTCTCCGACAGCACGGTCCCCTTGTCCCAGGCCGTAGGTGCGTTTCCGGTCCAGGCCGGAGATCTCTACATCACTGTGACTGACACGGCAACGGGCCAGCGAGCGTTGCATCGCGTGGCGATCGACCCGGCCACGATGAGCCTCCAGGACCTTGCCGCAGCCATCACGGCCCTGCCGAACGTCACCGCCGTGGTGAATGCCGCAACGAACACCATCGCCATCGCGGCCGTACCGGGCTACCGCTTCGACTTCACCGGCCGAATGCCTGCCGTGCCCGACCACTCGGGCGTCAGCGGTACCGCTCGGTTTACCGTCGACGGCGTCTACACGGGCCAGAACAACGACACGCTCACCGTCACGGTGGTCGGATCGGGGGAGGTCGGCGTGACGGATGGCCTGTTGCTGCGTGTGACGAACGGAGCAGGCGAGGTGCTCGGCGAATTCAACGTCGGTGCCGGGTACGCGCCTGGGGATGAGCTGTCGCTGGGGCAGGGGATCGTGCTGAGCGTCGGTCCGGGCACGCTTAACGACGGCGATGTCATCACGCTCGACGTGGTCGGCCGACCGGACGAGACTGGCGTGCTCGCTGCACTCGGCCTGAACTCATTGTTCCGCGGTAGCGGTGCCGGTGACATCAAGGTGCGGCCTGAGCTGGTGGCTGATCCAGCGTCACTAGCGGCCGGTCGAACGGGGGAGCCCGGCGATGGCCTGCTCGCCCGGCAGCTGGGCACGTTACGTGAGCAACTCACCATGGCCGGTGGCACGCTGTCGATGTCCGGATACTTCCTGACGCTGCTGACGGATATCGGTGCGACGGTCAGCGAATTGGACGGCCAATTGACCCATGAGCAGCTGTTGCTGGAGCAGCTTGAGTTCGAACGACAAAGCGCCTCCGGCGTGGACATCGAAGAGGAGGTGATCAGGATGAGCCAGTACCAGCGTGCCTTCGAAGCATCCGCTCAGCTGGTGCGTGTCGTGAACGACGCACTCGATGAGCTGATGAATGTGCTGTAAGGGAAGAGCTGTTCCCTAGCGGCGTGCGGCAAGCCGCTGGCGGCCCGATCGACAGTCACGTGGTGAGCCGCCGGTGCGCCATGCAACAGATGGTGATGCTGCCGCATGTCGAGCTGCCCGGCTCTGCCGGATTCAGGTGCAGAGAGGACTCTGGTCCGTGAGGACAACAGCCATGTCGCTGGTTCGTATCACGCCGACGTTTTTCCTGAAGCAAACGATCCGGACGGTCCAGCGGTACTACGGCCGGATTACGGACCTGCAGATCCAGGCCGCCACCGGCATGCGAGTGCGCAAGCCGTCGGACGCACCGGCCGAACACGCGCTCGGACAATTCCTTGCGGCCGACATTGCCCGGATCGACGCACATCTGGCGAACCTTGAGGAAGCACGCACCACGCTGAACCTCACGGTCGACACGCTTCGCGACGTGGCCGACCTGCTGCGCAACGTGCGTGAGACGATCCTGGAAGCAAACCAGGCAACGCTGG
>JALXBF010000189.1 GCA_026991575.1 Planctomycetota bacterium | reverse complement strand
CGTGTATCGGTCGGTCCCGGTCCGCCTCACGTCAGGGATCCGCGACCTAAGCTCCGCCTCGCTCGACTCTCCAAGAACCAAGCCGAACAGCATCTGCCACGGCGGCACCCCGGGACCGTCCGGGATTCCTGCCATCGGGAGACCATCCCCCGAAGCCGTGCATAGCGGGGACACCCCCACCACGAGCATGAGCCCGAGGAGCCAAGCGCACGTGGCGGATAGCTCAACGGCTAACCCCTTCTTCACCGAACGCGCACTCCTACTCTTGGCCCCGGCCACGCCCCGCCCGCCAACGTGACTGGGCGCGGTGCGCGACCTCGCCCCACCGAATACCGAACGCCACTGCGAAATACCAAGTCGTGAACACGATAAAGGGTGACCATAGCACCCACAACATCGGCTGATGGAGATTCTTCAAATAGAAAGGTGCGTCACCATGGAGCAGATAGCGCAACAGCGGACCACCTGTCACATGTATTGCATACAGAACCACCGCTGTCTTACGGTACCTACGGTAGGCAACCAGCAAGAGCAGGATCCACCAAAGTGGATAACGCCAAGCGACCATTGAGTGAATTTCATTAAGGAGGTGCTGGAGGCGCTCACCATGGCCCTGGCGCACCGTCGCCCCGAGGGTGTGAATCATTCCGACCAGGCCAGCTACGACAATGCCATGGCCGAGAACTTCTTCGCGACGCTGGAGTGTGAGCTGATCGAGCGGTGCGTCTTCCGCAGCCGGCCGAGGCGCGGCGGGCGGTCTTCTAGTTCATCGAGGGCTGGTACAACCCGCCGCGGCGACATCCCGCGCTCGGATATCGCTCGCCGGTAGAGTTCGAGCGGTGTCATGCGGAGTGTGTGGAGAGCGCACAGCCCCCAAATGCTGAACCATCCACGGACTCCACGTTGCATTCGCGACCGCGCAGTCTAAACGTCAGCCTCGCCCTTCCTTTTCGTTCCTTGCGCTCCGCCCTCGCGTCCCGCTAGCCGCACCAACAAATCCCGCCAACTGATGTCGAATACCATGGTGAAATACCACACGGCAAACCCAACCATCGGCGCCCAATAAAGCCACAGCACGGGGTTGTACCAATACTTCAAATAAAAGGGAGGATCGCCCTTTACCAAATAGCGCATCAGCGGCCCTCCAACCACATGAACGACGTATAGCAACACCGCAAATGCCCGGTGCCGCCGGCACCCCACTAGCAGCAGCACAGACCACCAAAGCCCGTACACCCACAGCTGCCGAGGAAAGAATTCCACAAGATAGAGCCAAAGCGGCCCCCAAAATATGTCGAATACTGGATGGATCAAGACCGGGCCTCCTATGATGAACAGGAGATAGATGACGTTTCCAACCAAAAACCCCACAAAAGCAACCCCGAGGCTCTGGACGCCACGGCACTTTCTCATGCTTGCCACAACTCCCGCTTCGTGGACCCGCGTCTATCTATCAGTTCGGATAGCCCCTACAACGCTTTAATCTAATAAACTGACAGTGTCATCCATCTCGTCATCGGCGATGCGCCCGTCCTCATTGAAGAGGACACCTTCGAATCGATCGCGCTGAGGCGGCCGATCATGCCGTAGCCCGGCGAAGTACCGCGCACGGTTGCGCTCAGCCTTCGCGTGATCATACTCGGGCACAGCTTCCAGTCCGTACAAGGACATCGCCTGATCTAGGATCGCCCGTTTCCTGGCCAATTCCTGGCGTTTCCGCAGACGATACTCGCTTGGCCTCGGGATCTCTCCGTGGAGAAGCGCCAGCGCGACATTATCCTCCCACTTCGGCGCATTGCGAGCAGCTTCCTTGCCGACTACGATGAAAGCACGCACCACAGGCTCGATGTCCCCGAATTCGACGGGGAAGCCCTCACGATCGTAGGTTACGAGACCATAGAGCGCACGAAGACGTTCGAACACCTCTCGCGCCATTCGCAGCGTCCGAGCCTCGTTCCATTGAAACTCGCGCACATTGTACGTCTGATCAGGGTCATGATTGTCGGCGAGGTGTCCTACACCGGCTCCGTATGGTTCGTTGTTACCAGCTCGGCGGTGTGAAAAGGTATCTTGGAATGCATGGAGGAATTCTCCTAGGAACTGCGCCCGTTGACACGGCGACAGCCAAGTATAGGTAAAAGGACGGAGCAAGTTACCGAGTTGCGGATTCCAAGGGTTGCGAAAGCGTTTCGCTGGGGCCACGGTGCTGTCGTCGGCCGGCGATTGGGTGAAGTGGTAGAGCCTGCGTGCCCGGCCTATGTCTCCAATCGGATCGGTGAGCGGGTTGTCGTCGACGTACTGGGCGGCGAGGGCGATGGTGAGGGCGAGCCGGGGCGGGAGGCCGGCCATGCGCGCGAGGAAGTACGTCAGGTAGTAATGGACGTCGATCTCGTAGAGGCCGCGGGGGTCGATGTGGTTGATGGGGTCGGCGGCGGCGTAGGCGTAGAGGTTGAGGCCGCCCGCCTGGCCGATGGGGTCGGGGCTGAGGTAGCGCGCCGTCTCCGGGTCGTACCAGCGCGCGAGGTTGTAGTGCAGACCCGTCGCCGGGTCCTCCCACTGGCCCGGCAGGCGCAGATGCAGGACGAAGGCCTCGCCGTCGCCGTCGGGGTCGGGGTCGACTTGTGCCCTTCCGAACGGGGCGTAGTCCGCCGTCCAGACGATCCTTCCTTCCTCGTCCGTCACCTCCGTCGGCGCGCCCCGGTGGTCGGTGTGTACGTGGAAGGTGCCCCCGGGCGTGAGGATCGCCACCGGCCGCCAGCCGAGCCAGAGGAACTGCCGCAGGATCCGGCCGTCGCCGTCGAGGACGGCCAGGAGCCGCGGGCCTTCCCAGAGGTAGAGCCTGCGGGTGACGGTGCCGTCGGGGTGGTGCCTTTCGGAGGCGATCCGCCGGCGCAGGAGGTCGTAGCGGTAGCGGGCGAGGAGCCTGCCGGTGCGGCGGTCACGGACCG
>JALXBF010000188.1 GCA_026991575.1 Planctomycetota bacterium | reverse complement strand
CATGGCATAACGGCGAACGGCCGATTGCCTGCGGCAAACCCCGCACCGGACAACGCGCGAACCAGACTCGCCCCGATCCCAAGCGACCACCAAGAAGGGGAAACTTCTCAACTTGAAACGGCACTAGCAGCCCACGAGCAACCGTCGCCCCTGATGAGTCGAGAGCCTGTGTGGTGAGGCAATCGCGATGGTTATCTGTGCAGGCGTTGTAGTAGCCGACCATCTGTCGACCCCGATCGATCACGTGCCGGCAGCTGGCGAGCTGGTCATGGCCGATGAATTGGTGCTGGAAATCGGCGGCTGTGCCAGCAACGTCGCTATTGATCTGGCCAAGATGGACGTCCACTGCGATGTCGCCGGCTGCGTTGGTGACGACGTGTTCGGGCGGTTCGTGCGCGAGACGCTACGCGAACGGGGCGTGGCCAGCCAGTACCTGACCGTCGTGCCCGAGCTGCCGACCAGCCAGACGCTGATCATCAACGTACGCGGTGAAGACCGCCGGTTCGTACACTGCTTCGGTGCGAACGCTGCCTTCAGCGTCGCACACATCCCAACGGACGCCGTGCGCGAAGCGCGCGTCTTGTACGTGGGTGGCTATCTGATCATGCCCTCCCTGGCAGCCGACCAGCTCGCCGCACTGTTTCGCGACGCCCGACAGCACGGAACGGTCACGGTCCTGGACATCGTGGTGCCCGCCTCGGCACAGACGGACGCCCTGTTGAAGCAGCTTGAGCCGGTGCTTGCCGAAACCGACGTTTTCCTCCCCAACAACGACGAAGCACGCTTGCTGACCGGCCTGGACGATCCGGTGGCTCAAGCCGAGTTCTTTCGCGCCCGCGGTGCCCGCACCGTGGTGATCACGATGGGAGGACGCGGCGCGGTGCTGATCAGCGAGCGCGTCCGGCTGCGGGCCGGAGCGTTCCCGGTCGAATTTGTCGACGGCACCGGTGCCGGCGATGCCTTCGACGCCGGCTACATCGCAGGAATCATCGCCGGGAAAGACGAACGCGGCTGCCTGGAACTCGCCAGCGCTCTAGGCGCCAGCTGCGTTCGGGCCGTAGGTACGACACCCGGCGTGTTCACCCGGGCCGAATGCGACGCGTTCCTGCGGGAGCACCGCCTGGAGATCGAGGAGCTCTAATACCGTCGGGTTGCGGCAGTGGTCTTCTACGAACTGGGTTCGACTACGCGCACGACAACAGGCCTCTTCAGTCCCTACCATCACCGTTGCCGGTGGAAGGCAGAAACATCCGCCAGGACTGATACTTGACGTTGCGCAGCTTCAACTGAAGGACCGGGTTGCGATCGGGCCGCCGCGGCGGCTTCAGGAGCTTCATCCCCGCTTCTGACGGTGTCCGGTCCCCTTTGCGCAGATTACAGTGCACGCACGCGGTGACCACGTTCTCCCACGTGGTGCGCCCCCCGCGGCTACGCGGCACGACGTGGTCAAGCGTGAGCTGGTGGGCGGAGAATTGCTTGCCGCAGTACTGACAGCGGAAATGATCTCGGGCAAGAATATTCCTTCGGTTGAACTTGACACCATCCTTTGGCACGCGGTCGTAGGTCAACAGCCGGATCACGCGAGGTACCTGCACTTCGCACCTTACGGTGCGTATCCAATCGTCATCCGGCTTCTTCTCCAACCGCCGTAACTGGCTCAGCTCAATCCAGCCATCGAAGTCGTACGACGCAAAACCCCCGTCCTCGACGTCGATCACCTCGGCGAGGTCCTTGTACAGAAGGCCGAACGCCCGTCGTGCCGGAATGATGTGAACGACGACGAACAGGCGGTTCAGCACGAGCACACTTGTTTCAAGGGCCGACTGGCCACTTCGCCGCATCAATCTGCTCCTGCCCGTGCTGGCAACGCGGCGCACCCAGCGCCTTCACCAACATTCTACTCGCGGTCCTTCAACCGGTCAGATAACCGTTCCCCCGGAACGGCCGCCAACAACTTCCGACCACCCCCGTGCCGCCGCGCGGCGGTCCTTGCAGCCACACAACGATTTGAGCCGCTCCGATCGTCGTGCCGATACCAGCGGTAGAACTGGAAGTTGCCCGGGGGTAATACGCATGCTCTGCTGGTCACACAACCTGTCAAGCCCCGCTGTTTCGGCGCTGGCACTGCTGGTGTTCACCGCCGGCTGCAGCAGTCTGGTGCACAGCCCGTCGCTGACTGCCCGTCCCGGCAAGGAGGGTCCCACGCTGGTTCACGTCGAACCGGACCGGAACACGGTGCAGGCTGCAGCGCAGCTCGTGCCCGAGCTGCCGCAAGAAGGCCCCGAGCCCGGCCTGCCGGATCCGCTGCCAATGGACGAGGCCGTGCGCATCGCCGTCGAACGGAACCCCGAGCTCCTCGCCGCGCGGGCGGAAGTCGAAGCGGCCCTACAGCGGATCCCGCAGGTCTCCTCGTTGCCAGACCCACAACTGACCATCAACGCGTTCCTGGAGGAGATCCAAACAGCCGCGGGCCAGCAAGAGCTCGTGCTCTCGCTGACGCAGCGTTTCCCTTGGTTTGAAAAGCTTGTCGAACAAGGCAACGCCGAAGCAGCCCGGGCTGCCGCACTCGCGGCACGCTACGTCGATACCCGCCTGCAGGTTGAACAGCAGACGAAAACGCTGTACCTGGACCTCTTCTTCTACGACCGCTCGGTCGAAGCGCTCCGGTCGCTGGAGCGACTCATCGCCAGCCAACTGATTCCGGACGTCCGCGAGAAGGTGCGTCAGAACCAAGTCGGGCTCGAGACGCTTTACGAAGCCGAGGTTGCACTTGAAGACCTCCGTAATCGGATCGTGCTTCTGCAAGAGTCGCGGGAAGGGGCCGAGGCGAGGCTCTTGGCCGTGCTCAACCTACCCGCGAACCGCTCGATAACAACCGTCAAGCAGCTGCCAGACTATGAGGTGCCGGAGCTACAGGAGGCCCTAGCCCAGGCGGTCGAATCGCACCCGCTGGTGCGGGCCGCCCGCTACGTGGTTGACCTCTGGCAACACCGCATCCGTGTCGCCGACTTGGGTTACGTTCCGGACCTGACGCTAGGAACCCAGTGGTCGGCGATCAGTTCGTCTGGGATCAGCCCTGTGGCCAACGGCCGCGACGCCGTGGCGGTGACGATCGGTGTCAACTTGCCGATTTACACAGAGCGAATTGAGGCCGCCCGGATCGAGACGCGTGCCGAAGCGGTGCGGGCCGCTCGGCTCGTCACCAGCGCGGAACAGACCGTCACTGCCAACCTGACCGCTGCCTACGCCCGCCTGCGGGCTGCCCGGGACCAACGCGAGCGTATCGAAGACGACATCCTCCCGCGACTGCGCGAAAGTATCGATCTGGCGCGCGTTGCCTACCGCGTCAATCGGATCGACTTCGAACAGTACATCCAGCTCTGGCGACAGCTGATCGATCAAGAGGTGCGCTACTACCGCGAATTGGCCAACGAGCATCGGGCGGTGGCTGATGTTTACCGCTGGCTGGGGCGGTGATCGTTGCCCACTGCAGAGGGTTCGCCGCATGAGCTAGCAGCCAACAGGCAGATCGACGGCCCAAGGGCCAGACCCCATCCGCACCGACACAGACTCCGGCAACGGACGCGGCCGCCAGCTCGCCGAATGCAACCGGCTGACCGCCCAGGGTCCCCGAAGCGCCTCTATGGCTACCAACCCGCAGAGCGGATCAGCTTGCCCCGGAGCCGCAACGCCACCGAGACACTCTGCAGCCGACTGCGCCCACCATCGCGTCCTACTCGTCTCGCCCGCCGATCAAGCCCAGCCGCCAGAGCCAGTAGAAAAGCTCCAGCAGCGCGGCGGCCGTGGCGGCAACGTAGGTGAATGCGGCGGCCGTCAGCACGCTGCGCACCGTGGGCAGCTCGTCGTAGTCAACGATGCCCATGTCGGTCAGCAGCCTCAAGGCTCGCGTGCTGGCGTTGATTTCAACCGGCAGGTTCACAATCTGGAAGAACGCCACAGCACCGATCAACAACAGCCCCAAGCCGGTAAAGACGTTCAGTACCGGTGCACCGCCGAAGGACATGAACAGCCCGATCATGATCACGAAGTATCCGAGGTTCGAGCCGATGGACGCAAGCGGCACAGCCAGATTGCGGATCACGAGCGGTGCATATCCGCTAGCATGCTGGAGCGCGTGACCGACTTCGTGAGCTGCAATGCCCACGGCTGCCAGCGTGGGCCGATGGTAAACGTCCGGGGACAGCCGTACGACACGTTCACGTGGGTCGTAATGGTCCGACAGGAAGCCGTGGTGTTCTTCGATGGCCACATCGAACAGGCCTGCGCGTTCCAGGATCATGCGGGCTGCCTGGGCCCCGGTGATCCCCCTGCGGTTCAGGACACGCGCCGCCTGCGCGTACGCCATGCGCACCCAGGCGCTGGCCAGCAGCGACAGCAGCATCAACGGTAGTGCCACGAACAGGAGATAAACAGGGTCGAACCAGAGCATGACTGCGACCTCGGGTTAGCGAGCTGATGTCCTTTTCGCGTCTAACTTGGAGGTCTCGAAGGAGCGCCCGTTTGTTTCAGACCGCGGAATGCCGTTGCAAAGAGACATTCGCCTTCACTGTCGCAAAATTGTAGCTTGCCGGCCGTCCGGGTACAGTCCGGCTCACGGGGGAACGGACCGGCCGAGCGGCGCCAGGGCCGGCAACGCCGTCGCTCCGCTAATGGAGCAGCAAGCATGGCCTTACGTTCGGTCTACGCCTCATGGCGGCCATCCTGCCAGGCCTGGCCAGAGCTTGACCGCAGGCGTGTTGGTCTTCCCCCATGCGATTGCTACGAGCGCGAACGCGTCGGCTGTTGGCAGATCCGCGGGGAATCCGTGCCACAAGGTCGGCGAATGCCGTTGGGGCAGGCGGTCCGGCGCAGGCTCATCCGCTCGCTGTGGATGCGCGGCGGCTAGCAGCGCGGGAACGCTAAGGCCTGAAGGCCGTTGCTAGCTGCTACCCAGCCACCGGCGAAGCCATCTGGGCAGTCGCGATGAGGTTGGCGGTGGTTCGGTCACGGCTGGCTCTTCCTGGGGCTGACGCAGTAGCTGCGCGATGGTGACGCCACCCAGCGCGCCGTCCCGGGCCGCTCGCCACTTGTTGAATACCCATAGCAGCTTGGGGGCTTCTGCCGGCCACTGTTCCTCGAAGTACTGAGGGAGCTGCTGTTCCAGCATGCCGAACAGCTCGGCTACCGACAGCTCGTCGGCAGCCCGGCCCAGGTGGAAGGCCTCTTCCTGCGTGCCGACGGTGACGACGATGCCTTTCTTCTGAAGCAATGCCACCAGCTGGAGCCAGTCGCGATCAGGCAGTCCGCTGGCCGTAGCCAGCCGTTCCGCAGAGACCGGACCTTCTCCGGAGCGGAACGCGCGCGCAAGGCGCAGGATCAGGGCCAGCAGTACCCAGCCAACGTTCAGGTTGGCCTGGGTCAGCAGGCCCCGAGCTGCGGCTTCCAGCCGCGAGCGATTCTGGGCCGTGTACGCAATGGCAGCACCGCCCAGCACGATGATCCACGAGATCCAGAGCCAGAACAGCGTCAGCGGCAGCAGGCCCAGATTGCCGTAGATCCGCCCGTAGCCCACGGCGTGTTCCAGGTACAGTCCGAACAGGTACTTGGCCATTTCCCAGGCAGTCGTCGCGCAGGCGGCGCCGAGCAGCGCACACCAGGGTCGGACCGGGGCAACGGGCACCCAGTAGTAAATGAGGAAAAACGCGACCGTCGAACTGAGGGCCGACACCGCCAGCCCTTCCAGCGGGATCTCCGCACGACGAGCCAGACTGACGGGCAGACCGATCAGCAGGGGACCGAGGGTCAGCACGGTCCAGTAAACGACGAAGCGATGGACCCATGCTCGGTGGCTGGTGGCGCCCCAGACGTCATTCAGCGCGGTCTCTAGCGTGATGGCCAGCGACATGGCGGCGGCCACAAACCAGAGCAGGGAAATGACGTTGACGCTGCGTGAGCGGATTTTCTGCATAAGCTCGCTGACCAAGCGGTTCACCTGGTCGCTAAGCCGAACGGAGATCGGATGAGTCATCGGGGAGCCGCCTGCAGCGTCTGCTCCTGGTGACGGCGATGGTTGCTGGGGGGTGCCGGTCTTGCCTGCTGGGATGGTCGCAGGCTGAGCCTGGCCGGGCCGGTTGGCGTCACGGGGGGAAGCGGCGGGCGACGACTTTTCCCGGGCGTCGTTCTCCGGCGCCGCCTCCGCCGACACCCGAACCTCGATGCGATCAAGGTTCAGCTGGTGCATAATGAAGCGCGTGATGTCGTCGCTCAGGCCCTCCAGAGTGCCAAAGATCTGGAGTACGCTCAGGAACAGCACCATCGCGGGGATGAGGGAGAAGACGGTCTGGTAGCCCAGGGCCGACGCTTTCTCGAAGCCACGGATGCGCGAGAACTCTTGGGCTGCAAAGTAGAAGAACCTGCCCAGGGCACGCAGCTGCGCGAGCCCGATGCGCGATCTTGATGCTGCCGGTTCTTGCCTCGGTAGTTGGACCATGATCGATAAAATCGCTACAGAGGTACCATCGATACCGTGACCGCCGCACAGGACGTCGTCCAATTTGCTGGTAAGACCGACGTCGGCATGCGTCGGCCCAATAACCAGGACTTCTTGCTGACGTCCCCGGCAAGCTCGGCAAGGGACTGGGAGACGCGGGGGCACGTCTTCGTTGTGGCCGACGGCATGGGAGCACACGCAGTAGGCGAGCTGGCCTCACAGCTGGCCGCCAAGACCATCGTACACACCTATCGAAAACTACAACACCTCGATCCGCTGGATGCGCTGGAAGAGTCGTTCACCGAAGCGAATCGGACGATCCATCAGCGCGGCCGGGCAAATCCTGACTTTCATGGCATGGGCACCACGGCCACCGCTCTGGTACTCAGCCCGCTGGGAGCCATCATCGGTCACGTCGGCGACAGCCGGGCATACCGAATCCGTGGCAACAAGATCGAGCAGCTCTCCTGCGACCACAGCCTCACCTGGGAGCTGATCCGTCGCCAGGATCTGACCGAAGAACAAGCACGCTCACTGGTACCGTCCAACGTCATCACCCGCAGCCTCGGCCCTGAGCCCGAGGTGCAGGTCGACGTGGAAGGGCCGTATGAGGTGCAGGAGGGGGACGTCTTCGTGCTGTGCAGCGACGGGCTCAGCGGGCTGGTGCATGCACCGGAGATTGCCATTCTTGCCTCGGTCCTGCCCGAGGAAGAGGCCGTCGACCGGCTCATCGACCTGGCCAACCTCCGTGGCGGTACCGACAACATCACGGTGATGATCGTGCGGGCAACGCGGTCCTTCGGCAAGCGGGGCCGCGAGGGGCTGGGCACGCGGCTGCGTCGCTGGGCCCTACGGCTCGCTTTCCGCTACCTGCTCGACCCGGTCGGCCTGCATCGCGGCGGCATGTGGGCACTGGTGACTGGAGGCATTTCGCTGGCTGCGGGCGTGGTGCTTCGGTGGATCGCATGGAGCAGCTGGTACGTGCCGCTGATCTGTGGGCTGGCGCTTGCGGCACTCGGCGCCGGTGCGCTGGCGCTGTCACGCGTGACGGCAAGCTGGTGCAACGTACGCCAGCGGATCCTGCACAGCGAGCCGTACACGCGGTTCGACTTCGAACTGACCCCCGAGTTCCTCCGACCGTGGCTGCAGTGGTTGGAAGAAGTGCGTGACGAGGCGATCGGTCAGGGCTGGCAGGTCGAATGGGACGAGTACTACAGCCACCGCGATCGGTTCCGCCAGTTCCTCGAGGAGGGAAAGAGCCCGGAGGCGGTTCGCGAGTTTGCCGAGTGCATCCGGCTGCTGGCCGACGCTCAACGGCGGCGTCGCAAGGAGGAGCTGGTTCGCTGAGCGGCCGTTTTACGCTTGCTTCCCTATCGGACCGAGCCCGGTCAACTCCCGCTACGCAGCGACGTACGGCATGCTACGCTTCAGAGGGGTTAGCAGGTGGTGGTGCACGGAGAACGGCCCGTTGCTGACCGACACCGTCAAAGCGCTGCTGCTGGGCCTCGTCCAGGGGCTAACCGAATTCCTACCCGTCTCCAGCTCCGGCCACCTTGCGCTGGCCGCCCACTACCTCGGCATCACCGACAGCCAGCTCGGGCTCACGCTCTGGCTGCATGGTGCCACGCTGCTGGCCGTCGTTTGGGTCTACCGTGCGGAACTGTGGCGGATGGCCCGGGGCGATCGTGCCCTGATCCTGCTGGTCCTTGCCGGCTTCCTGCCTACCGCAGTGATCGGCCTGCTGGTTCGCCCCTACGTCCACGAAGCGTTTGAATCAACCGCTGTCGTTGGCACCTGCTTTCTGGTCACAGCCGCTGCCCTGGCTTTGGGCGAGTGGACCCTGGCTCGCTGCACCAGCCCCCGACCGCAAATGTCACTACGGACGGCATTCCTCGTGGGCCTGGCACAATCCCTTGCCCTGCTGCCCGGCATATCGCGGTCCGGGATCACGATCGCAGCAGCCCTGCTACTCGGCACGGCTCGGCCCGTAGCCGCATACTACAGCTTCCTGGTTGCCATTCCGGTCATCGGCGGCGCGTTCGTGTTCGAGTTGCCTCAGTTCTACGCTCACTCCACCGCCGCGCTCCGACCGCTACCGCTGGCCGTCGGCTTCCTGGCTGCGTTCCTGTCCGGGTTCTGGGCGCTGCGCTGGCTGCTGCGCTTGGTCCCCGCCCGATCCTTGCTGCCGTTCGCCGTCTACTGCGCCTTGGTCGGTACCGCCACGCTGGCCGCGGTGCTGCTCGGATCCTGATCCGGTCGGCCCCTCGCTCTGCTCACCGCGACGCCAGTGCTGCACGACGAATTCGCGCATGAAGGGCGCCGGGGGAAACGAATCGCCCAGGAAGGAACGTGTCTCGTCTGTGACCAACACGAAATCGTCGCCCAACAGCATCGTAACCATGCTTGGCCCGGCCTCCCAGATCCCCGACGCTTCGGTCATCTTTTGCTTCATCTGCTCCATGCTAAGCACCTCCTCGGGCCGGAACAGCGCCTTGCCCAGATAGTGCCGCATCCGCTCGTATCCCGACGGACGGTACAGGTAGACCTGACCGTCCCGGTCGTAGTACATCCAGGGCAGCACAATGAAGACGTTGTCGGACACGACCAGCTCCCCTTCACTGCGGCGACTCCGCACATGCTGCACGGCCCCCTGCAGCCCTTTCTGCCCGTCCAGCGTCCACTGAGGCCAGAGCTGCCAGATCCACGCGGCGAAGAACAACACGAGCCATGAGACCGGCAGCCAGCCGAGGACGTCCCAGCGTGGGGTAACCAGCCAGGTGGCAAACGCTGCGGTCAACAACACCGCGAATGCCGGAACCAGGTAGCGGACAAACAGGATCGGTTTCCACCAGATCGATAGTGCCAGCGCGATACCAAACGCGCAGAGGAACTGCAGCGCAGCAAAACGACCCAGAGGCCCTGAGCACAACGCCACGGCCAGTAGCAGAGCCGTCATGGCGTAGCCGGCAATCGCTTCGGCCAGACCCTGCTGGCCCAGGTCACCGCACCAGAGCTGCCAGAACATCTCGCCGACTGAGACCCATGTTGGCGCCAGAATCCAGTAGTCCTGGGCCACCTGACTCGTCTGCTTCAACAGCGCCCCGACCCACGGCAGGTAGATCACTGCCGGCAACGCGGCGAGAACGAGCCAACGCCAGCGACGCCTGAACGCCGCCTCGTAGGTGGCGACGAGTCCGAACGCGTAGGCGTGGAACAACAGGTAGTTGTGCACGTAGCAGCCGAAGGCAAACCAGAGCGACCCGGCCAGCAGGTGCCGGTCGTTCTCCTCGGTCACCCCGCGCAGGGCATGGTAGCTGCCGCCCAGGCACACCAACGTTCCCAGCGCGTACATCCGCACCTCACGCGCATAGAGGATCATCACGGGACTGGCTGCCAACGCACACGCCGCCGCCCACGCCCGGTGCCCGTTCAGGTTGGGTCCGAAGCGATATGCCAGAAGCGCGGCGTAGAGCATCGCAAGCAGGGAACAGATCCCGGAGAAACCGCGCATCACCCACGGGCTGTCACCGAGTACGGCCACGGTTGCTTTCAGCAGCAGGAAATAGCCCGGGGGATGCACGTTCATACGGCAGCTTCGCAGCATCTCGGCCACCGAGAACGACTGCGTACGCCACGAAGCCACCTCGTCGTACCATAGCGTGCGGACATCGAGCGAGGCGAAGCGGACGATCGCCGCTGCCGTGAACAGACCGATCCAGCAGGCCGCCGCGACGGACCGACCGCGGGTCAGGCTCCCTCGGAACGTGACACCCTCGTGCGCACTCACCACTCTTCCCTCTCCGACTTGCACCTCGTCGAGCCTTGGTTAGCCAACCACTATAGCCGGTCGAGACGCTCTTCACCAGTGGCCGGGCCGGGATACAGTTCGGTTAGAGTGAACCCCCCATGCACTGCGTCGCGGCGATCGTAAGGAGTAGCGGGCGATGTTCACGGGTATTGTGGAGCGGATGGGCACGGTTGTTGCGCACGAGCCTGCCGGGCACGGCAGCCGGCTGGTCGTGGCCGCCGGACCGCTGGGCGAACGTCAACGCATTGGCGACTCGGTTGCAGTCAGTGGCGTGTGCCTGACAGTGGTCGAACGTCACGGCGATAAGCTCACTTTCGACCTCAGCCCTGAAACGCTTCAGCGTACCACGCTGGGAGAACTGCAACCCGGCGATGTGGTCAACCTGGAACAGGCTCTCCGTGTGGGGGACCCGCTTGGCGGACACTTCGTGCTGGGTCACGTCGATGGCGTGGGCGTGCTCGAGCGGCGACACCAAGAAGGGGAATACGAACGGGTCTGGTTCCGCGTGCCACCGGAGCTTGCGTTGGAAATGGTGCGCAAAGGCTCTGTCGCCGTGGACGGTGTCAGCCTGACGATCGTCGATCTGGAACAGGATCGCTTCTCGGTAGCGTTGATTCCGCATACGCTTGCGGTTACGACGCTGGGCAGCAAGCCGGAGGGGGCCCGGGTCAACATCGAAACCGACGTACTGGGCAAGTACGTCCTGCGGCTCGTGCGTGAGCTGGACCTGGGACGCTGACCACAGCGTGGTTCTGGCTCCAGCTTCCGCGGCTGCCGCCGCGGCCGAGCCGTTCGCATCCCGGTCGTGGCCATCAGCCAACGAGAGCCCTCGATCCTCACGGTCCCCCCGTGCTAGGCTGCCGGTGGCGCCCAGTCGATGAGCGCTTGCCAGTCCTGAGTGGGTGAGCAGACGGCGAGGTAACGTGTCACAGGAGACAGGATCGACAAGAGGCCAGACACGGCGGCGCGTCCAGGAGTTGCTTGCTGCGCGCGGGATCCGCCCGAGCAAGTCGCTGGGGCAGTGCTTCCTGATCGACCTGAACCTGCTTGGCTTGCTTGTCCAGCATGCGGAACTGGACGGCACGGAGCTGGTGCTGGAAGTGGGCACGGGGACCGGCTCGCTGAGCGAGCTTCTGGCCGACGGGGCCCGCGTGCTGGTAACCGTCGAGATCGACCCGCGACTGTACGACCTGGCTCGCCGCGACGTACTCGCTACGCGAGCGAACGTCCTGGTCCTCTGCACCGACGCCTTGCAGGGCAAGCACCGGATCCACCCGTTGCTGACCGCGGCAGTGGACGTTTGCTACCGGCGCTATGATTGCAGCACACGGAAGTTGGTGGCGAACCTGCCGTACAGCATCGCCACGCCTTTCATCCTCAACCTGCTGTATGCCGAGGCCGAGCGGTGGCAGCGATTCGTGGTAACGGTCCAGCGGGAGCTGGCTGAGAAGATGGCGGCTGGGCCGAGCGATCCGGACTACGGCGCCGTCTCGGTGCTGGTGCAAGCCGTTGCGCAGGTCCGGATCCTGCGGCGGCTGAGCCGGTCGGTCTTCTGGCCCAAGCCCGATGTTCAGTCGGCCATGCTGTTGATCGAACCGGCTCAGGAACGCTACGGCAGGATCGCTGATCGGGAGGCGTTTCGCAGGTTCGTGCATCGGCTCTGGGCCGGACGCCGCAAACAACTGGCAACCGCGTGCCGTGAGCTGCTTGGCATCCACGACGCTGCCGAACGGCTGAAAGCGATCGGATTTGATCCGCAGCAGCGAGTGGAACGGCTGGCGGTGGTGCAGTTCGTGGAGCTGTTTCTTCGGGGCATCGGAAACGAGTAGGGTTAGTGCCCGATGAGGGAGAACGGCCGCAACGGCGCGGAGCGGGACAAGCAGCGGCACGAGCGTGACGAGTACTACATGCGGCTGGCGCTACGCGAGGCGGAAGCGGCCATGGCTGAGGGAGAGGTGCCGGTCGGGGCCGTCATCGTTCAGGGAGACCGCCTCCTTGCGGCAGCGCACAACCAGCGCGAGCAGTTACGTGATCCGACCGCTCACGCGGAAATGATCGCGATCACTCAGGCGGCCGCCGCCCGCAACGACTGGCGCCTGGAAGGCTGTACGTTGTACGTCACCCTGGAGCCTTGTCCGATGTGCGCCGGGGCGATCGTCCAGGCGCGCATCGCTCGGGTCGTCTACGGAGCACGCGATCCGAAAGCAGGCGCGTGCGAGTCGCTGTACCGTCTGGTGAACGACCCCCGGCTGAACCACAGAGCTGAGCTTCGAGGCGGTGTGCTTGCTGAGGAGGCGGCTGAGTTGCTGCGCCGCTTCTTCCGCGAGCGCCGCTGAACGGAGAACATGCCATCATGACGTTGGTCCAGGAACCTGCGACCGGAACACCGACTCGGTCCGCAGAATGGCCGCTGATTGTGTTGGCCAGCACCGGTCACGCGCTGTGCCATATAGCGGAGTTGCTGTTCACTGGGGTGCTGGTGGCGGTGCAACAGGAGTTCGCGCTGTCGAAACGGCTGGCCACCGCGATCCCCGTCGTGGGCTGGATCCTCATGGGCGTGGGTGCCATCCCGGCCGGCCTGCTAACCGACCGCTACTCCCCCCGTGCGATCCTGATCGCGTACTTCGCGGCCGTCGCCGGCGCAGGGCTCTGGTGCGCGGCAAGCGGTAGCGTCTGGGGACTGGTTGCCGGACTGACCGTCATGGGGGCAGCAGTGAGTCTATACCATCCGGCCGGGCTCGCCCTGCTGTCGCTTGGCTGCCGACGCAAGGGGCGTGCCATGGGAATCCACGGCGTTGCCGGCAGCGTAGGCATCACCGTGGGCCCGGCGTTCGGACTGTGGATGGCCCAGCTCGGGCACTGGCGGTGGGCCTACCTGACCGTGGCGGCCGTAGCCGGCGCTGCCGCCTTGCTGCTGAGCTGCTCCGGTGCCGGACGGGGCATCGGTGGCCGCCGGCCAGGCAGTGACCGTACCCGGCAGCCCGGCGAGCAGCCGGCCGACTCCACCCGCTCACTGCTCGGCTACCTGCTGCCGCTATACGCAGCCGTGCTCCTGGGGGGACTATGCTACCGGTCATTCACGACCGCGCTGCCGACGCTGCTGAAGCAGAGCTTGGCCACCTCGGCACTCGGAGCGTGGGCGGCGATTGTGCTGACCATGGTGCCGCTTGCGCTGGGCAGTGTAGGGCAGTTTTTTGGGGGGCGATGGGCGGACCGGGTGCGGCCCGAACGGCTCTACGTCCTGCTCATCGCGCTGTCGATCCCAGCAGCCATCGGCGTAGCCCTGGCCCCCACCACGGCACTTGCGGTGGCGGCGGCGTCGCTGCTGGCGCTGGTTCAGTTCGCCGAGCAGCCCGTGGAAAACGCGATTATCGCCCATGTCACACCAGCCAGGCATCGGAGCACCTACTACTCGCTGAAGTTCGTGCTCGGCTTTGGCGTCGGTGCGCTCGGATCATCAGTCGCGGGGGAAGTTTGGCAGCGGACCGGATCGCTGGCCCCCGTCTTCCTGGTGATCGCCGGCTTTGCCCTGGCAATGCTGGCAGCCGCGGTCATCTTCGCACGGCTGACCGGCCGGCGACGCAGCACCACCGTCGGCCGTGCCCCGGCAGCCGGCTAGCGCCGTTGCCGAACCGAGCCGCGCCTTCCAGATGGCATGGCCGGTCGCGGCGGCAAGCGGCTGGGCCAACGTGCTGCATCCGCAGGCGCCGCGCCGGAAAGGCACTGTACTGGGAACCGTAGAGATTCGGTGGTACACGACGTTGATCGGCCCGAATTCGAGCGATACGAAATCGAAGAGCTCATCGGGTTAGGAGCCCGCGGACAGGTTTATCGAGCACGGGACCGAGCCAGCGGCACGCCGGTTGCGCTGAAGCTGCTCGATCTACCCTCCGATGACCAGGCCCGCCAGCGGCTCCTGCGCGCGCTGAACCGCGTGCTAGCTATCCAGCACCCGAACGTCGTACGGCATTATGCGGTGGCGCCGATCGATGCGGGCCGCGCCCTGGTGGCCATGGAGTGGGTGTCGACCCAGAAGACCTTGGAGAACGTCCTGGCTGAGGGTTGGCGACCATCGCTCCGCGAGGCGCTGCGCCTGGCAGCGGCCGCCGCGGCAGGGCTTGCAGCCGTTCATGCCGCGGGAGTCATTCATCGGGACATCAAGCCGGAGAACCTCTTGATGGCAGCGGGCCCAGAGCGGCTTAAAGTGGCCGACTTCGGGCTGGCGATACCAAGCGATGAGCCGCTTCGACCAGCCCCTGAGCGTCTGACGGGCACGGCGGCGTTCTTGGCGCCGGAGTTGGCCGACGGCTCGGGAGAGTGGTCGCCGAAGTCGGACCTCTACGCGCTGGGCTGCGTGCTGTTCCAGCTGTTGACAGGCCGGCTGCCGTACGAGGCCGGCAGCGAAATGGAGATGCTCTACCTGCACGCCCGCGGGCCTGTACCAGACCCGGCTGTCCGAGACTCCGCCGTGGGGCAGCAGGTGCGTGAACTGGTGCGCCGGCTACTGGCAAAGCAACCGGAAGAAAGGTATAGTTCTGCGAATCGATTGGCAGCCGAGTTGGCCCGCCTGGCCGACGGCTAGCCTGCAGGGAACGATCCGGCAGGCTGGTGGTCGAAGTTGCAGAACTTGGCTTGGTCACCGAGAACACCTTCTGAGGAGTCGGAAGGGAGAGGGCGGGAACGCAAACGCGAGGAGCGGCACCATGAGCGCCAAGAAGCGGACAACGAAGAAGCAGGGGACGACCCGGGCGAAGAAAGCGGCCAAGAGCAGCGCCTCGCGCAGCGCGAAGAAGACGCCGGCGGCTCGTAACAAGACTGCGGGCAAGACCGCCAAGCGCCGTAAGGACGAGCTGAAAAAGCTCGAAGAACAGCTGCTGCAGCGGCGCGAAGAGCTGCTGCGCGAACTGCAGGGCGGCATCGGCTCGCTACGCAAGGACGCCGCCAGCCCCACGGGCGATTCCGCCGATGTCGCAATGGACATCATGCAGGAGGATCTTTATTCACAGCTGGCGGAGTTGGAGAGTCAGGAGCTGAGGAGAATTGAGCACGCACTGCAGCGGATTCGCGAAGGGACCTACGGCATCTGCGAAGAGTGTGGCCAGCCTATCCCGGCCGCGCGGCTGAAGGCCCTGCCGTACACGACGCTGTGCGTCAAATGCCAGGCTGAGTACGAGGAAGAGTACGGCGAAGGCTCGGTATACACCGGCCCGAGCGCCTGGAGCCGCGCCGTCGAGATGGAGGCACTGGCTGAAGAAGAAGAGCCCGAAGCAACCGCCGAGAGCGGCATTGGCGGAGAGCTTGAGGAAGAACTTGAGGAAGAAGAGGAACAGGTGCTCGAGGAACCGACAGACGAGGAGGTGGAGGAAGAGTAACGGTCGCCTGTCGGGCGGCGCTTGGCGTGTGAGCCGACCAGATGGCATCCTGGTTACGCCAGGGCTTCACCTGGACCGGTTTCCACCGGAGAATTCAGCGCAACGGAGAGGTGCCAGAGCGGCCGATTGGGCCGGTTTCGAAAACCGGTGGCCCCACTTTCGGGGCCCGTGGGTTCGAATCCCACCCTCTCCGCTTTTTTTGTGCGCCGCGGAGCCAATGCGGGCCGCACAGGAAGACCCTCGGGGGGAAGTCGGGGCGTACCGTCATCGCGGTCCCTCCCTGGGCGCGGTGCGACATCGGGCCGATCGGGCGTCTCCATAGGCGCCGTTTGCGGCCGGTTGGGCTTGCACCCGCAGGGGCGGGGCTTGCTAGAATAAACATGCGTTGATCCACCCAGACGACTGGACGCCATCCGAACCCACCGCCTTGCTTCCCGCATTGTGCCGGGAGGAGATCTGCATGCGAGTGCCTCGCTTCGTATCCGACCTCCTGAGCTGGTTCTCTCTGCTTTCCCTCCTGATGACGCTTTGCTTTTCTGTAACAGTCGCCGTGGCGGCTGATGCGGAGAGCGGCCCGGTCAGCTACTACCGGCAGATCCGCCCGATTTTTCAGGCTCAGTGCTGGGGATGCCACCAGCCTGCTCAGGCCAAGGGCGGGTATGTGATGACGGAGTTCGAGGCGTTGTTGAAGGGGGGCGAGAGCGGTGAGCCGGCGATCGTGCCGGGCAAGCCGGACGAGAGCCCGCTGGTTGACCTGATCACGCCGTTGGGCGACACAGCGGAGATGCCCAAAGGCAAGCCGCCACTGAAGCCCGAGCAGATCGAGCTGATCAAGCTGTGGATCAAACAGGGAGCTCGCGACGACAGCCCGCCCACCGAAAAGCTGCGCTTCACGCCCGAGAACCCGCCGGTCTACACCCGGCCTCCGATCATCACGTCACTGGATCTGTCGCCCGACGGCTCCCTCCTGGCCATTGCCGGCTATCACGAAGTCTTCGTGTACCGCTTCGAGGAAACAGAAGCCAAGCAGGGCGACAAGGCCGACACGGATGCGGCACCCGGCACGACGCTGGTAGCCCGGCTGGTAGGCATGTCGCCACGGATTCAGAAGGTTGCTTTCTCCCCGGACGGCCGTCTGCTTGCCGTTGCGGCAGGCAAGCCCGGCCGGCTGGGCGAGATTCAGATCTGGGATGTGGCCAACAAGACACTGGCACGCTCCGTGCCGATTACCTACGACACCGTCTACGGCGTCAGTTGGTCGCCGGATGGGAAGCTCGTTGCCTTCGGCTGTGCGGACAACACGGTCCGGGCGATCGAGGTAGCCACGGGCAAGGAAGTGCTGTATCAGGGGGCGCATGAAGACTGGGTTCTAGATACGGTCTTCTCCAAGGACGGTTCGCATCTGATTTCCGTCAGCCGGGACCGATCGGTGAAATTGACCGAGGTGGCCACTCAGCGGTTCATCGACAACATCACGTCGATCACGCCGGGGGCACTGAAAGGGGGCGTGCAGGCGGTTGTGCGCCATCCTGCCGGCGATTTCGTCCTTGTGGGCGGCGCCGACGGCACACCAAAGCTGTACCGCGTCTTCCGGCAAACGAAGCGGGTTATCGGCGATGATGCGAACCTGATCCGCCGGTTCCCACCGTTGAAAGGGCGGATCTTTGCGGTGGACGTCAGCCCGGACGGGAAACGTGCGGTCGCGGTCAGCAGTCTGGATGGACGCGGGGAGTTGGTCATTTACGAGTTCCGCTTTGAGAAGGACATTCCGCCCGAGATCAAGAAGATTTCGGAAAAGACGGTGATGAGCCGGACGGCGGAGGAGAAGAAGAAGCTGGAACAGTACCGTACCAAGGACGTGAAGGTCGTCGCACGGTTGCAGTTGGACGCATCGGCTCTGTATGCGGTCGCCTTCCATCCGTCGGGTCGGTGGGTGATAGCCGCGGGTGCTGATGGGCTGGTGCGCGTCATCGACGCCAATGGCGCGAAGGTGCTCAAGGAATTCTCGCCGGTGCCGCCAGAGTCGGTGGTCGACGGCGGCGTTCTTGCGCAGCAGCAGCGGGCTGCCGATGCAATCAAAGAGGCGATTGAGCATGATCTGCGGACACTGGCCACCAAGGACCAGGAGCCTGTACCGGCACCGGAGCAGGTGGCGCGGATTTCGGTCACTCCCACCGAGTTCACGGTGTCTTTCCCGTTTGACACGGTCCAGTTCGTGGTCACCGCGTTCACTCCCGACGGCGCTGCTCATGACATCACCCGTGTGGTGAAGATCGTTAGCGACAACGACAACGTGGCGATCATGCCCAACGGGCTGGTTCGGCCCAAGGCGAACGGTCGGGCCAACCTGACGTTCACTTACGGTAAGCACGCGGTGCAGGCGACCGTGTACGTGTCGGCCTTCGCCACTGATTACCATGTCGATTTCGTGCGTGACGTGATGCCGGTGCTGAGCAAAGCGGGCTGCAACACGGGCACGTGCCATGGGGCGGCCAAGGGCAAGGGGGGCTTCAAGCTCTCGTTGCGGGGCAATGACCCGGTGTTCGACTATCGCGCCCTGACGGACGATCTGGCCGGAAGGCGCATCAACCTGGCTGCTCCAGAGGATTCGCTCATGCTGCTGAAGCCCACGGCCGAGGTGCCGCACATGGGAGGACGAGCTCTGCGGCCCGGCTCGCCCGGCTATGAAATCATCCGGCGCTGGATCGAAGAAGGCGCTCACATCGACACGGGCGTCGATCGTGTGGCCCGGCTGGAAATTGAGCCGCGTGATCCGATCGTCTGGCGCGTGGGCGGTAAGCAGCAGTTCCGCGTGGTTGCCATCTATCCGGATGGTACCCGACGCGACGTCACGGATCAGGCGTTTGTGACCAGTGGTGATACAGAGGTGGCCGTCGAAGCCGGCCAGGCCCTGCTGGTTGCGGTGCGCCGCGGCGAGGCGCCGGTGCTGGCCAGGTACGAGGGCCAGTACGCCTCCACGACGCTCTTCGTCATGGGCGACCGCTCCGGCTTCGTCTGGAACGATCCCCCCGCATACAACTTCATCGACGAACTCGTCTACAAGAAGCTGCGCAAGATCAAGACGCTACCGTCCGACATCTGCGACGACGCTGAGTTCATCCGACGCGTCTACCTGGACCTCACCGGCGTGCCCCCGACACTGGAGGAAGTCGAAAAGTTCCTGGCAGACAAGCGGCCATCAAGGCAGAAACGCGACGAGCTGATCGACCGACTCGTCGGTTCCGATGCCTTCGTCGAGTACTGGACGAACAAGTGGGCCGACCTGCTGCAGGTGAACCGCAAGTACCTGGGTGTGGAAGGCGCCCGCAAGTTCCGCGACTGGATCCGCGAGCAGGTCAAGAACAACCGGCCGTACAACGAGTTCGTGTACGAGCTAATCACCGCACGCGGCTCCAACAAGGACAACCCGCCTGCAGCGTACTTCAAGATCCACCGTACTCCGGATCAGTTGGTCGAGACCACCACGCACCTGTTCCTGGCAATCCGTTTCAACTGCAACAAGTGCCACGATCACCCGTTCGAACGATGGAACCAGCGGCAGTACTACGAGCTGGCCGCGTTCTTCGGTGGCGTCCGGCTGAAGAAAGATCCGGCCAGCGGCAACAAGAAAATTGGAGGCACGGCGGTTGAAGGCGCCAAGCCGCTGTTTGAGATCGTCGAGGATGTGCCCGACGGGAAGGTGTACTACGGCGAGACTCAAGAAGTAGCGCCACCGAAGTTCCCCTTCGAGTGTCGCTATGAAGTATCGGAGACCGCAACCCTCCGCGAAAAGCTGGCCGCATGGCTCACGTCGCCCGACAACCCCTACTTCGCACGTAGTTACGTTAACCGCGTGTGGGCCTACCTGATGGGCCGTGGCTTCATTGAGCCGATCGACGACATCCGTGCGGGCAACCCGCCTACGAACCCGGAGTTGCTTGATCGGCTGACCGAAGAGTTCATCAACAGCGGCTGGGACGTGCAGCACTTGATCAAGCTGATCTGCAAGTCGCGCACCTACCAGCTTGCCTGCACGACCAACCGCTGGAACGAAGACGACAAGCTGAACTACTCGCACTACATGCCCAAGCGATTGCCGGCTGAAGCGCTTCTGGACGCGATCTACACGGTCACGGGCGCCAAGCCGAAGCTGCCGCGTGGCCGCGCCGCAGCACTGCTGGACCCGGCCGAAAAGGACCCCGCCGGATTCCTCGAGAAGTTCGGTCGTCCGCCCCGCGAGAGCCCGTGCGAGTGCGAACGCTCCACCGGTATCGACCTGGGTGCAGTACTGTCGATGGTCAGCAGCGAAGTCGTTGAAGAAGCGATCGTCGACCCGAACAACGCGATCGCCCGACTGGTCGCCGAGACCAAAGACGATCGCGAGCTGGTCCGGAAACTGTTCCTCCGCGTGCTCAACCGACCACCCACCGAGCAAGAAGTGGAGCGGTGCGTGGACTACATCCGACGCACGCCCGAAATGCACAAGCGGCTTGTCGCAGAGTTGGCCGCGTATGAGCAAAAACTGCGGCCGACCATGGAGCGGTTGGAGAAGCAGCGGCAGGAGCGGATCGCGCGGGCCCAGGCTGAGCTGGAAGCCTACCGCAAGAAGATCGCCCCGCAGCGCGCAAAGCTAGAAAAGCAACGGCAGGCACGAATTGCCGCCGCCGAAAAACGGGTGGCTGCGTATCAGCAAGAGCTCCGCGCGCGGATCAAGGGCTGGCTGGCCGCGGGCAGCCCCGGCACCGCCTGGACGGTGCTCGAACCGGCGAAGCTGGCAGCAGACGGTCCGTTTAAGCTGAAGCACGTCGGCAACGGTGTCATCCTCTCAGAAGGAGGCAACGGGGCAGGCGTCTACCGCGTCACGGCCGAAGTGCCGCTGCCGCGCGTGACGGCAATCCGACTGGAAGCACTGGCCGACAAGCGGTTCAGCCGCAAGGGACCCGGACGGGCTCCGGACGGCAATTTCGTGCTGACCGAATTCATCGTGTACGCGTACCCGAAGGGCAAGCCGGACCAGCGACGGCGGCTGCAGCTGATGCACGCCCGCGCCGACTTCAGCCAGAAGGACTACTCGGTCGAGACCGCTATCGACGGTAAGCTAGACCGACAGAAAAACGGCTGGGCCATCGCGCCACAGCAGGGCAAGGACCACGTGGCCGTCTTCGAGCTAGCCGAACCGGTGAGCTTCGACGAAGGTGTCGTGCTGGTAATCGAGCTGAACCAGAACTTCACTAGCGGTCAGCACTCACTGGGTAAGTTCCGCCTGAGTGTCACGGGCCAGACAGCACCGGTCGTGCTCACGGAGCTGCCCGAGGAGGTTCGCAAGCTGACCGCGTCGGCACCAGAGAAGTTGACCGAGGAGCAGTGGCAGAAACTGGCCGATTTCTACAAAGAGGCAGACCTGGAGTACCGCCGACTTCAGAAGCAGCTTGCGGAAGCCAAGAAACCGCTGCCGGCCGATCCGAAACTCGTGGAGCTTGAACGGAAACTGGCCGAGGCGAAGAAGCCGATTCCGATCGATCCGAAGCTCCGCGATCTTCGTCGAGCGGTCGAGCTCAGCAAGAAGGACGTTCAGCGGTACCGCTTGACCGCTGCCCAGGACATCGTCTGGGCGCTAGTGAATACGTCCGAGTTCCTGTTCAACCACTAGCACTGCGTGTGAGCGCTGGACCGTGTGTAAGCTGCTCGGTGCGATCAGGCAGCAGGAGACCTAGCCATGTTGGTGATTCCCGGACCTGCAGGCCGAGACTTATGTGACGAGAAGTACATGTCGCGCCGCGAACTGCTTCGGGTCGGTGGGTCCGCCTTGTTGGGCATGACCCTCGGCTCCATGCTTCGACTGCAGCAGGCCAGTGCGGCGGAAGGCGGTGGTCCCGGCTGGAACTCGGCGAAACACATCATCATGATCTTTCTGCAAGGAGGGCCGAGCCACCTGGACCTCTGGGACCCAAAAGAGAATGTGCCCGATAACATCCGCAGCGTGTTCAAGCCGATCTCGACCAAGCTGCCCGGTGTTAAGTTCACGGAGTTGCTGCCACAGTTGGCTCAGGTGACCGACAAGATCACGCTGATCCGGTCCATGAGCTACACGCCGGTTGGCCTGTTCAACCACACGGCAGCCATCTACCAGATGATGACCGGCTATACGACCGACAAGGTCAGTCCGTCCGGCCAATTGGAGCCGCCCAGCCCCAAGGACTTCCCGAACTTCGGCGCATGGATCACCAAGTTCAAGCCGGTCACCGAGCCGATGCTGCCGTTTGTCATGATGCCCAGGCCACTGCAGGAAAGCAACGTGGTCAACAAGGGCGGGACGGCAGGCTTCCTCGGCCGGGCGTACGACCCATACTACCTGTTCCCCGAAGGCGACGACATGGACATGAACAAGATGGAGCGCATCCGCGTCGATGACCTCGACCTAAGGCCGCATCTCTACGCGTTGCGCATGCAGCGCCGCGCTCGGCTCCGGGAAATCCTTGAGAAGGGTATGTCGCGGCTGGACAAGGTCGTTGAGAACTACAACCTGGACGAGTACTACGGCCGTGCTCTGGAGCTGATCATCTCGCGCCGTGCCCGGAACGCCTTCGACTTGAAACAGGAGCCGGAAAAGGTTCGCGATCGGTACGGTCGAAATACGTTTGGTCAGAGCCTGCTGCTTGCGCGTCGGCTGGTTGAGGCCGGCACCCGGGTCGTGGAGGTCATCTGGCCCAAGGTGGCCAACTCAGACAATCACTCCTGGGACGTGCACGTCGGCCTGACCCACCGGATGAAGAACCAGGCGGCCCCCATGTTCGACCAGGGCATGTCGGCCCTGATCGAGGACCTGGCCCAACGCGGCCTGCTGGACGAGACGCTCGTGGTTGCGGTGGGCGAATTCGGCCGTAGCCCGCAGAAGGGCGTCAGCACGTCGGGTAACAACAACTCCGCCGACGGTCGCGACCACTGGCCGTACTGCTACACCGCACTGATCGCCGGTGCGGGGATTGCACGCGGCGCCGTCTACGGCGAAAGCGACAAGACCGGCTCCAGTCCTCGAAAGGACCCCGTGCACCCGATGGACCTGCTGGCAACCATCTACCACTGCTTCGGCATCAAGCCCGACCGGATCATCTACAACCACTTGAACCAGCCACGTGAACTGGTAAAAGGCCACGTAGTCACCGGTCTGTTCGGTTAACGCGCACCGCTGGACCGGTGAGTTAGCGTAGCGCGCCGGTTCTGGCCCGAGCGTTGCGGCTGGATCGAGCGACTTTGGTCCAGCGGCACGGTCGGGCCTTTTCTGTGCGCGATGCTTCCAGAGGATGCCACCCCGGCAGATTGTGGCAGCCCCCCAATGGCCGCCCTGTGCGGGAGAGCAACGGCCCCAGGCGGGCACCACGATGCACGCCGCCAGCGTCATCGTCCCTCAACGCCGCACCGACCCGGTTTGCGTCCTCGTCCCGATCGCGGCAACCGGCCAATCAGGACGATCGACCGCACTGCGCGCGTCGGGCCGTGCCGACGGCGCGGTCCAGAAGCAGCCTGGTGGCCGGGGGCATGAAGCGCCGCCGCCCACCCGGTGCGCGCAAGCTATTGCGTGGCCATACCTCCTCTATTCCCACCACCCCCCCCGGACGCCGGACTCGACATGCTGTGGGCTGCCCGGAGCATCCTGACCCGCGATCACCCCACCATGCACGCTACGAGAGCCGAAGAGCCAGGACGCGGAACCGGGGTTGACAGGCCGGCCAGGGGGCCGCTAGGATAGATCAGTGATCGCTGATATGTTGACCTGCCCACCAACGCCGTTGCCCACTCTACGCAACCCGCCGTTGCTTAGACTTGGCCTGCCGTAAGGACTGAGCCTTTCGAAAACACGCTGCTTGTGGAGGGTGCGCGATGAGGCGTGCACCAAGGTGCCTGTTGCTAGCTGCTATTCTTAGCCTTTCGCTACCGCTGACATTGTCATCCGGTCTGTGGGCAGAAGAGCCCTCGGGCTCTCAACCGTGGCGGGCGATCCGGTTGGTGCCTGCGGAGTTCTCGCTGTACGGGCCACGGAGCCGCCAACGGCTGGTGGTGATGGCTGAGCGGCCGGACGGTCGTACGCAGCAGGTGATTACCGGGCTGCGGTTCCGCAGTGAGAACGAGGCGGTGGCTCGTGTCGACAGTGAAGGTGTGGTCTGGCCGGTTGGAGAAGGCAAGACCAGGATCGTGGCGGAGGTCGGGGCGCTGCGTGCCACCGCGACGGTCACGGTAGCCAAGCTTGCTGATGACGCGATCGATTTCAGTCGCGATGTGTTGCCTGTGCTGAGCAAGGCCGGCTGCAACATCACCGGTTGCCATGGCTCACCCCGTGGCAAGAACGGCTTCCGCCTGTCGCTATTTGGCGCCGAGCCTGACGAGGATGCCGTGGCCATGACACGGGACCGGTTCTCGCGCCTGATCGATCCGGTGCAGCCGGAGAAGAGTCTGTTCCTGCTGAAGGCTACGGCCACGGTCGCTCATGGTGGTGGCAAGCGGTTTGATGTCGGCTCGGACAGCTACCAGCTTCTGCTGGAATGGGTGCGCCGCGGGGCTCCACAGAAAGCAGCCGACGTGCGGCTGGAACGGATCGAGGTATTCCCGGCCGAGCAGCTACTGGACATCGGTCAGAGCCAGCAGATCCTTGTCACCGCGTACTACTCCGACGGCACCACTCGTGACGTTACGCACCTGGCCAACTACACGAGCACGGAAGCAGGCATTGCGACCGTCGATGAGCAGGGCCGGGTTGAGGTGGTCTCACACGGCGAGGCGGTCATCATTGTCGGCTACGGTGGTCAGTTTGGCACTGCCCGCATCCTGGTGCCACAGCGACTGCCCACGCCTTTTCCGGACATTGAGCCGAACAACCGGATCGACGAGCTGGTCTTCGCCAAGCTTCGCAAACTCGGTATCCCACCCTCGGACCTGGCCACCGATGAGATGTTCCTTCGCCGGGTCTACCTCGACACGATTGGCACTCTGCCCACACCGGACGAAGTGCGGCAGTTCCTGTCGGACCCGGATCCACAGAAGCGTGCCAAGCTGATCGACCGGCTTCTAGAGCGCCCCGAGTTCGTTGACTTCTGGACCTTGAAGTGGGCGGATCTGCTGCGGGTGAAGCCTGAGTTCCCGATCCAGCTCTGGCCAAAGGGGGTGGCTGCCTTCTACGGGTGGATCCGCCGGAGCATTGCGGAGAACAAGCCGTACGACCAGTTCGTGCGCGAGCTGATCACTGCCTCCGGCAGCGCCTACCGTGTTGGCCCCGCCAACTACTACCGCGCCACCACGATGAGAGACCCGCAGGGCTGGGCCGAAATGACGGCGACAACGTTCCTGGGTATTCGCATCGACTGTGCTCACTGCCACAGTCACCCGTTCGAGGCCTGGACCTGGGACGATAACCTTGGGCTGGCAGCGTTCTTCAAGGTCCGGATCAAGCGCACCCGTGAGTGGGGAGAAGACGTGGTCTACTTTGACCCCGGCGTGCGGGTTCGCCACCCGAAGACAGGCCAGATCGTCGAGCCAAAGTTCCTCACCGGCGAGAAGCCACAGATCGGCCCGGAACAGGATCCGCGCGAGGTGCTTGCCGAGTGGCTCACCAGTCCGGAGAACCCGTGGTTTGCCCGCTGTATCGTCAACCGCATCTGGTACTGGCTCATGGGCCGAGGGATCGTGCACGAACCGGACGACTTCCGGGCCACGAACCCGCCGGAGAACCCTGAGCTGCTCGATTACCTGGCCGAAGAGCTCGTCAAGAACAACTGGGACCTGAAACACATCTTCCGCTTGATCTTGAACTCGAAGGTCTACCAGCTGTCGAGCATTCCCAACAAGTGGAACGCGCACGACACGGTCCATTTCTCGCACTACCCGATCAAGCGGCTGACGGCTGAGCAGTTGCTCGATGCAGTGTCGCAGGTGTGCGAGGCGCCGGAGCGGTTTCCGGGCATGCCGGTTGGCATGCGTGCGATCCAGCTTCCCCACAACATGGTCCGCTCCACGTTCCTGGACCTGTTCGGCCGTCCGGCGCGGGACATCACATGCGAGTGCGAACGGAAACAGGAAACCTCCATGTCCCAGGCTCTGTATCTGATCAACACGAACCACATGGAGAGCAAGCTGCGGAGCGGCCGGCGGATCACGCGCCTGATCCAGGCAGGGCTGTCCGATGAGCAGATCATCGAAGAGCTCTTCCTGGCCGCACTCAGTCGGCGGCCTACCGCCGAAGAGCTTCAGGCCACGGTGGGCTACGTTGCGGCTGCCGGCAAGAAAGGCCGTCAGCTAGCGTTGCAGGACGTGCTCTGGGCGTTGCTGAACACCAAAGAGTTCCTGTTCAACCACTAGTGCCCGCGACCAGTCGGCGTCGGTGACATGACGGTGCGTCAGCGGTTGGTTTCGCAAAGCTGCTCGGGCTAGCAGCCAGGAGGTAGCCGCAATGTTGGACCTGCGATTCCGAAGCAAACATGCAACGTGCGACGGATGGACCCGCCGCGATTTCCTGCGTGTTGGAAGCATCACGACCTTGGGCCTATCGTTGCCCGCATGGCTCCGTCTGAAAGCCGAAGGTGCGGTCCAGGACGCACCGGCCAAGAGCGTCATTCAGATCTGGCTGTCGGGCGGGCCGTCGCACATCGATAGCTGGGATCCGAAGCCGGATGCTCCTGAGGATTTCCGCGGGCCGTACAAGGCGATTCGCACCAAGGTTCCCGGCGTTTATCTGAGCGAGTATCTGCCTCGCCTGGCTGAAACGTTTGACAAGTTCTCGATCATCCGCGCCTTCACGCACCCATCGCCCGCTCACGAGATCGCAACGCACATTGTCAACACGGGTAACGTGTTGCAAGGCGGTCTTGTCTACCCGTCGATGGGCTCGGTGGTCGCTCTGGAGAAGGGCTACGAAGCCGGGTACAAGGGTGAGATCCCGCCGTTTGTGGCCATCCCCAGCGCGCCGCCATGGTATGGCGAAGCCGGTTTCCTTGGCGGCCGCTACAAGCCGTTTGCAACCGGCGGCAACCCGGCGTCGCCGAACTTCAAGGTTCAGGGCCTGGAGCTTGCTGCGGGGCTGACGCCCGAGCGCGCCGTCAAGCGACGCACGCTCATGCAGCAGATCGACACGTTCGCTCGGAAGTTCGAGCAGCAACGGCTCTTCGAGGTGGTGGACACCTACTATGAGCGGGCCTACGGGCTGGTGCTCGGTTCGGCACGCGAGGCGTTCGACTTGAAGAAGGAAGACCCCAAGCTGCGTGAGCGCTACGGCAAGACGACGTTCGGCCAGAGTTGCTTACTGGCCCGCCGCCTGGTGGAGCGCGGCGTCCCGTTCGTCACGGTACATCGAGGTGGCTGGGACACCCACTTCAAGAACTTCGAGGCCCTGAAGAATCTCCTGCCCGACCTGGACCGCGCCCTCTCGGCGCTGTTGGAAGACCTCTACGAGCGCGGTCTGCTGGACAGCACGATTGTGGTTGTCCAGGGTGAGTTTGGCCGGACACCGAAGATCGACTGGTCGAGCCGCTGGCAGGGCGGCCGACACCACTGGCCAAACGTCTTCTCCGTCGCCTTGGCCGGCGGTGGCTTCCAGGGCGGCCGCATCGTGGGCGAAAGCACCGAGCGGGCAGAGTTCGTGAAGGACCGCCCCTGCTACCCGTGGGACCTGTGTGCGAGCATCTACCGCCAGCTTGGCATCGATTACAAGAAGCGGCTGCCGCACCCGCAGGGCCGCGTGGCTTACATCACGCCCCTGGCGCAGGGTACCATCGCCAGCGGCGGCCTGCTGGACGAGCTGCTCTAGGAAAGTACCCCCCCACCGGGCGCGCCTCCTGCTCGACCGCCTAAGACACCATCCGGAGTTGCGGGCGGCTTAGCAGGAGGCGTGCTACCCTTTTGCCCAGCACCCGCCCGAGTGGACAACGAGGTGTGACCATGAAAAGGTCGAAGCTGCTGCCCCAGCTCTTGTGGCTTGCCGCGTGCGTGCTCTTCCCGACAGATGCTGCCGTCACAGCACCACCTCCGGCCCCCGTCCCTCCGCCGGAGCTGCGCACTGTGTCCCCGGCCGCAATCCAGCGCGGCACCGAACAGCTGATCACGATCACCGGAAGCAACCTGGTCGATATCACGGGCGTTGTCTTCTCGGGCAAGGGGCTCAACGCGAAACTCGAGCAGGTTCCAAACGCCTCGACCGTCAAGCTGAAGATCACCGCAGCCAAGGACGCACCGGTTGGCGTCCAGGAGATTCGTCTGATCGGCAAGCACGGGCTGTCAAACTGCCGCTACCTCTACGTGGATTACCTGCCGGTAATCGCGGAGAAGGAACCGAACACGCTGCCAGAGCAGGCGCAGCCGCTGGAGCAACTGCCCGTGGCGATAACCGGCGTGGTCACGGGAGCCGACCGCGATTTCTTCCGGTTCTACGCCAAGGCAGGCCAGAAACTGGTGTTCCAGGCCATCGGCCGAGAATTGCTGCCGTTCCTGCGCATCGACGATCGCATCGGCTGGTTTGACCCGGCACTGGAACTGTACCGTTCCGACGGCCACCTCGTGGCCAGCGCCGACGACTTCCGCTACCGGCCTGACGCTGTGCTCATCTACGAGGTGCCTGCCGACGGTGAGTACATCCTGTGCGTCCGAGACACCGCCTACCGGGGTCGGGGGGATTTCGTGTACGTGCTCCGTGCTGGACAACTGCCGCTGGCAGTCGATTGGTTCCCGGTTGGCGGCAAGGCCGGCACAGAGCTGCCGCTGAAACTGTTCGGCGTCCACCTGCCTGCCGACGTCAAGGTGAAGCTACCGGCCATTGCCGAACGCCCCGACGTGCATGCGTTCCGTCTGCCGGTGGGCGATCAGTTCTCGAACGAGATCGAGCTTTGGGTCGATCCCTTCGACGGGATAGCAGAGAAGGAACCAAACGACGGGCCGGATCAGGCGCAGCCGCTGCAGATTGGCCAGGCCGTCAACGGCACCATCCACGCCCGTGGCCAATCGGACTGGTTCACTTTTGACGGGAAGAAAGGCCAGGTGATCGTAGTGGAAACGGTGGCACGCCGAGTCGGATCGCCGCTGGATCCTTACCTGGAGCTGTACGACGCCCGAGGCAGGAGGCTGGCCGCCAATGATGACGCCGTGTACCGTGCCGGTTTTCCCCATCCGGCCGATGCTCGCATCCGCTACCGGCTGCCGGCCGACGGCACGTATCGCATCCGGCTGCGGGACACCGCCCGCATCGGCGGCCCGGACTACCGTTACCGGCTGCAACTGTACTTGTCCCAGCCTGACTTTGAGTTGGCGCTTGTGCCCACAGATCCGTTCATCACCAACCCGCGTCTGAACATTGCCGTGACCATCGCCCGTGCCCTGCCGGTGGGCGGTACCGCGTACCTTCGCGTGCGGCTCTCGCGGCTCGACGGCTTCGGCGGTCCGGTAGAGCTGGTGGTCGATGGCCTGCCGGAGGGCGTGCGGTTCTCCGGTGGCACCATCGCACCGGGTCAGAACGAGACCTATGTCACGCTGACTGCCGATGAGAAGTTGACGCCGGGAACGCTCGTCCGTTTCACGCTGAAGGGCAAGGCGAAGGTGGGCGACCGTGAGATTGTGCGTACCGCCCGGCCACGTGAAAGCCATAGCTACATTGCCGATCAACGTCAGGAGTACCCTGTCCGGCTGACCGCCATGGCAGCCGCCATTGCTCCGCCGATCAAGCTGACAGCAGCGGCGACCGAGGTCAAATTCAAGCCGACCGCAAAGGTCGAGCTGACCGTCAAGGTGGACCGGCCCGAGGGTGCCAAGGTACCGGTGAAGCTTTCGCTGCTCGGGCTGCCACGCGGCTATTCGGCAACTGCAGTCACCGTCGCGCCGGACCAGACAGAAGGGAAGCTGACGGTGACCACGCCGAAGAATGCCGCCCACCCGGTTCAGGTAGTGATCCAGGGTGAGGCAACCGTGCAGAAGAAGCAGGTGATGGTCTGGAGCCCGGCGATCCGGCTTGTCCCGGAGCAATCAAAATGAGTAAACTTAACATGTAAACAATAGATTCATTGAGGAGACAGCTATGCTCCGGGACAACGAGCCTGCCACGGGCAACGGCCACGTTGATCCACGCTTGCTTCGTGACCTGTCCACCGTCTTCGGACTGCTCTCTGACGAAACGCGGCTGAAGATCGTCCTGCTGCTCAGCCGCTACGGCGAGCTGAACGTGACCGAAATCTGCCAGAGGGTCGGGCAGAGCCAGCCGGCCGTCAGCCGCCATCTGGGCCTGATGCGGTTGGCAGGCCTGGTGAACGTCGACCAGCGGGGCAAGTTCAACTACTACAGCGTTGACTACTCCGTGTTCCGGCGGCTGATGCAGGCACTGCAGCCAGAGGGGCACTACAAGCAGTGTGACTGTTTTCTGGAGTGCGTGCTCAATCGCGCTGAATGACCGACTTGCGGTCGGCGACGGTCGGCCGCAAGCACACGAGCACGCAGTCGCCATTGGCCCAGCGGGGGTCATTGGTACCGGCAAAACGGGCCTGGAACGGCCGCTTAACCGGCCAGTCCACGCTAGTGGTCGCACCGACCAGGTACAGGCGACCCTGAGGCCCATGGCACGCTGATCGGCCCCGGTCGTCCGAGGATCCGCCCAGAAGGGTCATGTACCGCGGCGCTTGGAGATCAGGGGTCAGCACGATTGCCAGCGCATCTTGGCCTCCGGCCGGCGTCCGCTGCGCGGCGCCGCCGGTCGTGGGAAAGTCTGGCGACGCGGTGGCACCGGTGACGAACACGTTGCCTGCCGGATCGACGGTGATGCCGTCAACGCTGTCGCTGCGACTGCCCCCAACAAGCACCGATCCGAGCACGCTGCCGCCATCCGATAGTCTCACGACAGCAATGTCCGTTGCCCCACCGCACGGCCCAATCCGACGCAGTCCTGGCGCGCGGAAGCCGGCTGCTGCTGTGATGGCCACGTAGACGTTGCCTGACCGATCCACCGCCAGGTTGTGCGTGCCCAGTGCCCAGTCGTCGCCCGGGCCGCCGAGCCGCACGGACCACAGCATTCGCGACCCGTCGGCAGAGAACATTGCCACGTAAGCATCCTCATCGCCGCGCTCACCGGAGGTGACATCGAGCGTTGTCGGAATGTCATCGGATCGGGTGTTCAGCAGGATCACCGGGCGGCCGCGGCAATCGACCCGGATGGCTGCCTCCTGGGTTTCCTTCCCCGAGCCTCCGATCCAGGTCGCCCAGCAGACTGCCTTGCCGTCGGCACGCACTTTGACGATACCGCAGTCGATGTCGCCGGCCGGGTTGGGCTGGTAAGCGTGCGCAAGAGCGGTTCGCATCCACGCCGGAAGGGGCACCCGGTGCGAGTGCGCGTTCCAACCCATCGGCAGGTACACGTTGCCGGCGGCGTCAATTGCCAGATCGCGGCATAGCTCGCCGACGCCGACGTAGCTTGCCCACAGGAGACGGCGTCCGTCGGGACTGAGTTTGGCAACGAACCCGTTCTGATCGCCGTAGAAGGCGTTGTAGCGGCTCCCGGCGAACGTCGGTTGAAATGAATCGGTGGTCACGGGAAAACCTGGGCCGGCCCGGCCGGCCACGTACACGTTGCCCCACTTGTCCACTTCCACAGCGTACGCTCGGTCATAGTTTGGGCCGCCCAGCAACGTGGACCATACAAGCCGCCCCTCCGGGGAGAATTTCATGACAAACGCATCGCACGGCCCGGCGTCGCCCAGTCGCCGGCCCGTGTCGTCGAACGTGCGGTCGAATGCGCCCGGGGTTGTCGGAAAATCAGACGAGGCTGTGCCGCCGACCACGTAAACATTGCCGGCCTGATCCGTGCATACGTCGCGCGCATGCTCCCATCGTTTTCCCCCGGCATACGTGGAGAAGGCAATCTCATATTGCGCCAGTCCGTCTCGACCGGTCGCCACTGCCAGGACGCAGCACACGGCAGCAATAACTGGCGGCCATCGGTACGATTGCTGTGTCATGGTGCAGCCGTGGGCTCGGTGCGATGGCTTCTTCACGCAGGACGGTAAAGCACGCCGCAACCGCTACAAGCGGCGTTCCTGAGCACTGCGGTTCAACGGAGGGCCGGGCTGAAGGTTTCCTGCGCGCAGCCGCTGCGACGCAAGCAAGCGCGTGGCGCAATTGACGGTACTTGTCACGCGAGCTTCTTCAGGACGCCGCGGACGATGGTGCGCAGCTTGGGCTCTGCCTCATTTGCCGTCCGAATGATATCGTCCAGGTCGATCGGTTGCAGGAACAGCGGGCGGCAGATGTCGGTCACCACGGACAGTGCGAGCACGCGCAGCCCGGCGTGGGCCGCGACGATCGCCTCTGGCACGGTGCTCATGCCCACGACATCGGCACCGATCATTCGCAGGAAGCGGTACTCGGCGCGTGTCTCGAGGTTGGGGCCCGGCACGGCCACGTACACGCCTCGGTGGACGCGGATGCCTTCCTGCCGAGCGATCGCCTCGGCTGCCTCGATCAGCTCCTGGTCGTACGGGCGCCACATGTCCGGGAAGCGGGGTCCGAGACGTTCATCGTTCCAGCCGCGCAACGGGTTTTCGGGCATGAGGTTGATGTGATCGTCCAAGAGCACGATGTCGCCTTTGGCGTACTCGGGGTTCATGCCGCCGCAGGCGCTGGAAATCACCAGTACTTCCGCCCCCAGTGCCTCAAAAACTCTGACCGGGAAGGTCACCTCTTGCATCGAGTAGCCTTCGTAGTAGTGGAACCGGCCCTCCATGGCAGCAACCGGGACGCCGGCCAGCGACCCGCAGATGAGCTGGCCGGTGTGGGTCATGACGGTGGTTTGTGGGAAGTGCGGGATTTGTTCGTAGGGGATCACGACATCGGCGTCGATCTCTTGTCCGAAACCTCCCAGCCCCGTGCCCAGGATGATGCCTACCTTTGGTTGCACCTGCCAGCGTTCTCGGATAGCCGCAACTGCCTGCTGGATTCGCTCGTACAGGCCACGCATTCGGCGCCTCCAGTCATTCGCCCGGTTCGCTTGTCGGAGTCGCCATTCTACGCCGATTTCTCGGCATCTGCCGCGGGGCGTTGCCAGCGCACTTCGCACTGCCCGGCGCGGGCGTTGGCGTCTCGGGCCAGCACGAACAGCAGGTCGCTGAGCCGGTTCAGGTACTGGATCACCACAACTGGCACGGCCGCACGCTCGGCCAGCGCGACCACACGCCGTTCCGCCCGACGGCACACGGTGCGGGCCAGATGCAGCCAGGCTGCCAGCCGGGTTCCTCCCGGCAGGATGAACGAACGCAACGGCTCCAGGCCTTGCTCGACCCGGTCAATCCAACGCTCCAGCTTCCGGACCTGCTCGGCCGGCACCTCGCAGCCGGGCACGGCTCCCTCCGGCGACGCGAGCACGGCTCCAATACAGAACAGGTCCCCCTGCACGTCACGTAGTCCACTGAGCGTCGCCTCATCCAGCTCGCCCGCACCGTGGGCCACGACCAAGCCGAGCAACGCGTTGAGCTCGTCCACCGCACCGTATGCTTCGATACGCGGATCGCTCTTCGAGACGCGTGTCCTGCCGATCAGTCCGGTCGTGCCGTCATCGCCTGTGCCAGTGTAGATTCGTGCCTTCGCCACGCCTTGTCCTCCGGCCAGGGACTCCCGTAGCACAAGTAGAATAC
>JALXBF010000187.1 GCA_026991575.1 Planctomycetota bacterium | reverse complement strand
AGGTGCGGGCAACCGTAACCCGTTCTTTGGCAAGAGGATGCTTGTGGCTGCGCGCAGCGGGCCGGTTCCTGGACCGGCGACTTGGCGAGGTCCGGGCAAAACTGCGCGTAACCCTATGCCGGCCAACGTGTTCTGCAGGGTGCCTCGCACCGACCAATCGAACCACGATGGGATTGAAACTTTCGGGGAGAACCGAAAACTAACATAGGCTTCTCAGACCTCGCACCGACCAATCGAACCACGATGGGATTGAAACTTGTAAACGTTTATAGTCTCGATAAGGGTTTTCCAACTCGCACCGACCAATCGAACCACGATGGGATTGAAACCCCCGTATAGGGGTCTCCATCTGGTGATCTTTTTTCTCGCACCGACCAATCGAACCACGATGGGATTGAAACCGCCATTTCTCATCAGATATAATCTCGTTTTCCCCCCAACTCGCACCGACCAATCGAACCACGATGGGATTGAAACGGCCACCGTTTCCCCCCATACGGGGGTACTCCGGTGGCCTCGCACCGACCAATCGAACCACGATGGGATTGAAACTGCCACTTTCTTACCATCAACCCATCGCAAGAAGTGCTCGCACCGACCAATCGAACCACGATGGGATTGAAACTGGCAAATAAGAAATTCCTGGTTAGGAAGCTTCTCCACCTCGCACCGACCAATCGAACCACGATGGGATTGAAACTCGAAAATCGATATCGAAACCCATCGCCATTTTTCGTCTCGCACCGACCAATCGAACCACGATGGGATTGAAACCATCCTTGAATGACTCCAAACTCCAGCAGTTGGCGGGCCTCGCACCGACCAATCGAACCACGATGGGATTGAAACGGCCACTCGTACCCAATCCTATAAACGTTAACCACTTTCACTCGCACCGACCAATCGAACCACGATGGGATTGAAACTAATAGCGCCCAAAATGGTTCGATCAAAGTACCTCGGCCTCGCACCGACCAATCGAACCACGATGGGATTGAAACAAATACCCCAACCTTTTGAATACAAAGGCCAATCCTCGCACCGACCAATCGAACCACGATGGGATTGAAACGAGATTCAGAAACTTGATTCAGCCATTTCGCATCCGAACTCGCACCGACCAATCGAACCACGATGGGATTGAAACCCAGCAGAGTTATTACAAGCTCTACCATAGCACATCCTCGCACCGACCAATCGAACCACGATGGGATTGAAACTTCACCCCATTTTTCGTCCTCAAGGGCCTGATCAAGTCTCCCACCGACCAATCGAACCACGATGGGAGTGAAACCTTTTAACTCCAAAAACAATTTCAAAATATCTTCTCGCTCGCACCGACCAATCGAACCACGATGGGATTGAAACGAAAACACATTTACATACGGAAACGGGTGTATCCTTCTCGCACCGACCAATCGAACCACGATGGGATTGAAACGAAAACACATTTACATGCGGAAACGGGTGTATCCTTCTCGCACCGACCAATCGAACCACGATGGGATTGAAACACAGGAGATAAGAGCGTCTGGTCGTCTGAGCGGAGCCAGGCTCGCACCGACCAATCGAACCACGATGGGATTGAAACCGGAGGCCGGGGACGAACTCCGAAGGCCTGTTGGTGTCTCGCACTGACGAACCGAACCACCAGGAGGGGCGGGTGCACCGAGAGGCGGTGTTGGAACGGCCGGGCTGTCGGTCGCGCGGGCCAATCAAAGTGGGCAGGCAAAAGTGGGCTACGGTCGTCAAGGAAATGGCATCTGCGGGGCCGACAAGGTGGTTGGGGCGCGATGGGACCGCAGGGCATGCGAGGAGGAGCGGGGCAACCCGGCCGGTACAGGGCTGGCCCCGAAAGGAGATGGTCGTGCTTGCATTCGATCGCGAAGACTCCGGAGGGATGTTGGGAAGACAGATCCTTCACGAAACTGGGGAAATGGGCTCACGGAGGGGGCGTAGTTGGGGAAGCACGTGTTGGAGGAAGGTGCCAGCAGAAGCGCGAGAACTGGCCCAGGGCGTTGCTGGGAGGTGACGGGAGCGTTGCTGAAGGAGCCCGCTCGGTAGACGCGGCAGCGAAGAACAACGGAAGCCAACACGCATCGGAAGGATGGAGGTGAGAGGGAAAGGGCCGTGGATCGGTGTACGTACCGGAATTGCCGGCGGGGACGTAAGCTCACAATCCGACCTGCCGCTCTAGCGGAGTTCCAGTTTTTGCCTGCGCTCGTCTCGATCAGGCGACGCCAGTAATTGCGGTGGAGCATGTGAATCCGCCAGGGGGCGAGAACGGACGTCATGAGTTCTCCCCCGACCGGGCGGGTGCGGCGTATTTGCCTGCAGGCAGACGAGGCAGCTGTGCGTACGAGACCGGTTTACCTGCGCAGAGACAACGCGATCTGGAATCCGATCTCTTCCACGTCGCCGCCCCGCTCGTGTTCGACCCTGATCGTTGCGTGTGCGCGCACGACGATGCGTTCGCCAGTGATGGAATCCGGAAGGCGGTCGCCTTGCGCGACGCAGTCGGCGAGCCTCCGCAGGTTGGGGACAGACGCCATGAGCGGCTGGCTCCGCTGCGTCTGGACCGAATCGCGGGCTCTCGCTAGGCAAGGTTCAGGTACGCGTACGGCTCCGGCAGCAAACGGCTGTAATGCAGGTACTCGTTGCGGTTCAGTCGGAACAAGGGCCCGTGCAGGGCGAGATAGCAGCGGTAGCAGATGAAGTCCTCCTCGCTTGCGATGGGCGCAACCAGGACCGTGGCTGACCACGACGCAAAGCGGCCACCTGTGTACTGGAAGAGGAACGTGGCGGTAGCTCGTCGCCATGCTTCCAGCTGGAGGACAGGAAGAATAGTGTCCGTGGCAAACAACACATGGATGTGGTTCGGGAGGATGGCAAGGTCATACACGGAATAGTCTACGTCGTCGTTGCGAAGGATGACGTCCGTGATGGCTCTCATTAGCCCAGGTCTTGCCAGGACGCAGGAGCCACGACATTGATCAAGAGCGCACATCACCGTGGTAAAGAGGGGTCGTGGAGGTGTTCGAGGTGCGGCCCCAGCTGATTGGCTATGGTTCGATCGAACGCCGCACGGGCCTGGAGCGGTGTCGGTTTCCCACGCTGAGCTGCCGTTCGTGGAGCCGGGCTCCGGCAACGATTCCGACGCCAACGCATCAGGAAGCCACCAGGTGACGAACATCGCCTGGCGGGGGAAACCGAACCGAGTGAGCTCTTCGCTGTACACGGACTCGTCGTCCAGGCTGCCACGGGGAAAAACCGGCGGCACGAGCAATTGCGGACATTTTCTGGCCATGACGATCCTCCACAGCGAGTCTCATCGCCACGGGCCAAGCCTTATACGCACACGCCGTGCCAAAAAGGGGTGTTCTCCGTAAGGTTCGTGCTAGTCGTTACTTGCGTGGAGGCGGCAGGCACGGTACCTGTTGCATTTGTTTCTTCTGGGGACATGTCTTGTGCTGCGCGCGGCGCCTCGCTCTCCAGAAGCCGGCGGCGCTACCAGGCAGCTGCCCCACCTGGGGAAGAGAGCATGCTGTTCGGATTGCTTCCGTCTCCCCCGTTCAGTGCCTGCGCAAGAGGTGGATGAACTGCCGTCATCATCCGCCAGGAAAGGCTGTCTGGCGATGTCGTTGGGCTGGTTGCTCACTCTGCTCGCCCAACGCACCCGCTGCTCCCGGCCGTGGGTCAGGAAGCACCCCTGTGGAACGTCGTCGTGCCCAATATCCAGAACCTTTGGTGTCGCTACCCCCATGCAAGCGCAGGCCAGAGGGCGGTATCCGGTCCGTACCCGATGTAACCGGGCCAGTCACCGTTGTGAATTGCCCCGTTCTAGGACGAATCAACGGACGTGGATGTTTTTCGGACGGTGGCCTGGCAGCACGCGCGAAATGGGGAACTGGTGCTGCGTTTCTCGATAGTCGCGTTGGCCCGACAGCGGGGCTGGTTCCTGTGCCAGCGCGATGCGTTGCTTGTTGAGCGCATCGGACTTGTAGCCCGGGCGCCACCGGGTGCGATGCGGACCCAACGTCTGTTCGCGACGTCGGGACAGCAGTGCCTACACGTGCACAGCCTGGTGGAGGCCCAGCCCGAGCAGGCAGGCAACCTACGCAAGCCAGCGGCGCTGGTAGAGGTACCACTCGATCGTGCCAAGCGCTAGAGCGGCGAGGGCGAGGTACCACCAGGTCGATCGGCCACCGAATCGGGTAGGCGGACCGGGCGAGTCAAACCGTTTGTCTGTCCAGGTGGCAAGCACATTCGATTCTCGTGGTTCGTCCAGCACGGCTGCTATCAGGGCCAGCCGCTTGGTGCGGGCCCCCTGCTGTTCGTTGGCCAGTCTGACGGACCATACGCCGACTTCGTCCACGGGGCCGAACGCCCCTCGGTCCGATGCGATTCGCGTTACCCGCATCCGCCGTCCGGTCGGGCTTACGGCCACCAACTGTCCGCTTACGCCGTCAGGCCAGGGGAACTCGGCAAGGCGACCGGTGGGCGTGGCAACGTTGCCGTCGGGGGATTGGTGCGTGAGCCAGGCCAGAGCGTTGGCCATCATGATCGGGAAGGCTGTGCGCAGCGGTAGGTCGCTTTCGTCCAGGTTGGCGCTCAGCACGAGAACGTCACCTCCGGTGCGTTCCACGAGCGCGTACAGGGGCTCACCCTCGATGGTGCTGGCCAGAACGGTTGCCGGTTGGGTGAACGTCAGCCTACGAGCCTGTGGCATCAGGACCTGGTCGAGCCGCACATGAGCCATCAGCGGGTGGCTGCTCTGAGAGGTTGCCACCAGCGGCTGGTGCACCTCACCGCCCAGCCGCCACAGGGAGCAATCATTGCTCGGGTCGATGACGATCGTCGGATTGGCCGGCAACTGGGCGGGCACGCGCCGGTGGAACACCACGACTGCCTGTCGATCGATGTGCTGAGGCAGCGTGGCGGACACAGAGAGCTGCACGTTCGCCATGGCCTCGAAGACCTTTTCGAGGAAAAGATTGCCTTGCGTTACCAGATGCACCTCGAGCTTCCGCAGCGCCGGCACGACGGCCCATGCCCTGTCATCAGCGGGCAATGCTCCCCCGTCGTCGATACGGGCGGTTAGCACACCGCCTTCGTCGGTGAGGTACTCCTGCACGGTGCGCCAGTGACCATTGGCCGCAAGCTCGATGGGCATCACGTCGATCGGATGCTCGTTCAGGTCGAGTTCCACGGTGATGCGCCGAGGGGAGCGCGAGTAGTTGTGCACTTCGATGAGAACCTGAAGTTGTCGGGGATCCAGATAGCTGCGGCGCGGGGCCAATCGAGTGATGGCCACGTTGTCCTCGGCCGAACCGATCGGTTCGATCCAGAGATCTTCTGCCGGCTGCACCCGCTGGCCGTCTACTGCGCAGCCATCGGAGAACAGCACAACGCGATGCCGTTGCGGATCGCTGGTCAGTGATCGGGCCAGTGCGATGGCTCGCCGTAGCCGCGCAGGTGCCGCTGTCGGTGCAATCCGCCGGAGGGCTTTCCTGAGGGTTGGCCGGTGTGTGGTAAACGAACAGACGACATGGGGACGCGGCGCGGTGACAAGGATGGCGATACGGTCGTCTTCAGGCAGCCTGCTCAGCCACTTACGCGCCTGCTCGCGCGCACGTTCCAGGCGCGTTGAGTCCCCACGGGTGCGGGTTGACATGCTGGCGGAGTTATCCAGCACCAGCGACCAGTCGCGCCGCTGCTTGTCCTCCCAGGGCAGAAGCGGCCGTGCGGCGGCCAGCACCAGCAGCGACAGGAGCATCAATTGCACCAGCAAGGACAGCAGGTGGCGTAGCCTGCGCCACCAGGCGGTCAGCCGCCTTTGCTGGAACGCCTCCTGCCAGAACATCAGCGTCGCCACTTCGCGCCGCCGCAGCCGTACCCTGAGGATGTAGAACGCCACGATCGGCAGCGCCAGCAGAAAACCGACCAAAGCGTACGGCGCGAGGAACTGCATGGGGTCACTCCACCGTTCCGGCGCGGCGCATCATTTCTAGGAGCAAGCGGTCAAACGGTACGTCCGCAGGGGTCTGCGTGCACGCAAGTCCGTGCTCGCGACAGTAAGCGCGCATCTGCTCTTGATACCGACGGAATGCCTCGCGGTAGCGGCGCAAGACCGCTTCATCGATCGTCGCCTGGTCGCGAGCACGCGATTCACAATCCACCAGCTCAACGTCGCCCACAAACGACGGTTCTGCCTCGGCACGCTCGTAGACCTGAATCAGGTGGGGTTCGTGGCGGTGGTAGCGGAGCAAGTCCACCGCCGGAGCGAACCCTGCCGGATCGTAAAAATCGCTGATCAGGAGGACGACTCCTGTCTTCGCTCGGCGGTGAACCAACGCACCACAGGCGCGCCGCAGGTCGGTAGCACTCCGTGCTGGTGCCAGTTCCTGAAGGAAGCGGAGCATGCTGAGTACCTTTCCCTTGCCACGTGTCAGCGGGTACTCGGCCACCGGCTCTGCGGCAAACGCCATGATTGCTACCCGGTCCATCTCGGCCAGCGCAATGTAGGCCAGGGCGGCGGCGAGCTGCTTGGCGAACCACAGTTTCCGCTCATTTTCCAGGACCATGCTCCGCGACACATCGAGCAGGATGTACACGTGTAGGTCCTCTTCTTCATGGAACCGCTTCAGCAGCAGCTCTTCATGCCGGGCGTAGATGTGCCAGTCGAGGTAGCGGTAGTCGTCGCCCGGGGCGTACTCGCGGTGGTCAGCGAATTCAATACCGGCGCCCAGTTGCCGGGTGCGCCGTTGCGCCAGGAGTTGGCCACGAAAGACGCGGCGCGAGACCAGGGAGAGATACTCCAGCTTGCGTAGGAACTCCTGGTCCAAAAGGTTCGGCTCGGGCATGGCGGTCCGTCTAGACAGGGGCCGGTTTACGCAGTTCTTGGAGGATTTCGTTGATGACCTGATCGGCCGAGACGTTCTCTGCCTGGGCCTCGAAGCTCAGGATGATGCGATGCCGCAAAGCCGGCAGGGCAGCCGCAGCGATGTCTTCCCGCGCAACGTGGTACCGGCGATCTCGAATCGCACGCAGCTTGCCCGCCAGTACTAGTGCCTGTGCCGCTCGAGGACTTGCGCCATAGCGCACGTACCGTTTTGCCGAAGGCGGTGCAAACTCCGATTCCGGGTGGGTTGCCAGCGTCAGCTCGACGGCAAACCGGCGTACGTCGTCGGCGATGGCGACCTGGCGAACCAGACGCATCATTTCAAGCACCCGCTCACCGTCCAGGACCGGCTCCACGGTCGGTTCATCGGCACCGGTCGTGCGATCCAGGATTGCTTCGACCTGTTCCAGCGTCGGGTAGCGTACGAGAATCTTGAAGAAGAACCGGTCGAGCTGTGCCTCTGGCAACGGATACGTCCCTTCCATCTCGAGTGGGTTTTGGGTGGCCAGCACGAAAAACGGTTCCGGCAACCGGTGTGTGACGCCGGCCACCGTCACGGATTTTTCTTGCATGGCTTCCAGCAGGGCAGACTGCGTCTTTGGAGTGGCACGGTTGATTTCGTCGGCGAGCACGACGTTGGCGAATACCGGCCCACGCTGGAACTCGAACGTCTTGCGGCCGTCGGGCGTCTCGGCCACGACGTTCGTTCCTGTCAGGTCAGCCGGCATCAAATCGGGCGTGAACTGGACCCGTCGGAAGGACAGGTGCAGGGCGGCTGCCAGCGTGCGGACGAGCAACGTCTTGCCCAGCCCAGGTACGCCCTCCAGCAGCACATGACCACCGGCGAAGAGGGCAGTCAGGGTCTGATCGATCACTTCCTCCTGCCCGACGATCACTTTCGCAATCTCGTTCCGCACCCGCTCATAGTCGGCTCGGAAAGCCTCAAAGGCACGTCTTGTCTGCTCCAACACTTCGCTCATTGCCTCTTCTCCCGTTCGCCCGGCTGCCGGCTCCGGCTGGGGTGTCTGCGGGCCGATGCCTCGGCCTGCTGGGACCGCACGTCAGCAGCTGCGTTGAGCAATGCTGCCAGCACGGCCCGCTCGTCCACGCGGCACCGCCGTGCCTCTAGGGCAAGCGACTGCGTTCCGACGACGCGGAGCTGTGCCGTGGGCCTATCATCAGTTCCAGGCAAGAAAAGCAACGGACGCTCAGCGTCGCCAAGGCCGAGTCGGGCGACGAGCGGCCGCAGATGGCTTGGGGCAAAGATGCTCTGCTCGAAGACGAGTTTGCCGTATCCCCCCTGTAGCGAAGCGAACAGTCGTTGGCCGCGCAGTTGTAACTGCGGTCCGCCCGGCACCGCGCTTCCAACGTCAGGCTGGCTGATCCACCAACTGAGCACGAGCCAGTCGCCGGGGGAGACGGCTTGCTGGAATTCGATCGCCACCAGGCCCGGTTCCAGCCGAACCACTCTGCGGCCAGCCAATCCTCCGAACAGCCCTTGTGCCGCTGCCGCAACCGGCTCTTGCAGCAGACCGCCTCCGCCGCGCGCCGTGTCGATGCGAAACCAGCTCACGCTCATTCGGTCGCTGTCGGGCAGAAGGATCGGTGTGCTGACCGCAACGGTCTTGCCCCCCGTCACAAGCCGGGCACGTAGCCAACGTGTACCCCGTTGCCTGCGCGATAAGGTTGTCGTGCCAACTCGGAGATCCTCCCGCCAGCCGGTCCGCGCAGGCAGCGATTGCCACCGCTCAAAGTGGACGCCGTCGCTGCTCTGCTCCAAGACCAGCAGCGTTTGATCGTCCGGTTCTGCTGCCAGGTCCGTCGGCAGGAAGACCTGACGTACGTGGCTCAGCCACTGCGGGCAGTAGGGTCGCTGGAGCGTTGCATAGCTGATCGGCTGGCTGTCCAGGTATGGGCTGATCTGCCAGACCAACTGCAGGCGGTCGTCGTCGGCGAAGCTGAAGGCCAGAGAGATACCGGGAGGTTGTTCTTCGCCCATGGTTGCTCGGGCCCACCGCAGCCAGCGGCTGAACGTCCCACGGGCAACCAGCTCTCGCCCTGGGATCTGCTCCAGTGCGGGCTGAAGCAGATGCTTGGAAAGTAGGCGAGCGGCTGCAGGGTCGCGCAGGATCTGCAACATCAGCTGGTCGTCTAGTAGACTCTGGTCTCCCTCTTGAACGGTTATGCGTACCAGCGGAAGCAGTTCACGACACACGGCGTGCAGCTCCTCCTGGAGTGCTGCGTCCGCCAGCCGGTGCAGCAGGCGCAACACGTGGGCTGATTCGCCGTAGAGCCTACCTTCTAGCTGAGCGGTGCGCAGGCGGAATACCGCCTCGTTAGCTGCCGCGCGCAGCAGCTCCTTGCGCAGCGTGTCCGCAGGGCATACTTGCTCTAGAGCCAGCAGCATCCGCATGTTCAGGGCGGCGCGCTGCGCGGTGCTGACGTTGCCAGGCAGTACGGAACGCAATGATCGGACGAACGCTACGACCTGCTTTTCGTCGCCTCGTGCCGCGGCCACCATCGTTGTCAGGAACCGTCGTGCCGGCCCTGCTGGCTCCGTCCCGTTGTCGCCTCCGGAACCGACCAGCCGTTCGATTTGGTCAAGTCTCCCGTGCTTGTGAGCGTCCCGGATCAATTCTGCGACGGGCTCCGGGCCGGAATCGAGTAGCGCTTCCAGTGCGGCAGCGGTTGGCTGAGCGGCGCGCGACTCAGCCTGGAGAAGGAGCTCCAGCAGCTTGGTTGCCAGTTTGGGATCGGCTACGCAGTCCTGCGTAAGCCTGATTCCGCGATGCAGGTCACCGGTTAGCGCCAACCAGATTTCCGCCAGTTTCAGCGCCTCGGCGCGGCGCTCGGTTCGTTCCCAGAGGCGATCGATGACCCCCAGGAAGAAGTCCACGCTGCGGCTTACCTGCTGGGCGACCGGCGGCTTGCGCGGTCCTGTCGGAGCGGTGCCGAACGGGGGCGGACCGGCGAACCGTGGGTCAGTGCGTTCGGACAGCTCGTGCCAGTGCGCCAGGGTTCGGCGGAATCGCTCGCTTGTGATCGGTAGCGGTTGGTTACACAGGTCGTAGAGCGCCACCACGGCATCGGTCGATCCTACGAATGCCCATGGCCAGCGCAGGT
>JALXBF010000186.1 GCA_026991575.1 Planctomycetota bacterium | reverse complement strand
TCGGTGGTCGAACCCCAGCGCGTCAACGGCATGGGCACCGGCGTCATCATCGACCACCGCGGCTACATCCTCACCAACGCCCACGTCGTGGACCGCGTGGAGAAGCTACGGGTCCGGCTGCTTTCGGGCAGCGAGTACACCGCGCGCGTCATCCGCGTCGACCGCAGCCATGATCTGGCCATCATCAAGATCGACGCGGCCGAACGGCTCACACCCATCGCTCTTGGCACGTCAAGTGACCTGATGGTCGGTGAGCCGGTCATTGCCATCGGCAATGCCTATGGCTACTCCCACACCGTCTCGACGGGGATCATCAGCCAACTCCACCGCACCGTAAAGCTGAACGACACCCTCACCTACCACGACCTCATCCAGACCGACGCTTCGATCAATCCCGGCAATTCCGGTGGCCCGCTGTTGAATATCTACGGGGAAGTGATCGGGATCAATGTGGCCATTCGGGCCGAGGCGCAGAACATCGGCTTTGCGCTGCCGATCGACCAGGTCAAGCAGGTGGCGGCGCGATTGATGTCGCCCGAGGCCCTGGCCGGTCTCAGCCACGGCGTTACCTATGTCGACCTCTCGCACCGCGCCGGTCCCGACGGACCGCAGCGTGGTGTCCAGGTGATCAGCGTGCGCAACGAGGCAGACGCCTCAGGGCTGCAGCCCGGCGACATCGTGCTCCGCGTTGGCGACATCGACGTCCATCACGCCATCGACTTCGAACGCGCCTGGCTTGGCGCATCGCCCGATCAGACCGTCCCAGTGCTTGTCGAACGCAACGGCCGCCAGACGATTGTTCACTACCGCGTGAACCACTCGCCCGCGGAGTTGGTCTGGCATCGGCTCGGGCTGAGACTCAGCCAGCTGGCTGCCCAAGAGGTCCGGCGCTACCGGCCAGAGCTGAACGGCGGTATGCTCGTGGCCGCTGTCCGCCGCGATGGGCCGGCGTACCGAGCCGGCATCCGGCCGGGAGACATGTTGGTGGGACTGCATCGGTGGGAAACACTCCGCTATGACAACGTGCTCTACGTGCTGCGTCAACCGGTGGTGCAGTCGGCCGACCGGCTACGGGCACTGGTGATCCGGGGTGGCCGGGTGCGCGAGTTTTGGATTCCTCTCTCCCGTGGGCTCGCCGCCCGCTGAACCCACACCCGTAGAATTGGCCGCAGCCATACAACCGACGGACCACCTGCGGCAGCCGGCCGGCCACTCATGCTCCGCGAGCTCCAACTGATCGAAAAGCTGACTCAGCGCACCTTGCTGCCGTCGCAAACCGTGCGCTGTGGCGTCGGGGATGATGCTGCTGTGCTGCGCCTGGGTCCGTTCGAGCTGCTGCTTGCCTCCGACATGCTTGTCGACGGTACCCATTTCGACCTGTCTCGAACCGACCCGATACGCGTTGGTCGCAAGGCGCTGAGCGTTAATCTGAGCGACATCGCGGCCATGGCAGGCGAGCCGCTTGCTGCTGTGGTGAGCCTGGCACTGCCGCGCGAGGTTCCGGACGCGTTGGTCGAGCGGCTCTACGATGGGCTGGCCGAGCGGGCCCGACACTATCGATGCCCTATCGTGGGCGGTGACACGGTCGGAACTGATGGTCCGTTGGCCGTCTCGGTCGCCGTGCTGGGCAAGGTCGAGCCCGGAGGAGCGGTGCTTCGAAGCGGTGCCCGTCCAGGGGATAGGTTGCTCGTGACGGGCCAATTGGGCGGTAGTCTTGCCGGAAAGCACCTGGACTTCGCCCCCCGGCTTGCCGAAGCGCGATACCTCAAGGAGCACGCCGAACTGCACGCGCTCATCGATCTGTCCGACGGCCTTGCGCCCGATGCGTACCGGTTGGCCGCGGCCAGTGGCGTGCGCGTCGTGCTGCTGGCTGAGGCAATTCCGGTGGCGGAGTCGCTACGTGGTCAGCCGGACGCGCTGGAACGAGCTCTGACGGACGGCGAGGACTTTGAGCTGCTGGCCGCCGTCTCGCCGAGAGGGTTACCTGCGTTGTTGGCCGACTGGCCTTTTGACGCGCAGCTTACCGAGGTCGGCTACGTGGAGGTGGGGCGGGGGGTCGAGCTGCAGTGGCCAGACGGGCGGCGCCGGTCCGTGACGCCGACCGGCTACGCCCATCTGCGGTAGCAGTTGACCGAGAGGCGGCGACCGTGGAGCGGGAGCTGACAACGCACAATGCGGCCGAGACCCAGGCCCTGGGCCGCTCGCTTGGACGGCTGGCGCGGCCGGGGTTGGTCATTGCCCTGGTGGGACCATTGGGTGCCGGCAAAACCGTGTTGGTGCGCGGCCTGGCCGAAGGACTGCAAGTGCCCGATCCCTCGGTAGTGTCCAGTCCGACATTCGTCTTGCTTCAGGTCTACGAGGGTGGCCGGCTGCCGCTGTACCACTTCGACGCCTATCGGTTGACCTCTGCGCAACAGCTTGCCGAAATCGGAGCCGAGGAGCTCTTTGAGAGTGCGGGGGTGTCGGCCGTCGAGTGGGCCGATCGGGTGCACGAGGTGCTCCCGCCGGACACGCTGTGGCTGACCCTGACATACCTGCCCGAGGACGCTCGCCGGCTGACGCTGCGGAGCACCGGCCCGGTCTCCGACGCGGTGCTCGAGGGTCTTCCATTTGACTAGGCCTACGGGCTGGGTTGGTTCTGGAGGGGAAGAAGCTACCGTTCAACGGCCGCGCCGGCCGACACGCGGGCGGCAGGCTGTGGCGGTGGGCCGGTCCGTTTGCCCCCCTGGGTTCCTTGATCCCCGCGCCGCTGCTGCTGGATGTGGCGGCGGATTGTCTCGAAGAGCTGATCCGATCGGACTGGCTTGGACAGGTAGTCGTCCATGCCCGCAGTCAGACACATGCTGCGGTCGGTGGCCATGCTGTGCGCGGTTAGCGCGATGATCGGTACGTGGCGCCCCGTGCCTGCCTCGAGCTCGCGGATGCAGGCGGTTGCCTGATGACCGTTCATGCGCGGCATCTGGACGTCCATGAGGATAAGGTCGATCTCGTCCGGCCGGGCCATGTACTGTTCCACGGCATCGCGACCATCGCCTGCCAGGATCACTTCGTGGCCGGCTTTCTCCAGGATCCGACGCATGAGCCGCTGGTTAACCGGGTTGTCTTCGGCAACCAAGATGCGCAGCTTCGGTAGGTGATCGGTTGCTGCGTCCTGCGTGGCGGGTTTCGCGGTGGACGCGCCAAGCAGCTCGCGGAGCACGCCCCGTAGCTTGCGGTGCGTAAACGGCTTGACCAGCACGCGACCGATGCGGAGTCGTTCCAGCATCGCGTGATCGACTAGCCGGTCCGCTGACGTTGCCAGGATGATCGTGGCGCCTTCGAGCAGCTTCTGTTTGTGAGCCTGTTCGATGACCTCTAAACCGTCCGTGTCCGGCAGGCGGCGGTCCATCAGCACCAGATCGAACCGCTTTCCTGCCTGGGCCGCGTCTTCTAGCAATCTCAACGCACCGGCGCCGTCCGCGGCACACTCCGGCAGGCTGCCCCAACGTCGGAAAATCGTTTCGTAGTACAACCGGTTGAACTCCTGGTCGTCGACGATCAGCACACGAGCGCCCTTCAAACGCTCGTCGAGCTTGGCATCCTCCAGCGGCTGCGGGGCCGGAGTTGGCCGCTGTTCGGCCACACGCAGCGGCAGGACGACGTGAAAATCGCTGCCTTTGCCGACCGTGCTTTCCACCCAGATTTTGCCGCCCATTAGCTCCGCCAGGTGCTTGCAGATTGCGAGGCCGAGTCCGGTACCGCCGAACCGCCGCGTGGTCGATCCGTCGGCCTGACTGAATGCATCAAAGATCTCATTCAGCCGGTCGCGCGGGATACCGATACCGGTATCCGAGACGGTGATGTGCACCCAGATCGTGTCGTTCTGTCGGGCGGTGCAGGTGACGGTCAGCCGGACCTGGCCGGTGTCGGTGAACTTAACGGCATTGCCTAACAGATTGATCAACACCTGTTGCACGCGGCCGGGGTCACCCACGAGGTACTCGGGCAGTTCGGGGTCTACGCTGCAACTGAAGTCAAGGCCCTTACGGTGTGCGTTGGCGGCAATGGTCTGGATTGCCGTGTCGATCACTTCGCACAAGCTGAACGGGACCTGTTCCAGGGTTAGCTTTCCGGCTTCGATCTTGGAGAAGTCGAGGATGTCGTTCAGCAGGGCCAGGAGCACTTGACTGCAGCTGTAGACGGTCTCGGCATATTCGCGCTGTTCGGGCGAGAGGTCGGTCTGAAGGAGCAGCTCGCACATGCCGATGATGCCGTTCATCGGTGTGCGGATTTCGTGGCTCATGTTCGCCAGGAACTGGCTCTTGGCCACGGAAGCGGCCATTGCCTGTTGCGTGCGCCGCGCCAGCAGCCGGTTCTTACGGTTCAGTGCTTCGGTTCGCTCGCGAACCAGCCGCTCGAGGTTGTCGCGGTGGTAGGCCAGCTCCCGGTCGCGTTGCTCGACACGCGCGAGCATATCGTTGAACGCGGCGCAGAGCTGGCCCAGTTCGTCGCCGGTCCGGGGTTCTTCGATCCGGATGGCATAGTTTTTCGTCGCGCTGACGCGGCGAATTGCGTCGACCAGTTTCTTGAGCGGTCGCGTGACGTAGCCGAGGGCCAGAAAGAGGACGACGGCGCAGACCGTGACGGCCGTGCCAAAGACGACCAAACTGACCAGGCCTACATGACGCTGAAGCGTTGCGATGCGGCGTTCTGAGGCGATTATTTCGAGCACGCCCAGCGTTATGCCTTCGTCGATGAGCGGGTAGCGAAACCGTACCAGCGATTCCGTGTTCTCCCCGCTGGAGCGACGCTGCCGGCAACTTGCGATAAGTCGTCCGGTCTGGTCGTAGACGGCCGCGCGCACGATTTCAGGCGTGCGCAGCAGGATGCACAGGTCATCGCGCAGGGCCACATGGTTGTCGAACTGGAGGGCTGCGATCAGCTGTGGCGCGACAAGCTGACAGGCGGACCGCAGGTGGTCCCGGAAGAAGCGGTCCATGAGCCGCGCCTGAACCACACGCATCACTTCGGCAGCGCAGAGCAGCGCGGTCAGCACGCAGGTGATCGCTAGGACGACGATCTTGATCCGGATGCTCAGGCTCCCGACGAACCTCATCGTGGCGTCTCTCCGGCGTTGCGACGGATCGCACCGGCCACACGCAGCAGCCTGGAGCTCAGCTCTAGACCGCGGCGCGACGCGTTGTGCGGTGCGATTTCCAGCCGCACCTTGTTCTCGCTCAAGTAGAAGGCGATGGCGGCGCCGGAGCGAGTGCTGCCTCGGCCGTCGGTTACCAGCAGAATCGGCCTGCCGGGATGGGCTGCGGCCAGCAGGCGAGCCACAGCCGGATCGGGCGCGTACACGATGTGACTCCAGCTCACATCGGACGCGGTCACTCTGGTGAGACTCTCCGCGTATCGCACCGCAGGACGTACCGGCAGGCTGGTGAGCTGTGCCAGTCGGCTCAGCTGGTTGCTAACGCGCGGGGCGGCCACCACCAGGATGTGCACCCGGTCCAGGCGAGCACGCCCGTTTTCCTTTCCTGCCACTGGCCACCACACGTACCGCGCAAACTGCACGAGGTAGGCGGCTTTGATAGCGGGAGTTCGGTCGCGATAGCCCTGCCTGGCTTCATTGCCCGCCCCGCTCGTTCCTGCGGCGACGACAAACAAGCCTAGCACGAACACGGCACAATGGGTGGGGTGGCTACGACCCATGCGTCGCTCCGTGTGTCCAGGCGGATTGGCCCCTTCCTACGCGTACCATGGCCAACAGTGCTCGCGGTGATACCGCTGTCACCGGCAGAGCGGTTCCGCTGGGACAACAGCACGTCGGTACGGACTGTTCCCAGACGGCCAAGGGCGAGCGAGAACCCTACGCTGCTCTCATCGTTTTGTCCTCCCATCAAACATTAGCACACGAATCCCGTTTTGACTTTGGCCCACGCTGTGGAACCTACTGCCGTCACAGGCGTTAAAGCCGGCCCACCGGCGCGGCCGAACCGTATCAATAAGGCCCAACGCAACCTGGCTCGCCCGGCAAGGACGCCGCGGCTCGCCAACGCACCAGGGCTGTGATCGCCAACCGCGATCGAGGACAGTTCACGTGACCGACGCCATTGTGACACGATCGGCTCAGGGCGGCGGTCAGCGAGGACTTCGCAGGGGGAGCTGTAGTACGGAGCTGACAGGCATGTCATCGGGTACCTTCTCCATACGCTGGTACGCCGCGACTCTGCTCTGTTCCTTGCTGCTGTCTGTGGCTACCCGAGCTGGTGAGCCACCACCGGTTCCGGACGAGCTTTCCGGTTCGGCGAATTCTGCCGGGGCAGAAGCGGAGGGCCTGCTCGCCGATGCAAGTGACATCGCCGCGCTTGCAGACATGGACTTAGAGGAGTTGGCCCAACAGGATGCGCTGGTTCCGTCACTGGACCAGCCGGTCACCACCGTGGAACGCCATGCATCCACCGTCCGACGCACGCCGGCGGCAATCCACGTCATCACCTCCGAAATGATCCGCCATAGCCCGTTCCGCCGCCTGCCCGACCTGCTCCGCATGGTCCCGGGCCTAATCGTGCAGCGGCCAAACTCGTCGCTGTGGCACGTGGGCATCCGCGGCGGAGCAACGAGGTTCTCACCCCGGCTGCTTTTCCAGATCGACGGCCGCTCGGTGTACACGCCGCTGTTCTCCGGGGTCTACTGGGACGTGCAGGACTTGCTGCTGGAAGACATTGACCGGATTGAGGTGATCCGTGGCCCGGGCGCGTCCGTGTGGGGTTCGAACGCCGTGGACGGTATCATCAACATCGTCACGAAAAGCGCGCGTGACACGCAGGGGGTGCTGTGGCAGGCAGGCTTCGGCACCGAGGAGCGCGCATTCACGGCGTTGCGCTACGGGACCACGCTGGGCGAGAACGCCTGGTTGCGGGTTTACACGAAGGCATTCGACCGCGACGCCGGCTTCAGCCCCATCGGACAGGAACACGACGATTGGCGCCAGATGCGCGGCGGCTTCCGGGCCGATTGGGAGCCCGATGATCTGACCACCGTCACCGTGCAAGGCGATCTGTACCAGGGGATCACTGGCTTCAGCGACGTGCTACCCGCGCTCGTACCGGGATGGTTCATCGCCCGTCGTATCGAGGACGTAGAGGTTCACGGCGGCAACCTGCTGGCACGCTGGAGTAGCGGTGACCCGGACATCGGCAAGCACACCATCCAGGTCTACTACGACGCCGCAGACCGACACCGGCCGTTGTACCGCTACGAGCGCCAGACGATCGATCTGGACTGGCAATACGAACTACTCGTCGACGACCACAGGCTCGTCCTCGGTGGCGGCTACCGGTCAACGTGGGACGAGTTTGAAGGCGATGGATTCGTCTTTGCCCTGCACGACCCCGACCGCCAGTACAGTCTGGCCAACCTGTTCGTGCAGGATAGCTGGCAACTGCTCCCCGATCTGCTCACGCTGACCAGCGGCGTCAAGCTGGAGATGAACGACTTCAGTGGCTTAGAAGTGCAGCCGACGGTGCGGATGCTTTGGACTCCCCGAGAGGACCTCGTCTTCTGGGGGGCGGTCTCGCGGGCCGTGCGCACGCCGTCGCGGGCAGACGACGGTTTGATCGCGCACGCGCTACCCGTGGCGATCAGTCCAGCGGTTTTTCCGCTGGTGCTCGGCACGCCGGACTTTGACAGCGAGGAGCTGTTGGCCTACGAGGCCGGCGCACGCACAGAAGTAAATGAGCTGCTCTACCTCGACGTGACCGTTTACTACCACAACTACGACCGGCTCCGGGGCGGAGTCGAACTGCCACTTGTGCCACGCCCCTACGGGTTCGACATACCGACGGTGTTGGTCAATAGTGTGCGGGGCGAGGCCTACGGTGTGGAACTGGCCACCAGCTACCAGCTCTCGACGACAGCTTCGCTCTATGCCGCGTACACCTTTGCCCGCACCGATGCTCGTTCCGGTCCGCGGAACGTGTTGGGCCAGCGGGAGATCGAGGACACGGTGCCACGGAATCAGCTGTTTGCCCAGCTGAACTGGCAACCTCTGGAATGCCTGTCGCTCGGGATTACGGGCCGGTACGTCGATCGGGTGGCGTTCTGGCGCGTGCCGCCGTACTTCGTCATGGACTTAATGGTGACCTGGAACCCGGTCCCCGACGTTGACGTCATTGTGGCAGCAACCGATTTGCTTGACCGAACTCACCCGGAGGCTGGCCGCGCGCTGGTTCTGCCGAGCGATCCCACCGAAGTGGAGCGCGCCGTTTATCTGATGTTCCGGTGGGAGCCGGGCCGAGCGGCGCGAACCGGCCGAGACCGGTCTCGATAGCGAGCGTCGCTTGGCCTAGCTGCCGTTGCTCTCAGCGTCCTGAAGCAACCGCACAGCGCGGCGGAAGTAGTTCAGCCCGCTCAGGGCCGTGGTCACAACGGTGAGCCAGACGAGCGCGAGCCGTACCGTCGAGGTCCACGGGGCCGCCAGGCCTGGCGCAGACGTCAGCAGCAGCCAGGCAACGCAGGCCGACTGGGATGCCATCTTCAGCTTGCCTCCCCAGTCGGCGCCGAAAGGAATACGGGCCGACTCCAGGAAGCTGCGGATCGAGGACACGAGCAACTCGCGAGCTACGATCAACGTCACGACCCAGGGCGCAAGCTCCGGGGCGTACGGCATCAAGAAGATAAACGCCCCAACGATGACGATTTTGTCGGCGAAAGGATCCAGGATCCTGCCCACGGCCGTCACTTCGCCACGCTTGCGTGCCAGGTAGCCGTCCAACAGGTCACTGACCAGCAACACCCCAAACAGCGCCAGGGCCGAGGCCCAGTACTCGTAGGCGATCAGTCCGAACAACACGACGGCTAGCACGAGCCGCACGGCCGTGATCCGGTTCGCCAGCGTATCGAACTTCAAGCTCGACCGCTTCAAAGGGGCGGCTTGCACGTTCGTTGTCGTGTCCATCGGTGAAACCTGCGTCAGTCCCGTGCCACGAACGCCTGACAACCGGTTCCGGAATCCATTGTTTCCGATGGCGTCACTGTCCCGACCAGGTCGTAACCGTCCGCTTCGCGGATCTGGACGGTAACAAACTGTCCGGCACGTAACCGAACCGCGCTGTGCACGAACACCACGGCGTCAATGTCCGGGGCATCGGCATAAGTGCGACCAACCCACCATCCCGGCTCCTGATCGGGCCGGTCGATCACCACCTCCAGCGTACGTCCAACCTGTTGCTTCGCCCAGTCGAAGGCAATCTCCTGTTGCAGCTGCATCAAGTGCTCACGCCGTCGGCGTTTGATCTCATCAGGCAGGTGTCCCGGGAGCCGGGCGGCCGGGGTGTCCGGTTCAAGGCTGTATTCGAAGACGCCCAATCGCTCGAAACGGATTGCGCGCACGAAGTCGCAAAGTTCTTCGAAGTCCGCGTCGGTTTCGCCCGGGAACCCGACGATGAACGTGGTGCGGAGTACCAGGTCGGGAATGGCTGAGCGGAGCCGTTGGAGCAATGCGATCGTGTCGGCGCGCGTGACCTGGCGTTTCATCCGACGCAGCAACCGGTCGTTGATGTGTTGCAGAGGCAGGTCGATGTAGGGCAGGATCTGCTCGGAGCTGGCGATGAGGTCGATCAACTCGTCGGTGAAGTGTTGTGGGTAGCAGTAAAGGAGGCGGATCCAGCGGAACAGCCGCTGTTCTTGCAGCGCGCGGAGCAGTTGAGCGAGGGCAGGGCGTCCGTAGAGGTCAATGCCGTAGTAGGTTGTGTCCTGCGCGACGAGGATCAGTTCACGGACACCGTCGGCAGCCAGCTCCGCGGCTTCGGCCAGGATCTGTTCGATCGGTTTGGACACGTGGCGGCCGCGCATCCTGGGAATGGCGCAGAAGGTACACAGACGATCGCAGCCTTCGGAGATCTTCAGGTAGGCAAAGTGCTTGGGCGTGATTCTCAGCCGGACGCGATCGTCGAGCGGACGAGCCGGCGCGGGCCGAAATAGTAGCCGTTGTTCGCGCAGCCCGGCCAGATGGCGGCGCACGAGTCGCACCAGCTCGTCGCGGCTGAA
>JALXBF010000185.1 GCA_026991575.1 Planctomycetota bacterium | reverse complement strand
AGATACAACAGGGCAAGCAAGGCCAGAAGCACGGCAGCGGCCGATGCTGCCGTCATCCGGCGTGGGCGTGGTAGGGGCTGAGGGAGCCGGTTCTTGGGGCAGCAGAGGGGGACAAAAAAACCTCCCTGGCGGTAGGATTCTTGTGAGTGAGGCCACCTGGGCCTCAGTGACAAAAAAGCAAAAACCACCAGCCAGGGAGGGCGAAGATGCGCCTCAGCAAGACGCTCGCTAGCGTGGTTGAGCCCTTCGCGGTTGCCTTCACCGAGCGGTCGTTCCGTCGGTTCATCGTCCTGCTGCTCGGTGCTATTGTATGCAACGGGCGACGCACGGTGGCAAACATCGTCCGGACCATCGAGCCGATCGCTGACTTGCACCTCTGCAACTTTTGCCGGTTCCTGTCGGAGGCTCCGTGGAAGTTATGGGTGGTGGGCGGCGTGTTGGCCAGGCAGCTGGTCAAGACGTTCCGGGCCAAGGTGGGTGTGCTGGAGCTTGTTCTGGATGACACGACCGTAGAACACCGCGGCAAACATGTCTGGAGCAAGGGACGCCATCGCGACGGGGTCCGCTCTTCGCAGTCACACACGGTAACCGTTTACGGGCACCGCTGGATCGTGTTGGCCCTTCTGGTAGCTGTGCCCTGGACCACCCGCAAGCTTGCCTTACCGCTTGCCGTGGCTTTGTACCTGCCCAAAGACGTGTGCGAAGCCCTGGGCCGGAAGTACCCCAGTCCCAGCGAGCTGGCGATTGTCCTGTTGTACAGGGTTTTTAGGTGGCTGCCAGGAGTTCGCTTCACTCTGGCGGTCGACGGCGGCTTCAGCACGCACCTGCTCGCCCGCTTCGCAGCGCGCCACGCCGACCGCGTCACCCTGGTCGGCAAATGCCATCCACGCTGCCTGCTCTACGCGGCTCCGCCTGGCCGTTCCCAGCGACGCCGCGGTCGGCCACGCAAGCTAGGCAAGCGACTGCCCCGGCCTGTCGACTTTGTCCGGGCTCATCGGAGCAAGGCTCGCACGGCCACCGTGTCGTGGTACGGTGGAAACACACGCCACGTTGCGCTGCTGAGCAGCACCGGCCTCTGGTATCGCCGTGGTCAGGCTCTGGTACCGATGCGTTGGGTGCACGTCAGGGACCTCGACGGCACCCACCGTGATGAGTACCTCTTCTGTACCGACCCCAATCTCTCCCCCGAAGAGATGGTCTCCATCTACACCGGCCGCCGGAACATCGAAACCACCTTCCAGGAGGTCAACACCTACTTCCGACCAGAAACCCTCCGCCGTCGCCTCGCCAGGTCCGTCTCCAGCGCCACCCCCTTGCTATTCGGCCTCTACTCCATTGTCGTCCTCATTTATGCCCGCCTTCGTTCCACAGGCCGAGACGCCGAACCGGTTATCCGTTGGCAGGGGAAGAAGACTATCTGCTTCTCCGACATGCTCTCTGTCGTCCGGGCCCACATCTGGGAGCACTGTATTTTTGCAAATAGCCCCCTCCATCATTCCTACGTCCTACGCTCACCGTACTAAGCATCGCCACGTGACGTTCAGAAACCGCAAAAGTCGAGCTCAGCGGCCACCACCTGAAACGCCGGCGCAAACGTGTCATGCAACGGAATCCCGTCGGGCAAATCCAGCGACTTGCGAAAAAAAAAGTCCTACCACGTACAGCGATACGTCGCGATCGCTCGAAAACTCTCTGCCCTGCATAGAATCGCGCATAATGCCAGAATCAGTACCGCATACAGGCGACGACGAAGGTTCACGCACTAACGCCGCCGATCCGGCACCGTCGACAAATACTGCACCAAGGGCATCCTCGCTGTGCGAGCCATGATACTCCTCCATGGCCCTAGTCCGGGAGCCCTTGAGCCCGGACAGTTTGCCACGATCGCCTCTCTGATGCAAGCGCTGTCGTGCGGGAGGCTCACCGTTCGAAGTGCGTCAGCCGCGATGGGAAGAGGCGTTACTCAGAATGCAGCGGATATAAGGCAGACGATCAGCAGAAGCGTCTGCGCGGGGCTGGCTTCTGCGCGCTCTATCTCACTGGCTACGTTCAGTGCTTGGCACACGAGACGGGTTAGCAGGCAGCACAGTCCGACGATGGCCAGCCCCCTCATCAGAACCAGCTCGGTCATTGCGACGATGGGCGGTTCCAACGGTGACGTCGGAGGTGAGGCGTCCCACTCGGTCAGTTCGCTTGCGAGGGAGAAAGAGGTCGAAGGCAGGGTCGTGAAGGCGTACGCGAATGCTGGGGCACTGAGGGCGAATGCCAGGACCACGGCAAACCAACGACGGACCCATAAGGGCACGAGGCGCCGCGCTAGCGTGGCCAATGTGTAAGCCAACACGCAGAACAAGACGGCACCACAAGCGGCCAGAGAAGACGCAACGGACGCTTGGGGTGTCCACCACCAGGCGGCTGCGGCAACTGCGGCTTGGTAAAACGATCGGGGAAAGTTGAACGGCGGAGCCGCACTGGCGCAGCGCGACCAGACGAAAGCCAGAAGGTACACTAGGGCCAGTGTGGTCGACGTGCGATCCAGGAGGTCTCTAGGAAGCCAGTTTGCCTTTAACACGCCACGCATGGGACCGTTTCTCCGCTTGCGCATGTGCCGATGTTACGAGCCACCGGTAATCGGCTGGGCCCAAGTTGGGTAGCGTCGCTGGAGGAGGTCCTGGATCAGCTCGCAGTTGGTCGACCCGGTGGCGTTCTCCCCGTTCCCTGACCACTCCCCCGACGCCCACCACATCCGTGAGCGCACCTGGGCGTCCGCTGTGTGGTCATGAGACGGCTGGAAGCGGTCCTCATGCAGGGGACCGGAACCACCACGGTCTGTGTGATTGGCCCGGTTCTGAGCCGGCCGAGAGCTTAAACGCAGTGGCGCTGACGTTGTGGCCGGTTCTAGTGGTGAGGCAGTGGGTGACCGTTTGAGGGGCCGTGTGTGCGGGCCGACGCCCAAGGAGCAGTCGTCTGCCTGCTCGGCGGTGTCAGGCCCGTCAGGAGCCTTTGCCTCCAGCGACGACAGCAGCACAGCTTCAAACTGTTCGCCGAAATCTCTGCGCCATGTGCCCCAGTACAGCGTGCCATGATGAAACTCGTACTGCATCCACTCGTCCGACTTGAGCGTGATATCGAGTTCGACCGGGGGACAGCCACATGCCCATCGGGCGTAGTAAGGACGAGAGCCCTGGGGCAGCGCGTCTGCGATCTTGCGAATGGTCGCCGGGTCGTCGATTCTCACACTCCGGCCGCAAGAGCTAATCCGCACATAGGAAGCTGAGCCGAGCGCATGCCGGATCTCTTGGGCAGTTGGCGGGCCCCAGCGCAAGCCTGAACCGCAGCCACTGCTCGCGGCAAGACAGAGCAGAGCAAGGTATGCCCGCCACCGTCTTGAGGCAGCATCACTCATCCAACGCTGCATGACTAACGTGCCTACTTATTATCACCTTTCTTCGGCGGCTTGGTGTGATCCGAGTGTCCGGCGCTGGGAGGATGACCCGGCCGATACACGTGCCAACCTGCGCCGGGTTCTGGCCTGCCGTGTACTGAACCATTGTCTTTCGGGGTCGGCGGTCCATGATACACCAAACCACACGATGCGATTACCTCACAGCCGGTGGCGTCGGCAATCGCTTGGCAATACTGGCTGTTTGACCCTACATGGCACCCGTACAACACGATGACGGCATCGTCGGCGAACACTCCCTCCTCCGCGAGCTTTCTAAACCAGTCCACCGGCAGCCGCACGGACGGCTCACCGAAGTACTGTCCTCCCCGATTCCCGTGTTCGACCAGGCCGAGCCTATCGATGGGCCCGTGTTTCTCGGCGTGCTCGGCGATCTTTTCAGCAGCTTCCGATGGGCTGTCAACCGGATAGGCCGCGTCGTAGTCGTCCGCCGTCTCCGCGAAGTGTGGCGCAATGCGGTCGTTGGGGTCGTAGACAGCCACATCGTTCTCGTCAGGCTTGGGCCGAGGGTCGGTTGGGGGGTGCGGTGGCTGCGTGGCCGAGCCTGCTGCCGGTCGTGTCCCAGGCCTCGGCAGTTCTGTACTCAATCCCCGGGGATCAATCAGGTAGGTCGAGCGGTTAAGCACATAGCCGTACGCGTTAGGCGACGTGAGTATCCCCAGAATCTCAGCTGTCAAGAACCTTCCTATGACTGCGTCGTAGGGTCGGGCTCGTAGGGCCCACCCTTGCCGTACTCGCTCCCGCCCCGAATAGCCGAATCGCGATCTGCTCGACCACCCCCCTACCGGCAGGCCGAAGGTCTCGTAGACGAGGCTCTCTAACGTGGTGCCGGACGAATCCACCCATCCTCGGATGCTGCCGAGGTAGTCGGTGAGGTCGAAGGTGATCTCGCCAAGGGCGTCCTCGCGGGCAAGGAGGGAGTCGATGGCGGCGGCGTAGAGGCGGCGCTCGGTGAGCTGTGGGGTGATGCCGTCCGAAGTGTCCGGGTCCGTGAAGTCGGCAATCGGGTTGGCCGCCAAAATCGCGCTCTCGTAGATGCCATCGACGTACGGGGCCAACCCGCCTTGGGCGACCTGCTCGGCCGTCGGCGGCTGAGCCAGGTCATGCAGCACAAACGTGAACCGTTCCGGCTCCGGGCCGGTCGGACCGTCCGGGTCCTCGTAGAACGCAATCCGGCGGTTGAACGCGTCGTAGACGTACGTCTCGCTCCACAGCACATTCCCCTGGCCATCCTTGTGCACCACCGGCGTCAGCCGGTTGCGGTAGTCCCACGTGTACTCCGTTACCTCACCGGTCACCGTGTTCGTCTTGCGAATCAGGTTCCCTTCGTTGTCGTACTCGTAGTCATTGGTTCCATCCGACAGCAACCGGTTGTCCGCACCGGTCACGTAGCCGCTGCCGTGCAGGTGCGACTCCGTTCGATTGCCATTGGGCGTGTAGCGGTAGTACTCGATCAGGTTCCCCTGGCCATCCCACACGTCCGTCAGCTGACCCTGCGGGTCGTACGCATACGTGCGCGTCCCTTCCGGGCCGCTGTACGCCACAATCTGACCGGCCGCATCCCAGGTGTAGGCGAAGTCCGCCAGCGGCGTCGCATTGCCCTGCGAGTGCACGTAGTCGTGGTCAATCAACGTCACCCGCGAAGCCGCATCATAGCTGTAGCTGGTGACGATCTGGGGATCCTGACCCCCAGCCACCACCGGAGCCGGGCTCAAAGCGGACCATCCGCACCAGCCGGCTGGCCGCATCGTAGGCGAACTGCGCGGTGGCCTTCGGCGTGCCGCTGACGACCAACTCCGCCTGCGTCATCCGCGACAGGCTGTCGTACTGGTACCGCCACTCGGTGCCGTAGTTATCGGTGACGCGGATGCGGTTGCCCGCATCGTCGTAGGTGTTGGTGAGCTGGATGACCGGGTAGATGGAGGGGCTGCCGGTGTTGTCGAGACTGATGATACGGCCCGCGTCGTCGTAGGCAAGCGTGTAGGTCTGGTTCGGGTCGGAGACACCGGTCAACTGGTTGGCGGCATCCCACGTGTAGTTGATCTGGAAGATGATCTGGCCCTGGCTGTCGAGCCACCTCTCTGCGGTGCGGCGGCCGTCGAGGTCGTAGTCGAACTCACGCCGCCGTCCGTTGCGGTCGACGACGGCCGTCAGTTGTCCGGCGGCATCGTGCTCGAAGAAGCGGCTCAGCCCCAGCGCGTTGATCTCTTCGATGACCCGATCCACGGCGTCCAACCGCCACTGGGTCGTGTTCCCATCGGCGTCGGTCAGCGAGATGAGGTTACCTTCCTCATCATAGCCAAAAGTGATCTCCGGGTTGTTGTTCGGGTCGCCGTCGCCATCGGGCAGGATGATGGCCGTCCGCCAGTCGCGGGCGTTGTAGCGGTACCGCGTCGTGCGGCCCAAGGGGTCAGTGACCGCGGCGACCATGCCGGTGAGGGTGTAAGCGATCGTGGTCTGGTTGCCCAGCGGATCTCGGGTGGCGATCACTCGGTTGCGTGCATCGTAATCCCATTCGTATCGGTTCCCCAGCGGATCGATCGCCGCGATCCGGTTGCCCACCAGGTCATACTCCCACTTCCAGAGGTTCCCCTCCGCGTCGACCAGCTCGATGAGTCGATCAAGGTTGTCGTAACGATAATCCGTTTGGCTTGTTTGCTGTCCGCCAAACGGATCGTTGCGCTGGACGAGCCGGTCGACGGCATCCCAGGCGAAGGTGCTCTTGGCGCCGGTTGGATCGGTGATAGAGATCACCCGGCCGCGTGCGTCGCGTTCGTAGCTGGTGGTCCGGCCCAGCGGGTCGGTGACCGACAGCAGCCGCTGCTCGGCGTCGTAGCTGTAGCTGGTGACAAAGCCCATTGGTGAGGTTCGGGTTGAATCGGCGCTACAGCCACCAGTTCGCGCGAACAGTCGACACCGCCGTAAGCGGTTACGTTCTGGGGGAATCGACGAACTACGCGGTGTCAGCATGAGCGCGTGTCGCGTTTGCGTCCGCAAACCGTGTGGTCGCGTTCACTGCTTATCGCTGAGCCACGTCGCGATGGCAGAGATCTCCTCTACCCAGAGCCAAACCCACAGTCTCGGTCGCATCATGAGGACCAGGGTAGTCCCACGCCGCTCGACACCGATTAGCTCGAGGCACACTCCGGACTCGTCGAGCGTGCGCGCGGATCTGCGTCGACAGACGAATCTGCATTCGACGACGGACTCCAGCACCACGTCCAGGAAGCAGATGTAGGCGCGCTTGCGACGCAGCGATCCCAGAGCCCACCAGACAGTCTTTGCATGCCCTCCCCTACCGGGATCTGCAGTCCTCCAAAGCCGCATGTGAAACTCACGCCGCGATGGAAAGTAACGCATCTCATCGATGCCAGTGTACAACCGGGGCGGACCGACCAAGATTTGCTTGAGCTCATCCACCGAGCGCAGTACCTGAGTTTTTCCCGGCATGTCTCGCCTCCGGGGGCGATGGCTTCCGTCGGAGTCACCCAGGTAGCATACCTCTTCCAGAACGGTTCTGTCCCGGATGCGGAAGGGAGAACCAGGCAATCGCCCGCCCGTTCGCACGACCTGGGCGAGAACGAGGTGGCCGTATAGGCTCCTCCGGCCCTGGCTGAGGCCGTACCAGGTAGACGCACTTTGCCAGGCATGGCTTCTCTGTCCCAGCGTGGCCGTGGAGCTTCTGCTGAGGCGGTCGCCTCAGGCCCTCATAGCGATGTTGCAATGTTCCGCCCCCACAGGGGTCAGGTTCAGCCCGGAGCCGGCCGCAGAGCCGCCTGCAGCGAAACGGGGCCGGACCGGTGCACGGAGCCTACCTCTGGAATCAAGTACGCCACCAGGGACCGATCGGCGATCGTCCGCGGGGGTTGGGCGTGCGCGTGCACGAGTGGCAGCACCTCCCCCGGCAACCCGTACACGAAACAGCCTCAACCGCCTATTCCCTGGCTGGTTACGGGCATGCGTTTGCTGCCGCCGACACTCGACCGGACGGGAAGTCGCTTCTACAGCGACGCCTCTCGTGCGCACGCGGTCTGTGCCATCCCGGTCAATGCACCAGCGAGGGCCACAACCCCCTCGCACGCCGTCCAATCCTACCATCCGTTGATAAGCCTCACTGGCTGGCTGGTGCACGGGGGAACACGTCTACCGGACGGCAAGCCACCAACTTGGCGCGGATGCTACGCACCCGCAGCCGAATGGAGACAACGTAGTGTGTCAGCAGCCAGAGCACTCCCGGCGCGCCCTGTTCAACCCGGCTGAACTCGAAGCTAGGATACTGTTCGAGAAAGGGGTCGTCACAGATGATCTTGCAGTCCTCCACGTCCGTGAGTACCAACTCGAACCGGTCAGTGGCCGTTTCCTGTGACCGACCACGCTCCGGCACGGCGCTGGCACATGCGCGCAACTCAGGCAGATCGGCAAGCCACGGCGCCTCGAGCCGTAGTCGAAATACGCCAGTTTGATCGTCATAGGCAATGTCGTGTAACCCAAAGTTCGCGTCGTACAGGAATGCGGCTTCTCGTGCCAGCGTCGGAAAGTCTGCGTACGCTCCGAGAATCCACCCCACTGGTCCCGCCTCCGCTCACAGCCGGTTTCATCTCCCCCACTTGATTATCTGCCCCATGGCCAGTGCTTGATATTGAGTGCGTCTATGTCAATGTGCGGGCACGGTCGACCGCCAGGTCGCACGGGGTGATAATCAATGCGGAACCACGGCTTCATGTTGTGTGGCCTGATCTGGATGAGACCGCCGCTGCCCATCCTTCCACCGACCAAAACCCCCTCTACAAGGATCGGCCGGTTTCCCAGGAGACACAACTCGATACCTCCGACGACGCAGGCCGCCGCGGTCGACACTGTCGCGATGCCCAGGCACACCTTCACGGCGGTCTTTCCGCCGCCTTGTGCTTGACCAATGGGCCCCTCAACGTAAGCCTCTGCCATCATCTTGTCACCTTCCTGCTCTAGCCCATACCAATACTTCAGAATCAGCGCTGCGTACGTCTTCTGCATCGATCGGCAGCTTCTTCTTAGGCTTTCCCAGAATGCCCACCAGGGCGAGGGGTTCGGTTGGGACCCAGTCCCCCCGCGGCCAAGTCGCTGACCCCCGGCAGCTCTCGCCACCAGCGGAGTTGCGAATGCGGCCGTGGGGCATTCGCAGATCAAGATCGAGCAAGCCCCGGAATCGCTAGCTAACCACGCTCCCGTCGATGGCTGCGGGTCGCTCCACAGATCGACGCTGTATCCCCCAGACGGATACCGGATTCCTTCCTGGCCAGTAGGGTGCAACCCGAGTAAGTCACGGTACGAAGTAGGGTTATTCGCAGCGTACCGGTATTGGTTAAGATCGGCCTCAAGGCCCATCAGGTCTTCGGAGATAAAGCGACCGGTGCCAGGGGACTTGTGCCGCGCCCGCATCGACCACAGGTGACTGCCACCATTCCATGCGCGGCCGGAAAACCCGAACCGTGACTCGCTGGTCCAGCCACCGACGGGCAGCCCGAAGCTCTCGTAGGCCAGGGTCTCGAGGATCGTGCCGTCCGGATCGACCCACCCGCGTACGCTGCCCAGGTAGTCGGTGAGGTCGAAGGTGATTTCGCCGAGGGCGTCTTCGCGGGCAAGGAGCGAATCGATTGCCGCGGCGTAGAGGCGGCGCTCGGTGAGCTGCGGGGTGATGCCGTCCGAAGTGTCCGCATCTGTAAAGTCAGCAATTGGATTCGCCGCGAAGATCGCGCTTGAGTAGATGCCATCGACGTATGGGGCCAACCCGCCCTGAGCGACCTGCTCGGCCGTCGGCGGCTGGGCCAGGTCATGCAGCACAAACGTGAACCGCTCCGGCTCTGGGCCCGTCGGGCCGTCGGGGTCCTCGTAGAACGCGATCCGGCGGTTGAACGCATCGTAGACGTACGTCTCAGTCCACAGCACATTGCCCTGGCCATCCTTGTGCACCACCGCCGTCAGCCGGTTGCGGTAGTCCCAGCTGTACTCCGTCACCTCGCCGGTCAGCGTGTTCGTCTTGCGAATCAGGTTCCCTTCGTTGTCGTACTCGTAGTCGTTGGTTCCATCCGACAGCAACCGGTTGTCCGCTCCGGTCACATAGCCGGTGCCGTGCAGGTGCGACTCCGTTCGATTGCCATTGGGCGTGTAGCGGTAGTACTCGATCAGGTTCCCCTGACCATCCCACACGTCCGTCAACTGACCCTGCGGGTCGTACGCATACGTGCGCGTCCCTTCCGGACCGCTGTACGCCACAATCTGACCGGCCGCATCCCAGGTGTAGGCGAAATCCGCCAGCGGCGTCGCATTGCCCTGCGAATCCACGTAGTCGTGGTCGATCAGCGTCACCCGCGAGGCAGCATCATAGCTGTAGCTGGTGACGATCTGGGGATCCTGCTGGCCGGTGCCACCGGAGCCGGGCTCAAAGCGGACCATCCGCACCAGCCGACTGGCCGCATCGTAGGCGAACTGCGCGGTTGCCTTCGGCGTGCCGCTGACCACCAACTCCGCCTGCGTCATCCGCGACAGGCTGTCATACTGGTACCGCCACTCGGTGCCGTAGTTGTCGGTGAGGC
>JALXBF010000184.1 GCA_026991575.1 Planctomycetota bacterium | reverse complement strand
GCCTTCAGTGTTTCGACCGGCACCTGAGACCAGGCGTACGGAAGCGGCCCCCAGACATTGCTGTAGTAGCCGGCACCGGCCTGTTTGCTCATCATCCTCAGCGGGGCATTGCCCCATTGGTACTCCTTGAAGAGGTCGCGCAGGCGGGAACGCAGCGAGTCCGGGATAACCGCTGGCTTGGCAACCACATCCAACCAGACAAACATATCGCCGTCGGCCGGTTCCTCGCGGCCCGGCACGTAGCGTTTCAGCCCGTTACGCTCAGCATAAAACATCCAACCCCAATAGCCATAGCACCACGCTTTGTTGGTGAACTTGCGCTGATCCCGCGCCATGATCGCGGCATACTTCGGGTAGACTGCCGCAAGCTCATAGTCAGAAATGGCTGCCGTGTACCCCAAAAAGGCATTCAGCAGCAGTGTCACGGGCACAACAAACAGCTCCACCCAGCGGCGTGCCAGCCCGTTGCCCGCAACCGGCACCTCCGCGAAAACGAGCATGCTGCCCACCAGTGCCGTGTCCAGCACCCGCCTCATGGCGACAAACGGTGCCGCTGCGGAGCCGAGTACCAGGCTAACCGCAAACCACACAGCCAACACTAGCCGTCGCCGCGTGATCGCGCCATTGCGCCACGCGCGTAACACGGTCACGCCGACGACGAACACCAGCGCGGCCCCGGCAACGGCAAGCACGAACCACCAGACCAGGTTCTCACGGGCCAGGTCGCGCACGTTGCCCACGATGTTCAGCTCCGGACGTCGCACGGTGAACAATCCCAGCGCGGCGGGAATCGCGCCTAGCAGCACAAGTGTCAGCCGCCCTCCCCGAAGCGCTAACAGCACGACCACAGCGGGCACGGCACCGCCGAGGAAGACGACCGAGTCGATCAGGTTGTTCAGACCAGGCGACTGCGCGCCGACCTGGCCCGGCACGCCACGCAGCACCATCAACGGATGCGCCGTGCCATAGGCCAGCTGCGACACCACCGCCCACAGTGCAACGGCCGCCACCCCCGGCAGCAACACTGCCAGCACAGCACGCCACTCGGCACGCTCCAGCCAGAGCCAATAGGCCGCTACGATCCAGACGATGGCTACCGAGTACTTCGTCAGCAAACCAGCTGCCAGCACAACGCCCGCAGCCAGCGCGCGGCGCAACCTCCGATCCGCCCAGTAGCCACTCAGCAGCGCCGCGGCGGTTAGCCCAAGGGCCAGCGCCGGCACATCGAGCATGGCATTCTGGCCAGGCAGGAATCCGGGCCCAAACAGCCAGAACAACAGCACCGACCATGCAGGCACTTCGAAGTGACCGCAGAGCCTATAGACAGAAACGACGATCAACCAGACAAACGGCAAGTAGCTCAGGTGCAGCACCTCTTCAAGCCAATCAGAACGGAACGGATCCTGCCCGCGGAACACGACTGCCAGCACCGCGGCGTGGTAGTAGAACTTCAAAGGGGGATGATAGTTGCGAATCGCTGGCCGTGGCCCCTCGCCCCAGTCAAACTCGAAGCCGTACGGATCGAGCGGTTCGTTTAGTATCTGACGCACGTATTGCAGGTCAGCAGGATCGTCGATGTGCAGTGGCTTGCGGACGAACGGGACCGAGGCCAGCAGGGCGACCAACACCAGCAACAGACTCCGTCGCCAGCTACCGGTCGGTGCTGCCGTTACCAACGCTTGTTGCTGCTGACGCTGCAAACGTTCTTGGTCGGTCGCCAGAATTGGCATCGGCTGTGCCACTTCGGTGTCGCTTCGGCCGTTTCAGGGTATGGTCCGAAACGTGGTTCAGGGGTGCTCTTCCTCTTCGCGGGTCACCGGCTGTCGGGTTCCCCGGACACTCTGGTGTTGCCGCCGCCACTGGCCTACGGCCTGGCGGTAGGCGTTGATGATGGCTCGGCGTGACAGGAAACCTTTCACCCGCTTGTGTCCCTGGTCATCCTGTTCTACTACTGGAATCTCCTCGATGTTCTTGGCCGTCAGGATCTTCAACGCTTTGCCCAGGTCATCCGACGGCGAAACCGTCAGCACGGGGAAGGTGGCCACGTCGATGGCGCGGATCGCATCGCGGCTGTCGACGCCAAGAAGTGCCGAGCGAAGATCGCGGAGCGAGAAGATCCCGATCAGGTTGCCGTCGCGATCCACGACCGGGAAGTAGGTGTTGTTCGAGTGGGCAACGAGTTCGAGGACGTCGTGGAGCGTGGCCGAAGCGGGCACGAGGTCCACTGGTCGCTTCGGGTCGTACACGTCCGCGACCCGCAACCGCTCCAGCACGTCCACGACCACTTCGCCGGCGTGAGCCGGGCTGTCGGCCGGCACGGGTACCTGCTCTTCGTAGAGCTGCCAGCGGCGTGAGAACGAAGCGGTGATCACGTTGACCAGCATCAGCGGCACGATCAGGTCGTAGGAGCCAGTCATTTCGCAGACCATGATCATCACGGTCAGCGGCACCTTGGCGACGCCGGCAAAAAAACCGCTCATGCCCACCAGCACAAACGCCGCAGGCTGAGGCGCCAGATCGGGTGCGATCGCATGCATGAACTTGCCGAACGCGCCGCCTAGCATCGCTCCGATGAACAGCGATGGCGCAAAGACGCCACCACTGCCGCCGCTGGAAATGGTCGTCGTCGTGGCGATGATCTTGGCCACGGCCAGCATGAGCATCAGCTGGATAGAAAGTTTCCCGTCGAGAGCCTGCTGGATCCAGCCGTAACCACCACCGAGCACATGGGGGAACACCAGCGCCACCAGTCCCAAGCCCAGCGCGCCGAGCGTGGTCTTGACCCAGAACGGCACCGGCAATCGGCGAAACACGTGGTCCCGCCCGGCGTAGAAGACCCGCACGTACACCCAGCCCCACAGGGTCAGGAAAGCAGCGAAGAGCGTGTACGCGATCAGCTCCCGAGGCGAACCATATCGCAGATTCTCCGGCACGGCGAAGATTGCGCCGTGCGACAATGGGTAGAGCGAGTAGGCGACGACCGATGCAATGGTCGCCGGCACAATCAACTCATGCTCCACGGCCGCCGTGCTGTAGAGCACCTCCGCTGCAAAGAGCGCTCCGCCTAGAGGCGAATGGAAAATGGCGCCGATGCCGGCACCGGCACCGCACATGAGCAAGCCGCGTCGCTCCCGCTCGCTGAGCCTAAGCCAACTGGCCAGCGTAGAGCCGACACCGGCAGCGATCTGTGCAATCGGCCCTTCGCGCCCGGCTGATCCACCTGTGCCGATCGTGATGATCGAGGCGATCCCTTTGATCAGCGGCACCCGTGGCCGGATGTGGCCCCCTTCCCGATGAAACGCGCGGATGACCGCGTCCGTGCCGTGCCCCTCTGCTTCGGGCGCGAACCGCCAGACGATCAGGCCGCACAGTAAACCACCAACCGCCGGCACCAGCAACACGGCCAGCTTCCGCCTCGGCAGCTGGAACTGGTCGGCCGGACGGTCCGGCTCCTCACCCCGTGCCGGCGGCGGCACGTAGCCCATGAGGTCCTGCATGCAGAAGGTGGTCATCTGGGCCAGGCCCAGATAGAACGCCGCGGCCACAAACGCCGCGACCAGGCCGACCAGGGGGCTCAGCAGTATTAGTCGGGTGTAGACCGGGCCGGGCAGCAGGTAGCGGACAAAGGGCAGGCTGGCGAATCTGCGCCAGTAATGGCCCAACAGGTCCAGGACGCTTCGCCGGCCGCCTCTTGGTTGTCGATCCGACGGTTCGTGGTCCGCCACCGTCCCAACTCCAGCCCGCTACTGGCACCGCCGCGGCGCGCACTGGCGCCTGGATGCATGGTGCGCGGTGGTCACCGGAAAGGAAACAACGGGAGTGTATGGGAATCGAACCCACCCGAGGCCTGCTCGCCAGACCTCGCACCGGGTTTGAAGCCCGGGGCCGCCACCAGGCGTGCAGACACTCCCGATACGCCGCCAACTCATTGATTCTATCGGTGGTCCACCGCCGGCTCGGCCCACCGGCCGCGAAGACCGACCTGTTAGGCACCGCGAACGCCATATGCCGGGCACTCCGCCCAAAGGCCGGTTAACCGTCCGATGCCAGCGCCGCCGCCACGGCCCGGACAACCGACGCTACCTGATCGTCACGCACCGTACGGGCATCGAACAGCACCAGGCCATCTTGCACACGCGGCACAACCGCCGGGTCGCCGGTGCGTAGGCGGCGGGCCAGCTCTTGCTCGCTGAGTCCGGTCGACCGCACGCCCACAACCCAGGTCTTGATCGCCTGCATCGGCAGCGAACCGCCACCAACATAAGCCTGGTCTGGTCGCATCAGTAGCTCGTTTACCCCGGGCAGCTCGGCCAGTTGTGTTCGGAGCCGTTCGGCGCGGGCCCGCACCACCGCCTCCGGCGCGGCGGCCATGGCAAGCACCGGCACCTGCTGCCAGGCCGTGTCCGGGTCCAGGTACAGCCGAAGCGTGGCCTCCAGCGCAGCGAGTGTCAGCTTATCGACGCGGAACGCGCGCGCTAGTGGGTGCCGCTCGATCTGTTCGATCACCGCCGCGCGACCGACGATGATGCCCGCCTGAGGCCCCCCCAGGAGCTTGTCACCACTGAACAGCACCACGTCAGCCCCCGCCCTCACTGACCGTCCCGCCACCGGCTCACCTGCCAGGCCAATGGCAGCCAGGTCCACCAGCGCGCCGGAGCCGATGTCGTCGATCACGGGCAGACCGTATCGCCGGCCGAGCCGGACCAGCTCCTCGATCGGCACCGCTTCGCTAAACCCGACCACGCGGTAGTTGGACGTGTGCACCTTCATCAGTGCTGCGGTCCGTTCGCCGATGGCCCGTTCGTAATCGGCGAGCCGGGTCTTATTGGTGGTACCGACCTCGCGAAGCACGGCGCCAGAGACGGCCATGATTTCTGGTAGCCGGAAGCTGCCGCCGATTTCAATCAACTCCCCGCGCGAGACGACGACCTCCCTGTTGGCTGCCAGGGCAGCGAGGACGATCACCGTCGCCGCTGCGTTGTTGTTCACCACCGTCGCGGCTTCGGCCCCGGTCAGCTCACAGAGGAGATCGCGCACCAGAGCCGTACGCTTGCCGCGGCGGCCGCTGTCGAGGTCAATCTCCAGGCAGACGTAGTTGTGGGCTGCTTCGTAGACGTGGCGTGCGACGCTCTCGGCCAGTGGAGCGCGGCCCAGACCGGTGTGCAGTAGGATACCGGTGGCGTTGATGACGGGACGTAGGCGATGACGCGTCGCGGCAGCAAGCTCCAGATCCAGGAGCCGTTCTAGCAGCGCATCGATATCCGCGCCAGAGGCCCCGCCGCCGCCGCGTAGCAAAGAGCGAGCCTGATCCAGCGCGCGCCGTACTGCCCGGACCAACAGTCCTCGGGCCAGCTCCCCCTGCAGAGCTCGGACCTTCGGATGCTCCAACAGTCGGTCGACCGAAGGCAGGGCCCGCAGCAGTTGTTGGATTTGGTCCTGTTTGTCCATCAGCCGCTCGACTCCGAAGCCCCTTCTGCGCTGGCTGCCCCGGCTGCTGTCGGCGACGCGAGCACACGGAGATCGCCACGCCGCTCCGTCAGTCCGATACGATCCAGGTATTCGCAGTAAGGCACGGCGTACTTGCGGCTGACTCCCAACAGGTCGCGGATTTCGGCGACCGTCATGCCTTCAGGTTTCCGTTCCAGTGCTTCGCGGACCGCGGCGCGCAGCTGCTCGGCCACGGTGCTAGCCAGGTAGATCGTCTCGGAGACCGCCACCAGCGCCCCCTCGGCTGCGGCCAACTCCAGAAGCTGGCGCACCGTTTCCTCCTTTGCCCCGCTGGCGCGTACCAGCGCGCCAAGATCAGGGGGTGTAAACCGGTTGGCGGTGATCTCCTGGACCAAGCTTTCCTTCAGTCTTGTCTCGGCCTGGGTCAGTTTCGGCGTGTGGCCGCGGCGAGCCAGAGCGGACGGCGAGCCGACGAGTTCCCCCTGCTTCAGCAGCCGCTCCAACAGTGCCTGAAGCACCGCTTCCTCTGCCACTCCCTGCACGAGGCTGAGCACCTGGTGAGCCGGGTGGTAGAGCCGCAGCGGCGCCGAACGATGCAGTTCCTCCACCGCCCGCAGCAGGCGCTGTTGCAGGGCAGCGAGCACGTCGCGGTGAACGAGCACGGTCCTACGCTGGCGGAGCGGAAGCTCCTGCAGAATGCCTCGACCGCGCAGCTCGCCGAGCACACTGTCCAGTTCCGATCGACTCGCACCCGTGTCGCGCGCCAGATCCAGCGGCGTCCACGGATCGAACCGGTAGAACCACAGTGCGGCATCAGCCCGCTCGGTCACGTCCGCGCTGCGTAGCATTTCGAGCCGCTCGAGCCGCTCCGTGTGCCTCCGGCTGATTCGCCTGGCCACCGGCTGCAGGATCCGGCCACCGCCCAGCGTCACCAGCGGACTCTCGGCCCGCACCACGAACGGTTGACCCCAACTGACGGCGACCGGGTCGCTGGTGAAAAGCTGAGCCAATCCGACCTCGCCCGGACGCAATTCGTTCGCATCCAGCAGCGAAACGACCGCTATGGTCTCTGCCGTGCCCACGTGCAACCGCACACGGCGGCGATGTTTCACCGGCAGCGGACTGGAGCGGAGAACGCGCAGTTCGACGCTGATCAGGTGAGACGGCCGCAGCAGACCGGGCGTTGCGATCTCGTGGCCGCGCTGGATCTCGGTGTGATGCACACCGCCCAGGTTCACGGCTGCGCGCTGACCGCGGCGCACCACCTCCACCGGCTCCTCGTGGTTCTGCAGGCTCCGTACGCGCAGTCGCTTCTGGGCCGGTAGCCACTCAACCTCTTCGCCCACGCGGAGCACTCCTGACCAGACCGACCCGGTCACCACCGTGCCGTAGCCCTGCACCGCAAACGACCGGTCCACGGCCATGCGGAAGAACTCGTCACGACGCTCTCGACTGACGCGGTGGCAGACCGCTCGGAGCGTTTCCTTCAGTTGCTCGATTCCCTCTCCGGTCTCTGCCGAGGTGCGCACGATGGGAGCGTCCGCCAGGAAGGTACCTTCCACCAGGCTGCGCACGTCTTCCTCGACGAGCTCGAGCCAGTCGCGGTCGACAAGGTCGATCTTCGTCAGGGCGATGGCACCGTGGCGCACACCAAGCAGCTGCAGGATCTCGAGGTGCTCGCGCGTTTGGGGCATGACGGAATCGTCGGCGGCAACGACCAGCAGCACCAGGTCCACGCCGCTGGCTCCTGCCACCATGTTCTTGATGAAGCGCTCATGGCCGGGCACATCCACGACACCGAGCCGCACATCGCCCAAGTCCAGCCGCGCGAAGCCGATGTCGATCGTGATGCCGCGTTTCTTCTCCTCGGGCAGCCGGTCCGTGTCGATGCCGGTCATCGCGCGCACGAGGCTGGTCTTGCCATGATCAATGTGGCCGGCCGTGCCCAGGATGTAATACCTTCGCTGTTCGCCTGACATCGGCTCAAAGCCCTTCGCTGCGCCATCGAGCACCGATGCGCCGGCAGCGGGTCTGACGGACACTGCGTGCTTCTGCCGCGCCCGGCAGCGGCCGCCGCGGCAGAAGCGTTTGGCGGCAGGCCGATTCAGCTTGCGGTGATCACCAGGTATTTTTCGGCGAACGGTTCGACGTGCCCGATGCGGGCAACCGTTGCAACGCCAGCCTGCTGCGCGGCCTGCTCAAACCGCGCCGCCCGCTGCTGCGGCACGCTGATCAGCAGACCACCGGAGGTCTGCGGGTCACAGATCAGATCAAGCAACGGATCGTCCGGCTCACACTGAAACTCCGCGTGCGGCGCCGCCCAGGCACGGTTCCCCTTGACGGCCCGGTTCCGAAAACCAGCCCGGACCAGGTCAAGAACGCCGTCGAAGTAAGGAACCTGGTTGAGCCGCAGCACAACGGTCACATTGCTGGCCATCGCCAACTCGAGCGCATGTCCGATGAGCCCAAAGCCGGTAACGTCCGTCACGGCCGACACCGACGCCTCCCGTGCGGCGTGGCTGGCCGCCGCGTTCAGCGTAATCATGCTGCGGCATGCAGCATCCAGCAGCTCCGGCGGACAGGCCCCCTTCTTGTTCGCCGTGGTGACAAAACCCGTCCCCAGCGGCTTCGTCAGGTAGAGGACGTCGCCCGGTCGAGCCGCGTCGTTTGTGAAGATCTCGTCCGGATGCACCGTGCCGGTCACAGCCAGACCGTACTTGACTTCACTGTCCCGCACGCTGTGACCACCGACTACGACCGCGCCAGCCTCACGGACCCGCTCGGCCCCCCCGGCCAGGATCTGCTCCAGGACCGCCAGCTCCAGCTCGGTGTCCGGAAAGCCGACGATGTTCAGCACCGTGCGCGGCTGGGCCCCACAGGCGTAAACATCGCTCATCGAATTGGCCGCAGCAATCTGCCCGAACACGAACGGGTCGTCCACCAGCGGTGGGAAGAAGTCGACCGATTGCACGATGGCCAGGTCAGGCCGGAGCCGGTAGACCCCGGCGTCGCTGAAATGCTCGGCGCCGACAATCAGGTTAGGATCGTCAAACTTCGGTAGCTGCCGCACAACCTGTGCGGTGCCCTCCGCGGGCAACTTCCCCGCTCACCCCGCGCAGCTTGCGTAGTTGGTCAGTCTTGCAGCACGACCGGTGCTCATCGGTACGGCTCCATGATGCCGGAACAGCCCGGTTGTTGCCCAGAACTAGCGGAAACAAAAAAGCCGACCGGCGAAGCCTCCCGGGGGCGCTTCGCTGGTCGGCCCGATTGCGCGCTGGTACGCCAGAGCTCAAGCCGGCAGCTTCGCCTGAAGCTGCTCGATGATGCTGTCCTCGTCCGGGAACTCGCCGGTCTCCAGCTTGGAGTAAATCTGGTCGCCATTCACATAGATCTCGAATCGACCACCGTCACTGGGAACCAGCGTCAGCTCTTCGACCTGCCGTTTGAAGGTCGTCAGAATCTTTTCCGTCAAACTGACGGCTCGCGGTTCGTAGTTTCAGACCGAGCAGAAGACGATCTTGACCTTCATCGCACGCCTCCTCCTGGTGGTTCTGCGCCCTGGAGTCTACGCTTCGTGGTATTCTATCTGACCCCCGCGGCCCATGCGGCCCGGCCCGCCGACAGAGTCCAGACGCACACCAAGCCGTGCACGCAGCATCGAACGTGGGAAGAACACCATGAGCCGCCATCGACTGGCCTTCGCTCTGCTCCTGTTTAGCCCCGCGGTGCTTTTCGGCCAGAGCGGACCGCAGCCGCCGGACGACAGCGCGATCTACCGCTACCTGGCCGCCGAGGCCCGCCGTCTGGATGGCCGCTTCCTGGAGAACGTACGGTCCCGGGCCGACTGGGAAGCGATCCGCCCTCTGCTTAAGCGGCAGTACCTCGAGATGCTCGGGCTCTGGCCCTTGCCGCCCCGCACCCCGCTAAAGGCAACCGTCACAGGGACATTGGAGTTCGACGACTTCGTCGTCGAGAAGATCCACTTTCAGAGCATGCCCCGGCTCTACGTGACCGCCAACCTATACCGGCCACGCAACGTCGAAGGGCGCCTGCCCGCAGTGCTCTACCTGTGTGGCCACGCCGGGCGCGGGCGCGACGGTAACAAGACGGCTTACCAACACCACGGCATCTGGTTCGCCAAGCATGGCTACATCTGTCTGATGCTCGACACGCTCCAACTTGGCGAGATCGCTGGCATCCACCACGGCACCTACCGCTACAACCGATGGTGGTGGCACTCGCTGGGCTACACGCCGGCAGGCGTCGAATGTTGGAACGGCATTCGGGCAGTCGATTACCTCGTCTCCCGCCCCGACGTGGATCCGGACCGGATCGCGGTCACCGGGCGATCCGGCGGCGGTGCCGCGACGTTCTGGATCGCAGCTGCGGATGAGCGACTGAAGGTGGCGGTCCCGGTCAGCGGCATGAGCGACCTGGAAGACTACGTGGCCAACCGCGTCATCAATGGCCACTGCGATTGCATGTTCCTGGTCAACACCTATCGCTGGCCCTGGACCTACATCGCCGCCCTCATCGTGCCACGCCCGATGCTCTTTCTGAACTCAGGCCGTGACCGCATCTTTCCAATGGACGGTAATGAACGGATCCGGCAGCGGCTCGAACGCCTCTACCGCCTCTACACCGACAAGCCCGAAGAACTCTTCGACGTTGGCACCGTACCCGGGCCGCACCGTGACCAGCCCGAGTTGCGGCTCATGGCCTACCGCTGGATCAACCGGCACCTGAAAGGCTCCAACGAGCCGGTCCGGGAAGGCGATCTGCCCAAGATCGAAGGCAAACTGCTGCGGGTGTTCCCGGAGGAACTGCCCGCGGATCAGATCAATACAAGGATCGATGAATTGTTCATTCGGTTACCGTCCGAGCGTTTGCCCACGGATCCTTCCGGCTACGCGGTGTGGCGTGCCCGGAAGCTCGCAGACTTGAAGCGGCTTGTTTTCCGCGATCCGGTGCGGACGGACAGCCCGCCGGCAGCATTAGTGTTGGGAACGGAGCCGTACGAAGGAGCTTTCCAGACCGAGCCGGGCATCCATGTGCTCGTCCGCTATACGCCCCCGCGTGACAGCAACCATGGCTGGATCGTGATTGCGGACGAGTCCCTGGCGACCGCTCCAGAGCGATACCCCGCCTGGGTCAGCGGGCTGACGGCCGACGGTTCCGCACTTCTGGTCGTCGTGCCCCGGGGCGTCGGACCGCTGGCCTGGCAAGATCCCGCCCCCTACTTCGTACGTCGCTCAATGGTCCTGCTGGGGCGAACGGTGGACGGCACCCGCTTGCTCGATGTTGTTCGCGTCGCCGATCACGTCCTGCGGCACCCGGAGGCAGTGACGCGCTGGTCCATTGCGGGCAGCGGGGCGAACGGAGTGCTGTCGGCCTATGCCGCGCTGCTGGTGCCGGAACTGGAACGCGTACGAGTCGTCAACCCGACAACCTCTCACCGCCAGGGGCCACAGCTGTTGAATGTGCTCCGGATCGTCGACGTGCCCGAAGCGCTGGGCATGCTTGCCCCGCGACCACTGACGATTGTGACCGATCGGCCGGAAGCGTTCGCGACCACGGCGGCGTTGTACCGGGCATGCGGTGCCGAAGTACGGATCGAGCGGAACAATTGAAGCTCATGCGCAAGGTCACGCAAACCCTACGTAGGAGAAGCGACCGGACCGATGTCTCGACGCGCCCTGGTGGTTTTGTTCCTCACCGTTTTCATCGACCTGCTTGGCTTCGGGATTGTCATTCCGCTGTTGCCGGTGTACGCGGACCAGTTGCAGGCGTCGGATTTGGCCATCGGCCTGCTTCTGGCATCGTTCTCGTTCATGCAGTTCCTGTTCGCGCCGGTCTGGGGCAGGCTATCGGACCGGATCGGACGCCGGCCCATCCTGCTGATGGGGCTGGCGTCGTCGTGCATCTTCTACGGCGTCTTTGCGCTGGCCAGCCACGAGGCCAGTCTTACCTTGATGTTTCTGGCACGCATTGGCGGCGGCGTGGCCGGTGCCACCATTCCAACGGCCCAGGCCTATATCGCAGACGTGACCGAACCGGAGGCTCGTGCCGGACGGATGGCACTGCTTGGCATGGCCTTCGGCCTTGGTTTCACGTTCGGACCACTGGTAGGTGCCGGTACGGTCGGATGGGTCCGCTCCGGCCACTTGCCGGTCGGCCCCGGGCTGGCCGCATCCTTGTTGTCCGGCTTTGCGTTTCTGATTGGTCTGGCGTGGTTGCCCGAACCGCCGCAGCGACGACAGACGGCAGCCACCGTTGCGCGTGAACGGTTCGCCTGGTCCGTGCTCTGGAGCAGCCAGGTGGCCCGGAGCGTCCGGTGGCTGGTGCTCTGCTCGTTCTTGGTGACGCTGGCGTTTGCCAACTTCGAAACGACGCTGTCGCGGTATGTGAAGGATGTCTTTGGGGTTGGCTACCGCGAGCTGTTTCTGCTGTTTGCAGCCGTCGGCTTTACGCTAGCGGTCGCCCAGGGCGTGATCGTCCGACCGCTGGTAAGGAGGATCCACGAGTTGCCGATGATCGCCATTGGATGCGTTCTGCTGATTGTCGGGCTGACTGGTCTGGCCGCGGCCGCGTCGACCGGCAAGTGGCTGTACCTGATTGTGCCAACGGTGCTGACGGTGACCGGTTATGCAGCTTTGCCGCCGTCGCTGCAGGCACTCATGTCGCGGCGAAGCAGTGAGCAGGTGCAGGGCACGGTCTTGGGCATCGGCCAGTCTGCGTCGGCCATGGCCCGCATTCTCGGACCGGTGGTGGGGAACTTGCTCTACGCCGTCAATCCCGCGCACAATCTACCCTATACTAGCGGGGCAGTGATTGCTGCCGTGGTCTTGCTGTTAAGTACCACCCTGGGCAGATCGTGAGTCGGGCTCGCGCGGGACGAAAGCCATGAGGATCTATCTCCTGCCACACCATCCGCTGGACCCGCGCTACCGCTACTGCCTGGAGCGTGCACATCGGCCGCGCCGCCGCCGCGGGCACCGCTCCGACAGCAAGCCGGGCAATCTCCTGGTCCGCCTTTGGGACGGGTTGCAAGCAACGTTGGCCTTTGCCAAGCGGGAGTATGACTACCTCGTCCACGGCCACGAACAGATCCGCCTGTCCCGGCTGGTGGTGTCCATGGACGAGGACGAAGAGCTGACGATTGTCGTGCCGGAGGGCATGGGCCAGGAATGGGCGCTGGAGGCGGTGCGTGGCGTGATCCGCAGCGGTCTGATGAAGCACCGTGCGCATGTGGGCCGCAATCTGTTGACGGCCTTCTTCATCCAGGTCGTGCTCTTCATCATCGTGCCAACCCACGTGGCGGGCCTGCTGTTCTTGCCATTGATCGTCGTCTACGGCGTCCGCCGCTACCGCGAGGACGTGCTCATCCGCTCCCGAATGGAACATCTGCTTCAAGAGCGGCTTTCCCGAGGTCCGCATCGGCTCCAAGAACACCCGCTGCTGGCTGCCCTGGAGGAGATCTTCCTTCGCGTTCCCGAACCGGCCAGAGCCTACCGGGAAGCAATCGGCTTCTTGCACGAGCAGTACCGGCAGGCGGCAGACGAAACGACCAAAGCCGACGTGCGCACAATCGAGCACTACTACCGAGACATCGGCCGCTGGGATCCGTATGAGCGGTTCCAGGACCGGGCAGTCCGCAGTGTGATGCGCGCGTTGAAACGTGCCCGAGACGAGATCGTCCGCTTCTGGCAAATGCTGTGGTACGGCCTGTTGAGACTGATGGGCAGCAGCTCGGCCCGCGCCCCGGAACCCGTGAAGCGTCAGGAGCCGGAAGATTCCGTGCGCGGTGCGTTCCGGGAGGATTCGGCTCGCTCGGAGATGGTGCCTCAGGAAGCGGTCGCCGAACGAACCAGCGACTCGACACCAGGGAACTAGCGTGGCAGAAGAACGCGAATACACGCGCTACCAGCTTGAGGTTATCCGGCGCTATTACGAGAACCTCGACGCGATCACGCGCACAAGGCTGGCCGAACTGGTCAGCGATGCCTACCTGGCCGAAGGCAAGAAGGCCAATCAGGTCTGGAGGAATATCGAGCGCCTGCTCGTGCGGATCCAGGTCCCGGAGGTAACGGTGCGCCACATTGTTGACCGCCGTGATGTGGAGGCGCTGGCCAAGCTGGTGCAACGACTCAACCGTTGAACCGGCGGTTCGGGCACGAGGAAGTGTTTCGACGCACAGGCTACCGTCAGGCGGATGGTCCCGCGCTGCTCCGCCGGCCGGGAAACAGACGCTCGTCGCTGGCCGCGTTGCGAACCGCTTCGGGCCTAAGCCTGAACGGCAGAGCCCCTCTGCCCGGGCTGAGTCCAGGTGAGGATCTTGGACGCTTTATCCTGGTTGTACTGGAGCAGTTCGCGGATGACTGCGATCATGGCCGAGTGCTGCGGCAACTGGCGCAGCATCGCCGCGAGTTCTTCCCGGCTGAAGTGTGCGGCCGCCGGGCCCTCGCCCCGCTCCAGGCACTGACCCGAATCGTCCATGATGAACCAGCAAACGGTCCCCTCGTAAACCATCGCGCCCCGCTTGGCGCGTTCCAGGTCGCGTCCCGCCTTGCGGTTGGCATTCAGCCGCAGTCGCCCGGGCCCTTCGTACATGACAGCGACGAGGTTCTGATACTTGCGGCGGAAGAACAGGAAGAACATGGCTGCACCCCTTTCAAGGACCGAGACCCCGGCCGGTCGTCGCCCCAGGCTCAACGACCCGGCAAGCCCGTGAGCTGATCTAGTTATGCCAAATCCGCGCGCGGACTTCAAGCGGTGTACGCCGGGAACGGCACGGGCGGGGAGCAGCCTGCGTGCTGCGCGGCAGGCGCCGTCCTAACGCGCCGCTTCGTGGCTCGCTTGGCGGACGGCACCTTCCGGTTTACCGGTGACCTGCGCCAGCAGGTCCTGAGCCAGCGCCTTGAGCTGTTGATCCTTGCCTGTTTCTGCCACCTCGCGCAGCTTCGCCAGTGCTGCCGGCGTGCCGACGAAAGCCAGTGCCCGAGCCGCCTCGGCCCGCACTTCCGGATCGTCGTCTCTCAGCAGGTAGCCGAGCCATACGACCCGGTCCACCGCGTCGCTCATCGCAATATGCCGAACGGCCTGAATGCGTGTCAGCGCCATCGGATGGAACGCCATCGCCGCCAGCGAAATGGCCTCCTGACTGACCCCCCGACAGGTCAGCACCAGGCGTGCCGTCGTGCGCACGTCGTAATCGGCATCATTCAGCAGTGGCAACACTCGCTCGCTTGGCAGTACCTGCGGCCTTTCGGCCAAGGCCAGCAGCGTCGCGCGGCGGACGCTCGGTTCGGGGTCTTCGAGCCCTTCGAGCGCGTCCCGGGCGGCCTCGTCTATCGGGGCCGCTGCCACGGCGCGCACGGCCGCCTCACGGACCTCTGCCTCCGGCGCGTGCAGCAGTTCCGTGGCTGCCTCGTGTAAGGAAGCCTTCCACTCGGCGATGAGCTGGCGCTGGGACGGGCTAAGTGCCTCTGCGGCCGGCAACCACTCCCAGTACACCCGCACAAAGTTCAGCGCCTGCACCCGGTTCTCGTTTGCCGTCGTCGCAAGCTGTTCGCGCACGATCTCCTCCGCCGGCGCCAGCAGCCGCGGCCACGTGGGCGCCTCGTTCACTTCAAACCATGAGAACGCCTCGCTGAGCAGGTAGAAGCAAGCCAGACGGGTTCGCTTGTCAAGCTGGGCAAACCGCCGTGCAATGCCATCGATCGTGACGACCACAACAGCGTGCGTGTACGGCGTCTTCATCCGGTTGAGCTCGACGATCCGCTGCCGCAGGCTCACGATCGCCTTGGCAGCCTCGTTCGGATTGAGCAGTCTGCCCAGATCGGCCTGAATATCGTTGGCAACCTGCTCAGGTAAGAAGCTGAACGGGTCGGGTGCCTCCAACTGCTCAATCGTGCGTGTGCTGCTCTCCGGCAATGGTACGTCCGCGTGTCGGCCGACGACCCAGTAGGCCGCGGTGCCGGCGAGCACCGCACAGATGGCCAAGCCTACGGCGAAAGCCAGCTTCCTGCCCATCCTTCTTCCTGCCATGGATTCCTTCCTCAAAGTAGGGCCAGCTCTGACAGATGCACCACCCGCCCCTCCTGGCTCGTGTCACCACCGCGCCAGGCGCGGACCGACAAGCGTAACGGGATGCCCCCGCGGGCCTGCGGCAGACCGTCCACCAAGCGGCCGCGATTATCGAGCTTTCGCCTCGTGCGGGCAAGACCAACCGTAGCGGTTAGATCAGCTGTGAGGCCACTGGATGCACCGACGTAGCTTGCGCCCCCGAGCCTGTCCAGCCGATGCAACCGATGCCAGCCTTTCGGCCAGAACCTGCACGGAGCGGTCCGATGATCCGTGTCTCCGCCGCCGCAGCCATGGTGCTGGCTGCCGGCATCACCCCCACGCTGCTTGGCCAGCTTCCCCCCCAGGCCGCAACCCGGTCGTCCTCTGGGACGGGATCCCAGTGGATTGAGGAGGTTCAGGAAGGCTATCGCGACCGGGTCGCTGCCGTGCTGAGCCAGCCAAGCCTGGTCGTGCCGCCACTCAGCGATACGTTTCGCGGGTCGCTCGACACGTACGAGTTCCTCCTGTTCCGTCCCGACCTGGTGGCGCGGCTGTGGCACGTCGTCGGCTACAGCAACACTCGGGTCACGGCCGGCCCGGACGGCTGGTTCCACGCCTCAGACACCTTAGGCAACCGCGGCAGGTGGCGGTACGTGTACAGGGGCCGGACACTGGCGGTCGCTTATGGCGAAGGACGGTTCCTCAGTCCGCTGAGAACGACCGCCTTTCCCTTCCGCGTCGTTGTCGTGTGGCGGTACACGGATGCGGTCTACCGTGGCCGCAGCTATGTGACGCACCAGGCGTCGGCTGCATTTCGGTTGGAGCAACCTGCGCAGCACCGCCTCTTGTTGGCGATTCGGCCGTTCGCGCAACCGCTTGCGAGACGCCGGCTCCATGAGGCGATGCTGTCGCTTTCGATCCCGGTGCAATTGGCCGAGCGTGATCCGGAGCGGTATCGGTTGTGGCTTCAGCAGGCGGTCGCTAGGGAACCAGTGGCTGAAGCGTCACCTCGACCTTCATCTCCCGGCCCTCGCGAATGATGGTCAGCGTCACGGTGTCGCCGACGTTGTACTGGCTGAGGGCTGCACGGAGATCGTCAAAGCTATTCACCTCGATGTCATCAACCGCGATGATGATGTCGCCCAACAGGCTCTCGCCATGAGGACCGATGGCCAGCCCGCGCAGCCCTGCGCGATCGGCTGCGCTGCCGGGCACAACTTCGCGGATCATCACACCACGTTCGACGCCGAAACGGGCCGCTATCCGCTCGGGCATCACGATGACCCCCAATCCGGCGCGGACGCGACGCCCGTGCCGGATCAGCTCGGGCACCACCCGGTTGACCGTGTCCACGGGAATGGCAAACCCGATACCGGCATAAGCACCTGAAGGGCTGATAATTGCCGTGTTGATGCCGATCATGCGGCCGGCGCTATCCAGCAAGGGCCCCCCCGAATTACCCGGATTGATTGCGGCGTCGGTCTGGATCAGGTTCTGCATGTATGTGCCCGACGGCGACCGCACTGCTCGTCCCAGCGCGCTGACCACGCCCACGGTCAGCGTGTGATCCAGTCCGAACGGGTTGCCAATGGCATACGCTTTCTGTCCGACCTGCAGGTCGTGGCTGGTACCGATCGGAATGGGAACAAGTTTCTCCGGCGGGACCCCCACTTTCAACACAGCCAAGTCGACCTCCGGGTCATAGCCGACGATTGCCGCCGGGTATTCGGTACCGTCGATGAACCGCACGCGTGTGCGCCCGGTACCGCTCTCGGCCACCTCCTTGATCACGTGGTAGTTGGTCACGACGTAGCCGTCCTTGTCCCAGACGACTCCAGAGCCCGTGCCCTGCAGCACCCCTTCAAACGGGCCCGCGGTGGGCACGCCGGTGGTGATATGCACGACCGACGGTGCTGCGCGCTGGAAGATCTCGATCGCCGTCTTCTCATCTTCAGCCAGATCGCCTCGGGGTGTCACCGCGCGTGGCGCTGCCGCCGGGTTATGCAACGAGCCTGGCCAGAAGAACGGGGCGATGACGCGCCAGGCCAGCACCAGAGCCAGCAGCGCAAGGATCAGCATGGCCCATCGCTGACGCCTGAGCTCCGGCGGCTCACGCCGCATCGGCTCGCGTTCCTCGAACGGTCCGTGCTCGTAAGGCTGCATGCCGGTCTTCCCTCAACGAGGACTCGCTGTGTCGGCCAGCCAGGAGGTATCCTCCGGGACCGAGCCGGGCAACGGTTCTAATCCGCACCGTGACTGTTAGCTGCCGACGACGCTGTCGATGAAGCGCCCGAGGGCAGTCTGCAGCTCGGCCATCTCAGCCCGACACCGCTGACGTGCCCGAGCGGGCCCGCCTGCGGCAGCCACCTCCTCAGCCGACACGTTGCCGAAGAAGTAGAACTTGACCTTTGGTTCGGTGCCGGACGGCCGGACGACAACACGCCAGCCGGGGCGGTCCAGCTCCAGGGCAACCATGTCCGCATCCGGCCGTTCCACCGACTGCCGCACGCCGCTCTGCAGGTCGCGCACCTCGTGCGCGCGGAAGTCCCACAAACGCCGTACGCTGAACGGTCCGAGGCGTTCGGGCGGGTCGGACCGGAAACGAGCCATCAGCTCCTGCATTCTCGCGACACCCTCTCGCCCCGGCAGCGTTCGGCTATCGGCCGCCTCGTGGAAGTAGCCGTAACGCATGTACAGTTCGTCCAGCACCTGGGTCAGATTTAGCCCGCGCCGCTTGGCACAGGCGGCCGCTTCGGCCACCAGCAGCGCTCCTACAGCCCCATCTTTGTCCCGCGCATACGTGCCCCGCAAGTAACCCAGCGACTCTTCGGCCGCAAACAGAAACTCGCCTGGCTCGCGGTCGATCGTCTGAGCAATCCACTTGAAGCCTACCGGCAGGTCACCCACGACCCGCACGCGGTAGCTGTCCGCGATAGCGGCCATCATGTCGGTCGTCACGTAGGTCTTGACAACGTAGCCGTCGTGCACCCGGCCCGAGTGCGCGAGCGAATCAAGCACATGCCACGTCAGCAGCGCGGCAACCTGGTTACCGCTCAGTCGACACCACTGGCCATTCTCCGCCCGCACGGCGACGCCGATCCGGTCGGCATCCGGGTCGCTGGCCAACGCAATGTCGGCATCGACCTCCTGAGCCAGGGCTATCACGTCGGCCATCGCCGCGTCCACTTCGGGATTCGGGATGTTGTTTGCAACCGCAGGAAAGTTCCCGTCTGGCGTGCATTGACGCTCGACCAAATGGACATCCGAGAAGCCGGCTTTCTTCAGCACGGGCAGCACGTTTGTGAGGCCGACACCGTGCAGTGGGCTGTAGGCAATCCGCACGTCGCGAGCGTCGGAGACCGCCTGGGCGACCACAGCATCCACGTACGCGCGGTCGACTTGCTCGGTCAACACCTCCACCAGTCCACGCGCCGCGGCGTCCTCCAGGGGCATGTCGCGCACCGCGCGGACGGCACCGACCTTTTCTAGGATCCCTCGGTCATGCGGCGGCACCACCTGCGAGCCCCCCCTCCAGTAGCACTTGAACCCGTTGTCAGAGGGTGGATTGTGCGATGCCGAGATCACCACTCCGGTGCTCGCCCCGAGGTAGCGCACGGCGAAGGATAGCTCAGGAGTCGCACGGTGCTCAGGAAAGAGAAAGGCACGGATGCCGTTGGCCGCCAGTACGGCGGCAGTGTACTCGGCAAACTGACGTGAGTTGTGCCGTGTGTCATGCGCGATGACAGCGGTGAGCGTTGCACCACGTCCGTAGGTTTCTCGCAAGTAGTCGGCGAGTCCTTGAGCCGACTCGCCCACGGTCCGGTCGTTCATCGCATTCGTGCCGATTGGATACATGCGACCTCGCCGACCGCCGGTGCCGAACGGCATCACGGTCCAGAACAGGTCATCGAGCAGGCGGAACTGTTTTCGTTCGATGTGCTCAAGCACAGCGTCGCGGTACCGGACGTACTCCGGATCGGTCAGCCACTGCTCGATCCGCTCGCGCGCCGCCGTGCTTAACTCTCCACGTGCAACGGCTTCGTCAAGAGCTTGACGTGCCGCATCAATCGCCTGTTCACCTTGCATCGGCGTCCCCCTGCTGAATCGAAGTACGCGGAAACAACGGCCTGCTCCCGGTCTTTCCGAATCATATCCCCGGCCCCCCGGGCACCTGACGTTGACCTGGGCAACCGCTGACCGCTGGTACCATAGGTGCAGTAGGGCTCGGGGATGCCTGACGTGATCATTCGCAGCGGGAGCCCAACGGAATGTCGCACAGTCTGATCATCAGTGTCTCTGGCCTGCGCGGCGTGGTCGGCGAGAGCCTCACCGCCGCCGTCGCGCACCGGTATGCGCTTGCATACGGCAGCACACGCCATGGCCAACCGATCGTTGTCGGCCGAGACAGCCGATCGCACGGCGAGATGCTGTATCATGCGGCGATCAGTGGTCTGCTGGAGGCTGGCTGCAAACCGCTGTTGGCCGGCTGCATCCCGACACCGACCTGCGGCGTGCTCATTCAGGCACAGGGAGCCGCCGGCGGCCTGCTGGTCACCGCCAGCCACAACCCGCCCGCGTGGAACGGGATCAAGCTGTTCCACCCGTCCGGCCGCGCGCTGCCGGCAATTGAAGGCGAGAAGATCGCCAGTCTGTTCCGCGACGGCCGCCTCACCCCGGTCAGCTGGCAACACGTGCACCGCGCAACGACGATCGACGATCCATACCAGCAGCACCTCGACCGGGTGCTGCGGTTGGTGGACATCGACGCCATACGAAGGCGGCGATTTCGCGTGCTGCTTGATGCCAACCACGGGGCCGGCGGCCCGCTCGGGCAACGTCTCTTGGAAGCGCTGGGATGCGACGTCGTGCCGGTAGGTGTAGAACCTACGGGCGCTTTCCGTCACCCTCCCGAGCCGCTTCCCGAACACCTTACCGAAACCGCGGCGCTGGCGCGGGAAGCGAACATCGATGTCGGCTTCGCCCAGGATCCCGACGCGGACCGGCTCGTGCTCATCGACGAGCGCGGCTCGGTGCTCCGCGAAGAGTACACGTTGGCGATCGTGGCCGAGCACGTCTTCAGCCGCAGCCCTGGACCGTTCGTGATCAACCTGTCCACATCCCGCGTCGTCGAGGAAGCAGCCCGACGGCACGGGGCCACCGTGTACCGCTCCCCCGTGGGTGAAGCTAACGTCGTTGAAATGGCGCTCCAGGTTGGTGCAAGGCTGGCGGGAGAAGGTAACGGTGGCGTCATCCACGGTGACGTGGTATGGATTCGGGACAGCTTCACGGGCATGGCGCTCGTACTGGACGCTCTGGCAGCCTCCGGCAAGAAACTTTCCGAACTCGCCGGTGCTCTGCCTCAGTGGTCGATGGTCAAGTCTGCATTTCCGCTTGAACGCGGCGCCCTAGACCGCGTGCTCAATGAACTGCCCGATCGCTTTCCGGACGCAGCCGTGAACCGCTCCGACGGCCTTCGGCTGGAAACAGCCGACTGGTGGCTTCATGTGCGGGGCAGCAACACGGAACCGATTGTGCGGGTCATCGCCGAGTCACGCAACGAGCAACAGGCACACGCGCTGATTGAGCAGGTGCGCGAGTACTTCGGGGCGTGACCCCGTGCTCACTGTCATACCCGCCGCTCTCTGTCTGCGCGATTGGCCTATCGTCGTCCCCGACTGCTTGACCGGCGTTCTGGCGCCCAGCGTATCGCTGGAACAGGAACTCCTCAGGCCGACAGCCGTGCTCGCAGTGACTACGTGCAGGGGGGTTCCAGCACGTGTACGACCCAGGGGTGCAGGGGGTGGGGCTCCGGCGTCCGGTCGCCTCATCGACTCGCGTGTGCCCTCCGGGTATACCCCACATGACGCTGGTGACAGGCGAAGCGGGAAACGAACTGATCGAGCAAGCCACTTCAGACACACAGGGGTAGCAAGCCCCGGTTACCCGAGGTCGGCTCCTTCCGAACCGGCCACGCGGACTTCCTGCATCCGGCTCTGCGGTCGGCGGTCTTACTAGATAAGGACCGGCTGACCTTCCGTGTGGGCTGCCTCCAGGCTCAACGACCCACACCAGCGTGGGACCTCACCACCGCCCTCGGCAGATCCCACCACCCGACCCGCGGGCGGGATCGACCCGCCCGCGGCCCGGCTGGTCGACTTTCCTCGGGCGGGCGGTGTGCGCAAAGACATTTCGCTGTCGGCCCGGCGGCAGCGCACAGCCACCTCGCCGACGCCGCGCACAGCGTCCGCGGCGTCGGGGGATCTTTCATGGGGCGGAAAAAAACAAAGCTCGTACGGCCCGCGCTACCCATCAACAGAGCGGGAGGGGGGCACAAAGCCCCCCTCCCGCCCGTCGAAGCAAGCTGACAGGTTCATGCGGCAATCCCCCTCGGCAGGGTTTCGGGTGGGAGTTGTCCCGTGCTCCATCTCGCAGATGGATTCGCCCCCCCGGCGTGCGGGCGAGTGCACAGGGCCACGGCGCCCACCCTACGACGGTCCCTCGGAACGCGACCGCCGCGCGCTCCCGCAGGGTGAATCTGCCACCCCATCCGCTTGGCAAACACAGCCCGTGAGCCCCTGCTTCCCCAGCGAGGGGAGACCACTCGCGATCTCTTGCGCCGAGCATGGCCCCCGTGCTCCCCGTCGGCCCGCCACACGCTACGGCCTCTCTGCTCCCCCGGCGACGCCGCAACAGGCCAGTGCAACCTCGATCGCCGCCTGCCCACAAGCCATCGGGCACGGGGCCGGACCGAGTCGCCACCCCCTACACCAGCACCAACTCATCCAGGTACGGCTCCTGGCCCAGCCGCTCTAATAGCCGCGACAGGTTCCACTTCCGTGGCACTGCCTCTTCCGACTCAATACCCACCACTTTCCCCAGTGACTCGTTCCGCCGCAACTCCCGCAGGCACCGTTCAATGCTTTGGTGTCGCAATGCCGCAGTCAGAACCAGGATCCGCTACGTCACCCGCACGGGCACATCATTTCGGCCACAACCACGACCTTTCGCTAACGATGCCAGCAACCGCTCGTCGGAGTTGCCTTCCAGAAGCTTGCGGATCCTTGGGATCGTGGGACTATCCTCCAACGTCGCCCGGGCAAACAGCCGACGCGTCATGCTCCAGGCCATTGCGCCTCTCCGGATGTCAGCGGCTTTCTCAAGGCGAGGGAGGCCCCTCCAAGATCGTCTGCACCGCAATCTATCTCCGCTGCAAGCCCTCCTTGGTCGAGAATTCGAACTTCTTGTTCCGGCCCCGCAGACATGGGCTCAGAACGCCACTGAGACAGCGCTTCTGCGGGGAAAGCCTCCTCGGAATCGACGCACAGACCCGATCAGTCAACAGCTTGCGGACATCGCAATCGCCTCACAATCACGCGTACACCGCCTGGAAACCGGCGTGGAAACGTGCTAGACTGGGGACAGCTTTTTTGCCAGTCAGCGCTCCGTGCGGGAGCGGAGGAGGCGTCATGGCCAAGGCCAGCGTCGAACAGCGGTTGTCGCGCCCGGTGGTGCAGGACGGTTCGGGCACAGGCACTACGTGTCGCTGTCGTAGTGAGGAGCTCCGGGTCGTTGTCTTCAAGTGCCGCGACGAGGTTCCTGAGGACAGCACGCCATGCATCCCAACCGTGGGCGAAGAGATTGCCCGTGGGGTGTGGATCTGGATTTCGGTCTGTGAGTGTACGAGCCACGGGTCATCGAGGAGCTAACCTGGGTTCCACGGCAGCGATTGCCGCCAGCGCGATACGGCAGAGCAGGTGTTTTCCGTACTGCGCGCACACCGTTGCCGGTCAGCGTCTGGGAATAGGGAACCGCCGGCACGGGCGGTTCGCTGAAGGGTTCTTCGGGAGACGGCAGGGGGTAGCTCTGCAGAGGGTAACTTGTCGGCGAACCGTGCGCTTGTCAGCGGGTTCGTGTCCTTTCTGGCCGGGATCCGTACACTAAGTGATCCTCTTCGCTGCGTGTTCGGTACGGTCGAGATGGACTCGATGGTGACGTTGCTTCTGCCCGTCGCCCTGTTTTTTGCTGCTGCGGTGGCATCGGTTTTTGGACAGGGCGGGGGTTCGCTGTACACGCCTGTCCAGCTCTGGCTGGGCATTGACCCGCACGTCGCTGCTGCGACCAGCCTGCTGCTTATCGTGGTCACGTCGCTGTCGGCGACGCTGGTCTTTCATCGTGCCCAGCACACCGACTGGGCGATGTGCGCCGTCCTGGAAGCGCCGACGTTGGTGGGGGCTCTGGGGGCGGCGTTTGTGGCACGGGTACTGCCGGGTATCGCGCTGGTCCTGGTCTTGTGCGGGCTTCTGGTCGTGGCTGGGCTGACGATGAGCCGGCTGGAGCTGCGGCCGGCCAGGCCGGCGCCGGCGCCAGATGCCGTCGGCAGGCCGTGGCACTGGGTGCGGCGTCGTGCCGACGAAACCTACTGCCTGAATCTGCTGGTCACTACGCCGATCATGTTCGCGATCGGTTTCGCGACCAGCATGGTGGGGTTGGGTGGCGGCATCCTGAAGCTGCCGGCCATGGTGCTACTGTTTCGCGTGCCCATGCGGATTGCCGTTGGATCAAGCGCGTTGATGGTCGGCATGACGGCAATGTCTGGGCTGGTGGGCCATATCTCGGTGGGCCACTTGCGATGGGGCATGCACCTGGTGTGGGCGGCCGTTGCCGTGTTCTGCGGCGCGCAGATGGGCAGCCGCCTGTCACACCGGCTCAGCACCCGATCGCTCCAGCGGTTCTTTGGCTGGTTTCTGATCGTCACGGCACTGGTCACGATGGCCCGGACATTCGCGCCGTTTTCGTCCCCCTAACACGCAGGCCGGCCGTCGCCGCCTCAAAGGTTCCTTCCCGTGGGCAAGAACATCGTTGGCTCTCCCAAGACTGGCGTGTCGATTGTCATCGATCGTACCCGGCAGCCGGGGCAACGTTCGCCTGCCTCGGCCTCACGGCCGATCGACGCGTTGGGCATTGCCGTATCGCTGTTCTGCTGCCTGCTCTGGGCAGGCAATAGTGTGGCGATCAAGTTCACCGTGCCGCCATTGCCTGCGTTTGCCTGTGCAGGGCTGCGATTCGCGCTGGCGTTGCCGCTGATCTGGCTTGCGTGTCGTTACGAGGGGGATCGGCTAGCTGTCCCACGACGCTACTGGCCGTTGCTGCTGTTGGGCGGGCTGTTCAACTTCGCCCAGATCGGCTCATTTACGCTGGGTACCTCCTGGACCGCTGCTGGGCGGGCCACGACGCTGATCAATGTTCATCCCCTGGTCGTGGCGCCGCTGGGGATGGTCGTGCTTGGGGAGCGACTGCCGCTGAGGGCCCTGGTGGGGGCCGTGCTGGCGGTGGTGGGCGTGGCCATTGTGCTGAAGGACTCGGCAGCGGTGACCTCGGGTTTGATGGTTGGCGATCTGGTCGTGCTGGGCAGCGGCCTGTTCCTGGGAGCGTACATCGTCTATCAGAAGCTCTGCCTTCGCTGGGTCCGGCCGCTTCCGTATCTGTTCTGGAACTTGGCCCTGTCGGTGCCGTGCTTTGCAGTGGTGAGTGTCGCGCTGGAGGAGCTGCCCGCTGGGCCGTTGCCGGTGTCCGCGTTGGTGGGCCTGGCATACCAGGCGTTCGTGGTATCGGCCGGGGGGTTTGTGCTGTGGATGTGGCTTTTGCGGCGGTATGCGGCGACGGTCCTATCGGTCTTCGGGCTGACGACGCCGGTGATGGGCATCGTGCTTGGTCATCTCTTGCTAGACGAACCGTTGACTTCCGGTTTGCTCAGTGGCTGCGCCCTGCTGGTGTGCGGGCTGTATCTGGTGGTACGCCGTTGAGCGATGCGTCATGCGGCGTATCCCACTCAGCCTGCCCAGTTCTCTCAGGCTGCACACTTGCCAGTTTCTGACGTCTTTTGCCCTGATTACCAAGCTGCCCGGACCGTGCAGCCGCCGATAGAAGGCACAGAAGCGGGCCGGTAGCTCGCTTCGGCTTCGGAGCAGGATCGTCCGGGCCGGGTGCATGGGGCACGGAGGAGCAGACAGGCATGCGCCCTCTGGTCAGGCGTTGTCGGTGCAACCTGGAGTAGTGCAGAGGCCGCTATGCCCAGCGTTCGAGCAACGAAGCGGGGTTCGCGTCGGCGGCGGAGGCGTCGGCGGCGCGGGCCGCGTGGTCCGCTAGAGGCGTATCTCCGTGAGATCAACGAAACCCCCTTGTTAAGTGCCGACGAAGAAAAGGAACTCGCGCGCCGAATTGCGCAGGGTGATCCGGAGGCGCGCGACCGCATGATCCGAGCCAATCTCCGGCTGGTAGTCAACATCGCACGGAACTACGCCGGCAAGGGGTTGCCCCTGCAGGATCTGATCGAGGAGGGCAACCTCGGGCTGTTGCGTGCCGTCGAGGGGTTCGACCCGGACATGAACACCCGCTTCTCGACGTACGCCAGCTACTGGATCCGCCAGTCGATCAAACGCGCGCTGATCAACTCGGCGAAATCGATCCGGATTCCTGCGTACATGGTGGAGCTGCTCAGCAAGTGGCGACGGGCCGAGGCCGAACTGGCCGAGGCGCTGCATCGGACGCCCACGCAGGAAGAGATCGCACGCCACCTGGGCATCTCGAAGAAGAAGCTCGAAATCGTCCGCCGTGCCATGGAAGTCTATGATGCGATCTCGCAGAGCGAGCAGACCGAAGACGATGGCTTCACGCTCGGCGAGGTACTCACCGACGAACGATCCCGCAGCCCCGATGAGCTGCTGGCCGAAGCAGACGTGCTCGAAAAGGCCCTGGCGCTGCTGGATCAGCTTGACGAGCGCGAAGCTGCCATCATCCGCATGCGCTACGGGCTGGGCAACGAAGAACCACGCACGTTGAAAGAGATCGGCCAGATGCTCGGTCTGACCCGCGAGCGTGTGCGCCAGATCGAACACGAAGCGCTGCAAAAGATTGCGCGCAAGCTTGGCCTGGTCGACAACGACTAACCAGTCACACCCCGTTTCCACTCAGGATGTAACCCACGTCACGGAGGTCCCGGAGGCTCTGCGGAGGAAGACCATGCTGGCAAAAAAGACGAAAGTTCGGTATAAGTGTCCTCATGGGAGAGGCTTCACCGAGGTCTTCACCCCGAACTTCCCGTGGTACCTGGCAGCCATGCGCTCGATGAAGCGGCCCATGGAACAGAAGCTTCTATCCCGTGAGGACCTTAGGACACTGATCCGCGACGTGCCCGACTTTCCGAAACCGGGAATCCTGTTTCGGGACATTACGCCCCTGCTGGCGTCACCGGACGCGTTCCGGGCAGCCGTGCGGTACATGGCCGAGCCTTATCGCGATCGCCCGATCGATCTGGTCGCAGCGGCCGAGGCACGCGGCTTCGTCTTCGCCGCCCCGCTGGCACTAGAGCTACGCGCCGGCTTCGTGCCGATCCGCAAACCGGGCAAGCTGCCGTACGAGACGCACTCCTACAGCTACGAGCTTGAGTACGGCACCAACACCGTCGAAATGCACCGCGATGCCATCGTTGCCGGCCACCGCATCCTGCTGGTCGACGACGTCCTGGCCACGGGCGGGACCATGGAAGCATGCTGCCGGCTCGTGGAACAGGCCGGTGGCCAGATCGTAGCATGCGTGTTCCTATTGGAGCTCGCGTACCTCCACGGCCGCAACCGGCTCAAGCCATACGAGATCCACTCCGTGCTAACGCTCCACGAGTAGCCCTTACTGAGCCCCCACCAACTTCTGTGACACACCCCACAGCACGGGCTGCTGTGGGGTCTGTGCTTTCTGGGCGCAGCTCCGACCGCCACCGGCCTGCTCGGCCGGCCCACGCTGCTACCAAGACGCATGGCCGCTCGTGTGACCGGTCTGAATCACGCGAATCGGCCGATCAAAGACGATCGGGCGTGAAGGCGACCGGCCGATGAGAGGCGCCACTGGCACCGGGCAGCCGACTGGCGTTGTACCCAGGCGGGCGGTTTGGTAGGTCGTAGCGGTGGAAGGTGCCCGTTTCAGGAGAAGGTCGATGGCTCTCAGGGTACTAGGCGTCATTCCGGCCCGTCTGGCAAGCCGGCGATTGCCGCGCAAGGTGCTCCGGCCCCTGCTGGGCGTGCCGTTGGTCGTATGGGTTTACCGGGCAGTTTGCCGCTGCGAGCTGTTCGACTCGGTCCTGGTTGCCACGGACAGCGACGAGGTGCGTGCAGCGTGCGCGGCGTACGACGTGCCTGCGGAACTGACCAGCCCGGAGCATCGCTCGGGCACGGACCGGGCCTGGGAGCTCGCCCGCCGCTACCAGCCCGAGATCGTCGTCAATGTTCAGGGGGACGAACCGCTGGTAACGGCCGAACACATCACCCGCATGCTCCAGCCCCTGTTGCACGGCTCGAGCGAGCAGGTTACCACGCTGCGCTATCCGTTGAGCCGTGACGAGGCAGCCGATCCGAATGTCGTCAAAGTGGTCACCGATCGCTATGGTCGAGCGCTCTACTTCTCGCGGGCGCCGATTCCGCACGATCGGGATGGCGAAGCAGACGGGGTGTGGTTCAAGCATCTCGGTTTCTACGCGTACCGCTTTGAAGCCCTCGCGCTCTTCCATCGACTCCCCCCGGGTCGGCTTGAACAGATCGAAAAGCTCGAGCAACTCCGTCTGCTCGAACACGGCGTGGCAATCCGACTGCTCGATGCTCCTTCCGACACGCTGGGGGTCGACACCGAACGGGATCTTCAGCGAGCCGAGCAGCTACTCGCGGGTCGAATCCGCCGGGAGCAGGCTGCATGAGATCACCCCGGCGTATCTTGATCATCAAGCCAAGCTCCCTGGGCGACATTGTCCAGGCCCTGCCGGTCCTCGCGGCTCTTCGCGACGCGTTCCCATCGGCGCAGATCGGCTGGCTGGCAGCCGATGCCTATGCCGATTTCCTCACGGCTCACCCGCTACTTGATCACGTGTTTCCCTACCGGAGACATCCCGGCGGAAGCTGGTCGCTGGTGGTCGATCAGACGCGGCTGGCCCGTGAACTGGCCGCCTTTCGCGCCGAGTTGGCCATCGACCTGCAGGGACTGGCACGTAGCGCGTGGTTCACTCTCCTGAGTGGGGCCGCCCTGCGCGTCGGCATGTCGGACGCTCGCGAAGCAGCCCGGCTCGCCTACAACGAGGTGGTGCCGATTTCGAAGACCACTCCCCACGCCGTCGACCGCTACCTGGCCGTAGCCCGTCGCGTCACAGGCTGCCCGGTGAGCTCCCCGCGGTTCCCGTTGCCGACGGAAGCCAGAGCAACCGCCTGGGCTGAGACTCTGCTAGAGCGGCTCGGCACCGCCCCGGTGGTGGTTGCCCCCGGGGCCCGCTGGCCGACAAAGCGGTGGCCACCTGAACAGTACGCCGGGCTGATCGACCGTCTGGCACACCGCGGGGTGGGTCCGTTTGTTCTGGTTGGCTCAGCGTCGGATGTCCCCCTGGCAGAACGCATCCGGGCTGCCACAGGGGCCAAGCCGCTCGTGGATCTGACGGGCCAAACCGACTTGCTGGCGCTGACCGAGCTCGTGCGTCGCGCCAGGCTGTTCATCGGAAATGATTCGGGTCCGACACACCTGGCGGCAGCAGCCGGCTGCCCAACCGTGGTGCTCTTCACCTGCACGTCACCGCGTCGCGCGCTGCCGAGGGGAGCTCCGGTAAGGCCCGTGCAAGCAACGGTGCCGTGCGTGGCAAGCTATCGCAAGCAATGTAGCCATCTCAGTTGCCACGCTACGATCACCGTAGAGCGGGTAACTGCCGCTGCGCTGGCGCTGCTGGAAGCTGCCAACACCGCGATCCGTCGAACGGCATGAAGAGCGTGCCCTATCCAGACTCGCTCTTGCCCCTCGTCTTGGCCAGACTCTGGCTCTCCGGACCAACCGCGCGCCACTGGCTTGGGCACCGCGGTCGTGACGGCGTCGAGTTCACAACCAGCTTCGACCTGAACCGCACCGCCGAGCCCGCCCGCGCGGTGGCAGCGGGAATCGAGCGATTGCGAACTGCGGCATTGGTTCCGTGGTCCGTGATCGCGGAGGCTGGCCGCTCAGAGCACGGCTGCTTCACGTGGGACGGCCGACAGCTCCAGGCGATTGCCGCATACTCCGAAGCGCTTGGCCGCTACTGCAGCCTGATGGCAACCTCCGGAGCCCCCACCCTCCTGCTTGCCGGCTTTCCGATGCATCGGATCAAGAACATCGAACCATGGGCAGACACGGCAGCGAAGCTGCGCACGCTGCGGCCGATCCGCGGAACAGTTCTGGACACGTGCACCGGGCTGGGCTACAGCGCGATCCGGGCGGCCCGGCACGCAGAGAAGGTGATAACGGTTGAGTTAGACCCAACGGTCCTGGAACTGGCGGCGCTGAACCCCTGGAGCCTTGAGCTGTTCCACGACCCGAGGATCGAACAGGTAGTCGGCGATGTCGCCGAATGGATCAGCAGCGTGCCGGACGAGTCCTTTGAGCGGATCATGCACGATCCCCCGAGTGTGGAACTTGCCGGTGAGCTATACGGCGAGAGGTTCTACCGCGAGCTGTTCAGGGTACTGAGGCGCGGCGGCCGACTGTTCCACTACACAGGCGATCCACACAGCCAGCATGGCCGCCGTGTTGTCCGCGGCGTGGTTCGACGCCTGCAGGAGGCCGGATTCCGGCGGATCCGTGTCGACGGCCGCGCGCACGGAGTGGTCGCGTGGAAGTAGGTTCGCCGTTAGCCGCCTGGACAGTGTGTCCCTGCTCCCTGAACGATCATGCCATGCGATGGGCTGGCTCAGTGTGCCGGTCGGTGCGAGCCCCTCTTTCCCGGATGGACGTCGAGAAGGCTACCAAGACATCGGTTGGTCTCGCCCCCCTCAGTGCCGCCACACCGTCTCTCGCCGGCGTGCCAGTGCACATGCGTGCCCTGGCCCGCTGCCGAAGCACCCCGGGCAGGACTCGAACCTGCGACCTGCGGTTTAGGAAACCGCCGCTCTGTCCAGCTGAGCTACCGGGGCATATCGACTCCTTGATTGTACCGGCACCATCGCGGTGCGCGTGGCGTTTTACGGGCTGGCGGTTAGAACGGATTGCCGGATCGTGAGTTCCGGGTGGACGGGCGGCCAGCCGCAGGCAGAAGTGTCACTGGTTGGGCAGCGGAGAGACTAGGGAAGGAATTGTGGTCCGTACCGTCTGTTCGCTCGCGACCACTCCTGCAGCTGGTAGCGAGCGGCGCGGTGCAAACCGCGTTCCAACCGCTTGACAGGAGGGTGGCGGGCGGTTAAAGTTTCAATGAGTTGTTACGCCCTGAGCCTGCGACAGGCTCCGCCCTTACGGCACCTCCACGTTGCCGAGAGTTTGAGGGCGCTGCGACGGCTGGCGTCGCGCGGGAAGCCGCGTTGCCTGAGGCCCACCTGGGCGAGACCGTCGGAGGGCACAACAGCACCAGATAGATTTTGGCTGGTTCCTGACGGAATCAAACTTCAGAAAGCAATCCGACGAACAGCACGGCAGGAAACGGATGCCACGCCCGACACCGCCACGGTACGTAGTTGCTGTTCGTCGCTGAGGAAGGACCTGGCGGTGAGGGGTGCGGAGGCCCACCCACGGACGTGTCACGGTCTGGATGCTCTCAGTGTTTCGACCTGACCAGAACGCCGTGCGTGTGCGCCTGAGGCGCAGCATGAGGAAGTACATCACACGAGGTTGAGGACGAGCCAGCCATGTTAGTGCTCTCACGGAAACGGAACGAATCGATCGTCATCAACGACAACATCAAGATCACGGTCGTTGATATCCGCGGTGACAAGGTGCGGCTCGGCATCACGGCCCCCCGCGACATCCCTGTCCACCGCGAAGAGGTCTACGAGGCGATCTACGGCAAGCCGGTCGAGATTCCCGGGAGGAAAGAGGAACAGCCTCAGCCTGCTGAAGCGGCATCGTCCGAAGCCGGCCCCGAGGCTCAAGCCGACAGCGATCAGACCGCCTCGGACGACTCCCCCGACAACTGACACCACCAGCAAACAGCCACTGCAAGGCGGCCTGTGGGCCGCCTTTTTGCTGCGCCCTCAGGAACAGACCGCATGCTCATCCCATTCCTCCTGACTGCGCTAAGCTGCTGGCTCCCGGCAACACGGCCGGTCGCCAACCACGGCAGCCATCGATACTGCTTGGTCACCCCCCACCTGCCGCGGTCCTTCCTTGAGGCGGTCTGCCCCCACCAGGCGATGTGGGGCACGCCACAGTCCGGCCTGCAACTATGGCGTTGGCCACATAAGCTGGCCGAGAAGATCCACTACAGGATCACGACCGCTGCCACCGACGGCAAGGAACTCCCCCTTCAGGTTCACACCAGCCCGTCGGACCAGACCATCCTGCCGGCCACCGCCAGCGACGGCACACCGTCACTGCGAATCTGGCCTGCCTGCTCGCCATGTGCGACGTTGTTTGAGTTCCACGGCCCCGGCACGGTGACCATCACGCTGCGCGTCGTGCTTGCACCAATGCACCGCCCACTACCGCCCCGCGACGCACTACGTTTCGAACAGGCAAAGACCAGCTACTGCGTGACCGGCCCGCCGGACACCGTGCTCGTGGCTCGGGTCCTGCAGGGCCGAGCGACCTGGCAGCAGACCAACGACGTCCTCCAGATCACCCTCCAGCCTCCAGCCCCGGATCACCCCGCGGTGCTAGCGCTGGGCGGCGCCGAGGTCCGGACGCTTGAGCCCCAGCATCTGCCGCACCTCTGGCAGCAACGCCGCCGCGCGATCGCGCGGCAGCTGGAAACGCTGCCGGAAGTCGCCGTCGAGCAGGAGCCGTGGGTTCAGAAGGCGCTGGTCTGGAGCGGCCTCAGCCTCCAACGCCTCCTGGTCCACAATCCCGACCTCGGATGGGGCCTCGTGTCCGGCTACGGGCCATGCGATCAAAGTCCCACCCGGCCACGGTATGCCTGGTTCTTCGACGAACCCACGCTCGCTGCAGCCGCTTATCTGATGCTCGGCCTGGACCGCCCCGTACAGCACGCTTTCCGCTTGCTCAGGCAATACCAGCGGGCTGACGGCAAACCGGTACACGAAGTGACCCAGTCGCTGCGCTACTGGCCAAACTACTTCGACGAATTCCGCTACGCGTACATGCACGCCGACTCAGGTCCCTACTACATCGTTGGCCATTGGCTCTATGCCCGTGCGACTGGCGACCGAGCCTTCATCCAGAGCCAGTGGCCGTCAGTGGTGGCCGCGTTCCGCTGGTGTCAACGCCAGCTTAACCGGGAGACTAACTTGTTCGAGATTCGGCCGGGTCAGTGGGGAGCATCAGAAGCGACAATCGATGTCCGCTATGACAGTGGCACCAACGGCATGTGGTTAGCGGCGCTGACGGCCATGGCCGAGCTGGCCGAATGGCAATCGGACGCTCGGTTGGCCGCAGAGGCGCGCTGCGAACTGGAGCGGCTCCGACCATTCGTCTACCGCCGGTTCATCGCCAAAGATAGCTCCGTAATCCGGTGGGCCATTCGGCGAGACGGCTCGGTGGTGGACCGCCCTATCCCTCAGGTGTTCGTCAGCGGCTGGCTGGGGGCATGGCCCGCGGTGGCGCTGAAGGCCACCCTTCGCTGGTTCGATCGGGGCAGGTACCGGTGTGGATGGGGAGTGCGCACGTGGCCACCGGACGCACCGGGCTACGCGCCGGACTCCTATCAGATGGGCTCGGTGTGGCCGGTCTGGACTGCTGCAACCATGCTCGTCGCCATTGAACACGGTTGGGAAGCGTGGCCGTACGAGGTATGGGCTACGGCTAGCAGGCTCATGTTCCGGCCGGAAGCCAATGGGCACATGCCAGAGGCGCTGCGTGGCGACCGCGCTGAGCTGTTGCCCGAGGCCGTGCCGCATCAGATGTTTTCCCAACTCCTGCCGGTGAATGTCTTCTTCAACGGATTCCTCGGGTTTTGTCCTGACTTGCCCCGACGCCGCGTGCGACTCGCTCCCCGGTTGCCCCGGCACTGGCAGTCGGTCACCATCCGACGGCTATCGCTGGGACAACTAGGACAGGTGCACCTGTCGGTCCAACGAGCGAAGAATGGTTGGAAGATCGATCTGGACACGACGAACACGTCCGAACCGGTCCGTTGGCAGTTCGTCGCGCCTGCG
>JALXBF010000183.1 GCA_026991575.1 Planctomycetota bacterium | reverse complement strand
GATCAGCTTGTCCGAGCTGCTCCGGAGGCTCGATGGCGGTACATCTATCGCGATGGCGTGCTGAAACCCTTGCCGTTGGGGCTCATCCAGTTCGCGCGCAGCTCGCTGCTAAGTTGGTCTGCGAAAGCACGGTTGCTCAGGGAGCCGCTCGTTCCTCGTTGGCCGGCTAACGACGACCCGACGCTCAAGGCCTGGGCAACGCGCCGTTTCGGCGCGGAGGTAACGGAAATCGTAATCGATGCTGCTTGTGCCGGCATCTACGGGGTTGCTCCAGAACAGGTCTCCGTACGTGCTGCATTCGGTCAGCTCTGGCACTGGGAGCAGCAGTACGGCTCGGTGCTGTTGGGTCTGGTGCGGTCGGGGTTGAGGCGGCGCGAGCCGGAACCATACGAGCAGGCACTGCCGGAGCAGTTTCCGCGGCGGGGTCTGTGGAGTTTCCGCTCCGGGATGGGGACACTCACCGAGGCTCTTGCGCAGCGTCTAGGGGATAGCGTGCAGACGGGAGTACGGATCAGTCAGCTGGGATTTATGGACGGACAATGGGTGGCCGTTGCGGAGAACGGCAAGGTGTGGCGAAGTGACCAGCTGGTGTTGGCGCTCGACGCGCACGGTCAGGCAAATCTGCTACAAACCTTTGATATGGACGCAGGGCGCCTGTTGGCAGCCATCCGCTTTGTGCCTCTGGCGGTTGTCGCGGTTGGATTTCGCCGTGACGAGTTCGCCCATCCGTTGCGAGGCTTCGGATTCCTGGTCCCCAGTCGCTATCGTCGCGGCGTGTTGGGGGTCCTGTGGAGTTCGACGGTCTTCCCCGGCCGGGCGCCCGAGGGCCACGTGCTGCTGCGTGCCATGGTCGGTGGGCTGGAACGGCCTGAGCTGGTACAGGCCGACGACCGGACCATCGTAACCACCGTGCTCGATGAGTTGCAGCGTGCCATGGGCGTGCGCGCGACGCCGTGTTTTCAGAAGATCATCCGCTGGCAGCGGGCGATTCCGATTCCCGAGCCGGGCCATCTGGAACGCATCGCGAAGCTCCGAACGGTGCTGGCGCGCTACCGGGGCATCCGCTGCTTGGGAAACTTTCTGGACGGTGTTTCCGTCAACGACTGCGTGGCCCAAGCCTACCGGGCCGCTGCTGAAACGATCGAGCAGCTTGCGACGCAGCCACCGCAGGCCATGGCGTGATGTGGCCCACTTGCCCGGGACGACGACCGGTTTCCCGTTGAGCCGCTGCCCCCCTTCGTCTTGGGTGGCTACGAGGACCGGGGCTCGAACCAGCGGTAGATCGACGGCAGCACGATAAGCGTCAGCATGCTGCTGGTGATCACGCCTCCGATGACCACGGTCGCCAGCGGCCGCTGCACTTCAGCGCCGGCACTGACCGAGATCGCCATGGGCAGGAAGCCCAAAGCGTCGGTCGTGGCCGTCATCAGCACAGGACGAAGCCGATCCAGAGCCCCCTGGTAGACCGCTTCCTCAGTAGACATGCCGCGTCGTCGCAACTCACGAATGTGCTCGACCAGCACCACGCCATTCATCACGGCGATGCCGAACAGAGCGATGAACCCGACGCCCGCAGAAATCGAAAACGGCATGCCGCGTAGCCACAGTGCGAGGATGCCGCCCGTGGCGGCAATCGGGACGTTGAGGTAGATGAGTGCCGTCAGCCGGAGTGAACCGAACGTCAGATAGAGCAGCGCGAAAATCAGGAACAGCGCTACGGGCACGGCGATAACCAGACGGGCAGTGGCCTCCTGCAGGTTCTTGAACTGGCCACCCCATGTGAGGTAGTAGCCGGGGGGCAAGTCGACCTTTTCCTCAATGGCGCGCTGAGCCTCGGCCACGAAGCTTGCCAGGTCACGGCCCCGCACGTTCGCTTCGATAAGCAAGCGACGGGAAATCGCTTCGCGTGTGATCATCGTCGGCCCCTCTTCGACCTGAATCGCCGCTAGCTGGGACAAGGGGATCTGCCGGCCCAGAGGATCGGCCACCTTCAGCGACTCCAGCGCGTAGAGGTTCTCGCGCCACTTGGGGGCGTATCGCACCTGAAGGAAGAACCGTGGTTGCCCTTCCAGGACCTGGCCTACAATAACGCCGCGCAACGCGTTGATCACGTCCAGCACATCGCCTGCGTTGACACCATACCGAGCAATGGCACGGCGATCGATCTTGATCCGCACGTTGGGCAGACCTGCGATTTCCTGTGGCCTCACGTCGGCAGCGCCCGGGATGGTTCGGAGCACAGCCGCAATCTCCTCGCCCTTCTGCTTGAGCACATCGAGATCGGGTCCGTACAGGCTGATGCCGATATCGGAGCGGACACCGGCGATCAGCTCCTGAAAGCGGAGCTCGATCGGTTGTGTGTAGCTGAATGTGTTAGCCGGCACGTACTGGCGCAGCACGCGGTCCATCACGAAGATGAGCCGCTCCTTTTCGAATTCCAGGTTCGCCGCTTCCATGTCCCGGTAGATCTCCTCCGCCTGCTGCCGCAGCGCCTGCTCCTCCTCAGGGCTCAGCGATTCCTTCTCGACCAGATCCATGTGCACAGCCCTGAGCACCTGGTAGATGTTCTCCGGGCTGTTCTCGGTAATCCACTTGTCGGGCGGGTACTCGACAAGGCCCAGCCAGGCCAGCGGCCACTTCAGCGGTGGCAGCGTCTCCTCGCGCTCGAGAATGATGAAGATGTCCGAGATCTCGACGCCCATCGGGTCGGTCGCCAGCTCAGCACGGCCCGTCTTGGAAACGACAGTGACGACTTCGGGAAACTTCGTCAGGACCCGCTCGATCTGCGTGGTGCTTTCGATCGACTGCTCCAACGATACGCTGGGCATGCGCCAGGCTTGCATGGCGATATCGCCTTCGTCCAACTCCGGGATGAACGTTGCCCCCAGGCCCAGGGCCAGGACAACACTGGCGGCGAACGCCACGGCTGCCGTGCCGGTCACCGGCAACGGATGCCGCAGTGCCCAGCGCAGAAGCGGTGCGTACCCTGCCTTGATTCCTCGCACCAGGTAGGTTTCGCGCTGGCTGATCCGGCGGGCCAGGAACAACGACGCCATCACGGGCATCACGGTTACGGCCAGGATGAGTGCCCCGATCAGAGCTGCCGAGAAGCTGAACGCCATCGGGCGAAACATCTTGCCCTCGATGCCCCGAAGGCTGAAAATCGGCAAGAAGACGATAATGACGATCAGCCCTGCGAACAGGATCGGGCGCCCGACCTCGTGTCCTGCCTCCCGGAAAACGGCCAGTGGCACCTTGCGCTCGCCCGGATTCCGGCGCAGGTAGAGGGCGGCGTGTCGCATGGCATTCTCGACCATGACGACCGCGCCGTCGACGATGATGCCGAAGTCGATCGCTCCCAGGCTCATCAGGTTCGCCGACACGCCGGCCGCCTTCATCGCGGTGACCATGACCAGAGCAGACAGCGGGATGGAGGCGGCGACGATCAGCCCGGCGCGCAGGTTGCCGACCAGTAGCAACAGCATCATGATGACCAGGACGGCGCCGGTCGTGATGTTCTCTTCGACCGTCTCGATCGTTCGGTGCACCAGGTCCGTTCGGTCATAGAACGGCTTGATGACCACGCCGGGCGGGAGCGATTTCTGGATCTCTTCCACCTTCTGCTTTACCCGCTGGACCACGGCCAGGTCGTTTTCGCCCATGAGCATGTAGACGATGCCGATAACGGTCTCCCCCTGGGCATCACGGGTGACCGCCCCCTGGCGGATCATCGGCGCGAAGCGCACATCAGCAATGTCGCGGATGCGGATGGGTGTACCGTCCTCGCGAGCGTCGAGCACGATGTCGGCAACGTCGTCCAGGCTGCTAATCAACCCCTCACCGCGAATGATCCTCTGCTCACCATGGTGCACGATGTAGCCGCCACCGGCATTGGCATTGTTGCGGCGAAGTGCCTCAAGCACCTGCCCTAGCGAGATGCCGTAGTTGATCATTCGGTTCGGGTCGATCGCCACCTCGTACGTCTTCAGTAATCCTCCCCAGGTGTTGACCTCCACCACCCCCGGCACGCTGCGCAGCTTGAAAGCGATGTCCCAGTCCAGGATGGTCCGCAGGTCCATCAGGCTGTATTCGGGTGTGCTCGGGTCGTCGTCGTTCTCAACCGAGAACTGATAGATCTCGCCCAGACCGGTAGCAATCGGCCCCATCTCCGGCTCACCAAATCCTTCCGGGATCGCCGCACGTGCCTCCGGCAACCGCTCCATGACCATCTGCCGTGCCCAGTAGATGTCCGTGCCTTCTTCGAAGATGACCGTCACGGCCGACAGGCCGAAGCGGGTAACGGAGCGGATCTCCTGCACGCGCGGCACGCCGCTCATCGCCGCCTCAACCGGAAACGTCACCAGCTGCTCGACCTCTTCGGGCGCCAGCCCCGGTGCATTGGTCAGAATCTGGACCTGGACATTGGTGATGTCGGGTACCGCACCGATCGGCAACGTGGTCAGCGAATGAACGCCGATGCCGATCAGAATGAACGTCACCAGCAGGACGACGAAGCGATTGTTCAGTGCGGCGTCGATCACATGGTTGATCACGGCAGCCTCACCCCGCTTTCTGTGCTCTCTGCCTGCCGGAAGAACGCCTCGGCGGTGGCCTCCTCTAGTGGCCGTGCTCAGCCTCGACGCCCACAAGCTCGGTCTTCAACGCAAGGACGCCACTGACTGCGATCGGCTCACCTTCACGGACGCCGTCCAGGATCTCCACGGCAGTCTCCGTCTTCCGTCCCACACGGACTGGTCGCTTCTCGAACCGACCGGCTCCTTGGTAGATAAACACGAACTGCTCGCCGGCATGTTCGGCCAACGCCGAGGCCGGGATCTGCAGCACGCTGCTCACGACGCGCTCCAGGGCGACCTCCACGAACATTCCCGGCTTAAGCATCCGATCCGCGTTCGCGACAGTAGCCATCATCCGCACCGTGCGCGTCTCCGGATCGACAATGTCGCCGGTGTAGAAGACTGTGCCCACGAACTCCTGTCCCGGAAACGCCGCGGTACGGAAGCGCACCTTGCGACCTTCGTAGTCACGGATCAAACCGATGTCCTGCTCGTAAATGTCAACCTGAAGCCAGATCGTGGACAGGTCCGCCAGGGTGAACATCTGCTTGCCCGGGCCAACGCGTTCCCCGAGCATGGCATCTTTGCTGATGATCGTGCCGGCGAACGCGGCACGCACCGGGTAGTGCGAGATCTTCTGGTACTCCGACAGGGGCTCCATCTGTTGGACTTCATCCCGGCTGTAACCGAGGATGTACAGCGATGCTTCAGCCACGCGCTGTTGAGTGTCCGCCTGTTCGACCTGCATCTGCGATCGGATCTGCTCCTGGGTGGCCGTGAACTCGATCTGCTCCAGCCACGCGGCAAGGGACGCGCGCGCAGCGTCATACTCGGCCTTCGCGCGGATCAGGTCGGCTTCCCGCGTGATGCCTTTCGCAGTCAACGCCTTCAGCCGCTCATAATCGGCTCGGGCGCGGTGCAGGCGAGCATACGCGGAAACAAGCTGGGCACGGTACGTACCGATTGCAAGCCCTTGGAACCGGGTCTCGATCTCGTCGATCGGCACCCCCTGGCGGAGAGCGGCGATGAGTGCCTTGACGTTACGTTGAACGGTGGTATCCCAGTCGTATTCGACCTGGGCAACCCGGACGCTCAGCCGGCTACGCACCAACTCCAGCTTCGCATCACCAACCTCCTTGCTGTCCACGACCGCCAGCACCTGGCCAGCCTGTACCCGCTCGCCAAAGTCGACCAGCACCTCGCGCACGATCCCCTCAACCAACGGGCTGATGTGCGCCACCCGGTCCTGGTTCAGGACCAGCTTTCCGGTCACCCACTTACTCATCCGAAGCGGGCCGCGACTTACCTTCTGGACCCGGATCCCGGCCGCAGGCCAGCGACTCTCAGGGTACAAGACCACCCCCTCTTCGCCTTCTTCATGGTCATGGCCGTGCTCCTCTTCACCGGCATGCACAGCCGGCCCTGCCCCACCTGCGGCAGCACGTGATGATCGATACCACGACACGGCCAAACCACCGGCTACCGTGCCAACCAACACCGCCGCCACGGCAACCACGACGTACGAGAAGGCCTGACGGCGACGGTCACTGCCTTGCATGCCAACAGGAAACTTCATGGCTGAATAACTCCGGAAACCGCCCGAGACGCGCACGCTTGAAGCACGCACACCGGTCTTGGGTCAGAAAAAGGCACACCGAGACAGAGCGTGCTGAACGGCGGGAACGATGACGAGAGACTAGTTCAGAAGGGACTGCATCAATAGGCGAAGCACCCGTCCATCGGTCCCGGTCGCCGACAGGCGGTGCTCCACCGTCAACGTTGCCGCGGCATCAGTCAGACCGTTCCAGCGGACAAGCTCAGCCGGCGCCGCCACAAGGCTGGCACGCCCCGACAGAGACCGCCCGTTTTCCGAAGAGCTTACCGATGCGCCTTTGCAAAAACAGCTGTCCGCGCTCTGCTCGTCACACCGGCAGCCGTTGGGACAAGCCGAACAGTCGCGGCACGACCGCTCGCACTGACTGCAGGCAAACTCACAGCCGGAGGCCAGCCGGCACCAGTAGGCATCACCTACCAGCAGGAAGGCGACCCCCAGAAAGGCCAGCTTGTGCAATGCAGCAGCCAGGCGATTCATTGACTCTGACGGTGTAACACACCCCAGGCGACCCTTCGTCAGCATCCTACGGGCTGGCCGCGGGCAACGTCAAACACCGTTGCGTCCGAACGCTCACCCACACGGCCTGCACGCCCGCCAGGCTACCGGCCCGGTCGCATGGGGTCCGCGCGGCACCGCGCGCTGCCCGCTCCTAATCCTTGTCGGCATTCTCTAGCGACCGGCTGCAGCCCCGCGGGCCGCCGCAGCGGCAACGGCTGCCAGGAGCCGCACACCATCCGCGGGGACCGAACCGCGGACGACCAGAGCCTCGGTTGAGCCGCTTATGCCGAAGCCCACATAGGCCGGCCGCCAGGGCAACGAGCGCCGTTCGCCCCCGGAAAAGAGCGCAATGGCCAGTAGTTGATCAAGGTCAGCGATGAGAAGGTAGGCGAACCGTCCATCGAGCCGCTGGAGTGTGGCCCGGATCTGCTCATCCCCGCGCACGGTCCGAACGGCCGCCAGGCGAATCAGAGCCTCCAGACCGGGTCTCCCGGTCGCGACGGCGGTCAGCATCCGCTGACCGTCCACGCCGTAGGCCACGTACATGGTCTCTCCCAGCAGGAACTTCGTGATAGTCGATAGCCGGTCGTCTTGCGCGCCGGCGGCCGCTCGCATTGCCTCGTAGTCCCAAACCACCCTAACCACACGCCATCTGATGCCGTTGAGCGGGAACTGCTCGTTGGCCACATCGATCCGCTTGATGAAGCGGCGTGTGAGCGTCGGTTGGTCCTTCGCCACGATCCGCCAACCGGCCAAGAGCGTTTCGACCAGTTGTTCCGGCCTGTCGGTGACCACGATCGAGTACAACCGTGCGTCGCCGCGTGGGTCGTACCAGTAAGCGGCGGCAACCCGACGAACGGTCAGCGACAGAAGCCGTTCCTCAATCACGTCCAGCACCTCCTCCATGACCCCGCCAGCGGCACCGCCGCTGAGCGCGGCCGGCCCGAACAGCTCCGCCGCCATGCCCTTGCCCAGGAACACTGTCATGTACGTCTGGGCACCACGCGGAAGCAACCACAACTCCGGGACCGCTCCGCCGTTCAGCTCGCCCGCCAAGGCGGCAGCCGGCGAGTCAGGCTCGATCCGAATCGCCATCGCCACGTCGATCCACGCGTCCGTCACCTCGGCCCAGAGCGTCAGGGTGGTAGCAGACTGGAGCAGTGCCAGGAAATCGTTGGCATCAGCCCCCCCTCGCGCCACGACAGTCTGCTTGACCACCTCGCCGACGAAGGCAACGAACTCTTTCAGGTCAACCCTCACCAGGATCCCCGGCACGTCCTCTTGCGTGGGCGGTTGGCGATGGTCCGCCGGGGCTGCCCGTGCGGGCCCCTCCGGGTCAAGCCTGGCCAGCAAGCTCTCCAGACGGCCACGCTCGGAGGCAAGCACCACGCAGCCGTTCCCGCGCGCCAGATACCGGCGGTGATTCCCGAAGCGCAGCACCAGAACGCCGTTCTCCACGCCGGCCCGTTCAGCGGTGGCCGCAATGGCGCGAGCCAGTGGGTCAACGTCCTCGGTGAGCAGCAGCACCCAATGGGCAGAGCGCACCGACGGCTGTGCCGTATCGTCATAGCCGAAGATCACAGCCTGGCTCTCGGACGCGACGTTGAGCGGCACAGGCCAGAGCATTCGCTCCAGCGTCTCCTCCAGCCAGCGGTAAAACGGACGCCTCACTTCCGGGGCCACGCGGTCCAGATAAGCCTGGACCCGCGCGAGCAGATCAGCCGGACGGCGCAAGGCAAGAGCTAGCCGAGCGTCGTCGGGAACAAGCTGCTCAAGCTGCCCGGGCTGCTCGACAGCAGCAGCCGCCGCGTGTGTCGGTAGCACGATGACGGCGTAGAACAGGAACGGCACAAGCCGGCAGGAAGCTGCCATAACCCGTCCTTCCAAGCTATCGAACGAGATGGTGCACAGCGGTCTAGGCCCTAGAGCCAGAGCCGAAACCGGTCACGAAGCGTCTCTGGAACACGGCGTTGTATGAGCCGCTCGGCACGATCACGATGATAGCGTGTGCTCACGTGTGCGCCAATGATGAGTTCGTTGTTGAACCGATCGGCCCGCTCCACGATATCATCCAGATGGATATGACCGTATTTGTGGATTATCTCTTTGCGGTGGTCAGGTGCCAGGAACGTGACTTCTAGGATAAGAATCTTCGCCTCGTAAATCGCTGGATGGGCATCCAGCCCTCTTGGTGACGTGTCGCCGAGGTAAGCGACCAACGGGATGCGCAGCTCTTGGGTGATCTCGACGCCGGAACGCCGCAACCGGGCAAGCTCTTCGCCCGGTAGCCCCTGGTACTCTGGCTTCAGCTTCTTCCGTCGCTCCCAGACCAGGAACCCCAAAGACGGCACGGTATGGCTGGTAGAGAACGCGGAGACAACCAGATGACGAGTTAGTTCGACTTCGTCGCCGGGTTCCAGTCCGACCAGCTCGCAGCGCATCCGCCCCCGGTCGAGCCGCTCCCAGAGCCGCAAGAGCCGTTCCACCAGGGAGACGGCCTGTTGCGCGACGTAGATGCGTGGGGGGGCCATCTTCATCATCCGACGCCGGGCAACGTAGACCGGCAGTGCCGCGGCGTGATCCAGGTGAAAGTGGCTGACAAACCAGTTTGGCGTGTTCATGAAGCTCCATGGGTGGGCCCCGAGATCGAAGCCGAGTTTCAGCTCGGGGATCCGCCAGTAAGTCTGGACCGCGGCACGGGAGTAGCCCTCGATGGTCAGGTTGCCGTGTTGCAACCGGAGAATCGGTGCGTTTTCGACAGCATCCGGCACGAACCGGCCGACTTCACTGAGTTCGCTCATCCAGCTGGCTGCCCCTCTTTGCCATGGTGGTTCCCGACAAGTAACGAAAAGCGGGAGCCGCAGGCTCCCGCTCGCGAATCTGCCTACCTGGTCGCACACAGAGAGCTTCGCAGCCTACGACTTCGCGCACGCCTCGTAGCGGCGCTGCACTTCTGACCAATTCACCACGTTCCACCAGTTGTTCACGTACTCGGCACGCTTGTTCTGGTACTTCAAGTAGTAAGCGTGCTCCCAGACGTCGATGCCAAGGATCGGGGTCAGCCCTTCCATGTAGGGGCTGTCCTGGTTCGGGGTGGATTTCACGATCAGGTTGCCTGAACCGTCGACACAAAGCCAGCCCCATCCGGACCCGAAGTGCCCGACGGCCGTAGCCGTGAACTTCTCCTTGAACGCGTCGAAGCTGCCGAAGGTCCGGTTGATCGCATCGGCCAGCGGCCCGCTGGGTTGGCCTCCCCCCTGCGGTGACATGATCACCCAGAAAAGGCTGTGGTTCGCGTGGCCGCCGCCGTGGTTGCGCACCGCCGTGCGAATCTCCTCGGGAATGCGATCAATTTGCCGGAGCAGGTCCTCGATGGCAAGGTTCTGGAACTCCGCAGGAGCCTTTTCGATCGCTTTGTTCAGGTTATCCACATAGCCCTTGTGGTGGCGGGTGTGGTGGATCTCCATCGTCGTGCGATCGATGTGCGGCTCCAGCGCATCGTACGGGTAGGGCAGCTCGGGAAGCGTATACGCCATAGCTCTTCCCCCGTCGTTGGGCCAACCGCAGGAACTCGTGCCGCGAGCCACGCGCCCGCGGCCCACCACCGGATGCGTACATTCTACGCGCGCTCAGGGGGAACGACGCAGAGGGCAGTGCGGCAGGCACCGGGCAACGGCCGCGATCGGTACCGCTACCCGGCACCCAAGATGGCCAACGCGTGCCGCCAGGGCCAGCGGCGCCACTCGGAACTGCTCTGGGCAGCGGGCCGAACGGCTAGTCAACCAGGGGAGCCTGGCCTCCGAGGGCTGCCGCCCCGATCTGGAGCACTTGGGTGATGGAAGCGGCAGGCAGCACCAGCCGAACCGTGGCAGTGGCGTCAACCATTCGCCCGGACAGCCCCAAGTACGCCGGCTGCACGATCGGCGCTTGAGCCATGTACGCTCCGGCCAGCCGGCCTACATCCATCAGCAACGCGCCAGCACTCTTGCCGCCCAAGGCCTTCAGCACGTTTGCTGCTGCTGGGTCACGCGACAACCGCTGCGTATCCGCCATGAACTGCTCGATGGTCGACACCGCAGCGTCGCGGCTGGAGGCAGTCACCAGGACCACGTGCCCTGCCACCGCTCCGACAAGCACCACCTGCTCGGCGCGGACAAGCCGAACGCCGCCGCCGCCAGTAGCCTGCTCGATCTGGCGCAGCGTCTCCAGGAGCTGGTCAGACAGCGTTGCCTTGATTTCATCCAGCGTGGCATCGCCAACCAGAACGGCACCACGGCGCACGACGACCGACTTGTAGGGCCCCTTTCCCTTGCCCGCATCTTTGGCAAGGTCCTCGTACCATCTCGTCATCGCCTCCGCGCCGGCTCTGGCATCCTCAGTGCGCACGACGACCAGCGATCGGATCCCCTCTTCAGGATCGAGCCAGATCGCTTCCAGAACCGACCGAAGACCCGCACGAGCCAGTTCCTCTAGGTGCTCCTGCCAGAGTCGACGCTGCAAGTGCTGTGCGTCATAGGGAATCAACCAGCTGGCCCACGTAGCCGCAGCCGAATCGGTCAGTGGGAACGCGTAGTACGCGTGTGCGCCCGCCGGAAGCTGCTCAAGCTCAGATGTGTCGACCTGCTTCCCTACGGAGCCAATGAACTCAGCAAGTTTGCTGTCTGCTACCGGTTGCACGGCTATGTCAGCTGTCAACAAACCGCCGGCCGCGCTGGCACCAAACGTGACGTAGGAGACCTCGCCGAGCCGCGCGATGAAATCTCCAAACGTACCCGCTAGCTCCTGCGCTTGCCCCAGTTGCGGCTGGCCGTCGACCTGCTGTTGCTGCTGCTGGGCAGCCAGCTGTGCCATCAACTGCAACTGGGCTTTGACCATCTCCAGCTCGCCTTCAAACCGCTTCAGCAGCCGGCGCACGTTGGCGTAGACCCCGAAAACGTGCTGCTGGAGTACGTCCGCAGCAGCTGGAGCAAGGACAGGACGCTTCAGCTTGCCGGCAAGCAGGGATCGTAAAGTGGCCTCGTTGCGCGCGATCACCGCGAAATCGTCAACCTTGGCGACGAAATAGGCCTTTCCGGCATACGTGATACGAGTGATTGGCCCGTCGAGCTGCTCGGTCTCGCCAGCGGCGTCGTCCCCGATCGGAAAAAGAGACCGGATGAACAGCTCGTAGTTCGCCACCTGCGCTGCAATCCACGATGCCCGAGCACTGGTCAGCTGCCGGGCGTCGTCGTAGGCAAACAGAACTACGCCGTTCTCTGCCAGGCCATCCCACTGGGATGTCCCCAGTGCGGTGGCCAGTGCCAGCTCCAGCGACGAGCGGATCTGGAGCCCCAGGCCCGCCAGGATCTGATCGCCATACGCTTCGACGGCGCGTAGGACCGGTTCCGTGCCCTTGACCACGATCGCCACATCGCAGTCTTCCGGCAGAAAGCGCCCCCACTCGGCCGCAACAGACGTTCCGACGACGGTAACGAGCGCCACGACCGTGGCCACCGCTGCGCGGAGGCCTCTCGAGACAGACCAACCTGCCATGTCACGCTCTCCTGAACAAACCGAGTCCCGATCAGAATACCACTAGCGCGCCAGCCCAGCTCCCCCGCTCAACGCGGGCAGCCCCGGCAGTGGCCCACCGGGCGAGTTATTGCTGGAGAACAACATGTACCCCGCGTTTATTCGCCACGGCGATGTCAAGCTTGCCGTCGCCGTTGATGTCGGTCACAGTAAACTGGGTGCCGATCCCGACGCCTAGCGCGATCAGGTGCCGCTCAAACACCGGTTGATTCCCCTTGCGGCTGACGCGGTACCAGTACAGCACCACGGGCTCGAATCCGCCGGGGTCCCGACCCTGGTGTGCAAAGTAGCGTTTGCCGGTTACCAAGTCCTTCGTACCGTCGCCGTCCATGTCGACCAGAAGGAGCGCGTGGGTCTGGGAATAGGAATCGTCGATCAGATGCTGCACCCACTGGATCGCCCCATCCGCAGTTCGCCTCTGTTCGAACCACCAGATGCCGTAACCGTGCGCAGAACTGCTGATGATGTCGTTGAGGCCGTCACCGTTGAGGTCGTAGGCGTACATGTTTGCACAGGGGGGGCCAAGCGGCGCGCGGTGGAAGGGCCACGGCGAGCTGGCCGGATCCTCCGGTTGCTCCCACCAGCCGTCCGGGATGATCACGTCGTTGCGGCCATCGCCGTTGACGTCGCCAATGCCGAGCCCGTGGTAGAAGCGGAATGTACCTGGCACGCCCGGGCCATCAATGGTGTGCTCCTGCCAGGAGTTCGCCTCGGGACCCCGCGGGATGAAGTAGGCCATATAACCGTTGCGCTGCTCGCCTCGTGGCTGCCAGCCCATCACCAGCTGCTTGCCCGTGGCTAGCAAGCGGCCGTAGATGGGCGTCTCGTTGGTCGAGCTGTGCCAGACCAGATGCTTCGGCCAGTGCTTGTTCGGATCGCGCGGATTCTCGTACCAGTAACACGCCTTGCCCGGAAACGGAATGGAGAGGAAATCAGGGTAGCCATCGCCGTTGAAATCGTCGGCAAAGCCGCCAAAGCACTCGCTGTAACCGCGCCGCGGGTCGTACTGGCCAGGCGGAGCGATCTCGTACCGCTTCCAGTCAGGAGCCCGGTACCAGACTTCGCCGGCCAGCACGTCCATGCGGCCATCACGATCAACGTCGGCCACCGCCACTCCCTCGGCGCGGAAGTGCGTATCGAGCTGCACGACCCTAAACTTCAACGGCTCCTTGCCCGTGAAGCGGTGCCGCGACGCCGGCTCCCAGCCCTTCACCGCACGACGCACGGCGTAGACTTTGCCCCGACAGGTCAGATACAAGGTCTTGCCTTCGGGCCCCCCAAAGGTCACGTTGGACACGAACTCCGGGACGGGGATCCGCTCCAGCAGCTTGCCACCGGGGCTCACCACCCACACGCCCCCCCAACCGGTGAAGTAGTAATTGCCGTGCTGGTCCATGGTCATCCCGTCGCACGGCTCGTCCCTGCCATCCTTGGGCTTAAAGAACCGCTCCCCTTTCCCGACGACCGCGCCGCTAACCGGATCAATCCGATAGCGATGCACCCACTTCTGACGACTCTCAGAAATCAACAGATGATGGCCCCCTTTGGCAACGTAGATGCCGTTGGGAAAGGCCAGCCCGGTGATCAGCCGCTCAACCGCCCCGTCGGGCCGGATGTAGTAGACGGCGCTCTTCGCCGGGTCAGGGGCGGGATCCGTGAAGTAGATGCCGCCGCGAGCGTCCTCGACCAGATCGTTCGGTCGCTGGAACCTCTGGCCACCATAGCCGTCAGCCACAACCCGAAGCTCGGGCCGGCCATTCTCGTCAAACGTAATCCGGACGATTCTGCCGGTCTGGCCCTGGCACCCGATCAGCCCACCGCGCCGGGACACGAACAACCCGTTGATGCCCTTGGACTCATCGATGACAGTGAACACCTTGCCATCGCGCCAGGCCAGGACCTTGCTGTTGCCGCGATAGAAGGCGGTAAAGTACAGCGTGCCGGTCACCGGGTCCCACGCCGGGCCCTCGAAGAACGCTTTCGGGTCCTCATACAGAAGCTCGAGGTGGACACCACCGCGATCGGCAGGCGGCGCCGCCCATGAGGCCCCGTCGTGAGAGGCGACGACCCAAAAACCGACTACGCTCGGAAGCACCGCAACAGCCGCGATCAACAAGAGACGATCTGTCCAGGAACGGCTTTGGCGCATGGTAGGCACTCCTCTCGCTGCAGCTTCGTCGTGCTTCCCATCCTAGCACGCTGCGCCTTAACGGTGCAGGCTATTGGCGGTCCCGGCCGAGGCACCGCGCGGAAAAAATACCATGCGGCCGCGGTTCAGGCAGCCTTGCGTTCGGGAAAATGTCCCCCTGTGCGCTCCCTCACCGACTCTACCCGACCGGCACCCGCCCGGGCTGGCCCCGCTCGGGAGCACCCGTCCACCAGTCCCCCGCTTCGCGCTGCGACGGCCCGCTCCGGGTCGCGCACGCAAGGGCCGAGCCGTCCCCCTGTTCCGGAGCTGCTCCAAATAGCTCCTCCGCATAGTGCCACCATCCTGGCCAGACGCCCTCCAGGAAACGCTGGGGCTGTGTGTCCATCGCTCCCCCGGCGCTTGCTGCCCGCTGTCCCATGAGCACCGCACGCACGGTCCGTTGCGAGGGAACGCCCGCTGGTCCGGCTGGAATCGATCGGTTCGTAGAGTACGCGCGGACTTGACGGGGGTGTTCTACCATGCTATAACACTAGTGAACTGGGACACGGGAGGGCCCCATGATCTTCCGGCTTGATCTCCAAGATGACGTGCCGATCTACGAGCAGATCGTGCGGCAGGTCGTCTCGGCCGTTGCCGACGGGCTCCTGCAGCCGGGAGAGCTGGTGCCCTCTGTCCGTGAAGTCTCGCGAGAGCTCCTGGTCAACCCGAACACGGTCCAGCGGGCCTACCGCCAACTACAGGACCAGGGCATCCTCCAACCCGTGCGTGGCACGGGCCTGGCCGTCGCTGAGGGTGTCCGCGAGCGATGCCGGCGTCAGCGGGACGAGTTCGTGCGGCGACGCCTGGAGTCGGCTCTGCGTGACGCGCTGCGCAGTGGCATCACCCCGCAGGAACTCAAGACCATGCTCCGCGATCTCATGGCGACGCTCAACGGCCAAGAACATCGCCGTAGCGAACGGCCCGAGCAGGGCGGAGGAGCGAGCTAGTGTCCAGCCGTGATCCGGCCGTAACAGTCGAGCATATCACGAAACGCTTCGGCACGGTGCAGGCGCTGCGGGACGTGTCGTTTTGCGTCGAGCCGGGCACTGTTTTCGCCCTCCTGGGCGAAAACGGCGCCGGCAAGACCACATTGCTCCACGTGTTGCTCGGTCTGGTCGCTGCTGACCGAGGAACCGCCCGAGTCCTTGGGCTGGACCCACGCCGCGATGCCATCCGGATTCGGCGGCAAATCGGCTACGTCCCGGAACGGCCACGATTCTATGAGTGGATGACAGCTGCAGAGACAGGTTGGCTCCTGTCATCGTTTCGCACGGACGGCTACCTGAGTCGGTTCCTTTCAGAATTGGACCGCTTCGGTGTGCCCGGCAACCGACCGCTGCGCACGCTATCACGCGGTCAGCGGGCACTCGTTTCGCTCTGCCTGGCCACGGCCGCCGATCCGCCACTGCTGGTGCTTGATGAGCCCACAGGGGGCATGGATGCAGCGGTTCGTCGTGAGTTTCTGGAGAGCATGGTGGACTTTGCCGCCACCGGACGTACCGTCCTGCTGGCCAGTCATGAGATCCACGAGGTGGAGCGGGTAGCCGATGTCGTGGCGATTCTACACGAAGGTCAGCTGGTGGTCGTTGCTCCCCTTCGAGATCTTCTGGCGAGATTCCGGTGGCTTCGGCTGGTGCTGCGCGATGACCGGACCGCGTTGCCCGATCTTGGCCCGACTGTCGTCGCACACCGGCGCACGGGCCGCATTGCCGACCTGCTCATCGTCGACTGGGCTGAACACGTGGAGGCCCGGGCTGAGCGAGCCGAAGGTGTGACCGCAACGTCCGTGTCGGCCGCCACGCTGGAAGATGTTTTCCTGGCGGCCATCAGCGGGGCACTGTCGGGGACGTCGCGGGGCGCCGGTGATCACACTCAGCAGCCGGCGCCCCCGACGGCGGGTTCTGAATCGTCAGCCACAGAGCCAACCGGGGAGTCAGATCGGAGATGAACCCGTTGACGGCTTCGTCCGCGGCGCCGCCAAGTGAGCCACACTGGCTCAGCGCGCTTGTGTGGAAGGAAGCGCGCAGCTACTGGCCGGTGACGGTCAGCCTGCTGCTGGTCTGGCTGGCGGCCGTGCTGACATCGGTCCTCCAACGCAGTTACGGGTTCCCGTCACCGCTTAGCCCGGTGACGCTCGCCGTCTGGCTAATGGGTGCCCATGCGCTGGCGCTGACGGCCGCAGCTGTCTCGGAGGAAAGCGAACATGGCACCGAGCAGTTGCTGCTCGTTGCCGGGGCAACTCGCTGGCAAGTCTTGACCGGCAAGCTCTTCTGGACGACGCTGAGCACGCTGGTGCTTGCCGCTGCGATGGGATTGCTCATTGCCGTCGGTCAGGCAGCCGAACTGGACGTGCTCCCCCAGCGCGCCAGCAACCCGCCGGCTTTTCGGTACCAGGTTTGGTTTGCCGTGGGAGTCCTGCTTCAGGGGGGCCTGTGGGGCCTGGTCGGCGGCCTGCTGATGCGGCAAGCCGCTGCGGCAATGGTTGCCGGTACGCTGCTGTGGGTGGCCACTGCGGTCATGCTGGCGCCGTTGCGCGACAGCTGGCGGGGGCCGACGGCAATCCTCATCCCGCTGGCCGTCGCGCTACTGTTGCTGCGCCGCCTTCATCGACATGAGAGCGCGCCGACAACGACGGCTGTAGCGGTGCCCGGCCCAGCACGACCGTTGGCCGCACTGGCCTGGTTAGAACTGCGGCTGGCTCCGGCCGGCTTGGCTGCCGTCGTGGCACTTGCTCTGGCTGCGTGCCTGGCAATCGCTCTGCTACTGGCAGCCGACCTGCCGGCCACCGCGCTGTCGTTTGGCGCCGCGACCAGCCCTCTGTCGATTGTCGCGGCCACCTGGGCGACCGCAGTCGGCTTCGGCTGCGGCATTGCCGTGTGGCGGGGTGAACTCGCTCAGGGCAGCCTCCAACTGCTTCGGGACTGCGGCGTCCAACTGCGCACGCTGCTTGCCGTGCGCTGTATCTGGTGGCTTGCGCTGGGCATGCTGTTGTCGGTGATCGTCGGCGTGGTGCCGGCAAACCCCGCTGCCGTTAGGCCGACCACTTATAGGCTGAATACGGAACTGTGGGCCACGACCAGCAGCCCGTTGCCTATCGGAACGCTTGCCCTCTCGTGCGCCTTAGCCGGATTCAGCACCGGCCTGCTCGCCGTGTCGCTGACCGGCCGCATGATCTACGCCGCGTGCGCAGGCATCCCGATGGCCGTCCTTCAGGCTGCTCTGGTCCTCATGGCAGCCTACAACCATGTGCTCCCCTTGCCTCTCGCTGCGGTCACCGTCCTCCTCTGGCCGGCGGCCTGGTGGCAAAGCCGCTGCCGGTTCGACGGCCGGCGTCCGCGTTGGGCACCGGTCGCCGTTGTGCTGGTGATCGCCGGGTCGCTGCTTGCGCAATACGCCGTGTACGCTTCCTACCGGCACTTCCCCTTGCCGAAGGAGCTTGCGCGACTCGCAGCCGCACTGGCCTCCGAGGCAGCCGCGACGGCCTACACCGCGGAACACCGACCCGCCGCGGTCGAGGCCGAGTTGTTAGCGTTGAGCAAGCGCGCCGGAATCAGCGCCGTGCCTCAGGCCGATCAATGGCAGAAAGCAGGCAGAACTCTTCTCCGCTTCCTCGAGGAGCATCCCGACGACCGCCACCGGCTGAACCAGTGGATAGAGGAACTCCAACACGAACCGCAACGGCTAAGGAGCCCTTGGGCAGTTGACGGTTTGCTCTGGCACTACGCGGCCGCGCTCTGGCTTGAGGGACACTATCGGACGGCCGTCTCGGTGATGGACCTCGCCCTTGCGGTGGCTGATGCAGCAGTTCGCACCCGTGCGACCTCGCCCGTTGCCGCAGCCGCGGCGAGGATCAGGTGCCTGAGCTTGATCGTGGCCATGGTCTGGAGTACGGAAGCGGTGCCGGAGGAGGTGCTTGAGCAACTGTCACAAACGCTACTGGCACGGCGCTGGCCAGCCGAACTGATCCAGAGGAGTCTTCGAGCCTCAGCGGCTGAGTCGCTCGTTCTTGTCAGGCGATTCATGCCGCTGAGCTTTCTGCCGTGTGAGCGTCGCAGACTCGCTGCGTTGGCCAGCGCGCTATTGGACGATGTTCTGAACTACACCGAGACGATCTGGCAGAACCGCGGGATCGCCACCGGACCCGGCCGGCTGCCGCGTCTGCGTCGCCTCTCAGCATCTCGTCCCGAACAGTTCTTCCACCGGACACTTTCGGACCCCGCAAACCAGGACCACCCGTTGTTGAACGCCGCCGAAGCGCAGTTCCTCGAGGACCTTGCCGACTCCTTCCGACGCGCGGTCGTGGCCAGCTGGGTTGCTGAGCGTGCGCTTCGGGTAGCGGTCGCCTCTGTCGCGGCTCGTCGCTACCAGCTATCCCACGACAGGCTGCCGACAACGATCGCGGATCTGTCGGTGCCCGGTTCGCTCTTCGCAGATGAGGTGCTATGGGACGTCCGGCTGTCGCCGGACGGCCTGGCACCTGACAAGGCACGACGACCTCGGCGGACCTCGCTTCGGTTCGACCTCGTCCTGGGCACCCGAACGTCTCCGCATGCGTCCGTCTCGGTCGACGACCCGCTGATCTGGGCGGCGGGGTGGCCATTTGGGCCCGCAAAGCCGGTGCTGGTCTACGATACAGACGGTAGCCCCCTGTTCGTGGACCGCCTGCTCCCGGGCTATTCCCCGTACGCCGTAGCTGCTCCTCTGAAACCGGCGTCGCGCTGATGCCCGGCGTGCGTCGGTTGGCCAGGCGCCACCGGCACGCGTGCCGCTAGGTGGCAATGATGCAGTTGGGCACGGGTCGGCGGGCGCGATTGCCCCCCAGAGCAAGTGAACCTGTCGGCCTCTGGTGCGCCGCGCGCAGCGGCTGAGTCGGACCAGTGCTGCGCAGTTCGCGTGCTGCAGGATAGCCTGTCGGTGGGATTTCTGCTAAACTCAACGTGGCCTGCCCGAATTGTCTGGTTGTCCCCCCGGTTTGTTCTGATCGTCATACCACGGGAGGTTCTGTAGATGCGGAATGTCGCCGTTTGCACGCGGCTGCTGCTAGTGGCAACCGGTGTCTTCTTGTGCCTGTCCCTGACGGCGTCACTGAGTGGTCGGCCCAGAGAACTTCTGGCTGGCCAACAGACGGAGCAGAAGCAAGCGACCAAGCAGCAGGACGCCAGCAAGAAGGCCGGCAGCAAGGCGGAACGCAAACGGAAACGGCGGCGGGGCGGCCTTCGGCCCGAGATGTTCGAACGGCCCAACCGCCACGAGTGGCAGAAGCCCGAACTGGTCATCAAGCACATGGGGCTGAGGCCCGGCCAGGTGATCGCAGACATCGGTGCCGGCTCTGGCTACTTCAGCCGCAGGTTCGCGAAGGTGGTCGGCGAAAAAGGCATCGTCTACGCCTGTGACGTCGCGGAGAACATGCTGCGCTACATTCAGGAGGACTGCAAGAAGCGGGGGGTGGACAACATCGTCACGGTGCTGGCCGCCACCTGGAGCCCGATGTTGCCGCCCTGTTCGGTCGATTTCGTCTTCCTCTGCAACACGAACCACCACATCCAGAACCGGGTCGAGTACTATCGGCGGCTGAAGAAGGTGTTCAAGCCGGGCGGGAAGCTGGTGATTATCGATCTGTTCAAGCACAAGAAGTTTGGACCTCCGCCCGAGCACAAGCTCGCGCGCGAAGTGGTGCTGAAGGAGATGAAGGAAGCGGGCTATCGACTCATCGAGGACAACGTGGAGCTGCTGCCGTACCAGTACTACCTGGTGTTTGAGCCGATCTGCGAGCAAGACAAAGCAAAGTGATTCGGAGGACCGTCATGCATCGTCGCGAATGGCTTCGATGGTGTGCCGCCAGTGGTTTGACACTGGTCAGTATGCCGTTTCCCCTGGGCTGGACGGCCGAGCGGTCTGGGAAGAAGCCGCACGTGCTGTTCTTCACCAAGTCTAGCGGGTATGAGCACGCAGTTGTGCGCCGCCAGGGCGGCCAACTGGCACATGCCGAGCGCGTGCTCACGGAGCTGGGCAAACGATCCGGCTTTGACGTAACCGCCACGAAGGACGGCCGCATCTTTGATGGGGATCTCAGCAAGTACGACGTGATCTTCTTCTATACGACCGGGGACCTAACCCAGCCGGGCACCGACAAGCAGCCTCCGATCTCGCGAAGAGGCCTGGCGAACCTGTTCCGCGCCGTGGAAAGCGGCACCGGGTTCATGGGTTCGCACTGTGCAAGCGATTCGTTCCACAGCCCTGGCCCACGCAACGCAAACCAGCCCATCGATAAGCGGACCCCGTACATCCGCATGTTGGGCGGCGAATTCATCGTGCACGGGCGTCAGCAGAAGGCGACCATGCGGGTGGTCGATCCGAAATTCCCCGGTTGCGGCAGCCTGGGTAGGTCCTTTCAGCTTCTGGAGGAATGGTACGCTCTGAAGAACTTTGCCCCCGACCTGCACGTGATCCTCGTGCAGGAGACCCGTGGGATGGTTGGCCCGATGTACGAACGGCCGCCCTACCCGGCCACCTGGGCGCGCATGCACGGCAAGGGACGGGTGTTCTACACCAGCATGGGGCATCGCGCCGACGTCTGGACTAACCCGCTGTTTCAGGAACTGCTCACCGGCGCAATTGCCTGGTGTTCCGGCCAGGTCGACGCGGATGTAACGCCGAACATCGATCAGGTCACGCCCCATGCGGACCAGTTGGGCAAACCGCGCCGCAAGCGCCGCTAGCTTCGGGGACCGTCCGCCGATCTCTTCCCCGCTTTACACTCATGGGACTCGGCTGGCCCTGCTGTCGGCCGAGTCTTTTTCCGTTTGGGGGCGTACGCAACACCGGCACCGCCGGGCGTTCCGCGAGGGCTGACACCTCGTCTGCAGCTAGAGCCCCCCCACCACCTCGCAAGCGTGCCCCTCTCGGTCCGCCCGACTCAACACCTCAGGCAAATAGATCGTCTGGATCGCCTCCAGCTGGCGGTGTGCCACCCAATGTTCACGCGTCTCCCAGTGCTCAACCAGGAAGAACAGTGTTGGGTTATCCTGCGAGTGGTACACTTCGAATCGCTTGCAGCCCGGTTCCTGGCGGACCATGGGCACCATTCGTTCCAACGCGGCTTTCACCGCAGGCACGTCGGCCTCGTTGCGCACCGTGAGTCTGACATTTAGGTAGAACATCGTCGCGTTCTCTCAACACGATCCCGCTTGGTTCGCGTCAGGATGCTAGTAGCTCCCAGTGCCCCTGCTGTTCGGTGTCCTGTGCACGCGCAAGCCCTGGTGGCAGCCGGCACGTGCCACGTTGGCACCACGGCGACCGGCTGCGCCGGCCGATCCGCCCAGCCACCCCGAGCGACCCGTTCAGACACGCTTGCTCAATTCTGCTCTGCTTTGGTTGGCGGTGGCGGCCAGGGCCGCTTGCGCAGCTGCTCCTGACGTCGCCGTACGAACTCCGCTAGCGTGTGCATGCGCTGTTCGTAGAGCCGTGCGGACTGTTTGAGGCCGAAGCGGAGCATGATCACCGCGTCAAGCACGCCCATCAGGATGAGCGTCAAGAGGATCGCCAGTGTGGCCGTCCAAAAGCCGACGAACGCGTGCCGATGCTGAGCCGCGTCGATCGTCAGCCAGCCGAAAGCAAGCGCCGGACCGCCGAGCACCAAGACCATTGCGATCGCCGTGCGACGGATCACGCGCCAGCGCTCATGCGAGCGTTCAAAGTCATCGAGCGACGGATCGCGACGGCACCGGCGCCACCTGGCCTGCTCCCAGACCAGCAGCAGCAGGCCGATGGTCGTGGCGACGGTGGCCAGCAGCACGCACGCCATGATTTCTTGATCGGTCAGTTCCGGCGCCATGGTCTGTTCGCTCAGACATCATCCTCACCGGCTAGCTGACCGCTGCGTCAGCCAGGTCAGCACAACGGTTCCTACAGCCTGCAGCGTTTTCGGAGAGCAGTTCTGTGGTCGATCGCTATTGCGGTGCCAGTGCTCGTAGTCGAAGTCGATGATGTCGATAGCCGGAATCCCCGACTCCTGGAGGGGCACGTGGTCATCGTAGACCTCGTACCGCCACCGGCGGCCAAACGCCGGTCGCCGGAAATGCTCGACACCGAGCCCCTCAGCGACGCGCCAGATCTCTTCCACCAGCCAGCCCGCCCGTTCCACCGAATAGCGTTCCGGGTAAAAGGCCGCATCCTTGCCACCAACCATATCCAAAATGACAGCAGCCTCGTAGTAAGGTCTGTCGCGACGACCGGCCCGGAACAACCGCGCGAAATGCTTTGAGCCCAAGCAGTACTCGCCACGCTGAGTGCCAGCTGAAGGCCCATAGACCAACTCCTCGGCGTCGAAGCAAACAAGATCCACGCCGACCTCTCCTTGGAGCTTACCCAAATGATGGGCCAGTTCCATCAGCAGCGCCACTCCCGAGGCACCGTCGTTGGCACCGAGGTAGGGTCGCGGCCGGGGGTCTTCGTCTGCCAGCGGGCGGGTATCATAGTGAGCCCCCAACAGGATTCGCCGTCGGGCCTGGGGGCGGTAGCGAGCCACGATATTGGCGGCTTGCACAGGACGGCCCTGCACGGGGTGTCGCACCAGGAACCGCTGCCGTTGCACATCAAGCCCCTGAGCCCTGAAGTGCCGCTCCAGCAGGATGCGCAACCGCTCGATCGCCGCCGTCCCGGTCGGCCTGGGACCAAGACGCGTCTGCTGGCGGAGATAGGTGTAGGCACGGGCACCGTCAACCGGGACCGGCTGCATCGTCTGTTGGATCCCGGTCGGTTCCGGACTCGGCGTCAGAAGCTGGCTCCGTTCGGAGCGCCCCTCGTGCCGCTGCCACAGGACCGCACCGAGACCGATCACCAAGGCCACGGCCAACAGGCCAAGCCCTAGCAGCAAACGTGGCGAAGCGGAAGCAGACGATGCACAGGTCATTACGGCTCGGTCCGCATGGCATGGCGCGATGTTCGTTCTGGTTCGATGCCGCACTGGGCTAGCAGCCGCTCAACGAGTTCCATCGGCAGGCCGACCACGTTGGTAAAGCTGCCGGAATGCAGGATGACGTTGCTATCTTCATCCTGGATGCCGTACGCGCCTGCCTTGCCCTGCCACTGGCCGCTGTCCAAGTACGCTTCCAGCGCGTCCGGCTTCCATTCGCGCATCGTCAGCTCAGAGCATGCTACAGCACCGAGCCACACATCTTCCGGACGAAGCCAGAGGCAGACGCCCGTGTACACCTGATGCCGGCGGCCGGACAGCCGCAGCAAAATCCGCCGAGCATCCTCTCGGTCAGCCGGCTTGCCCACGATCTCACCGTCCACGGCCACGACGGTGTCGGCGGCCAGCACGACGGCCTGTTCCTCGTACCGGCAGGCGACGTCTCGCGCTTTGAGCCAACTCGTGTACACCGAATAAGCTTCTGCATCCATCCCCGCCGGCTCGGGTTCTTCTATCCGAGGCACGGTCGCCTCGTAAAGGTAACCCGCCTGCGCAAGCAGCTGACGACGGCGGGGCGAGTTACTCGCCAGAACCAATCTCCGATGGAACTTTTCCGCCATTCGGTGCAACTCTCTGGCAGCGTGGCCCGACTAGCTCCCAGGTGCGTCGGCACAGGTCTGGCGCACTTCCTTGCCAGGGAGCGCAGCAGCCGCGGCCAGCCGACCAACCGGTCGGCCGGCCGCTGTGAACCCCCCACAGGCACTCAGCACGTTCGCCAGCCAGAGTCGGGCTAGGACCCTCGGCGCGCGGGGCGGCATTGGCCCACCGGGCGGAAGCCGAGTTTTTCAGCCTCTCAGAGGGGGTGCGCTGCTGGACTACTTCTCCACTGGCAGCTCCTCTCGGGCACTCCACTCAGCCCAGCTTCCGAAGTAGTTCTTCACCGTCTTAGCTCCGGCACGCTGGGCGGCAATGAACCCGACCGACGCACGTGCCCCGGACTGGCAGTACGTAATGATCGGCTTGTCCAGCGGGACACCCGCCTGGTGGAATAACCGCCGCAGTTCTTCGGCTGGCTTGATCCGGCCCTGGTCATCGACAAAATTCGTCCAGTCGAGGTTAATCGCGCCGGGGATGTGGCCTCCGCGTTTGCCTCGCACGATGCGCCCCGTGTACTCACCCTCGCTGCGTACGTCCAGAATCACGGCATCTTTGGCACGCACGGCGTGGAGCACTTCACGGGCCGTGGCCAGAATCGCTTTGCAGAACTGCGGCTCGAAGTCCGCCGGCGGCACGTCCGGAATGTCCTCGCTGAGTGGCAAGCCGGCAGAGCGCCACGCATCGATGCCACCGTCCAGCAGCCGGACGTCCTTGACCCCTACGTACTTCAGTAGCCACCAGATGCGCGCGGCGTACGGTAGCGGCGTCCCGTAGACGACCACGATGGTGTCACGGTTGATGCCCAACTCACCGACCAGCTCCGCCCACGCCTTCTTGTCCTCCAGTCCACCGGGCTTGCGCGCCTGGCTCACCCACTGGGCAACGTCGACCGGCACCGCCCCCGGCACATGTCCGCGAACGTACGCATTGGTGGGCCGAGCATCTAGGATGCGAACGCGGTCCGCCTTCTCAGCCACTAGCTTCTTCAGCTCCTCAGGCCCAATCAGCAAAGCACCGCCTCCAGCCTGCTGTTCCGAGCGCGCGTCCGCCTTGCAGCAGCACTTCTGCGGATTGCGGCAGGCACTGGCACACTTGGCCCTCGCCTGCGCCCGGCAAGAACATGGCTTTCCGTCATCGGCCCAGGCGACGGTCATGGCGGACACGACCAGCGAAAGGAACAGCAGAACCGGTGTGAGACGCCACAGTACTCGCATTTTCTGTCCTCCCACGGTACGGTCCCGAGCGAGGCTAAGTCCGATCGGCGCATTCTACCGGCCCGTTCCCCCTACGGGACAGCGGGGCGGCCGGCTTGCCGTAAGGCAGTGGAGGAGATGTCAAAGAGGAAGTGATCCAGCGGAATCGCTTCGAACAGCGTTCGGTACTCGTCGGGCACAGGCAGATCGGCCAGCTGAACCAGCTTGCCATCTGGAAACCGCCGCGCAGCCACCAGAAAGCGGCAGCCGGCCGCGCGGATTCGCTCCAGAGCGGCCAGCATCCCGGTCTGCCCGTCGCGATAATAGCGTGGAGCAAGGATGCGATCGGCCGTGTCGGCTCCGACCACGAACACAGCCTGCGGGAACAGCTCGGCTTTCTGGACAAACAGCGGCGCGTCGGTGAGCTCCAGCGGGCGGTACCATTCGAACTGACGAGCCCGCCGACGTACCTCCCCTTCGCTCAACCGTGGCTTGTCCACGTTAGTGACCGATAGCTCGAAATGAACCCTGGTGCCGAGGTGGCGTTCTGCCACAGCGGCCAGTCTGCGGTGGCCCTCATGCAGCGGGTCGAACGAACCGGGCAGGACCGCAGCCGGAAGCTCCGCCCCCTCGCACAGCATCCCACCCGGTAGCTGCGTGACCCGGCGGACGTCGCCATGGAGCAGGCGCCAGAGCGGCCCCGGAACCGCAGCAACGTGCCGCTGCAGACGGTCCTGGGGCGTCAGGTCCAAGGGAAGCTCGTCCAAGCCCAGGGTCTCGGCCACCACGTTTAGTACTACCCGTGCCGCCAGTGCATCTTCCGCCAACCGGTCCCGGCTGCCTTTGGCGAGGAACAGGTTCGCGGCGCGTAGCGTTGTGCCATCCCAGACGGCCGCATGGCAGCGGTGCTCGCCCTTTTTCGGCCGATCCGTAACCAGCGCAGCGGTTGCCGCAATGCCGAGCACCAGCTCGCGCGAGCCGTCGGCAAGCCAGAGCGCCCGCTGTCTGGCCCGCCGAGCCATGCGGCCGGCCGTTTCTTCGCTGCAATAGTGCTGCGGCCTAGTTCCAAGGTACTCGGCGAGAGAGCGGGCACTGTACGGGATCGACACTTCCAGGATGGTGCGTGACGCGCCGGGTACCGAGAACAGCCAGGCAGCAAACTGGGCAGCACCACCGGTCAGGACGACCGCGGCGTGAAACGGGCGGTCATGGATCGCTTTCACGAGCTGAAGAACGGCCTGATCCATTCTCTGCAGCCTCGGCTCTGCCGCCCGCTTGCGTGTAGCCGCGTTCGCGGGGGGGCCGGCGGTCACCGGCCGGGGGCGCGAACACGGAAGTCGAATCGTGCCTCTTCGCTCTCATCGTAGCCGTAGCGGATTGCCCGCACGCGCAATACGGCGTCATCTGTCAGCACGATCGGACCGGTGTACAGTTTCCAGTGCACCCGGTGCGCCGGTCCGCGCTCGGTGGTATAGGCAATCGAAGCGCCCGGCGTCGGGCATGCGAGTCGCACGTGCACGCGTCCTTCGAAGTTGCCACCAGGGGGGTCCGCGGTTGGCGTTGCGGTTCTCGGCGCCTGACCGCGCGGCTTGAGCCGTTCCCAGAGTTGGCCCTCGGGAATTAGTCCCAGGTCGCCGGTTTCTCTCACCCAGTTCTCGTGCACGCGGCGAAGACGTTGGAGGACATCGCGGTAGGCGGGATCGTCGGCTAGGTTGTGCACTTCGTGCGGGTCGGTCCAGGTGTCGTAGAGCTCTTCGAGCGGCTTGGTCGGGCGGAAGTACAGGGCGCGGGCCCCGCTGAGCTTACCGGCGGCCCAGAGGCGGCGCATCTCCTGCATGGTCGGCATCAGTTCCATGTAGGCGATGCGCTGAGCGTAGGGGCGATACGGCTCGTAGTTGCGGATGTACTTGAACCGCCGATCGCGCACCGCCCGGATGATGTCGTATGACTCGTCCATCCGGTCGCGGGCTGCAAAGACATATTGACGGGGGGCAGCCGCAGCCGGTCCCAGGAACGGCTTGCCCTGCATGTGCTCCGGAATCGGGACACCCGCGATGGAAAGGACGGTGGGACCGAGATCGATGAGCGAGATCAGCCGGTCGTCCACGGTTCCGGGCTTGATCTTGCCCGGCCAACGCACGATCAACGGGACGCGGATACCTGAGTCGTAGATCCATCGCTTCGCCCGCGGCAACCCGCGACCGTGATCGCTCCAGAAGAAGACGACCGTCTCGTCCGCCAGCCCATCCTCCTCCAGCTCCCGCAGAACACGGCCCACTTCCTTGTCCAGCGCCGTGATCAGATCGTGATAGCGGGCCCAGTCCTGTCGCACCCGGGGAGTGTCCGGATAGTAGGGCGGTAGTACGGCCCGCAACGGATCATGCCGTTCGCTCGGCTGCAGCGCAGCGGTGCGCTGCCAGAATTGTCGGTCCGGGAGCCGGATCTGTGATTCGTGCGTGATCGTGAAATTGATCACGCAGAAGAAAGGCATATTGGGGGGACAGTTCCGCCAGTGAGCCCGGCGGCTGGATTCATCCCAGGCGGTTCTGGGGGTGGGAAAGTTGTAGTCGGTCTTGACGTTGTTCACGCAGTAGTAGCCGGCCGCCCGCAGGTACTCTGTGAAGCACTTCACATACTCGGGCGGCACACCGCGGCACCGCATGTGGTGCGTGCCGATCGAAGTTGGGTACATGCCGGTGATGATGCCGGAACGGCTCGGAGCACAGACGCCGGCCACGGTGAACGCGTTTGTGTACCGGACGCCCTCGGCGGCGAGCCGGTCCAGGTTTGGCGTGATCGCGTAGTCACTACCGTAACATCCCAGGTCAGGGCTGATGTCCTCGCAGCTGATCCACAGAATGTTCGGCCTCCGCTGCGGATCCGGGCTGCGCGCCCAGGCGGTCGTAACCGCAAGCAGAACGACCACTGGAGTCATCCGTAGGATCGTGCGGCGGATCGTCACGTTTGCTCCTCCGGACGCTTCTGACCAGCAACCGGACCGCGCGCCGCACTCGGCTAATCCGCATGCGCTGCAGCCGGGGCCGCGCGACGTCCCGCGGGATGCTTACCGGTCCGGCTCGGCGGTACGTTCCAGCAGTTCGGTGCAGAGCTTCTGCACTTCGCTGGGCATCTGCCGACCCAGTGCCAGGGTGCTGCGGTACTCGTCGCGGAACACTGCCGCCAGTGCGGGCAGCTCCCGCAGAAACGTCAGGGCTTCCAGCCGGACACCTGGCTGGCCGTGACGCAGCGCGCGCAGGAATGCTTGCCGTACATCCGGTAGATCGCCCTTGCCGTGGTGGGCCAGTGCCGCTGCCGCGGCGACGGCCACCACCGGATCGGCATCGCGCGTCAGTGGTGCGACTGCTTCGATGAGATTGGTAGGGGGATTCGCACGGTAACGTACCGCCTTGGCAGCCCAGTACCGTACTGCCGCGTACGGCGATCGCATCAGCTGACGGAGCTCCTCCCACGACCCTGACCACGCAACGCCGTACGCGCGGCGCACCTCAGCCAACTCTTCGGCCTTGGCCAGCCCCTGCTGGAGGGCAAGCCAGATGCTGATGAGGTAGCCCATAGCAGCGTCTCCGCTGAGCGATTGTGCAGCGGCCATTGTAGCGGCACGCCCGGGCCAGCTGCGCGCAAGAAAACGACGACGGACGCGTTGGCTGAGCTCACCGGAGGCTGGTGTGCGGACATGGGGAGAGTTCGGGTGGCTGGCGGGCCGGTCCCCATGGACGGAGCCGAGAAGCGGGCCGGCACACCATCGGTACGGGTGGCGAGGCACCTTTGGCTATTCGCGGCTCCGTCGCGAGCTCAGCCAGACGCGTCCGCGTCGTGGCAATCAGCAGTGCGTGTCGTCTGTTACAGGCTCAGCTCGGCCAGGGCATCCGCCAGGAGATCGCCGCCCAGCGGATCGACCGCGTTCGCGTTCTCCTCAGCGTCGGAATCCTCCAGCAGCGAGTCGATGTCTGAGGTCAAGTAGGCCAGGGCCGCAGCATCGTCACTGGCCAGCACCGCGTCGCGGGCAACCACCTCCTCCTGCTGCTCCCGCTCATGCTCGCCCGTGGTACCAGCAACGTCCAGCCGGGCCACCTCCGTCGTCTCGTACAGTTCGGCAGCCAGAGCACTCTGCGGTGTGCCGCTGGTGTTGCCAGCGGGGGTTGCGGTGTTGGGTACCTGGACCGGCAGCAACGGGGCATTCGAGATGCGAACCATCAGAGCATAGGCACCCACCGAGAATTCGTCCGTGCCCCTGCCGGTCGCCTTCACGTAGTAAACCTGGCCCGGTCTCACTTTCTTGCGCAGGGTGATTGTCTTGCCATACTCACCATTGACCGCCTTGATCTGGTTGCCGTTGGCGTCGTAGAGCACCAGGCGCGGCGCCAGCATGCTCAACTTGTGCGTGTGCATCCGCACCAACAGCTCATCGCCCGCCCCGGACGGAATCCGGATCTTGTACCAGTCGCGGTCGGTGGGCGTGGTGATGTCAACGCCGTTGAAGGTGTACCGATACTGGCTGTCCAGCCGGTTGGTCACGTTGATCGGCGTGCTCATCGAGTTGCCACGGCCACCCTGATCGAAGCTGTCATGCTGACGCGGCCCGTAAATCTCTTGGATCGCGTCGATGTCCACCTGACGGAACTCGTACGTCGTCAGCGTCGGGTTCATGATGACGCTGCCTGAGATGTGACCCAGGCCCAGGGCATGCCCGGCCTCGTGGGCAGCAACCGTCTTCACAAAGCTCGGGTAGAAGTAGGACGAGTTCTTGTACGACTCATTCAGCGTGATGTCGCCAGCCTCGGTCGTGGTCACGTTCGGCGGTGGCAAGTAGGCACCGGCAACAGTACTGCTCCACGGAAGCGTCCACATCCCGATGCGAATGTCGCCAAAGTCCACATCGCCCTGAACGTTGTGGTCGGACGTCGATCCGGCGCTGCCAATGGCCGACCCATCGTCGCTGACCAGAGCGAAGTTGATGTTCGCGTACTGGGCCCACGCATACAGGCCACGGAGGAATTCCTTCTTCCAGGTGGCCCAGTCATACTGAGAGCTGATTGCCTGCTGCAGCACCGACTGCTCTGTGGTGCCGTTCATGGTCCACTCCGTGCCGTCGGGCACGAAGCTCACCGTGATCCGCTCAGGATGCGGCCATTCAGGACCACCATGGGACAGCAGGACACGTCCCTCGAGATTCTCAACGCGAAGCTGGGTGCCCCGGCGGCGAATTCGGCTGACTTGCTCGCGGCGTCGCATCGCGTTTTCCTCCACCAGCAAACCGTTGTCGCTGTCCACCTCAGTACCACTTGTCGCGTCCACTCTTCTAACCGGATTTCCGCCGCGAAACCGGACATCGGTTTCGAAAAATTCACAACCCATTACATGGACGCGACTTAATAGACCGTGCACCCTCTCAGGGAGGCCTCGACAGGCCGCCGGGAAAGCTGCCGGCGCGGGACCAACTTGACCGACGGGGTAGGTGACCTAGGGTTGAGTGAGCGGTTTGGACCATGTCTTCTCTGTGGCCCAGACAGAAACACGTCATGCAAACCGGGGACGAGTCGATGAGCCGAATCGAACGAATTCGCAGGCAGCGGCGGGAGCAGGCGACGCTAAAGGTTGAGCGGCTCGAAGAGCGATGTGTCCTGTCCCTGCTCGGGTTGGATCTGCTGTCCGGGGGACTACCCCTGTCGAGCTTTCTGGCCGGTGCAGGTCTGATCGGAACCGAGGCGACCGTAAACGGCAACGCCGTGCCAGCATGGATTCTCGGCGAAGCGGCAGACGGGCCTGCACGCACACCGGCGACGCAGGTGGTCTCCGGCGCAACGGTCGTGCTGGCGGGCGTCATCGGCGATAACCCATTGCTGGGGCCTTCGCGGCAAGCCAACGACGTCGATTTCTTCACGCTGGTCATCGATGGTCAGGGGCCGCAGGCCGTCCGTTTCCAGCTCCTGGCCCCCTCGCTGGGTAGCGGACTCGATCCGAGTCTTGCGATCTATGACGCTCAGGGGGAATTGATCTGGAACGGTCGAGATACGAGTTGGCTCCATCTTCCGGACGGAGGCTCGCCGAGCGAAGTCTTCGCCACACTCGCTTTGAACCCGGGAACCTATTACGTGGCGGTGAGCGCAACGGGCAATGAGGCCGAACAGCGCGGCGGATTTAGCTGGGCCGACCCGCTCGGTGGCACTGCGGGCGGATCCTCAGGGGAGTATGCACTGGTTGTCTCCGTCGAGGACGGAGGCGCTGCGCCCAGCGTCGTGGCCGCGTCCGTGGCCGAAGGCGACCTGCTCGACGAGGCTCCGACGGAGATTGTGCTGACGCTGAGCGAACCGGTGGCAGTCGAGCCGCTACTTGCCGGCGAGATCTACCTGGTTGGACCCGATGGCGAGCGAATCACGCTGACGCCGGCTCACTACGATCCAGAGGCCGGTACGTTACGGTTCCTACTCAATGAGCGGCTCGCCAACGGTACGTACACGCTCGTCGTGTCGCGTGAGGCGTTGGTAGACGGTGCCGGGCAAGTGGCCGCATCGGACTTCACGGTGACATTCACCGTCGCAGCCTCGCAGAGCTGGGGGGAGCTGCCGGGACAGGATGTGGCTGAACTGGATCTGGGACACCTGTTCGAGGCTGAGCTAACCCTCGGTGTGGCCATCGGCGGCAGTCTGGGACAGGGCGATGCAGACGCCTATCGGTTTGAGCTGCCGACGGACGGATTGTACCAATTGGTGTGGAATGGTCCCGCGGGCGCACAGCTTGTGTTGACCGACCACCTGGGACAGATCGTCGCGAGCTGGAACCCAGCCTCGGGTGAGGCAATCACGTTGGTGTTAGGCCCCGGTGTGTACCGAGTGGTGGCAAGCGAGGCCGGGGCCAGCGGCGACTATGAACTTGCGCTGAGCGCTCTGTGGCTGTCGGGAGGCCAGCTGGACGTGGACGCAGAAGTGCCCCAGGTGACGCTGACCATCTCCCACGTTCCTTCCTTCGGCCAAGGTGCTCCAGTGGTCGACGCCGGCGCGCTGCGGGCGCTCGAACCCACCCAGGAGTTGGTCTGGCAAGCTCTTGGGGAATCAGCCAGCCGTGAACACAGCGATGGCGATAGCCTGTCGGAGCGCGGTGGCGCGCGGGTGCTGCCTAACATGCAGGGCAGTCCGATCTACACCGCACCGGTTCTGGTGGTGGATCCGTTCACCGGCCGGAGCGCCCCCGTGCCAACCCAGCAAGTTCTCCAGAGTCTAGAAGCTATAGCGGTGGCGAGTCACCGCGCTGGCGCACAGGATCAGGTGCCAGCAATGAGCACCTTGTCAGCGGCTCTCTACGCGCTGCGCCACGCGGACACCTCGCCACACGATGGTCACCAAGCCGACGTGGACTGGTCGGAGCTGGTGCGGGAGGCAGTACAACAGGACACCGCGTTCCATGATGCGACCGCGATTGCGGAGCAGGTGCTTGAGCGGCGGTTGGCAGCCGAAGGTGGCAGCGCAGAGGACCTCGCCGCCGTCGCTGGCGCGGCCGAGGAGTCTGATGCAGCTGGACCAGAGACGGCCTTGCTGGTAACGGCCTCGGCTGGGGCGACACTCGGGGGAACTGCTGCCAAGAGCGTGACGTTCCGTAGGGCGCTGGCCAGGCTCCTGCGCCGCCTGGCCGATCGACTCGCGTAGCACGCACACCCACGCCACGTCCATCGCGTCTCGCGGCGGCGGTTCTTGAGACCGCCGCCGTTTTTTCCGTGGAGAAACCAAGAGCAGACAGCAGCTCCTGACCGCGAGACATTCGACAACCTCGTGGCGTGTTCGGGCGAGGGGGACTCGCATACAGCAGGGTGCATCGTGTCTGCAGCTTCTCACAAGCGCGCCCAGGCGGACCACAAACAACGGCGAACTTCGTCTGCGAATCCCCCGAGCCGGTAAGCCAAGACACGCGCTGCCTGTCGGTTGTGGAGGAACCCCCCACAGCGGCACTCGCGGCCTGCCCAGCCCACCTGGGGGCGCCTCGGCGCGCGCCGCTCTTGCGGTGTGCTCCGAGCAGACGCAGCCCGGATCACCGACCCGCGGGGCCGATGAAGCCCCGGAGAAAGCTCTTGCCCCCCGCGATTACTGCCGAAAGAATTGGTAAGTGAGCACGGAGGGGACACGAATGCTAGCCTCTTCACCAGGGACGCTCGCCTGGCCATAGTGTTTGCCGCTCTGGACCGCCTGACGCCGATCAAGGGGTACGTGGTCAAGCAGCACGTGACCCGGCGTCGCCCACCCCGCGATGATGGGAGGAACACCGATGCACAGTGCACCGGCTACCGTGCCCCTGAACCTCTCCAACGAAGAACGCCGCCATTACTTGATCGAACTGCATCGCAAGAGCTGGGCCCCGTTCTACCAGTGGCTCGTGATGGCCGTCCTGTTCCTCGGCCTAGTTGCCCTGCTAGGCTACCTCACTTACGAAGGCATCTGGTGGGCCGTCGTCCCCCTCTGGCTGGTGCTTGGTCATCTGATGCACGGCCACCTGATGGCCTTCCACGAGTGCTCGCACTACACGCTTGCGCCACCGCGCTGGCTGAACGAGGTCGTTGGCCAGCTCATCGGCACGTTCGCCTTCGTCCCGATCTCACTGTACCGCGCAGCGCACCACCTGCACCATGCCTACATCAACTCGGAGAAGGACGAGGAGATGTGGCCGTTCACCATCCCAGGCACCGCCCGCTGGTTCCGTCGCCTGGTGGCGTTCGTCGAGTTGACGTTCGGGCTGATCTACACACCGGTCCTGTTCCTTCGGGCGTACCTGCGTCCGGGCAGCCTGATCCGTAACCACAAGGTGCGTCGTCGGATCGCCGTCGAACTGGCTCTGATCGCGCTGGCATGGGCCGGCATCCTGGTGGTCACTGCCGCATTAGACGCCTGGCTCTACTTGGCATCCTGCTACCTCGTACCCGCGATGCTGGCAGCGAACATACAGTCCCTGCGCAAGTACGTTGAGCATCTTGGCCTACTGGCAAACGGTCCGGTAGAGGCGACCCGCACGGTGGTACACCACTCCCTCTTCGGTAAGCTCGTCGACTTTACCTGGTTTAACATCTCGCTCCACGGCGTCCACCACCGGTACGCAACGATCCCGGAAAACAAGACGGCGGCGGCCTACCCGTTGGTGTACCCCGCTGGCAACAATGCCCCCTCCTCCGGCCCCGTGTTCCCAAGCTATTTCGCCGCTTTTCTCGACATGGCGCGCCACCTCAGCGACCCGAAAGCTGGCGCTCAGTGGCTTGAATGGCAGCGCAAGCACGCTGCCTGACCCGCACAGCGCTGAGAACCGGCGCAGAGGCACGGTTGCCCGGCGCGGTTCGTGGACACACGCTCTGAGAGACATGGCGCGCGGCAAACCGCCAACGACGTTAAGCAGCACCGGCGGGTCAGCACGCCACCGGAGCCTGTTCCCGGACGGCTAGGAACGCCCCGAGAAGCTCTGCATGATCCACAGCAGCAGCGTCAGCAGCAGGCTGAGGATCAGCGACGTCATGATAGGAAAGTAGATCGTGACGTTGTCTCGGCGCCAGATGATGTCGCCGGGCAGCCGTCCCAGACCTAGGCGCCCGGCTGCCAGAAAGACTAGGCCGAGCAGAACCAGCACCAGGCCGACTCCGATCAACAACTTGCCAAGTTCGCCGGGCAATCCGTCTGTCATACCCAATCCCCGAACGGCCACACTAACGACGACAGCGGCCAGCTCTACAGCATCCTATCGCGCCGGAGTAGCCCTGTTCGCGCCGACAAACTGACACGATGCCAGACAGCTTGTCACCAACGCTCGCGTTACTTCCACCGTCCGCACGGGCCCGCGGCGCGTTCCTCACGCAACCTATTTCCAGGAAAACACTTACACGGACATACCGCAACCCTCTCGGCCCCGGTCTGGCACGCACGTTGCAAGATTCACCGGGCGAGCAGTCGGTGGTCGGTGGCAGTTCCGTTGGGGTGTCGGTTCTCAGACGGGAGGTGGAGCCATGTATCTGACGCGTTGGGAGCCATTCAGCGGCACGCTGCCTGACGTCTGGCAGGAGATGAATCGCCTGCAGCGTGAGGTGAACCGGATCTTCCGCGACTTCGGCCTGGATCTGTTCGAGAGTGCGGCGTGGCCACGGCTCAGCGCGGGCTTTCCGCCGCTGAACATCTGGGAGGACGACGAGGCGCTCTACGTGGAGGCTGAGCTCCCGGGCATGGCGCTTGAGGACATTGAGATCTACGTGACCCGGGATAACCAGCTGACGATTCGCGGCGAGCGGAAAGCTCCGCAGGTCGAAAAGGGAACCTGGCACCGGCGTGAGCGTATGTTCGGGTCGTTCACGCGGGTGATTACCTTGCCGGTTGAGGTCGACGCAGAGAAGGTCGAGGCTACGCTGCACAACGGTCTGCTGCGAATTCGGCTGCCGAAGGCCGAGTCGGCTCGTGCCCGGAAGATCCCGGTGAAGGCCGAGTGATCGGCCGGCTGGATCGAACGCCGTTGGGCCCGGGCGAAGAGCCCGGGCCGGGAACCGTCGGTCGGGACACTACAGACCGAAAAAGGAGGGAGACAGCCATGGCACGGGAACTGGCGACGAAGGTTCCAACAAGTGGTGTGCTCATGCCTGAGCGCACCCGTGGCGGTGTTGCCTACACGCCGCTGGTCGACATCCTGGAGACGGACGAAGAACTGCGGATCTACGCAGACATGCCCGGCCTCGACCCGGAAAAGATCGATATCCGCTTCGAGAACGGTGAGCTGACCGTGCACGGCCGGGTGGATGAGGCTGACGAGCAGCGAGACTACCTGTTCCGCGAATACGGCGTGGGCGACTACGTCCGCACGTTCGTCGTGTACGAGGACGTCGACCCTGATAAGATCCACGCCGAGTATCGAGACGGCGTGCTGATCGTGCACCTGCCAAAGGCCGCTGAGGCCAAGCCGCGCCGGATCCCGGTTAAGACCGGCTGATCCGTGCGGCTACCACGCAGGAGCACGTCGGCCCAGGAGGGGCTCTGATGACGGGGTGCTCTAAGCAGCGTGCAGTAGCACGTGCGAGCGCACGGGAGGTGAGCCATGTTTGCGCTGGTTCCGTGGAGAAGGCGGCGTAGTCAGAAGGCTCACGAGCCGGTGGCAACCGAACTAGAACCGCTGGTGCGTCTTCGCGACGAAATCGACCGGCTCTTCGGCCGGTTCCTGGAACGGCGCGAGCTGGTCGGACCGTGGTTTGACTGGCGCTGGGGCCTTGACCTGGAGGACCGCGACGATGAGGTGGTGGTCCGTATTGACGCCCCGGGCTTTGAGCCGGAGGATTTCGATGTCCGGCTCTCCGGAAACCTGCTCACGGTACGGGCCGAACGGCGCGAGGAAGCAAAGCGTGGCACCGGTGAGTATCGCCGCTACGGCGTGGTTCGCCGCGTGATCACGCTTCCGCCAGGAATTGATCCAGAACAGGCAGAGGCCCGTTACCACAGGGGCGTGCTGGAGGTTCACGTGAAGAAGAAGCCCGAAGAGGCCCGCGGACGCAAGGTCCTGGTCAAGGCCGAGTAAGCCGATCCGGAGCCGGCAACGAAGAACGGTCGCCGTCGCCCAAGCAATCACCGGAGGCGCAGGGACGCCCTGCGCCTCTTGCATTTGGGCAGCCGGCAAGGGCAAGCTACCAGGACACCGCACGCCGACGCGTCGTCGGGAAATGGCTGGTAGTAGTCGCTGGGTCCAAACAAGACGTCATGGCCAGCAACAGCCGGGAGCCGATAGGCCTACCGCTAGAGGCGCTCAAGGGGCGTGTTACGCACCGGGTCCGCACGGGGGCCGCGGCCGCTCGCAGTCCGTGTGCCAGGCGCAATATGCACGGAGAACGATGAAACGACGCATCCTGCTGTTGTGCGATCCCAAGACGACTGTAGCGGCGCACCTCTGCAGCCGGCTGAGTAGCTTCGGCTGTGAAGTCCAGATCGTTAGCCGTGTACCGATTGGCGAGCATCCTGATTCGCTCAGTGCGGCGTTCACCGACCTGGACGGTGCCATCATCCATATCGACGCCCCGGTTGCCGCCGCTCAGCTGGCGTGGGTCAGACATCTGCGCCACGTCCTTGGGGGACATCTCCCGGTAATCGCTCTCGTCCGGGAACAAGCCACGCGGGGCTGCCTGCTACAGGAGTTGATGTTGTCGGGGGTTACCCGATACATCACCGTGTATGGCCACCAGCTGGAAGCGATCGCCCAATTGCTGGTCCGGGAGCTGCTTGCCCAGGAGAGCCAGAGTTGACCGCCACAGGACGTCGCTGCCCGGCAGGTTCTTTAGCAAGGGAAACGTAGCCGTGCCCATGAGCAACCTGCAGCCGCTCGTCTTCCGTGCTGCCTGGCACCTGGTGGGAACGCGGTAGCACTGCTATCGCTTCTAGAATGGGGATTGGACTTGGTGGTCCGAGTTGGCGCCACCGCGTGAGAGCAGTTACCGATGACGGACACCATAGGCCAAGTGGGCCGTGACGACAGCCTTAAGGAACTTGCGCCCAAGCTCGTGCACGAGGCACGCAACATACTTAACGCTATGCGTGCCCAGCTTGCCTTGCTGAAGAAGAAGGTCGCCTCGAACGCTCAGGGGATCGAACGGCACACGGCCACGCTGGATCGGTTGATCGTGGACCTGGACAGCCTGTTCCACAGTTTCTTGACGTACGCCCGCCCGAATCGCAGTACGCTTCAACCGGTTGACGTTTGCCAGATCGCTTCCGAAGTGCTCGACTTCGTGTCCTTGGACCTGCAGCAAAGCCGGGTGGAGGTGGTACAGGACATATCCCCCGATGTACCGCCGGTGCGGGCCGACCGCGATCGGCTGCGTAGCGTGCTGCTCAACCTGGTGCTGAATGCCAAGCAAGCCATGCCTGACGGTGGCCGCCTCACGGTGCGCATCCGGCCTGCATGCGATGAGGGTGTGCTCGTGGAAGTCCAGGATACGGGTCAGGGCATGAAAAAGGAGATCCAGGAAAAGATCTTCGAGCCGTTCTTCTCCACCAAGCCGGGAGGTACGGGTCTGGGACTGGCCATCGTTCGGCAAGCGGTCGACGAGATGGGCGGACGGATCGAGGTGCAAAGCGAAGAAGGCCGTGGTACGATCTTCCGGCTATGGTTGCCCGTGGCCGGGCAAGTGATGACACAAGCAGCGGAGCAACCGGCTAACCGATGACGTTGGATCACACCGAACCGGCTGAACAGAAGGCACGCGCGGCCGATGGCATCCCGCGCAACTGGAAGCTGCTGCTGGTCGAGGACGATCCGACCAGCAGGGAAAGCATCGCCGAGTTTCTTGAGTTGGAAGGATTCGACGTTGTCGTGGCGGACAGCTACAAGGCAGCGGTGGCCGAGCTCCCTGACAGGGTTGGGCTGATCGTCACGGATCTGGTGTTGCCCGACGGCAGCGGTCTGGATCTGCTCCGCTACGTCCAGGAGAACGCGCCTCACATCGGGGTGATCCTGATCACCGGGCATGCGACGGTCGACACGGCGGTGGCCGCGTTGCGCGAAGGTGCACTGGACTATTTGACCAAACCGGTCAACTTGGACGAGCTCGTCGAGCGGGTCCGGCGGGGTCTGCGCGAGAGGGCTACCGCACTGGAGTTGGCCGCCCTACGGGACCAGGTCCAGCAGCAAGCCCGCTTCGGAATGCTCGTGGGCTGCTCGCCGGCCATGCAGCGCGTCTTTGAGCAGATCAAGCTCGTGGCTCCCACGCGGGCAACGGTCCTGATTACCGGGGAGAGTGGCACAGGCAAGGAGTTGGTTGCCCGGGCAATCCACGCCAACAGTGATCGTGCTGACCGGCCGTTCATCCCGGTCAACTGCCCGGCCATTCCGGAGTCGTTGCTGGAGAGCGAGCTGTTTGGTCACGAGCGTGGCGCATTCACCGGAGCAGTAGCCAGGAAGAAGGGGCTGTTCCAGGCAGCCGACGGCGGCACGTTGTTCATTGACGAGGTTAGCGAGCTGCCACCGGGAGCCCAGGCCAAGCTGCTACGTGCTGTCGAGACCCGGCGCATCATGCCGGTTGGGAGCACTCAGGAGATCGCCGTCGACGTGCGCCTGGTGGCCGCTACCAACCGGGACCTCGCTGAGCGGGTCAAGGAAGGAAAGTTCCGCGAGGACCTTTACTATCGATTACGTGTCGCCGAGATCTACCTGCCTCCGCTGCGTGAGCGGATCGAGGATATCCCGTTGCTGGTCGACCACTTCGTCCGTGAGATTTGCGACGATGCTGGTCGTCCCCCCTTGAAAGTAAGCCCGGAAGCGATGAAGGTGTTGATGCGGTATCCATGGCCCGGCAATGTGCGTGAGTTGCGCAACACGCTAGAAGGCGTGATCGTCTTTTGCAAAGGCGACCGCATCGAGGTGTCCGACCTGCCAGAACACATCCGCTCCACCCACAGTGTCGGAAACGATATCTTCCGTCCGGGCATGACGATGGATGAGCTAGAGCGGGAAGCAATCCGACGCACGCTCGAGTTCACCAAAGGGAAACGTACCGAGGCCGCCCGCCTGCTAGGCATCAGCCTTCGGACGCTGCAGCGCAAGATCAAAGAGTACAACCTGTCCTGAACGCCCAGGTAACCTGCACGCTGGCCCGCTCAGCGGGTTCGCTGCGCCTCTCGATGCCGAGGCATGGGCAGGTATTCGACCGTAGGCTGTTGGCGCACCGGCTGAGGGTAAAGCGCCATCAGTTGCAGGACCAGGTCCGGCATCTCATCGCTGACCGGTAGCCCCAACTCCCTGGCCTTCTCGAACGTGATCGGGTAATCATGCGTCCAGGTCCCTTCCGATAGCAACTTTGCCAACTCGTTGACCTTCTCCGGCGGCAACTTGCCCTCAAGCAACTCGGCAACCGCGGTGCGCACCTGATTAATCGCCTTTTCGGCCTGGTCCGCCAGTAGTAACGTCTGGTCGTCCACCTTGTCGATCGGCTTCTTTCGAACGACCTCCAGCACGCTGGCGGCCGGATACTGGCCGAGTTGGGGATCAACCGGTCCCAACACCGCATGCGGGCTCATCACGATTTGATCGGCCGCAAGCGAAATGAGCGTCCCGCCGGACATCGCATAGTGCGGTACGAACACCGTCACCTTGCCCCGGTGCTTCTTGATGGCCCGGGCAATCTGAAGTGACGCCAAGACCAGTCCGCCAGGCGTGTGCAGGATCAAGTCGATCGGGAGGTCCGGATCGGTCAGGTGGATTGCGCGGATAACTTCCTCGGAGTCGTGGATATCGATGTATCGGAAGACGGGAAACCCCAGCAGGCTCATCGTCTCCTGACGATGTACCAGCAAGATGACCCGTGAGCCGCGTTCTTTCTCGATTTTGGCAATCAACCGCTGCCGGGCAGCCTCCAACATCCGCTGGCGGAACAGCGGCTGAAGCATCGCGAGTAAGAAGAACCCCCAGATCAGATCCGCGCCGCTCATCTGCTTCCTCCGGTCGGTCGGTCTACGTCCAGGCCGATTCCCAAACCCCCTCATCCAGCTCACACCTGCGACAGTAGCCCGTGGGCAGCTGGAAGAACTTGCACAGGGCCAAACCGGCGACAAAACCACCCACGTGCGCCCACCAGGCCACGCCGCCCACCAACTCAGGTGCAACCAGCGACCAAAGGCCGCTTTGCAGCTGGATCAGAAACCACACAAGCATGAACACTGCGGCAGGCACCTCGAAAAAGAAAGGAAAAATCCAGACCGGCACCAAAGTCACCACACGCGAGGTTGGGAAAAACAGCATATACGCTCCCATTACCCCGCTAATGGCCCCGGAAGCTCCTACCACAGGCACCGTCGAAGTCGGATCCATCAACACGTGTACGATGCTGGCGATGATTCCGGTCAGAACGTAGAAAGCCACGAACCGGACCGAGCCCATGCGGTCCTCGACATTGTCCCCGAAGATCCACAGCGCCCACATGTTCGAAATGAAATGGAACCATCCACCGTGCAGGAACATGCACGTAAGCAGCGTCAGATAGGCAGGCAGCCTTTGCAAGAACAATACTGGATTGCCGACAAGGAAAGGCTCGGCTAGTCGCGCTGGCACCACCCCTGCCATCCGAAAAAGCCGTTCGAGCTCCGCCGGCGGCAGCGAAAGCTCAAGAAAGAACACCAGGCCATTCAACAAAATGATTCCCCACATGGCCAGCGGCGGCCGCCGATGTGGAATGGTGTCTCGGATGGGAAACATAGCGTCCCTTCCTCGGTCCTCTGGTCTTCTGCCCCCACCGCACCCGTGCTACGGCAGGGCCACTCATTGTAGCTGCTGGCCCGCCCCAAGTCGATCCCCCCGCAGACGCGCCTCGAGGAGCCAGTGCGCTCGAGCTCCTGCGGACAGGACGGCGGGATGAGTCGCCGGAACTCCGGGCAGGGACTGCATGCATTGACCGTTTTCGGCCGGGCTGGGCCAATGCACACTGTCCCCGGAGAACCCCGCTGAACCAGCCCTCGCGGGAGCCCCCCGAACGCAGGATTGCTCGACTACTGCCCCCGTAGCCACACAGGTGCGTTCTTCCCGTCCTGAGCTGGCGTTCGAGACTACGGCAAGCCGTCCACCGGGTACTCTCGCTCCCCAGGCCACGTTGCGTGGCCGAACCTTCCGCGGAGAACGCGCAGGCCCGTACGGTTTGGTATGCCCAGCCGTACCGTCCCCGGTAGTGCACGGGTCACAATGGGGGGGCATGGCCAACGGGGAAGCTCCTCCCGGCGCCACCGCCGGCCTCCGACTCACCGGGGATGCCGCGGGAGGCGGTGAGGCTCGACCGTTGCCGCTATCCTGTGCAAGGCATTACGTGCAGCCATCGTGCTGTGATACCCGCCTGCTGGCCACGGGCAGGCGAGCCGCTGGAGCACGGAAGGGAGAACTGCTCGCTGCACGTCGGACCCTGTCCCGAAGGCTTTTGAAAACGCCGGCGATGGCTTGTGCAAGCTCGCCGCATGAGGCCACCGCCTCCTGACCCTGCCGTCCATGCTGGCAGCCCGAGGCCTGCTGACGGCGCCGTCCCACTGCAGCTCCCTTTCGAGCAGACGCTTGCGTCCGCCCGGGCACGTTCTGCCCCCGTCCGGTTACGGTGTTGCCCGGGCTGGGACCGCCGCGTGCGCGTGCATCCGAGCCGCTGCTACGGCTGTGCACCGGCCACGGTCAGTCTGTCGGCCAGTCCCGGCAATGCCACGCGCAACGCATCTTCGACTTCGGAGACAAAGACAAACTCGATCGCCTCCTGTACCTCCTGTGGGATCTCCTCCAGATCGGATCGGTTTTGCTCGGGCAGCAGCACCCGCTTCATCCCCACGCGGTGCGCGGCCAACACTTTCTCCTTGATCCCTCCCACCGGGAGCACCAGGCCGCTCAGGGTAATTTCGCCGGTCATTGCTGTCAGTGGGTCCGCGGGCACTGCGGTCAGCACAGAGACAATGGCGGTGAGCATGGCAACGCCGGCCGACGGGCCATCCTTCGGCACCGCACCAGCAGGCACGTGGATGTGGACACCGCTGCGTTTGAGCTGCCGTGGATCAAGGCCGTACCGTTCCGCACGCGACCAGACGTAGCTGTACGCCGCATACGCCGACTCCTTCATCACTTCGCCTAGCGAGCCGGTCAGCCGCACGCCCTCCGATTCCGGCAGCAACACCGCCTCCACGTAAAGCACTTCGCCCCCGTACTCCGTCCACGCTAATCCCGGTACCACGCCCGGCGGCAGCTTCCGGCGCAGCTGCTCTGGGGCGAACCGCTCCGGCCCCAGGTACTCGGTCAAGTCCTCCGGACGAACGACCGTCCGCTCGCGTCGCCCTTCGGCGACCTTTACCGCCACGCGGCGAAACACCCGGCCAATAGTCCGCTCCAGCTCGCGCACCCCGGCCTCACGCGTGTATCGCATGATGATTGCCCGGATTGTCTCATCGGGCAGCTCCACCAGTTCCGCTGGCAAGCCGGTCTCCTTAAGCTGGCGCGGGATGAGGTAGCGGCGGGCAATGACCAGCTTCTCCTCTGGCGTGTAGCCCGCCAGCCGAAGCACTTCCATCCGGTCAAGCAGCGGTCGCGGGATCGTGTCCAACGTGTTCGCCGTGCAGATGAAGAACACTCGGGACAGATCGAACGGCAGGTCGAGGTAGTTATCGCGGAAGGAGTGGTTCTGGGCCGGATCGAGGATCTCCAGCAAAGCAGCCGCCGGGTCTCCGCGGAAGTCACGACCGAGCTTGTCCACTTCATCGAGCATAAGCAGCGGGTTGTTGACTCCGGCCCGCCGGATTGCCTGGATGATACGACCGGGCATCGCTCCGACGTACGTGCGGCGGTGACCGCGCAACTCGGCCTCGTCGTGTAGCCCTCCAAGGCTCATTCGTTCGAACTTCCGCCCCAGCGCACGCGCAATTGACTGTCCGAGCGAAGTCTTCCCCACACCAGGGGGCCCGACGAAACAGAGAATGGGGCCATGCGCCTGTGGGTTGAGCCGCATGACGGCAAGGTGCTCCAGGATCCGTTCCTTGACGCGCTCCAGGTCGTGATGGTCCTCGTCGAGAACCCGCCGCGCGTGCTCAATGTCGAGGTTGTCCTGAGTGGATTTGTTCCAGGGAAGCTCAACAATCAGCTCCAGGTAGGTGCGCACGACCTGGTACTCGGGTGAGGCGGTAGGGATCCGTTCCAGTCGGCTCAGCTCGCGCTCGGCTTCGGTCCGCACGTTCTCCGGTAAGTCTGCCTCGGCAATTCGCTTGCGCAGGTCCTCCAGTTCCGGCGCAGTCTCGCCCAGTTCTTCTTGGATCGCCCGCAGCTGCTGGCGCAACATGTATTCGCGCTGCTCCTTGGTCATCTCCGAGCGTGCACGCTCAGCGATCTTGCGGCGTAGCTCAAGGATCTGAATCTCCTCGTTCAGGTACCGCAGCAGCAGCTCCAGGGCGTCCTTCAGCGTATCCGCCTCCAGAAGCGCCTGCTCTTTGTCCGTGTCCAGCGTGAGCATCGAGCCGAGCATGTACACGAGCCAGATACGGCTCGGTGCCTGCTGGATGATCTGGATCAGATGCTGCTGGACCTCCGGTTGGGACAGCTCCACGATGCGCCGTGCCGCCGCCTCGACTTCCCGATACAGGGCATCCACCTCAGGGCCTTCGCCCGCCGGCACTGGCAGCAGCTCGACGCGCGCCTCCAGATATGGCTCCTCGCGGGTAAACGCCAGGATCCGCACACGATCAATCCCCTGGACCAGTAGCTCCATGCTGCCATCGGCGCGGGACAGCTTCTTGATCACTGCCCGAGTCCCAACGCGGTGCAGGTCGTCCGGTCCGGGCGTCTCCACGTCCGGACTCTTCTGGCTCACAACGACCAGCGTCTTGTCTTCGCTGGCCACTGCCTGCTCCACCGCAGCAACCGATTTGGCACGTCCGACCGACAGCGGCAGAAACAGGTAGGGGAACAGCACCGTGTTCTTCACGGCCAGCAACGGGAGCGTCATCTGAGCACCGGGCTCCAGCGCGCTGGGGCTCCGCTCTTGCTGGCTTCGTTCCGCACCGGTTTCGTTGCTCATCCTTCCGCCTCGCGCGTGCACTCCAGGATCAACACGACCATGCCTTCGTATTGCTCCACGCGTACCGTCGCTTGGCTGACATCGCAGGGCAGCTCCACCGTCCGGCGAAAGCGCGCGTACGCGATCTCCATCTGATACACCTGCCAGCCGCGACGCACGCATATGTCCCGTCTGACCCCCTGCACCACCAGCCGGTTCCCCTCAATCTGCCAGGAGATGTCCTCCAGCCGCACGCCGGCAACATCCAGCTTCACCGCCCAGCCTACTGGCGTGCGATACACATCTACCGGCGGCGTCCACGTTCGGCTGCTGGCAAACGTCCGCGGCAAGAAAAGCCTCTTGAGCTGTTCCACCGAATCCTCGTCCATCGATCCGGCTCCCGAGTGCAGTCGTTGACGACATCGGCCCGACCGCCGCCCTGCCAATGCTCAACGTTCCCTGCCCTGATCCCAGCTAGACCGTCGACCGACCGCCCGGCCACCCCCGACAGCACCATCAGCTGCTGGCCACCTCATCGACCGCAGCGCCCACAACCGACACCGGCAGGCATTGGCCCGACGGCACCACGTGCCGCCCACTCCCACAACGGTCAGCAAGTCATCCGATCCACCACTATATCGTAGTCCCTGCTCCTTCTGCCAACGCGGCAAGGGATCAACGGGCAAAGCGTGCGCGGGGGCAGGAGTTCCGCCCGCGAAAACAGGTGCAGCCCTCGTGCGCGGAGTTCTACCGGGAAAAGCCACCACGCAGCCGTGGACACTCGAGCGCTGCCGAGGCCGAAGTGCCACAGGGGCCCAGCCGCCTTCAAGGCTCGACCGGTTGCCAGGGCGTCACCGAACGAAGGCGGCGGGACATGCCCGTCCAGCGGGTCACGTCGATCTCGTACGGACCACTAGGAGCCTCTAATGAACCAAACTGGTCGACGTAATCGAGAAGTCGTTGCAGTTTCTGTTCGGCGGCCAGCTCGCCGGGATAGCTGGTCCCCGGGGGGCGGCCCCACACGATACGCGACCCCCCGCGTGTCTCCAGCACGATCGGGCCGGTCGGAGGAGCGTCACCGCGGTAGCGGGTCGCGTCGATGAGGATCACCTGGAGTTTGTGCTGGTACGGTGCCAGAAAGGCAGCCAGTGCCGCAGCTGCCCGCACAGCCTCGCTTTCCCAAGACAACCCCGGTGATGGCGCTCGAGCGGACCGCCCCACAACGACGCGCGGGTATACCTGCCAGGCAGTCACCTCGCCGACTGGCAGCACAACAGCTTCTGCATCCACCGGCACCAGCTTGTTCCCTTGCTGGACGACTGCTACCGGCTCGCGGTACTCGACCTCCACGACCACCTCACCCGATCGGAACAGCCGTACGCGCACCACGCGCTTGATCCACGGCTCCAGTGCGAATGCACGCGCCAGCCGCTTTGCTATGCCGGGCTCCAGCACCGAGAACCGACGCGGCAACGTGCTACGTGCCAGGATGCGTTCCTTGAGGGGTACGGCAATCCAGCCGGGTTGTTCGGTCAGGCGGATCCGATCCCAATCGGTCTGCAGTGTGGCTCGCGCGTAATCCCGCGCGCAGGCGAGGCCGTACCAGACTGCCGCAACCGCTGCGAGCGATCCAGCAGCCAGCGCCCCGCGGCGCAGGCTGGTAGCTGAGCAGAGCGTCGGGATGATGCGCGCAAGCGGTCCAAAGATCTTGGCCGTCCTCTTGCCCATGCAAGCTCATCCAACGTCCGGTGGGCAGAATCCCTCTTTTCGATCGGCCAAGCACCTAACGGTTGGCAACCGCAACCGCCTGGCAACACGTCGCGCAGTCCGGATCTGCCGGTGACAACGGCTCGCCTGACCGCGTCGCTCGCGCTGGCTGCCCGGTGGCACGACCTGGCCAGGCCCCCCAGCGGCCCGCCAGGCGGTACAGGTCACAGCTGCCACTCGGGGCCGCGAGGCTAAGCCCTTCGTCATGTCATGCTGCTAGTCCCGCCGCAACGACCGGCGCTGCTGCCGTCACTCAGGTAGACCAGGCACAGGCTCAAGCCAGGCATCCAGCTCGTCTCCGAAGGCTAGCAGCCCGGGCAGTCCTCCGGTATGGAAGAAAACGACGTTTTCCTCGGGATCGACCAGTTGCTGGCGGCACAGATCCAGGAAACCGAACAGTGCCTTGGCCGTGTAAACCGGATCGAGCAGCAGGCCGGTAGCGCGGGCTACGCGGACGAGGAAGTTCAGCTCCTCAGGTGTGGCCTTTCCGTAACCGGCGCCGGCGTAGTCGTAGAGTTCAACACGAGCCCGCACCGCATCGTAATCGATTGCCAGGAACTGGCAGGTCTCCCGCAGGCTCCGCTCCAGATAGGCCAGTTTCTTCTCCAGTGTCGAGCTGATGCTGATGCCGGTTACCCGCACGTCCCAGCTCAGCATGTGTGCCCCGCATGCTAGGCCGATCAGCGTCCCAAGCGAACCCGCAGCGCAGACCAACCGGTGCACCGGCAGCTCAAGCTGTTTGACCTGATCGTACAGTTCCTCGGCCGCGTCGATGTAGCCCCAAGCTGCCAGCGGGCAGGTCCCCCCTATCGGAATTGCGTAGGGGCGGTGCCCCTGACGGGTAAGCTTGTCACAGACGTCGCGCATTGCTGGAAGCAGCTGGCGGTCGTCACCAACGCGGACCAGCTCGACGCCGTAGATTCGGTCGATGAGCGCGTTGCCGAGGCGCCACGTCTCCCCGGAGCCTTTGCCACTGAGGATCAGCACGCAGCGCAGGCCAAGACGGGCTGCGACGGCAGCAGTGGCCCGTGCGTGATTGCTCTGGATGGCGCCGACCGTAACCAGCGTGTCACAGCCCGAGATGAGCGCGTCGGAGACCAGATACGCGAGCTTGCGGATCTTGTTTCCGCTCCACTCGATGCCCGTACAGTCGTCGCGTTTGACCCACAGCCCGGTGCGAATCCGGGCGTGCTCTTCCAGTGGCGTTGGCACGTGGGCCAGTTGCAGCTTGGCCGGGCGGCGGCTTGCGTAGCGTCGGGGAAGACTCATCGTGTTCGGACGTACTGTTCAAGTTGGTGGGCGCGGTGCCCCCCCCGATGGCCCGGGCGGTGGCGCGGCGGGCGAGAATCGACCGGCACCGCGCCCCTCGCTGGCCGCGCCTCCGCCCCCCCACGCGCCACGGCTTCACGCGCCGCTTAGGCAGCTCGACGTACCCGCCCACGGCATAGCGCGTCGCACACCATCCACTGACAAAGCTCGGCCATGCTCATACCGGCCGCCCGAGCAGCCAGCGGAGCCAGGCTGTGCGCAGTAAGACCCGGGACGGCGTTTAACTCCAGCAGCCACGGTTGGTCCTCGTCATCCAGCCGCAGATCGACACGTGTCAGGCCACTACAGCCCAGCGCGAGCACAGCACGCCGCGCTGCGTCTCGGACACGCTCGACCGCCCGTGGGCTCAGGTTCGCGGGCACCTCATACTGCGTGTCACTGTCATGGTACTTGGCGTGGTAGCTGAAGCAATCGCCGTAGTACAGGATCTCCACGGGCGGCAAGGTGCGCAGTCCCAGCAGTGCCACCGTCAGCTCACGTCCGGCAATGTACCGTTCGGCGATCACCACCGGGTCGAAACGGGCAGCGGCGGTCAGAGCCGGTTCGAGGTCGGCCGGCTCGTGGACCACCGACACCCCCACGCTCGAGCCCTGCCGGTCCGGTTTGATCACAACCGGATAGCCAAGCATCTGAACTGCTCGCTCGACGTCGCGGCGGGGAAGGTCGGGAGTGAGTACGATGCAAGGGGGGCAAACCAGGCCGGCGGCCCGGAAACGTTCTTTGCTGAGCCGTTTCGAGAGGGCCATACGGCATGCTTCGGGACTGCTGCCGGTGTAGGGCACGCCGAGCCGGGCTAGCAGCGCCTGCACCGTGCCGTCCTCGCCGCTGCCACCGTGCAGCGCGATGAACGCCACGTCGACCTCGCTCCACGGAAAACTCCGCAGGGCGCACTCGGCCGGATCCAACAGCACGACGGAGTGGCCCAGCGAGCGAAGCGCCTCGGCAACGCACTGGCCGCTCTCGCGGCTGACCTCACGTTCAGCGGAGTTACCGCCCAGCAACACCGCGATACGCAGGGGCTGATGTCCATGGCCGCCGGCATACGCCTGGTTCATGGCAGAACATCCCTGTCTGGTAGCAACAAGCTACGTGATCGTCCTTCAGAGGCGCGGGGCCGCTGGCCGGAGCGACCGTCCCGGACAGCGTCTCGATCGTGCCCGCCGCGGCAGAAGAGCTACCAAATCTTGATCTCCAGTTCCAGCTCAACCCCGAACTTCGCCTTAACCCGTTCACGGATCAGATCAATGAGGCGGAGCACGTCGCGGGCTGTGCAGCCGGGGTGAGCAATGATGAAGTTGGCGTGCCGTTCGCTCACTTCAGCAGAGCCGACACGGTAGCCCTTGAGCCCGGCCTGTTCGATGAGCGCCCCGGCAGACAGGCCGCGCACATTCTTGAAAATGCAGCCGGCGGACTGAAACGTCAACGGCTGGGTCGCCTTCTTGGTGATCCAGACCTTCTTCATGCGGCGAGCGATTGCCACCGGATCGTCTTCCTCTAGGGCAAAGGTAGCTGAGAGAATGATCGGCTCATCGATGCCGCTGTCGCGGTATTCGAAGTTCAAGTCCGCCCGCTCGAGAACATGAATCTCACCGTCCCAGTCCATCACGGTGACCGACTGGGTGAACTGGCCGATATCACCGAACCGTCCGCCGGCATTCATACGCACGGCACCGCCAACAGTGCCGGGAATCCCAGCTAAGAGTTCGAGCCCGGCGAGCCGACGCTCCGCAGCAGCACGGATCGTGGACCACAGGCTCGTGCCTGCGCCGGCCGAGACCAGGTTGTCGCGTACGTCGATGGTGCGGAACGCCGGCGCTGTGGTACGGATGACCAGACCGTTGACCCCCTCGTCGCGGACCAGAACGTTGGAACCGCCGCCGAGCACATACACGGCCAGTCCCTCGTTCCGCGCCCGGACCAACAGCGCCCGGAGCTGCTCGACGGTGGTTGGTTCGGCAAAGTAGCGGGCAGGACCGCCGATCTTCAGGTAGGTGTACGGCGCGAGCGGTTCATCCTGCTTGACGATGGTGCTGAATTCCTTGACTAAGGACATCGCGGACCTTCCATACGTCGCCGGCTCCCATGGTCACGACGGCATCCCCGGCCGCTGCTTGGCTGGCGACGATTGTAGCGGCTGCAGGCATGTCCGGCGCGAAGACCGCGTCGCTGCCCAGTGCCCGGCAGAGCGTGACCAGCTTCTGGCTGGCCACGGCGCAGAGCGATCCGGGAACGCGTTCCCGTGCCGGATACACCGGCAGGATCACGGTGACGTCCGCCAGGGCCAGCGCGCGGGCGAACTCCTCGGCCAGTTGCCGCGTGCGCCAGAGCTGGTGCGGTTGAAAGACACACCAGAGGCGGCTGCGTGGAGCCAACTCCCGCAGCGTCTCAAGCGTGGCAGCAACGGCGGTTGGATGGTGCGCGTAGTCGTCATAGAGCGCAACACCCTGGCGAAAGCCAACGAATTGTAGCCGGCGTGCGCAACTGGAGAAGTCGGCCAGGGTCGCTACAGCCGTGCGGGTTGGCACGCCCAGCCGCTGGGCCAGTGCCAGGGCCGCCACCGCGTTGGCCACGTTGTGCTTGCCGGGAACACCAAGCGCCACGTGGCAATGGAACCGGCCACGTCGGAAAACGCGAAACTGATAGCAGCCGTGCTCCTGAGCACAGAGTTCGTAGCGCCAGTGACAGGCGGAGTTGGTCCCGAACAGCTCGCATCCGCGCCGCTCCGCCAACCCCAGCCGCCTCACCAGAACGCTATCTCCGTGCACCAGCAGATAGCCATGCGGAAGCACGAGGTCCGCAAAGTCACGATACGCCTGCGCTAGCGAATCCAGGTGCCCATACCAGTCAAGATGGTCCGCGTCAATGTTCAGAATCGCTGCGGCACGTGGTGCCAGCTCCAGAAAGCTACGGGCATACTCACAGGCCTCGACCAGCACGATCCGGCCGCGGCCGAGCCGAACCGGGGATCCCCAATCCAGCACCGTCCCCCCCACAACAACCGTCGGGTCTAGCCCAGCAGCATCCAATATCCGTCCCAGCATCGCGGCCGTCGTCGTCTTGCCATGTGTGCCGCTAACCGCGACGCCGTAGCTCTGGCGCATCAACAGGCCCAGCAGTTGCGGCAGTGAGTAGGTGGGAATGCCCCGGCTACGCGCCGTCAGGAGCTCGATGTTGTCGAGCGGCACCGCCGGGCTGTAGACGACGCAGTCCGCGTCCTCGGGCACGTGTTCCGCCGCATGCCCCTGGAACAGCTGCACCCCAAGCTGGCGCAGCCGCTCCGGCGCCCCCTCCACCGCGCTGTCCGAGCCACTCACCTGGCAACCGGAACGACACAGGAGTTCCGCTACGGCACCAACTCCGGCCCCCCCTACGCCCACGCAGTGGACCTTGCGAAACTGCACGTTCAAGGGCGCTCCTCGCTGTGTCCTCGGACGTTGCTGGGCAGCTTTCCGTTACGACCGTCACCACCATCCATATCGGCAATTCGCGTGCGAAAATGCAACGCCGGTCAGCCGCCCCGGCCCAGCAGCTCGCGCAAGTAGGCAACGCTCCGCGCGACCGCCTCGTCCTCGTCCACATAGTCCGGATGCAAGAAGTCGATCTCGATCGCAAGCAGCCCGCTGTATCGTGCCTGCTTCAGCAAGCGAACCACGTCCGCAATACCGATGATCCCCTCGCCCAGCGGAACGCTTGCCCAGAACGAAAACTCTCGCGGACTGCCCCGCCACGGCTTGACGTCCTTCAGGTGCGTCGCACGGGCCCACGGTGCCAGCTTCCGCACCACCTCGATCGGATCCTCGAACATGCGAATGTTGTTTGCCGTGTCCAGACAGACCCCCAAGTACGGAGAACCAACCGCATCGAGCACTTCCAGCATCTGGTCGGCAGTGAGGTCGATGTGATTCTCAAGCGCCAGCACCACGTCCGCTTGCTCGGCAGCCCGCACCGCACGACGCAGCGCTGCGACCAGCTTTCGCTTGTGCTGCGACCAGCTAGGCGGCGTGGTGAAGCGACTGCCCCCGACGATCCTCATCACACGCGCGCCAAGCTCCCGAGCCACCGCGATGTGCTCAATCAGCTCAGCCAGCGCCGCTCGGTCCGTGCCGGACTTCAAACCAGTCGGATGACCCCAGGCCCAGACGCACTCCAGCCCGTGCTCATCGAGGTACCGCCGAAGACGCCGCGCCAACCGGCTCGACAGCGGCTCCAAGAAGCAACTCTCCAACGAAACGCCGTCGACGCCCAGCTCGCGGGCCCTTTCCAAGAACCACCACACCGACCGCTTGCGAGGCGCCCGCTTCTGGATCTTCGGATACACCTCGCCAAAGTATCGATGATAGGAATAGGAATCGATCCCGATCTTCATTGGGAAGGCTCCTCCTGTGACGCGTTGGCGGTAGTCTAACTGAGGGCGCAGCGCCGCGCGCAGGATACGCTCGCCGCGACGCTCGCGGCGGTTTCCCAGGACCATCGGCTCCACCCGGCACGACGAGCCCACGCGCAGCGCGGCTGTTGGCCTCACGCGGTGAACGGTGGATCGTCCCGGCAGCGGCGGCCCATCGGGTTAAGTGCGTACCGCTGGCAGCGGCGGTTGCCGGATGATCGATGCAACCCCGTGAACCGGCAGCACGTCCGGAACTTGCCCCATCGGTCGGCGCAGTATGGCACCTGGTTTGCACCCGATAGCATTACTACGGGTAACGGAAAAGAGTACACATTCCCCGCATGGGGAGGATTTATGATGCCAGCGATCCACATCCGGTCGATTCGCTCCGTCGTCGTCTTGCTCCTGGGGTTTGTCGTCATTGGCTTGTCGGCGTTGTCGGCCGGCGCCGATGGCAAGCGCAGTCGACGTGCTCGCCCTGCACCACGGATCACTGGACCGGCACGGATTCAGCGGACCCCGATTCGCCGCAGCATGCCACGCATCGGGCCACGCCGGGCCGCGCCGGCTGCGCGAGCGCGAGTGCCGCGGTCTCGGCCCGCGGCAAGACCAAGGGCAACCCTGCCGACGCGGCCATCGCACCCACCGGCCGCGCTCGGGAAACGGCCCGCGGACCGGGCCTCAGTCCGGAAGCGGCCGGCGGCGGCAGCTCTCGGCAAGCGCCAGGTACCCGGAGCGTCCCGGCAGCTGAAGGCCCGCCCCGGCGGTGACGCTCGCCAGCTTCCGGCTCGCGCCGCGTCGCGGCCCAGTTTCCTGGAGCGTCATGGCGTGAACCCGGCGCTGCGGCGTGCTGCCAGCCATGCGGGCCATGAGCGGCAAGCTGCCAGCCCCCAGCGGCGCAGTGATCGACGTCGAGATGAATCGCTGTCGCGGCTGCGCCGGCTGAGCACACGCGACATCGAACGCATCCCAACACGCGACGGCACCTTATCCAGACTGCGGCTCGGTGACCGACCCGAAGCTCACCGGGCACGGAACAGCTTCTTCCACCGACACTCGCCCACGGTCATGCACGATCACCGCCGCGACCGGTTCTACCGCATTACACCCGAGGGCAACTTGCGGCGAATCACGAATCCGTCGGTTCTGAGCATCCTGCGCAGGCGCGAGGCCGAACGGCAGCGACGGGAAGCCGGACGTCCCGAACGGCGCTGGCATGCCGCTTCGGGTTCGGCTGCGCACCGGGTAGACCGCCACCGCGACGAGCACCACGAGGCAAGGCATAACCGGCACAAGGACCGGGACCACTTCTACTTCGGCTTTGCCGTTGGTGACTGGTATTACCCTTACCGAAGCTTCTACTTGGGTTACCACCGCGGCTACTACCCGCACTACGTACCCTACCACTACTACCACCACGCCTGGCCATGGAGCTGGTACTACGACCCGTTCACTTACGGCTACTACGGGTACGTGGGCGAGGATTGGTCGGTGTCCGTTGCCATCGCGTTGGGAGCGCACGCGCCGCTGTGGTGCGTGCCCTACGCGGTGCCGGCTCCGGTAGTCCTGTGGCCGTACGTGCTGGGCCCGGTGACATACACGAACGTCTACAACATCTGGGCTCCCCCTTCGGCCGCAACCTACAACGTCGACGGCTCAACGGTCGCATCGACCCTGCCGCCTCAACAGCAACAGCCGCAGGCTGAAGCACCACGTGCTGTCCCACCATCGACCGACAACCCGCCTCCACCAGCTGGTGCGTCGGAGTCGGCAACGACCGAGGGGGACCGAGAGCTGCTGGATGAGTTCGCAGCGCTGGCCGAAGAGGCATTTCGCCAGGGCAACTACGAACGGGCTGCCCGGCTGTGGCGGCACGCCCTGGTCGAAGACCCACAAAACGGGCTGTTGCTCCTGTTGATGGGACAGGCCCTGTTTGCCACCGGCAAGTACCGGGAGGCGGCCGGAGCGGTTCAGGCCGGGCTGGCGCTTCTGGAAGAGAAGAACTGGAACGTGGTCGTCGCCAACTGGCGCGAACTGTACGGCAAACCGGAGGACTACACCAAGCACCTCAGGGCACTGGAGAAAGCAATCCAGCAGAACCCTAACGACCCGGCTCTTCGGTTCCTGGTTGGCTACCACTACGGGTTCCTTGGTTACCCGAAAGAGGCCGCCCGGGAGCTCGGTTACCTGAAGCAGCTAGCGCCTAAGGACAAGATCGGCCTGCGGCTGTATGAGATCATGAAGGCTCGGGCCGAGGGCAAGCAGCCGCCTGCATCTGCGAAGCCAAGCGACGCGAACAAGCCGGTCGCCAACGACGGCAGTGCGGTCGAGGGTGACGGCCGGCAGCTTTCGCCAAACAGCTCAACGGAGCCCGTGCGAGCGGCACCGGAGCAGAAGAAGAGCGGAGACGACGAGAGCTAGCCCGCCACGCCCGCTCCGCCCACATGCGTCCCGTTGGCCGCGCGGCCCCGCCAGCAGGCATGGCCAGTCTCGGGTGCAAGGCTCCTGCTACAGCGGAATCGTATGGCTAGTTGGACCGCAATCCCGGGCCATCGAGCAGCCTAACGGGGAGACCACCGTCGGTCTCATCCGTACCTGGCGTTCGAGGGGGGACGGATCGGGATGGGTCTGAAGACTCCAGCGGATGACCGCCGGCTCGGGTGCTTGCCATGTGGGCCGTGGGGCATAAGATGACAGTGATCTGCGTTGCCGCTGACTCACGGGCGGGTAGCTCAGGTGGTAGAGCAGCGGACTGAAAATCCGCGTGTCGGCGGTTCGACTCCGCCCCCGCCCACTTTGACCCCCGTCGAACTGCAGGAATGCGACCGCTTGAGCTTCCGGTCACCGCGCCGTAGCTGGGAACGTGCAGGCGGGGATGGCTGGGAGACAGGTTCACGCCACTACCCCGCGATACGCAACTCTTTCCCGTGCGGTGCGCCTTGGTGCCGACATCTTGGCGGCGATAACCCTGAACTGGTCGCCATTGTCTGATCGGCGGGTGGCTGTCCCCGACGACGCAGGAGCCGAGCAGGCGTGCTGATCGCGAGCCCATGGGTGGGCCAGTCAGGAACGATGGGCCTCGTGAACTCTTGCCAAATTGCGACGGTCGGGCGCAGTGGCGTGTCGCAAAAGGGGTTGACAGTGCGGGTGCAATCAGTTAAGGTTTCGGCTGTTGGTGTTGCCGGTGCGATGGCGGCTCCAGCAGATTGGGTCAAGAACTGGTCTCGGTAGCGCGCGACTCCGAAGCCACCTCTGCGACCCGCACTCTGCTAGCTGCGACAACCACACCGCAATACCTGTCATCCTGACCGCAGTGCGGTGTCCAACACACAGTCCAACTCTGGCTTGACGCCGGGGGTGCTTTATGCGCATCGCCAAGCGCCGTGGAGCCCGCCGTCTCACTCGGCTGGAGCAGCTCGAAGAGCGCGTACTGCTTGCCTTCGCCACGCCGTTAGTCAACTTCGACGGGATCGGCTTCACTGGCGCACGGCCGTCGGACACCGTTGGCGATGTCGGCCCGAACCATTACGTGCAGGCCACCAACGCAGCGGGCGGCACGCGCGTGGCCATCTACCAGAAAGACGGAACCACGCTCGACACGTTCCTGCTCGACTCACTTGCTCCCCCTGGGTCTGACTGCGCTAACGGCAGAGGTGATCCGATCGTCGCGTACGACCACCTCGCTGACCGCTGGGTGCTGCTGGAGTTTGTCGACGACGCCGTCGACAATGCACTCTGTGTATACGTGTCCAAGACCGGCGTGCCCACGTCCGATCCGGACGACTGGTACGCATACGAGTTCGAGACGCCCAATTTCCCCGACTATCCCAAGCTTGCCGTGTGGCCGGACGCGTACTACATCGGCACCAACGAGGGCGACAACCCGGTCTATGCCCTGGAGCGCTCCGCCATGCTCCAGGGCAACCCTGCCAAGATGGTGCGGCGATCTGGTGTCGATCTGCCTAATTGGGCTCGCAACCACATCATGCCTGTTGATCTTGACGGTGCCCCTCCACCGCCCGGCACGCCAGGCATTTTCGTGCGACAGGTCGACGACGAAGTGACGAACCCTGGGTCGGCTGACCCGAACGCCGATTTCCTTGAGATCTGGCAGTTCGACGTCGACTTCGTCACGCCAGCTAACTCGACCTACACGCTGGCTCAGGTCGTGCCGATTCAGGAGTTTGACTACTGGCTCGGTGACCCTGGCCGCGAGGACATCGAGCAGCCGGGCACGTCCCAACAGATCGACGCCCTTCCCCACTACATGCACTACCGAGTCACCTACCGGGTGTTCGACGGCTATGAGGCGCTGGTGGGCAGCTTCACGGTCGATGCCAACGAGGACAGTACGCCGGATTACGACGGCGGCACTGCGGAGGAACAAGCCGGCATCCGCTGGTTCGAACTGCGCCGTTCCGGAACGCCCACCTGGACCGTGTACCAGGAAGGTACATACGCCCCCGATGACGAACACCACTGGATGGGATCGACGGCCATCAATGAGTTGGGCGAAATCGCACTGGGCTACAGCGTCTCGAGCAAGACTGTCTATCCAAGCATCCGCTACGCCGGTAGACAGCCGGGCGATCCACTCGGTGCGCTGCCCGACGGCGAGCACACGATTGTGACCGGAGGCGGTTGGCAGAGTGGTAATCCGCGCTGGGGTGACTACAGCAGCATGACCGTCGATCCGGCCGATGGCCGTACGTTCTGGTACACGACCCAGTACATCGACAGCCCAGGCAGTGGCTGGCAGACGAGAGTCGCCGCACTCAGCTTTGGCAAGTCCGATATCTACATCTCCGCGGACGACCTCTACGGTGACGGCACCAATACCGGCGGCAACGACTTCGACGAGTTCTTGATTCGCCGTAACGGCCCCATGCTGGAGGTGTTCCTAGATGGCCAGCTTTCCCGGACGCTACTATACGATGCCGTCGAGCGGCTGATCATCACCGGGTCTGATGACGCCGATTGGTTAGTCGTGGACAACAGCGCCGGGCAGTCCATTCCTGTAGGTGGCATTGATTTCGACGGGCGCGGCGACAGCCTTGGGGGCGACAGGATCATCCTGATCGGTAGCTCGTCAGTGGGCAGCTATCTGCCCGATCCGGCCGTCACCGGCGCGGGCACCCTGCAGATGGACGGTGGCAGCATACGTTTCCAGGACCTTGAGCCGATCGTAATCAGCGGCTTCGCCGAGTTTACTTTCATCAGCCCAAACAGCAACGACGATATCCAGATCGTCAAGGTATCCAACACGTCGAATAAGATCACAGGAACGAGCGGCGGCGTGGCGTTCGAGACGCTCGAGTTCTACGACGTTACCAACTTGGCTCTTGACCTGGCCTCCAATGACGACCCACTCGACTCGCCCAACGATCGTGTTCGCTTCATGCAGGACGTGGTCGCAACGGGCCTGAACCGGATCACAATCCGCACCGGCCCGGGCAAGGACCTCGTTGATGCGATCAACGTGACCAGCACGCCGATTGAGTTCGACGCAGGAGACGGAGAGGATCATTTCTGGTCGGGTGGTGCCGCAGACGTCTTCAACGGGGGTGCCGGTCCCGATCTCCTGCACTGGGGGCGTGGTGACGCTGCCGACTACTTCATCGGGGGAGACGGCGAAGACCAGGCCCGGATGGTCGGCGATGGCGGTAACCAAGCGGTGGTGCTAGGCGCCAACGGAACTGTCGCCACGGTGACAGTCGATGGAACGGACGTCACGTTAGCGGGTGTCGAAGACCTCAATCTCGATTTGGATGCTGGTGACGACGGGCTGGTCATGCAGGACATCACCACTACTGCTTTGCGCACGATTGTTGCCGACTTCGGCACGGGGACCAGTCAGACCGCGCGCGTGCTCGGAACAGGCAGCGACGACGTGCTGACCGTGGATCTCGTCGGCACCGGGATCGAGCTCACCGGTGTCGGCCCGACGATCGAGCTGATCGGGCTGGACTCCGACGACCTGCTCACCATCGATCTGAAGGCCGGCTCCGACACGCTACAGGCAACGGGTGTGGCAGCGGCGGTGACCATCGACCGCAGCGTCAACCGGATTGCCGGCATTGCGCAGCCGCCCGTGGCGTTCATCGGCACCGAAACACTGGCCATCGATGTGGCCGGGCCGACCGCAAACCTGTGGATCACCGAAGCTGAACAGTATCTCCACGCGCCCGACGTGGCCACCGACCGTGGCACGCTGTGGGCAGACGGCCTGGAGATCCGGTACCGCGGACTGACCGGAGGCACCATGCCGCCGAAGGCGCTACATCTTGCGGGACCTGCCACAGGCGGCACCGCGACACTGCGTGGCACCGACCAGTCGGACGCAATGGCCATCAGTGGCTCGGTGGTCACGACCGCGGGCCGAGCAAACGTCGTGCTGCATCAGCTCAGCCCGGTCACCTTCGAACTGCTCGACGGCGACGACAGCCTCGCGGCCTACCCCACCGGCGGCCTGGACCTTGTCGTCGACGGTGGTGGTCCTGGGCAAAGCGACAGCCTGGAGGTGATCGGGACCGCTGGAGCGGATGCCATCAGCGTTGACCTGGACGTTCAAACAATCAGCGGCGTGGGTTCCACGATATCGTTTGCCGGCATCGAGTCGGTCCAGATCGACGGAGGCGGAGGCGCCGACACGCTCACGGTCCTGGGCCGGGAGGTAATCGACGACACACTACGGTATCGCCCACATGCCGCTGACGGCGGGCGGTTCACACTGGATGGCCTTGTGACAAGCTTCCGGTTCGATGCCATTCCAGGGACGTTCACCGTCGATCTGCTGGACGCCGTGGCCGACACCGTTGTCGTGTCCGGCACGAACAATCACGACGTGATCACTGTGGACAGCCCAGCACGAGTGGTCTCCGTGGAAAACGCAGCGGGCACGGTGCTAAAACCGGTCCAGCTCGCGGATACGGTAGAACATGTCTCGATCGAAGCTGGTCTTGGCAATGACACCGTCCTGGTCATCCCGGCTCCGGCAGCGGCCACCTCGACCGACGGTCAGCCGTACAACCGCTCGGTTTCTGTCGACGGTGGTCCCCCGGGAGCGAGCGATGCGCTGGTCGTGGCCCAGGCGGGCGGTGCCCCCCTGCCAGCAAGCGATTTCGTCGTGCTGTACCGCGGCCGCGACGCGGACCAGGGTCGCGTTCGGGTCTACCGCAACGCGGTTGCGATGCCGGATATCAGTTACCGCGACATCGAGGTCGTCTCGCCGATCACTGACCCGGGCGTCGGCCGAGACAACAACCTGCTGATCGCGGGCCCGGACCTGTACGAACCGAACCAGTTCCGGGCAACAGCCGCTTTCCTGGGTTCGGGTGAACGGATCAACGTGTCGAATCTTGTTATCTTCCCGAACTGGGGAGAGCACCGCTTCGTGCCGGCCGATGAGGACTGGTTCCGTGTGGTTGCTTACCAGACGGGGACCCTCGACGTGCAGGCGTATTTCCGCCAGTTTGACCCGGCATTACTCCCGGCTGGCGGTGATCTGCAGCTGGAGATCTACGACGAGGACGGCACCCTCATCGCCGGCAACGGGCCGCTGTTCGGGACCAACGACACAGATGATGACGAGCGGGTGCGGATTCCGGTCGTGGCTGGCGAGACGTACTACGTGAGAGTCTTCGGGGCTCCGGCCGGAAGCCCGACATCACCGGTCGTAAACGCCTATGACTTGACCATCATCAACGACCTCCCCCCCACGCCATACGATCTGGAACTCGACGATCTGCCAACCGACCCGAACTACGACTGCACCGATGATCCACCGTCGGCTCTGAACAGCGACACGGGCAGGAACCAAACGGACAACGTCACTTGCGACAACTCACCGACCATCGTCCTCCGCCTGGACGACGCCATCCTGCTGCAGGATCTGCCCGGCAATCCGGGCCCGCAAGATCCCCCGGATGAGGTGATTCCGATTCCGTTCAACCCGTCGATTGACCCGGCAGACACGACCCCAGGCTATCGCGTCGCGGTCTTTGTGGAGGGCGACCCACAGGTGCCGGGCATCGACCCACAGGAACCGGTCGGCTTTGCCCAGCCGAGCGCGGTTCCGGGTGTCTATGTGTTTGATTTCGACAACGCGCTCAACGGAGCCGGTCTCGACCTGCCCGACGGGAGCCATTTCATTTCTGCCCGTGTCGAAATGACCGACCCGGCCGATCCGACACGTCGCGGATTCGGTCCGAGAAGCGAGTCGCTGGAGATCTTCGTCGATACGGTTGCTCCGCCGGTTGCGTTCGGTGAGCCGTCGGTGGCGAATGATGGCCTGCACCCGGATTCCGACACCGGCATCGTTGATCAGCCGGACACGTTCGTCGACAGAATCACGGCCGACACGACGCCGACCTGGTGGGGTGTTGCCGAAGCGAATGCCATCGTGCGCGTGTATGCGGACCTGAACGGCGACGGGCTGCTCGACCCAGGCAGCGACCTGTTCCTCGGTGAGACGGTCGCGGTTCCGACCGATGGGTCTGATCAGTTCCCGCGCGGACTCTGGGAATTCCGCACCGAAATCGACCTGAACGACCCGAGCTACTTCCCGCAGGACGGCCTGCGGACCATCTTCGTCACGGCCGAGGACTTGGCCGGCAACGTTAGTAGCCCGCAGTCACTGGAGATCTTCGTGGACACCCGCGGGCCACGGGTGACGAACATCGAGTACGTGCCGCTGTCGGGTGGGCCGAACGTGCCGGTCTTCACGCCCAAGCCGCTGGCCCCGACCTTTGGCCCGACGCCCCTGACTCAAGCGATTGACATCACGTTCGAGGATGAGCCGGTGCGGGTCAACGGCGCGGTGGGCTTCGTGTATCCGGCGGTCAACCCGGTGCTGGCCACGACACCCGGCAACTACCGCCTCGTTGGCGACGCCAACGGGCATATCCTGATCACAGACGTGCTGTTTCTCGACGCAACCGTTGCCGGTGACATCGCGCGCACGACCGTTCGCCTGGTCTTCGCCACACCTCTGCCCGACGACCGCTTCACGCTGACAATCACGGACCGCCTCGCGGATCGAGCTGGTAACCGGTTGGACGGCGATGTGCAGGCGACCGGCCCTGGAACCGCTGCCGAGGTGCTGCCTTCGGGCGACGGCGTGCCAGGTGAAGATTTTGTCGGGCGGTTCACCGTAGACTCACGGCCCGAGATCGCCGTCTTCAACGACAGGCTCTGGTTCGTAGACCTCAACGGTAACGGCATCTTTGACCCGGACAACCGGGACGCCACGAATCGGGACATCGTCTGGCGATTCGGGCAGCCGGGAGACTGGCCGGTTACGGGCGACTGGGACGGCGATGGCTTTGATGAAATCGGCGTCTACGGCCTGCGCGCTGGCACGTACATGTTCGAGCTGGACGTCAACGGCAACGGCACACTGGACGGCGGCGATGCCGTCTTCACCTTCGGCAACGTCAACGCGCAGCCGATCGCCGCGGACTGGAACGGCGACGGCGTGGACGAAGTGGGGCTGTACTTTAACAAGACATGGTGGCTGGATCTGAACGGTAACATGACGCTGGATGCCGGTGAGCAGATCGCCACGAACATGGCAGGCCACCCGGTTGCCGGGGATTGGGATGGTGATGGCGACGGCGATGTCGGTGTGTACCGGACGTACCAGCCGGGCACAACACCAGTAAACCGGTGGCTGCTCGACCTGGATGACAACTTCCAGCGGAACGCGGGCGACCTGGTCATCGCAGAATCGCCCCCGGTGGGCGGACGGAAGCGGCCTGTAGCAGCAGACTGGAACGCGCGCGGCCAGGCGAAGATCGGCATCTTCAAGATCAACCCACAGGAGCGCGAGGCAGAATGGTTCCTGGACGTTGACCGTGACGGCCAGTTCGAACCACCTCCGACCGGTACCCCCGGCATCCCGCTGGTCGATCAGGATATTTTCTACCGCTTTGGCGATCGCCGGTCCGAACCGGTCGTTGGAAATTTCGATCCGCCTCCGGCCGGAGCCGGTACGGAGATCCCTGAATTGGCCGACGATGTCGGTGACCGTCCGGGTCAGGCACACCGGTTGCCCGTCGGCGATGAGCCCGTCGTCCTACGCAGCCGCATTGAGGAGCCGACTGACAGGGACTGGTATGCGTTCCGAGCGGTCAAGAATGGCCGCGTGGCAATCGACGTGACGACACCACAGAGCCCGCTGGACCCGATGATCGTGGTCAAACTCGGAAAGCGCACGGTCGCCCGGAACGGCAACTATGGTGGCACGCTGGATAGCCATGTGGAGTTCACCGTCCGGCAAGGGCGGCAGTACCGAATTCTCGTACGCGGCCAGCGTAACACAGTGGGTGATTACGTGCTATCGGCCCAGTATCTGAAGCCCGCTCGCGACGACCATGCCGGCTCACGCGCACGCGCGACACGGATGGAACGTGTGCCGTTCGGCACCCGGGTGCTATGGATTGGCGCCGGACGGATCGAGCGGGCACGCGACCGGGACATGTTCAGCTTTGAGGTCACTGCGAACGGGACGTATCGCATCAAGGTCGACAACCGAACGCTGGGCTTCGATTCGGTCTTGACCGTGATTGCAGCCGACGGCAGCGTGCTGGGCCGGCTGGCCACAGCAGAGGCCGCCGATCCCACCTACCGGTACGACATGGTGCTGGAGCTGTCCGCCGGCCGCTATTGGGTCCGGGTCGAAGGGCATGCCGGCCAGCGCGGTGACTATGAGCTGACGGTCGACGAGGCAATTGCCGACTTGCTCGGTAGCCTGTAGCAGCGCAGTGACCGGTTGCCTCGGGGCGTGCTAGGGCCGGCCACCGATGGTTCGCCCTGCCAGGAACTGAGAGAAATCCACGTAACCCACCGGCAACGGCTCCGGCACCGAGTCAGCCGTGTACCGGTGGTCCAAGTAGATGTGATGCACGCCGGGTGGCGCAGCCACTAGCAGTCCCACAGATACCGGCTTCGGCCCAGGCGTGTGGTCGACCAGGATCGGCGCGTTCGCGAACTTGGTGGTCAGGTGCTCGTACAGGCCTTTAGCCCAGCGGTCAGGTCGTTGCGTATCGTCTGGCTCGAACGCGTACTCGTCGACCGAAACCCGGTTTTTCCACTGCTCGATCAGCCTGCCATAGCGCTTGCGCGGCCCTGGGTCCCGAGGCAGGTAGATCAACACGACGTGCCTGGGCCGAAACACAGCCTGTGCCAACTCGATCAGGTCGGGAGCCAGACTGAGCGTTGTGACGAGCACCGGATTACGATCTGGCAGTAACTTCAGGCTCTCAGGTAACCGCTCCCTGCAACGCTGGGCCCTTGCATTGATGAGCCGTTTCAGGGCAAAGTCCGTCAGGCGGTGTCGGCCGTAGCGTGCCAGGAAGTTGTAATAGGAGATGAGCAGATTGAGCCGTGCATCCACCGGAGGCTCCAGCCAGAACTCGACGGCAACCGTGCCGACTACTCGGTCCAGGTCGGCCTGTACCGGAAGCGGTTGGATGATGTCCGGATCGCGTGCCAACTTACGCACGTAGCGTCGTGCCCGCCGCGCGTCGTCAGCAGGCACGAAGATCCGTTCGGCTCCGAATTGGATGCACGTTTGGATCTTGGCTTCCACCTGCTCGACCCGGTCCACCTCCCGGTCCTGCTCGTCCCAGGCACCGGTCGCCCAGACCCTTGGATTGGGTCGGCCCTCGCCGGAGTGTTTCGCCAGAAGCAGGCCGGCAGCAAGTGCGACGAACGCGGAATCGGCTGTGGCCGACAGGCCGGATGCATCAAGGCCTGTGAGCCGGTCAGGCCAGGTCAGCCCGAAATCATCCGCGTTCATCAAGCGGCGAACACGGTCGGCCACGTCCAGCAATCCCGCCGGCAGCGTCCGATCGTGCCGATGGCCTCGGCGCCAGCGCACCGGAAGCACCACGGATGGCCGCAGCAGTGTCTGGTCACCGGGCGCCGGCTTCAACTCGCAACACCAGGCGAACAGTGTGAAGCAGAGTCCCGGCTGTCCGGTCGGCTCAGCAGCGGTATCCAGGTACCGCTCGGGGACAAGATCGGGCCGGGCGTCGCGAGCAAGACGGAGTGCATGCAAGGTGAGCCACCAAGGCGACAGTGGGCCGAGTAACGAGACGGCGTGAGCAGCGATGTAGCCCCGGGTCTTTCCTGTCGCCTCTTGCGCCTCGTACGCCCCGTGGAGCTCCCGAAGGCAAGCCACGGTCCGGTCATCTACGGTTAGCATCACTTATCCCTTCTTGGTACCAGCCATCCGACACGACGCATGCAGCGCACCGGTCGTCGCGCTCGCTTTGAGAGCGGGGGACCCGCTGGGACCGGATCCAGCATACCGCTAACGCAAGAGGGAGAAGGCGATCGGCCCGGATCGTGGACTGGATCACAGGATCGGGGGTTGGCGACCGCGGGTCAATCGGACGACCCACTTGAGCGATTTCCGCAGTGATCGGGGTGCCTGGGGTCCGGTTGGAAGTGCCGTCACAGTTGTAGCGGTGTGATTTCTGCGGACGCGGCCGCTCTGGGGCGAAGGAGATGGTACGTTTCAGTGGCCGGTGAAAAGCACGTCATTCGCGGACGCCGGCCGAACGGGGGACTGGTTGCATCTCGGCGCCGGTTTGCAGCTCGACCCCAGAGACGTTCCCTGCATGTCGGTCTGTTGGTGTGTTCGTTCTAGGGGGGACTCACATGTCCTTATTCGACTTGATCTTTGGCCGCGACCGCAGTCGTGTGCGGCGGCCCAAGCGTCCACTCCTGCACATGGAGCAACTCGGTGGCCGCGTTCTGCCGGGAGCGGTGCCATATCCGATGCCGTGGCCCGATCCTCCGCCGCCGCCCAGCAGTGGTGGCGGTGACAGCGGCGATAGTTCGACCACGGACGGCGGCACCGACACCAGCACGAGCGACAGCGGCTCCAGCACTCCCTAACACGCGCCCGCCTGGCGTGTCGAGCTACGGGTCGTGAGCGGTCTGACGTCGCACCATAGCAACCACACCAACCGCCGCCTCACGACCCGCCCGAGCGGCGGCCGGAGCGTCGGCTCCGGCCGCTGCTGTTGCGCCCGGTCTGGCCCCCCTGCTCTACGTCGCGCGTCCGACACCTGTTGCCGCAGTCGGCATCGTTGCTGCTGCCGGTGCGGCCAGTAGGGCTTGGCTAATTTGCCAGCGTGCCGTGTTGCCGGCCCCTTCGAACCGTGTCGGCTGTTCTGGTACACTAAGGGATGAGTTTCGGGGTGGAAGCGGCACGTTGGCGAAGTACCGGAGGTTGGGCGTGCATGAGCGGGCCGAACCGGGAGATTCTGCAACGACTCATCGAAAAGGCACGGCAGGGCGATGAGGAAGCGGCCAAGGAGTTGGTGGCGCAATTTGAGCCACACGTACGGCGGATCGTACGGATGAAGCTGCCCGATCGCCTTCGCACCCGGTTTGACTCGATGGATTTTGTCCAGTCGGTGTGGGGGGATGTCTTTGGCAAGCTAGCCCGGGGCGAGGTCGACTTTGCAAGCCCGGAACGGTTCGCTCAGTTCCTGGCGGTGGTAGCCCGTGGCAAGGTGATCGACGAGGTCCGTCGCCACCTGGGGAGCCAGAAAAAAAACATGGAACTGGAGGTTCCGGTCGATGGAGACGAGGAACAGACGGGCCCTGCACTGGACGCAGCCGATCCGACGCCGAGCCGTGTCGTGGCAGCCCGCGAGGAATTCGAGCAGCTGTTACGACGGCGCAAGCAGGTACACCGGCAGATCCTGATGCTGCGAGCACAGGGATACACCTTTGTAGAGATTGCCGAGCAACTCGGGCTAGATGAGCGAACCGCTCGGCGTGTGGTTAGCTCCGCTCAGCAGGAACTGAAGCAGCAACGTGATGCAGCCGAGTGACGCAAGTAGGCGTTCGGGCCAATCGGTCAGGACGTCCGATAGCTGGTCGGCAACGCCCGTCCGGGAGCGGCTTTCGGAGCTACTAGCCCGCACGCCATCGCCATCGGCTGCCACCCTGGCGGGTGCGGTGGCCCGGGAACTGCGCGAACGCATTGCCCACGGCGAACCGGTACGGCTGGAGCAGTACCTGGAGCGGTTCCCTGTTTTGCGCGAAGACCCCGAGCTGCTGGCAGACCTTGTCTACGCCGAGTACTGTGCCCGGAAGGCACGGGGTGAGACGCCAGGCCTGGATGATTACGCCCAACGCTTCCCGTCGCTGCAGAACTCGCTCGCCCGTCTGTTCTGCCTGCACAGCATGCTGGCCAGCAACCCATCGGCCTTGTCCTGGTTGGCCCGATCGGGATCATGGCTGCCGGAACCCGGTGAGCGGTTCCTCGACTTTGAACTCGTGAAGCTGCTCGGCCAGGGGGCATTCGCCCGCGTGTACCTGGCTCGGCAAAGCTCCTTGGCCAACCGGCTCGTGGTCGTGAAGATCACCTCCGGGCCAACACACGAACACGAGACGCTCGCGCGGCTGGCCCATCCGAACATTGTCCCAATCTACAGCGTCCACCGTGATGAAGCGACCGGGCTGACCGCAATCTGCATGCCCTACCAGGCGGCCGTGTCGATGGCCACAGTCGCAACCGCGTGGGCCGGTGGCAATCGTTTTCCGCGTACCGCATCAGCCTGGCTGACCGGCGCGGAAGCTCGGCTTAAGGACTTGCCTGCCCCCAGCCACGTGCCCTCTTGGACGGACCGGTTCCCGGCCGAGCGTGATTTCGTCTACGCCACCGCCTGGCTCATGCGCCACGCCGCCTCGGCCCTGGGCCATGCCCACAAGAGGAACATCCTGCACCTGGACCTGAAGCCTTCCAACCTCCTGATTACCGCAGACGGGCAACCTCTCCTGGTCGACTTCAACCTCTCGTGGACCAACCTCATGGACGACGGCCATCAGACGCTGGTGATCGGTGGCACGTTGCCGTACATGCCGCCCGAGCAGATCGAGGCACTGCGCCGCGGGCGCGAGGCGCCTGCAGCGGAGCGGCCCGGCGTCGGCCCGCGATCAGATCTGTTCAGTTTGGCAGCTACGTTCTACGAACTACTGACGGGGGCCCTACCCTTTGGCACGCCAGAGCCAATCGACGACCGCGACCGGCTACTGGCGACCCTGCTGGACAGCCGTCTGCGCCGACCCGAGCCGCTCCGCCGCCGTAACCCGGCTGTGCCCCCCGACCTGGACTATTTGCTATTAAAGTGTCTGGCCGCCGACCCCGAACACCGGCTCAGCACGGCCGAGGAGCTTGTCTCAGCGCTGGATGAGTTCCTGGCCGACCGAATCATTCCCGGCTACCCACGCCGTAGCCCACTTCTGCGTAGCAAGCGGTTCTTGTGGCGGAACCGACGGCGGCTGGCGCTGTCTGCAGTGGGTGCGGCAACCGTGGCAGCAATTGGGCTGGCCACATGGTACGGCCTCAAGCAGGACGAGCCGCAGACGGCCCCGGAGTGGTTCGCCCGCGGTGCCGAGGCTTACAGTGCGCAGGACTATGCGAAGGCGGTTGAGGCGATGCGAAAGGCGCTAGAGCTCGGCTACGAGAACCCCGCCATCGCCCACTACTACATAGGCGCTGCGCTGGCAAGCATGGACCGCGATGCTGAAGCCGTAGCCGAATACACCCGAGCGATCGAGCTGGATCCGACCCAGTTCTACGCGTACATCGCACGCTCGCTGGTCTACAGCACATCGAAAACCTCGGTGCGCAACCTCGATGCCGCGCTAGCCGACGCCGAAAGAGCCCTTGCCCTCCTGCAGCGCTACCCTCCCGGATCGGTCAGTCCGGAGTGGTTCATTGAGACGGCCCGCTGCTTTGCATCCGTGGCACGGCAACTCGACGACCCCGCCGCCAGGAAACGCTACTTTGCACGGGCAGCGGACTTGGTCCGTCAAGCGCAGCAGGCCGGCCTGTCGCGCGACCAGATCGAACGAATCGTCGAACATCACGGCGATCAGATCCTGGAAGGCGTCATCCAGGAGGTGCTTGTGGCTCGCGAAAGCAACTGACGAGCGTCCCTCTGAGCTCTTGCACACGCGCTACCGGGCCACGCGGCAACAGGCTAGGCGTCGAGCCACGTGTTAGCGGGCCAGGCCGAGCCGGCCGCTGCATGCGTGGCCAGCGCAAGCCCGCCTCCAGTACCGCATAGTCCCCAACACTGCCGCCGCCGCTCGTCCGGAGCATCTCATGCACGAAGCCACATGCACCTTGCTGGTGGTCCAGTCGCCGGTGCTGCTGGCGTACAGAACGTCGGCCGCGATCGCTGACCCGCGACCGGTCGCATCCCACCGGCACGGCCGGAGTTTGCCGGGCATGGCATAAGAGTTGCGTGCTCTCCTTTGGGCTGAGTCCGCCGCCGGCACGGTCGACAGCGGCAGAGCCCGCGGACTCTGGCCAGTAGGCCTTGTCACAGTCGCATCCTCCAGGGCCACTCTGTCGCCATAGGGCAACACGGCTGGGGAAGCACGGTGCGCCGGCGCACCGCCCTGGTCAACACCACGTTCGCCGGTACGGGAGTAGATCATCCATGCTCAGACGGCGTCATCGTCGCGTCCAACCCACGCTCGAACAGCTTGAGGCCCGCGTCCTGCTGCACGGTCCTGATTACCAGCTCGGCGACCACGTCCACCAGCACCTGAGCATTTTTGTCAACGATACCCCCATCGCCATCCCGACCGACATCGGCGTCACTGACACGGCTATCATCGCCAACCCGCACACGCATGACGATGATGGCGTGCTTCACTACCATCCGCTCGATGGCCAGCCGTCGACCAGCTACCCCACACTGGGCGACTTCTTCACCGTCTGGAGAACCAATGCCGGCAACGCCGGCAATAACCCGGATGCCACGTTCACGGCCAACGAGCTCATGGGCAATCAGGTCGACTCTGACCATCGGATCCTGATGTACGTGAACTGGGCTCCGAACTTCGACTATGACAGCTACATGCTGGACGACGGCGACCAGATCGTACTTTCCTATGAAGTGATTCCCGGACCGAACGATCCGTTCCTCCAGCCGATCGGTAACCTCACGGCTGCTTCAGGCAAACCGCTCTTTGTCCCGCTCAACGCCACCGACCCCCAGGGAGATGCGTTGAACTATACCGTCACCACTTCCGATAGCCGACTGCAGGCCACCGTGCTGCGCGGTGACCGGCTGCTGCGACTGGATGTGTCCGGCACGGACGACGAAGGGAATCCGTTTGCAGGCACTATGCTGTTTTACCTGTTCGAATCGCTCGTGCCGAACACCACGGGTCGCATCATTCAGTTGGTCCAATCCGGCTTCTACGACGGCCTCACCTTCCACCGCATCATCGATGACTTCATGATCCAGGGCGGTGACCCGAACGGAGACGGGACCGGTGGCAGCGGTGTGCGTTTTGATGATGAGTTCCGGCCTGAGCTGACCTTCACGGGCTTCGGCCAGCTTGCGATGGCAAATGCCGGCGATGACACCAACGATTCTCAGTTCTTCATTACGGACACGAATCTCAGCCTGAACATGCAGGCCAGCCCGAGCCAGCTGCCCCCCCAGCATCTGAACTTCCAACACACCATCTTCGGCCAACTGGTCAGCGGTTTTGACATCTACCAGAAGATCATCACCACGCCGACCGACGCCAACGACAGGCCGCTCAGTGCGGTCACCATCACGGACGCCTCCATCGTCACCGACCCGGGCCGCGGCGTGCTGATGCTCAGTCCCGAGGACGGCTTCACCGGCGACGTGACGGTCGAGGTAACGGTGAGCGACCCGCAGGGCAACACGGACTTCCGCCGGTTCAACGTCCGCGTGCTAGCCGACACGGTCAACGACCCTCCGTTCCTTGGCCCGGTCTCAGACCAGCAGACGCTCGAAGAGCAGCCCGTGCAGTTCACGGTCTCAGCAACCGATCTGGAGAACGACGAGCTCACGTTCGTGGTGCGGGATCCATTCACATTCCAACCTTCCTCGGCTGTGGATGTGAGCATCGTCAACAACCAGGACGGCACCGCGACCATCACGCTTACGCCCAGGGAGGACGTGACCGGCGTGGTCCAGCTGCTGGTCGGTGTCCGCGATCAAACGGCACGCTCTGGCCTGCCCTTGGACCACCGGAACCAGTTCGACACCCAGCGTTTCCTGCTGACGATCACCCCGGTCAACGACGCCCCAACCGCTCAGGACCTGCAGGTGAGCACACAGAGCGATGAGCCGGTCAGTGTGCAGTTGGTCGGTGATGACGGCGATCCGGACGCAAACCAAACGCTCACCTACGAGCTCGTCGACCAGCCTGCCCATGGCACGATCAGCGACTTCGATCCGGCCACTGGTACGCTGACCTACACGCCCGAGGCTGGCTTCGTCGGCACGGACACCTTCACCTATCGTGTGCGTGACGACGGGGGCACCGACAACGGCGGGGTCGATACCAGCGGGATAGCCACGGTCACCGTTCAGGTTGGTCCGCTGCCGGAGGCACCGTCAAGCGTGGGCCTGACTGAGGAGACGGACACCGGTCAGTCGAACGTGGACGGCTACACGAGGCACCCGCGCCCGGTCGTTCGGCTGCAGGCCGCTCCGGGCAAGCAGGTGCACGTGAAGCTAAACGGCACGGATATCGGGCTTGCGCGCGAGGTTTCTGATGGCATCTACCAGTTGCGGCTCAACCCGGCCCGGCACCCGCTGCGGCTGGGAGTCAACGAGCTGACGGCGTTCGTCGTGGACAACGGTCAACAGTCGCCCGATGCCGAGCCGCTACAGCTGGTCTGGGCGCCGGACTTCAGCCGCACCTATGTGGTGCCGGGCGACCCCGGTGATGAGACCCAGTTGAGCTTCCGGTTGAGCCACCGCATTGCGGCCTATGCCAATGAGGTCGGTGTCGTTGTTGTCGACGGTCCAGGGGGAGCGATCGACGGCACTCGGCCCGGTGATGAGGGATACGCCGAGAAACTGCTGCGTAGCGATCGGCGACAGACACTGTTCCGGCCGTCGGACCAGGTCGGCGCAACGCGCACCATCAGGGTGCCCGCCGGCTCGCACCTGGTCCTTTACCTGATCCAGAATGCCTCGGTTGAGCAGTGGCTGGAGGCCAATCCGGACAATCGGCCAGGCCGAGGCCCGTTGGCTTTCTTCTCCGTGCCCGGCGCCAATCCGGACGGTGTCGATCACGTACGGCAGACTGTGGACCCGTACACCGGCGCTGGCCAATACTTCTGGGAGGATCTGTTCGGGGGCGGTGACCGAGACTTCAACGACATGGTAGTGGAGGTCACACCAGGCGGAACCCTCGCACCCGCTCGAGGATCCGTGCGAGCCCCCGGGCCGGCCGGAGGAACCGCCCGGCTCCGCGCTCGCCTGGCACGCCCCCACGACGGGAACGGGGAGGTCACCGGCGAAATCGGCATCTTCAAGGTCGATGGGCCTGACGGCACGCTGGACGGCACGAAGCCGGGCGATGACGGTTATCTCGACAAAGTGGCCAACGCCGCTCGAAGCGTGCTGTTCAGTTCCGGAGCTGGCCCCGGTGCCCGCAAGACCGTGACGTTGGACGCAGGTGCCACGTACGGCTTCTACTACGTCGTCGGCGGCACCTTCGAAGAAGCGCGGCAACAGAATCCGGACAACGACCCGAGTCAGCAACCGTTCATTCTGTTGTCCTTCGATGAGGCCAATCCATTATCGGGGGAGGCGTTCCGCTGGTTCGAGCCTGAGCGCCATGGCATTCCCGCCGACCGGTTCGCCACCCTCAACGACGATGTGTTCCGACTGCACGCCGTCGACCGTGTGCTTGAGGAGGGCAGCGAGTGGCTGGACAGCGTCTTGCTCGAGTTCACGCTCGTTGAAACCGCGCAGCCGAACCAGGACGTCACGACGGCTTAATCCGCCCCAGCTCACGGCCGTCTGGTGTGACCTGCAACCGCCCCAAGATCACGTGGGCAACACGGTCAGGGGCTGACACCCGACTGCGGACAAAGACGCCCGTGGGGGCAAGGCATTCGATGATCCCGAGGCCCAGGCAGAAGAATCGCTCGTCCAGCAGCCCGCACAGCCGGCCTGGTGCCAGGGAGGCCGCAGCTGGAGACAGCCCCGGCTCCCAGTGCATGGTGATGACCGCTTCGGCCGGATACAGTGTCAACACGGCCTGCTCAAAGTAAGCGCGGAACCGCTGCTCGCGGAAGCGACGCCGCTCCTCCCAGTCGCGGTCGCGCGCGTGCGGCGAGCGAGGCAGGCGGTGGCAACGCAGTCCGGCGGCTTCAAGCAACGCCGTAATCTGAGCAATGGCGGCATCCTCCCCAAGGGCCACGACCGCCGTCGCACCCGCAGCCACCGCTTTGTGCAGCTTCAGCATCCGGCCTAAGCCGCCATCGACCAGCCCGGTTGTGTCGATCAGCACGGTGTCGGCCCCTGCAGCGGTCAACTCCCGCACCAGCCGTCCTGCCCCGGTGACGGCGGGCACCAGGTTTCCCACTGGTGAGTTGTCTCCGATAAACCAGCCCTTCCAGATGGCGTCGGGCGGACCAAGGCTTGCCCACATCGCACCCGGCGGACCGATCAGCGGCTGCCCCATGTCACAGCTCAACACGGCAAACCGTGCTCCCCGTTCGTGCCACCGCTCGGCCAACCAGCGGATGAAGCTACTTTTTCCCGATCCGACCCGCCCGACCACAAGCGTGATCTGGCCGATAAGACGGTCGGCCAACTCTTCCCATGCCGGGTCAGCAACGACAGTGGCCGTCGGTTCGTTGCCACCATCGGTTGCCCTTGCCTCGGTCGACGGTGGCACCCCCTGGCGGTCACAATCGCCTGCGGGATCATCGGCCGGTGGATCAAACGGGAGTTCGGGCTGCGCCGGGTAGTAGACGAGGCCATCGGCACCGACTCGGGCATGCGCGCTAAGTGTGTGCACCTGAAGCTGTCCGGGCCCGATGATATGGCACACACGCGCCCCCCAGGCCACAAGCTGGTCGGCTAGGATTTGCCGATGGCACCGCCATGGCACTGCCTCCGCACACATGAGTGCTACGGTCTCGTGCCGTGCCTGCTCTAGTACCTGCCGCAACGCGTTCTGCGGTTCGGTGCCGCGCAGGTGATCGGCGTAGGCATTGAACCCAGCCACGCGCCAGCCGGCGTTGGGCGAATCAGGCAGCCGTTGGGTCCGACGACCACCCAATTCCTCGCGGTGTTCGTACGCGATGCCGGCCTGGGCTAGCGCCGCGCGCAGCTGCTGGCGGTCAAAATGAGGATGACGCCTGGACCCGGGGAAGCGGCGTACGTCAATGAGACAACGGATCCGGTACTCGCGAAGTAATTCCAGGAACTCTTCCCAGCGGCGAGTCGAGTGTCCGATCGTGTAGACCGTTGCTTCAGCGGAACGGCTCATCATTCTCACCTACCGGCTCGGCGTCTGACTGCGTCGGGTCGCCCTCCGGTAGCATGTGCCAGTCGGCATGGCGGAACGGCGGGTAACCGGCTCGTTCCGTGGCCCGCAGCTCCTCGGAAAGCCAGAGGAACTCGGGAATCGTACCGTACACCGGCAGCGCATCATCAGGCCAGTCGAGTACCGGCGTAGGCTGGTAGTTCATCTCTTTGAACTGAGGCCACATACCCCGCTGGTCCAACTCGATCAGCTCCAGGTCGAGGAAGAACTGCATGCGGTCCGTAATGTAACCGATGCGGTTATCGGCCACAGCTGACAAGGCTCTCCGGTACGCGTCCTGGGCTTCCAGGAAGTCGCGTGCCGCCACGCCGGGCAACCCCAGCGCGAGTTGCATCCTTGTGTTCACGACTCGTTCAGCGGCCAGCGCGGCGCTGGCGACGCTGATTTCGTAGAGAGCACGCGCCAGTGCCAGATTCCGGAGCTGCCGTCGCACGGACAGCTTCACCGAATCCTCCCGCTCCATCAGCCGCCTCACGGCAGCGTAGTAGTCGATGAGTGCCTCGCGGTACTGGTTTCGCTGCTGCTTGCGGTTCAGCGGCAGATCCAGGATCAGACGAAGCTGGGTGCTGCTTTCGTCGAACGTGAAGCCAAACGGTCTGTCGGCCTTGGTCCTGATCAACTGGGTTGCCTGCAGGTTGAGGACGGAACGGAGGTCGTCGGCAGCGTACTTGATATCGCGGCGGGCGTCAGCCACACGGCCGCGCTCGTTCATCAAGTCCAACCTGTTGAACAGCGCCGTCAGCATCGCGTTGTCCATGGTAATCTCAACGGGCACAAGACCGTGGCCGGCCTCGTCCAGAAGCCGCCGGGCCGCCTCGTGCACGTCGTTGACGAGCTGGCCGATTCGCTGCCGACGCTGTTGGGGCTCTTCAGCGGGATCCAGCCCGATGGCACGGTCCAGCCGAGCGACCAACTGCTCAGCACTGCGGGCGATGCGTTCGGCGTCGTCACGGAGTTGTTCGATGGCGGCCAGGTCTGCCTGGCCGATGGCCTCCGAGAAGCGGCCGCGGAGGCGTGCAAGCTCCTCAGCCAGCCGGTCAACCATGCCACGCAGCGACTTGAGCTGCTTAGGGTCGAGGCCCGCCAACTCCGCGGCGCGCATCTGGCGCTCGCCTAGCTCGAGGGAGGCTTCCAGGTAGTCGATCGCCCGCTGGACGACGAGCTCTGGGGGTACCACAAACTCGGTCGTCGCCACGAGCTGGTGCAAGTTCGCGTGGAGCTGGAGCGCGGTGAACCTGGCCTGTTCCACCTGAAGCCGGACCAGGTGGTGCTCGATCCGTTCCAGCAGCTCCACCGGCTCACCGCGCTGGCGGCGCAGCTGGAGCCAGTCGCGGATACGTTGGGCAAGCATCGCGCTGGCATTGACCAGGGCGGCTTGGTCCGGCAGGCGCTGGTCGAGTTGCTGTTCCAGCCAGCGGGCGGCCCGGCGGGCCCGCTCGCGTGCCACCTCGATTTCGTCCTCCTCGGTCAACCGGCGGAGCTCCTCGAGGTCCAAGTTCAGCGGCTGTTCGGTGGGCAAGCCTAGCGTCAGCTTGAACGCATCGATGGCGTTGTCCAGCTGGTTGCACGTGCGGATCAGGCTGCTGCGCCCTTGCAGCATGGACTGTTCGATCTGCTCCACCTGGATCCGCGACTGCAGACCTGCCTGCTCCTCGGCCAGCGCCTGCTCAAAGGCCCGCACAAGTGAGAAATAGTTCTGCGCGTCGATTTCCACCTGCCGGTACGCCCGCAATAGCTCATAGTACTCTGTGGCAACCTGAACGAAGAACCGCCGCCGGAAGCGGAGATAATCGCGCGCCGCGTACACCAGATTCCGCTCCGCTTGAATCAACGGCTCCAGGACAATATCGCGCTGAAACACAGCCTGGCTTAACTGCAATAGCAACTGCGAGCTGACGTCCGACTCGAAGCCGCGAGGCCCGTTGAACGTGAGCACGATATCGTTGGCCAGCCGAGCAAGCAGGTCCCCGCCGCTCCAGAGTAGCTTCTGCAGGGCAAGCCGGGTTGGCAGCCGAAGCGTGTTCACGGTTGTACCGCCTGAGCGAAAATGCAGGTAGTCAACCGTTGTGCCGTTGGCCGTCGGGGTGAATTTCAGATCGTAGTCAAAGCGCGCCAGACTCACGGCCAACGCCGCCCGGTAGAGCTGCTCCTTCTGGGCCTGGTACTCGCGGCTGTTCAATAGCGCAAGTTGGAACAGTTGCTCGAACGCGAGTCGGGGAGAGGGGTCGCGGAGCTCTGCAGGCGGCGGTGACCGGAACGTGCGTTGGTATTCCTCTCTTGCGGTACGGAACTCAAGCATGCGCATCAGGCAGCTGCGTGGAAGAGCGTGCCAGGCCTCCGACGGCAGCGGGGCTATGAAGAGCTGGGCGGTGATTTCACGACGCACGCGCTCCTGCTGAAGCTGACGCTGTGTGACTTGCGGCGAGCGCTGTGGACCGGCGCTGGGACGGCCTCCTTGTGCTGGCTCTTGCGGCGGATCACCCTGCGGCAGTGGCTGTTGGAGCACAGCGGGCTTGACGCCCCGTGGGGCTGGAGCTGCAAACGATAAGTAGACCGCCGGCCGGGCCGTGTCGCTCTCGGGAGCTGGCGGGGGCAACAGCTCTCGCGGTGCCGGTTCGGGGGGCTGCTGGCGATCCGGCTTGTGACCCGGGGGCTGCTGCTCTGGGCGTGGTATGCTCGAAGAGCCAACGGGCAGCGTGTACGCGTAGAGCTGGGGATAAGGCGGCGGCAGTGGCGGACGATCGGGATCACCACCCAGGTAGAGGCGAGATTCCGGAGGCGGATCGATGCTGAAGTCGGGGGGAACTTCCCACGACTTCTCGGCAGTGACCTCCTGAAGGATCTGGCTTGCTTCGCGGTCCGCACGTAGGCGGTAGAAGGCACGCGAGCAGCCTGCAGCCCAGAGAAGCACCGTGACGAGCAGGACGTTCACAACACGGCCCCTTGGCCGTGTCCACTCCGGGCCACCTGCCGGCTCCTGGCCGGCGCAGGCGCCGACCGCCGGTGCTGCGCATGGCGCTGTGACCACCAGCTCCATGGATGCTGAGTTCCTCCGCCGCTTGCCTCCGCTTCCGGCGAGGTGACAAGCCGGTGGCGGGCGCCTGGCCAACCGCCCGCCCGGCAGACAGTACCTCCACTGACGGGCAACGGCAGCACTGATAAACCACCCGGCGGAAGTCCGCAAGAGCAACTGGGGCTGGATGCCTCCGACGCTACGTTTGTCAGGTAGCCGGTGGCTGAACGGGTAAATCACCGCCGTCGGCTCGACAACGCGGGTCTAACGGTCGATCCTGCCGCGGAACGTAGTTGGCGGGAAGTTCACCTGGCCGAGGCAGTGGCCAGATTCCCTATCCCCAGTGCCCTGCCTGCTGCGCGAAACCACGTTCCAGGGGACCATCCGTTCCGACGCTGCCGAAGCAGCGCAAGCCGTGCTTCAACCGACATGGCGCAGCGCTTCGATCGGGTCCATCATCGCAGCCCGACGTGCCGGATATAACCCGAAGGTAACGCCTACCAGCGCGGATATGCCGAACGCAAGGGCGATCGACCAGGCAGTGATGTGCACGCGAATCCCCACGGCATGCTGTACCCAAAGCGGGATCGCCACGCCCAGGACTACACCAACCAGTCCTCCGATGCAGGAGAGCACCAACGTTTCGACCAGGAACTGCAGCATGATGTGGCGGCGCTTGGCACCGAGTGCACGACGGATACCGATTTCCCGAGTGCGCTCCGTGATGGTGGCCAACATGATGTTCATGATGCCGATGCCGCCGACCAGCAGTGAGATCCCTGCGATGGAGCCGAGCACGAGGTTCCAGATCCGCTTCTCACGCTCGGCCCGCCGGAGTAGCTCCAGCGGTACCTGCACTTCGTAATCGCGTTGGTCCTTGTGGCTGCGTTCCAGGAGCTCCTGGACCATCGTCGCCGTGGGTTCCACCAACTCCATCGATCGGCATGTCAGGATAACCTGGTGAAGCTGGACCTTCTCAAACTCGATACTGCCCGACGCCCGCACAACCTGGAGCTCGCCGAATCGGTACCGCGCTGCGGTAATGGGAATGTAGATCCGTCGGTCCTCTTCGGCCACGGTGCGGGTTGTCACAGGGGCTGTGCCACGCACGGAATGGAGCACTCCCACGACCCGGTACGCGTCCGATCCGATGTAGATCACGCCATTAAGCGGATCGCGGTGGGCGAAGAGTCGCAGGGCGGCAGTGGGCCCAAGCACCGCAACGTTGGCGCGCTGCCTGAGATCACGGTCGACAATGAGCCGGCCGCGGTACAGTCTGAGCTTGCGCACGGAAAAGTACTCAGGCGTAACGCCGAGCACACGGGCGTTGTCCAGGATCCGCTGCCGCCGCATGACGTCGCGGCGGAGCTGGATCACGGGTACGGCCCGCTCCAGCGTGGGAATGGTGCTCAGGAAGCGTTCGTAGTCTTCGAAGGTCAAGCCGTACTCGGCGACCAGCTCAATGCTTTGTTCACCGGTTGACTCGGGCTGTTCATCTTCGACGCGCGAGCCTGGCTTGATGCTACTGACGATGATGTTACGCGCACCGAGCCGGCGGATCTGCTCAATCGCCTCCCGCTTGGAGCCCTCCCCGATGGCCAGCATGGCGATGACTGAGGCAACGCCCAGCACAACGCCGAGCATGGTCAGGAGGCTGCGGAGCTTGTTCAGCAGGAGGTTCTTGAGCCCGAGCCGGATTGTGAGCAGCCAGATACGTGCGTCGATCACGGTAGCCTGGCCAATGGCAACGACCTGACGGGACGCTGGTCCTGTTGCTCCTCGGGCAGCAGCTCCGCAGGCAGATCGCGCGGGTTCAGCACTATCTGCTCGCCCTCCTCAAGCCCCGAGAGAATCTGGACCAGCTTGTCGTTATCAGCACCGAGCTCCACCTTGCGCCGCTCGATCCGCCCCTGCGCATCAACCACAAAGCACCACGCCTGGTCATCAACCTCCAGCACCGCCTGGATCGGCACCGCAATCGTGTCCTCAATCTTGTCGACCAAGATCTCCACGGACGCCGTCATGCCCGGATTCAGCCCCGAGACTTCCTCGTCAATCGTGACGATCGTCTCGTACTTGTTCACGTCGCGGGCATACCAGCGACGGTCGCGTGACGGCATTGTCGCCACCGATTTAACCGTCCCCTTGAACACACGGTCCGGAACCGCGTCCACCGTAATCGTGCACGGCTGACCGGGCTGTACCTGATCGAGCACCGCTTCGTGGATGTCCACGTCCACTTGCATGTGTGTCAGGTCAGGGATAGTGATTACGGTCATCCGTTCGTGCACCAGTTCCCCTTCTCCGACATAGCGCCCCCAGGGCGTGCGTTCCCGCGAGTAGACCGCGACGCCGTCGCAGGGCGAGTAGATCTTGCATTTCTCAAGCAACCTGCGGTACTTCTTCAGTCGCTCTTCCATCTTGGCCAACTCCCGAGCCGCCGCATCGCGGTCGGCCTTCAGCCGGGCAAGATCAGCCGCGTTCTGCTTACGCACCTGCTCCAGCTTCCGGCGGGCGTTCTCCACGTCGGTGGTCAATTCCAGCTTTTGCAGCGGGTAGTCGTACTGCTTCAACTTGCGCAACGCCGCCTCGGCCGTGCGCAGCGAGTTGGTCGCGCGCACCAAGCCATCCTCGGCCTGCAGATACTGGAACGTTGCCTGGTCCAAGTCCCCCTTGCCGCGATAACCCAGCCGGTAGAGCATGCGGATTCCTTCGAGCTTGGTCTTTTCCAGCAGCAAGCGGGCCTGGGCTTCGACCAGCTTGTTGCGTGCCTCCTGTACCCGGAGCTCAGCCTCCTGCAGGTCGATGGCAAACGTCCCGCCTTCCTTGTCCTCGAACTGCCGCAGCCGCATCTGTGCCTTTTCCAGTGTGAGCTTGGCAAGCTCCAGCGCGATCTGCGCCTGGATTTCCATGTTCTCGTATGCTGCATCTGCTTGCAGTTTCCGCGCCTTCGCCCGTTCGTAGTCGACGTACGCGCGGTCGAGAGCCTCCTCGATTGGTGCCGAGTCGAATTCCACAAGCAGCTGCCCCGCCTTGACCTTGGACCCATTGGGCACGATGTACACGATGCGCACACCGCGCTGCCCGGGCATGGTCTCCACTTCGCACTTCAACTCGATCACCTGCTGACTCTCAAGCCTGCCGCGCTCGACCACGGTAATCGGCAAATCGACCCGGGAGACGGTGTGCAACACGTATTGGGCCTCGGGCAAGGCGCGTTTGTCACGAGCCGCATACCACCACAGCCCCGTCAGCAGCACGACCGCGATCGAGGCACGGAGTGTGCGACTCGCGCGCAGCAACGGCAAGCGGCGCGGCAGAACGGCTTCGGTGGGCATAGCATCACCGGCCATCATGGCTGCCCTCGTCATGGGTTTCAGCGGCAGGGAAGCACACGCAGACCCCTCTGCGGCAAGAACCACACTCCAAGGCGGGCGCGGCCCAACGCATCAGCGACCACTGATCTATTTAATCGTACGCCCCGCTCCCCCCTGGAACAAGCCGTCCCGCACCCGAAACCGCACGTCGCTCCCATCCGCCACCACCGGTCGACGCGCGGGTGTCCCCTGGCGGCACCCACGCAAGCCACAGTCCCCAGACGCTAGCCGCTCACCAATCTACAGCGCCATCCAGCCAGCGATCGCGAGCACACGCCACAGCCCCAGCAAGTCAACCCCGGCCTTCCCCAAAAGAAAAGCCCCGGTGGTCCCCGTCGCGCCACCGGGGCCAGCGCGGTCCTGTACCCGGGAATCCCCAGCCTGGCTACCGCCCCACGGCGGCCGCCTGCTCGGTCCCCTCGGGCAGGCTCAGCTGGGGCACCCGACCAATGAGCGTGGAGAGATGGTACTGGAGGTCCGCCATCTTGAACGTCAGATCGCCAAAGACAGCACCGTTAAGCCCGGGCCGCTCCGGCACCTCAATGACCCATTTGCCGTGGCCGGCGTCCTTCATCGGTCGAGACTCCCATCGAGCAACTCGGAAGTCCAGGTCCTTCACGTACGCAACCCAGGCCTGAGCGTTAACGAGCGGTTGGTCCGCGGTCACCTCCAGCCTCAGGCCACCGTCGGTGTACTCGAATCGCCAGGAAATCTTTGGCAGAGGATGCCCCTCGGCAACATGACGCACGAATGCTGCCACACCGTTGACCGCGTACTCGCGGTGGTGTTCCAGACCGTGCCCGGCGTTGGGCAGGTACAGGGCGTACTTCGGTTCCGGAAGGTCGTCCCAGTAATGGTTCAGCGCATCGACAACCCAGTACCGGTCATTCGTGCCGTTGATGATCAGCTTCGGCAGCGTGTAGCGTTCCCGATAACTGTACGGATCGACGATCCCGGTCAAGATCCGCCCCCGTGGGGTCCGGAGCTGTTCGATCAATCCGCGCGAGGTGTAGTCGCGAATCTGCTCGCTGTACTCCCCCCAGACACGCAGCTGGTTGGGAAGCTGCTTGTAGAAGTTGAGCGTGTCGATGACCATCGGACAAATCGCCTTGACCCGCCGGTCAACCGCGCCGGTCAGCCAGGTCGTCCAGCCGCGTTTGCTGGCGCCAGTGACAACGAACTTCGTGATCGACTCACCCTTCTCCTTCTGGAAATACTCCTGCGTGGCGTCCATGGCCCGCACGGCACTCTTAACCATCGGCAGCAACAGCGGCCAGCTCTGGTCCCCCGAGTTCATGAAGTGCACGAACGTCTCGGCGATGAGATCGTCTTCCTTTCGACCGCCCAGCAGCGGCTGGTTCGGAACCTGCCGAAGTACGATCACCGGCTCCCTAGCCACCCGTGCTAGCAACAGGCCAATCATCGCATCCTGCAACGACACGCGACTGTTGTTGCTGCCGCCGGTGATGAAAAGCAGAGCGGTATCCTTCGCAGCACGCTGCTTCGGAATGCAGACAAACATCTGGTGTTTCCATACGATGCCGCGCCACGTCTGTGACGTGAGCTCAATGTAGGTCACCTGGCCGGCGGCGTTGGAAGTGGTCTGCACCACCTTCCAGCCGTAGCTGTCGTCCGGAGCGGCCACGTAGCGATCCAGCGCCGTGAGCGAATCGGCTCGCCTGAACTTGCCTTCGCCATCGGACGCAGGCGCGACCGCGCCCGCTGCCGCTACGATCGACGCGACGGAGAGCATGACACAAACCCACTGGGCAAACCGCATGAGGACCTCCAACTGGCACAACGGCTGAACAACCAGAATCCACTGTGCTCTTGAGACGGCCAAAGACCAGAATGCATCGTTTCGTATGATACCACGCTCGCCCCGCGGCGGTTTCGTGACCACCGCCGGCACAAGGACTGCTAGTGCCACTGATCGATACGGCCGAACCGGTCTGAATTGGGAGGCAACCGATGAAGCTGGCCTGGTTGGCGTTCGTATTGGGAGCCATCTTGTCCTGGGGAGCGTATGTGCCGTTCATCCATGAAGGTCAGATCGCGCTGGGGCGGGGCCCGATTCGGGCATTTCTCTGCGTGGGTGGCGCTTATTTCCTCACCGCAGTGCTCGTTCCGGTCTTGCTGCTGCTGGCGGGTGTAGAGCCGGTGGAGTTCCAGAGCCGAGGTGTGGTGTTTGCGACGATTGCCGGGGTGCTTGGGGCAGCCGGCGCCCTGTGTGTGATCCTCGCCCTGAAGCTCGGCGGCAGCCCGATTGTGGTGGCCCCCTTGGTCTTCGCCGGTGCCCCCATCGTGAACGCACTGGTCAGTATGGCGTGGCACCGGCCGAAGTCGGCCCCGGAGATCTGGTTTTACGTGGGCATGGTCATGGCTGCAGTCGGCGCAGCGCTGGTGCTACGGTACAAGCCCAGCTAGCTCCGGCAGACCTAGCGCGGCATAGGCCGAACGTCACTGTGAGCGAAGTGCTTGTCGGCGAAGTCCAAATACTGCGCCCAGTCGTACCACGTCACGTCGTGCTTACCGCTCCGCACGTGGTAGCCGAGATGGCCGAGTATGGGCGTATCCAGCGGAGGCCAGCGGCGCATCAGTAGCCCGGTACCGCCCAGTAGGCGCCACACCGGGTCGGCGTGCTTCAACGCAAGAAACTCACCGTAGGGATCTGCCCAGCGGTCCTCGACGGCACTGGCAACGTACACCGGCCGCGGTGCGATGAGGGCAATTAGCATGTGCTGATCGACGGGCAACGCCGCTTCGTTCTCGTTGTACTTCTTGAAGTTGGCACAGAACCAGTGGGGAAATGCACGGTTGATTCGAGCAACCGTCTCGCCGAACCGTCGCCGGCTCAGGGCTGCACCGCCACAGCCGGAGTTGTTCGAGATCACCAGCGCGAATCGCTCGTCCTGAGCACCGGCCCACAACGCCGTCTTCCCCAACCGGGAATGCCCCAGCAGAGCGACGCGTTTCGAGTCGACGGACCGGTCTGTCTCCAGATAGTCCATGATGCGACTCAGGCCCCATGCCCACGCGCTGATCGATCCCCATGCATCCGGCGGCCGACGGTCAGGTGGTGGGCCGAAGATGCCGTGCACTCCGTTGCGGAAGCCATCGTCGAAGTCCGGGTCGATGTCACCGTAGTAAGCCGTGACGATGCCGTAGCCTCTGCGAAGAACGAACTCCACCGGCCAGCGCGATCGTGCCGCCCCGCGTCCCCTTTCGGTAGCCCGGTTCCCGCGCACCGTGCCGTCACGGCGCGGCCGCATCCAGCTGGTCGTGATGCGAATCGCCGGGTCAGGGTGAATCGAGTGGTTGCCCCGGAAATTCAACGCCAGGAAAACCGGCACCGGCTGCTCGGCGGCACGCGGCAGGTAGAGCAGGATCTCCATGGCCCGGTCGGGGAAGCGTGCATCGAAAATGAGCCGCACTTGTTTTCGGATCGCCAGTCCGTCCAGTGCGTTGTCGGATCGTTCCATCACCTCAAAGCGCATTCGTGTCGGCTTGCCCGGAGCCTTGCCGTACACTTCGCGGCGAAACAGCGCCAGGATCTCGGGCCGCCGCTTCTGGAACCAGTCCTTGGCGGTACGGACCGGCGAGCCGTCGGCGCACCGCAACGGGTCGGGCAGTTCGTAAGCGGGAACTTTGTCCTCGTCGTAGTTGACAGGCGGCAATTGCTGGGCAGCTGCCCGGCCGGCGACCATCGCCACGACGGCAAAGCATGCGCGCCACAATACGCTCTGCATCTTTGTTGCCCTCAAACGCTGGCCTGCCATCAGCCTCTCACAGCGCGCGGCCGGCGGCCGTACTGCCAGTACGCCGCACAGGCCCCCTCGGCAGACACCATCGGGGCGCCAAGCGGATGTTCCGGGGTGCACTCCTTGCCAAACGCCTCGCACTCATCCGGCCGAAGTGCCCCTTGCAGTACTTCGCCGGCTCGGCAGCGGGGATCCTCGGCCCCGCTTTCTCCGTCGAACGTGAACTTGGCCTCTGCGTCGTACCGGCGGTACTCGTCCCGGAGCCGTAGCCCGCTGCGTTCGATCCGCCCCAGGCCACGCCAGACCCGGTCGCAGACCTCGTACACGGTCATGGCGCGCTGCCAGGCTGCGGGATTGCCCCCACGGCGGACGGAGCGGCGGTACTGGTTGCGTACTTCGTAGACCTGCCCGTGCAGCATGCGGCATGCCAACCAGATTCCCTCCAGCAGATCAAGCGGCTCAAAGCCCGTCACCACGATCGGCACGCGGTAGCGGCGGGCCAGGTCGTGGTATCCCTCGTAGCCGGTCACCGTGCAAACGTGGCCCGCTGCCAGAAACGCCTGGATCGAGCAGTTCTTCGCCTGCAAGAGCATTTCCATTGCGGGCAGGACAAGCACGTGGCAGCAGAGCACGGAGAAGTTCTCCAGGCCGCGCGCCGACGCATACTGCACAGCCAGCGCCGTAGCTGGCGCCGTCGTCTCGAACCCGACCGCGAAGAAGACAATCTCGCGTTCAGGCAGTCGCTCGGCAAGTCGGGCAGCATCAAGCGGCGAGTAAACGATGCGGACGTCAGCCCCTCGCGACCGGGCATGCAGCAGGCTGCTGCGACTGCCCGGTACCCGGAGCATGTCGCCGAATGAGCACAACGTCACGTCGGGCCGACACGCCAACGCGATCGCTCGGTCGATCATCGCCACGGGGGTAACGCACACCGGGCAGCCCGGTCCGTGGATCAACCGCACCTTCCCGCGCAGCAGCTCGGGAATCCCGGCGCGTACCAGGCCGTGGGTCTGACCGCCGCAGACTTCCATGATGGTCCATGGTCCGCCCTCGATCTGGTGTATCGCCCGCACCAGTCGCCGGGCAAGCTCCGGGTTGCGAAACTCCTCAACGTACTTCATCACGCCGTCTCGCTACGCCAACTCCGCCTAAGATCATACCGGCCAGCTGACCGCCCACCGGTTAGCCTGCTGTCTCCCCGCAGCGCGACCGCGGGCGTAGCGTGGGGTATAATGCCAATCCCTTTTGGGCAGAGCCGGCGTGCTCTGCAGCAGGCAGAATCATGGTAGCGTTTCCGATCCGGTTCCTTTGTGTCTTGCGGGCAAAGCGGAAAGAACAGTCGAGCGGCGACGGCGGCCGGGGCCCGCAATGGCCCAACTTAGCATGGCTGGCGGCGTCGGGCCCTGGGACCGCCCGGGTGGATCTCGCTTCCGTGGCCAGCCGCAAGCCGGCATTCGGAAACGCCAGGTGGTTGGTCAGATGGCATACCCCCCCGCGTCCCTGGGTTGGACAGCGGACAGGAGGCCTACTGGATGTCCGTTTGGGACCAGCTTGCAGCGACGTACCTTGCGCTGCCCTTCGACCGCGTGCTCGATCCGGACGAAGCGCGTGCCGAAGAGCGGGCCGAACGCTACCTGGCAGCGGCTGGAATCGAGTGCCCGCCGTCGGAACGGGCACTAATCCGTGGGCTGTACGATTGGCTCTTGTCGGACTACGGCTTGGAGCTGGCACCGCCGTTCGGGCTGCAGGGTGCCGCCGAGCTCCGGCACCCGCTCAGTGGCCGCCCGTTCGCAATCGAGATGCCGGCCCCGGATCCAGATCGCGTCTGCGGCGTGATCCGTGACCTGGTCGGCCGCCACGACGACCCGAAGAAGCGTGCCCTTGCGCTGTGGCGGCTCCTCCCCGAGCGGCTCGGCCAACTGTCCCCAGCCTATCGGTCTCTACCGGCCGATGCTCGTCTACCTTCGCTCGGACTCTGGTCGGCCCTGGACAGCTGCGCCGGTATCCTCGCGGCCTATGCTCTGCTCCGGCAGGAAGGGGACGAGCAGGAAGAGTCCGACGACGGGGCAGATCAAAGCCAAAGCGAGGATGCCCAGGGGAGCAACCAACGAGAGGACGGGAACGAAGGAGATGGCCGCGCTGTAGAGCTCCTTAACAACCTCCGCATTGTGCTTCTTACAGTGCGCGGGGTTCAGCGGTACCTGGCATCCAGTCGAACCGTGCGCGACCTCTGGTCGGCGAGCATGCTGAGTGCATGGATGTTGTTTGAACGTGTCTGCGGGCTCGTGGATATGGTGGGGCCGGCCGCAGTCATCTCGCCGGCACTGCGTGGCAATCCTTGGGTCGACCATTGGCTCCGCACCAGCGCAGGGCTTACAGATGTGGCTGAGCCCTCGGCCGATGCCCTGCGAGTCTCAGCGTTGCCGAATACCGCAGTGTTCGTCGGTCCGGTCGAGAGCCTGCTCGCCGTGTTTGGCCGACAACCAAAATGGGGCGATCTGTGGGACCAACTCGGCAAGCACTGGGAACCTCACTTGCCGCCGGAATTCCGCGGCAGGTGGGACGAGTTCTTTGAACAGCCGTGCGACCCGTGGCCGTTAACCAGTGCAAACCTGCGGCTGCGTCGCCTAGTGGACGTGACACGGTCGGCAAAGGTCCTATGGGGAGACGCCGAGGACGAGATCCCGTGTCGGGCGTTACGGCAGCGGTTAGACAACGCGGAGATCGTGCGCCCGGAAGTAACCGAAGCGCTGTACTCCTTACGGACCGGCTGGTGGCTGGACGGCCTGCACGTGGTTTTTCAGGAGGCTCAGAATACCCCGGCGTTGCGGCTCTGCGGCGGGGGCATCCTCGTAGCACCTCCGAAGTGCACCCTTTGTGGGGTGGACAGCCAGATTGGTCCGCGCGACTATGACGAATCGCGGCGGTTCTGGCAGCACCTTCAGGCTGCCCCGCCGCCCAAAGGTATCCGACTAAACCGCCGCGACCGGCTCTGCGCCCCCGACCTTCTGAAACGGTACGCTCAGCTGTTCTTTCAAGAGCGTCTGGGGCTGGATGGGGAACCGAGTCGGATTCCGGATGTGGCCACCATCGCTGCTCGGCCGTGGTTGCGGAGGGCACGCGAGCTGGGCTACGCGCTGGACCCTGAACAGAGCTGGCAGCGGTACGGCTACTGGAGCGGCGAGTGGTTGCATTGGCCGACACCGAACTTTGACCCGGATGAGCCGGCGTGTCCGGAGGAGCTGTTTCAGGAGATTGTTCGCGCCCGATCCGATGAGCGGTTGGGGATGCCCCCCCTCTACTATGCGATCCTGAAGGCTGACGGCGATGAGCTCGGCCTGTGGCTGCAAGGGGTGCGTGGGCCGCGGACCGAGCAGCTTGTGCACGAGTCCGTAATTGAACAACTCCAGAAGGACGAACTCGGCCGGCAAGGCCTCCAGGAGCCGGCCCCGCTGACGGCGCCGATGCACAACGCGCTCAGCCAGGCACTGAGCAACTATGCCGTTCACGCCGTGCTGCCAACGGTCCCGGAGCATGACGGTTTCTTGGTATACGCCGGCGGCGATGACACACTGGTTCTTTTGCCCACAACCAGTGCGGCCAGTTGCGCCGCCGCGCTGCGTCGCGGCTTCAGCGCGGAGCTGTTTGGGGACGGGCAAATCGGCCCGGGTGAGGCGATGACGCTTAGTGCAGGCATCGCGTTCGTACACCACAAACAACCACTGCGCGCTGCGCTGGCCGCGGCACGCCAAGCTGAGCAGTATGCGAAAGCCAACGGCCGCGATCTGCTGGCCGTGGCTGTCTGCCGCCGCTCGGGGGAATGGACCCAGGCCTGTTGTCCGTGGCCATTCGTACCGACTTTCCAGCACTGGCTCGCGGCTTTCGCGGGCGGGGCATCGGACCGCTGGGTGCACCACACCGCGGCCCTGCTCGACTCACTCTCGGCCGCCGGCAGCGACGCGTTCCTGGCCGAACTGAAGCGCCAGCTCAACCGCAGCTCTGAAGCAACGATCGAGCGGTTCGGCGGGGGCGAGGCGATCAGCCAGAATTTCTCGGCCTTCGCCCAGGCGTTCCGCTCAAGACGGCCAGAGCTGCCCGAGCAGGTCCTATGCCGCGAGTTCACGACTCTGCTCCAGACAGCGTCGTTCTTGTGCCGCACGACCGCCGGAGCCATGGAATGAGACAGGCGCTCGAGACCAGGGAATACGCCCTATTTCTGGAACCACTGGATGTGCTCCGCTTCGGCGATGGCCGGCCATCGGCTATCGTGGAACGGAGTGACACGCTGTTGCCCACGCCACAGCCCGTTACCGGCGCCCTGCTTACCGCTCTGTTGACCTACCTGGATGCCGACTTCGACAAGATCGCCGACGGCTTGCGTCGCGGTCTGATGCTAGAGCGTGCGGTCGAGTCATCGCTGCAAGAGTCGCTCCGAGAACCGTTCTCTTGCACGGTCGTCCGCGGCCCGTGGCTCGCCCGACGGCGACGGTCCGGGGAAATCGAAGTGTTCGTTCCGGCGCCGCACGACCTGTTCTGGCGTGAGCACCGCGGTCGACGCCGACTGGTGCGGGCACAGCCGATCTACTCCTACAAGGAGTGGTTCAAGGAACCGACCGACCAAGACTTCGCTTACCATCCTGTCCGCGGTGCCGGCAAGGTCCAGCCTTGCCGGGAATACATCACGCTGGAGGGCCTGGCACGGTACTTACGTGACGAGGAAGTCTCAGAAGAGCACCTCGTACGGCCTGAGGACCTGTATCGTCTCGACACGCGGGTCGGTACTGCCATCGACCCGGCCACAGCCTCCTCAGCCCACGGACTGCTCTACGCTCGGCAGTACCTGTCCTTCCGACCAGGCGTGGGCCTCTACGTGTCGCTGACGACAGCCGCAGAGAAGGCACTCGATGACGCGGTGCGCAGTTTGAAGCTGCTGCCGCTGGGCGGGGGCCGGCGCTATGTTCGCGTGCATTTGCTGGAGCGGGCCATTGCATGGTCAGATATCGAGCCGACCGATTTGCCGGACGGGTTCGTGCCGCTGATGCTGTTCACCACGCCCACGTTCGTTCTCGATGAACAGCTTGGCCTGGTCCCCGACCTGGGACTCGGCGCACGCTTCGTGCGTGAGACCCTCGCCATCTCGGGTTGGAACTACGCCCTGCGTGCTCCGAAGCCGACCCGGTTGGCAGCAGCGGCCGGTGCCGTGTATTTCACACCGGACGCCATCCGGCCGCTACTACCCAATCCGCTACACTCCTCTCCGGACGAGCGCTTCAGCGGCTGGGGCTGTTGGTTGCGGGGCCGAAGGAGGCTGATCCTCCTGGAGCCACCCCGAGAAGAAGGCGATGACCAAGAAAACACGACGGAGGAGAAAGGCTCATGAGTGTGGCCTTTGAGGAAACGGTACGCAGCGGGCTGCTTGTGCTCCACGCACGCACGCCCTTGCATCCGGGCACCGGAACGGCCCTGGGCCTGGTAGATCTGCCCGTGCAACGTGAACGCTTCACCGGCTGGCCCATGATAGCGGGCTCGGCGATCAAGGGGGTTCTGCGCGACGCCTGCCGACGCCGCTCCGGCGCGCAGCCGGGTCAAGATGCTGAGTTGACCGCCGTTTTTGGCCCGGACCGCCCCCAGGAATCTCGCCTGCACGCCGGCGCGGTCAGCGTCACCGACGCCCGCGTCCTGGCTTTCCCGGTCCGCTCTCTCAGGGGCGTGTTCGCCTGGGTCACGTGCCCGACGGCGCTGGAACGGCTGAGCCAGGACATCAGCTGGTCCGGCCTGCAACTGAACCCACCGCCGCTAGAAAGAGAGCCGGATCGCAACCAGGCCTTGGCCGCCAGCGGGGATGTGGTGGTCTCTGGTGGTGGCGTCGACTCGGTGGTGTTGGAAGAATTCGAGTTCCAGCGTGTGGGAACTTGCGACGCACTGGGCCGCTGGTTCGCCCAGCACATCGCCACTGATCAACTCAGCAGCCAGCGGATGGCAAGCCACCTGGTCATCCTCCACGACGACGACTTCAGCCACTTCGTGCAGTACAGCACCGAAATCACGGCGCGGATCCGGCTGGAAGCCGACAGTAAGACGGCCTCCGAAGGCGGCCTTTTCTATGAGGAGTTCCTGCCGGCCGAGACCGTGCTCTACTCGGTACTGATCGCAAACAGGACCCGGGACAAGGCCGCCCAGCAGTGGGGGGCCTCGCAGGTTCTCGGCTACCTGAAGGAAAAGCTACCCCCCGTGTTGCAGGTCGGTGGTGACGAAACCGTTGGCAAGGGGTTCTGCACGGTGCGCCTGATCAGCTAGCTGTTCAGCCAGCGACGGAGAGCGTGCGATGGCAAGCGACACGAAACAGACCAGGCTGCAAACGCTGGATCAGCGCCGGGCCGCACACGCCTGGTCTGTGGTCCAGCGGCTCAAGGAATCAGCATCAGAAGCGGTTCAGAAAGAGTTTGGTAGAGAGGCCAAACGGCTGCCCGCCCGGATCCTGTGCTCGGGATTAGGCCAGACGTTGGCGTTCTTGAAGGCAAAAGGAACCGCCAAGGATTTGCGGCAGGCACTGTCCGAATGGGTGCTTGCCCGCCGTGCTGGCCAGGAAGCGACCGGACCGGACGCCCTGCTGGAGGCAATCATCGAACGGGACGCTGACTTCCTTCGACTGGCCACGGCCGAGGCGATCGCTTACAGCCAGTGGCTTGCCCGCTTTGTGGAAGCGGAGGGCTTTACGCAATCGGACACGGGCAGCGCCTAGCCAACGGACCGCAACCGCACGCCACGCCCTGGTCTCGGACACAGCGACTCTAGGCGAGCGAAGGAGTGAGACGGTGGCACGCGAACGCAGGCCGCGGAACCTTCAAACCGCCCGCCGGGGCCCACAGCAATTGGCCGATCGCCAGGAACGCCTCCTGCCACTGCCCCGCAGCACCGCGCGGCTGGTGCAGCGACATCGCCGCGAGGCAAACGGGGGACTGCTGTTCGACAAGTACATGAAACTGGCGCCAAGCCGCTTCGACCAGCGGATACAGCGGGAAATCATCCGCTTTGCCGCCGAGGACGCAAAGGCAGCCTGGGAGCGTCTTGCCTGGGAGCGCATCATCGAGCGGCACCGCGTGCTGCTGCGAGACCTAGGCGCGCAGTCGTTCGTGGCCGCCACCAGCTCCCCGCTTTGCCTGCACCTGTCCCGCACCACGTCGCTCGAAAACGGTGGCATCGCACTGCATCCGGTGTGGGGAACCCCTTACATTCCGGGCACAGCGCTGAAGGGCATGACCCGCCGGTACGCGGAAAACATCTGGAAACCTCGTCAGCCAGATCGCGCGCAGGCTCAGGCACTAATCGACGCGATCTTCGGCACGGTCCCAACCGGCCAAGGCGACGGTGCCAGTAACGCGGCAGCAGGCAACGTCGTCTTCGTTGAAGCGTGGCCGGTCAACCTCCGGCAAATCCAGCTAGACATCGTCAACACCCACTATCCCCACTACTACCAGGGCAATGATCCGCCGGGAGATTGGGACCAACCGCAGCCGGTTTACTTCCCGGCCGTGCCGGCAGGCACGGAATTCCTTTTTGGCGTCGCGCCCCGGCACCCGGCCGTACCGCAGCAGCACGTCGAACTGGCGCGCCAGTGGCTCATCGAAGCGCTCGCCCACCTGGGGGTCGGCGCCAAGACCGCATCCGGCTACGGTCGAATGGACACAGAGGCCAGCTCCGTTGCCGCACCGGTCGACCTGGCCAGTGAGAAGCTGGCGAGCATGGAACTGGAGCTGATGCTCGTCAGCCCTGCCTTCCTCGGTGGTGCCGAGCCATCCGATCCCGCCGGCTGCGATCTCCGCGGCAACTCACTCCGCGGGTTGCTGCGGTGGTGGTGGCGTACCCTGCACGCCGGCTACCTTACGCGCCAGCAGCTGAAAGCGTTGGAGAGCTCCATCTGGGGCAGTGTCGAACTCGCCAGTCCGATCAGTCTCAGAATCGAGCGGGTCGACGTGCCCGACCCGGAGCTGTTCGATCGCGCCGCGATCGTTCGCCAGTATGAGCTGGAGTCACCCAAGCCCGGCGAACAACCAGGCCTGGCCTATATCACGTACGGGCTCGCGGAACAGGCGAACCGAAGACGATGGTACCTGCCTAGCGGTGCGCGATGGCGGATCATCGCTCTGGCCCAGCCGACATCGTTCGAAGCCGCTACGCTTCGGCGACGCTGGCAGCTGAGCGCCACAGACGTGCTGGAACAGTTCAAGCTTGCGCTCTGGCTGCTGGCTACCTACGGCGGCATCGGCGCCAAGGCGCGGAAGGGCTTTGGCTCGTTGGCGTGCGCGGAACCCCTGGCTGACTTGTCGTTGGAGTCGGCCGGGGAGCTAGCTGCCAGGCTGCGACGTCAGTGTGGTTTTCCCCCGCGCCACTACGATGACGCCAAGGTTCAGTCCGCTTCCTTTGCCGCGGCACTGCGCAGCGAGCCGCCTCTGGCTCCCGTCACCGTGCCGTTGGGGAAGAACCAGGTCTGGGCGGCGCTAAACAGCCTGGGCGATCGCATGCGCCGGTTCGCCCGAAGCATTCCCAAGGACGAACGCCGCGGTCTTGGCATGCCGCGGAAGCTGGTGGTGCGGGGCGATCTCCTGTTCCATCCGGGCAAACACGTCCAACGCACCCGCCGCCATGCAGCGCCGGTCTGTTTCCATCTGAACCAGACGCCTGAAGGCTACTCCGTAACAGCGTCGTTCTTCCCTGCTCCGGAGTTGCCCTCGCTTCCGGCCAGCCGTGGCCTATTGCAGAAGTACCGCAACTATCTGCTCGGCCTGGCAGCCGGCACGCAGGAGCAGACCGACTGAGCCGGCCACCGTCGCCGCAGTGGCAGTGACGGCAACGCATGAATGAAAGAAGGCGAGGCCGATGATCCGGCCTCGCCGTTTTGCTTTGCCCTGGCCGACGACACGGTTGGTCAGTGCCTAGCAATTCCCGGCCACTCGATCACCCACTGGGTGTAGAAGAAGTCGGCGTCGTCGCCGTTACCGGTGTTGGCCAGAAAATCACCAGCATAGAACCGGCTGTAGCCAAACAACAAGGTGTGGCCCGGGAACACGTTCCAAAGGATCGTCAGGTCAAGCTCCTGACCCACGTCCTTGCCCGCAGCACCGGTGATGTCGCGGCGGATTGGCACACCGGCTGCGTTGTACAGGGCATCGCGAGCCTCTTCAAGCCGGTAAATGTGGTACCAGGCGGTCAGAACCACGTTCTCCAGCGGCTTGGCCGACAGGCGGAAGTTCCAGTCCTTGATGTTTTGGCGGCCCACCAGATCGGCCCATCCCAGGTAGTAGTGTCCGAAGGGGAAGTACTGGAATGCCGTGTTTCGCTCGCCGTCGAACGGATCCTCGTCACCGGACGCCCAGTCGTAGAACACCCAGAATTCCGGCTGCCACAGCCAGTCACTGCAGCGATAACCCAAACCGGCCGTCCAGAAGCCAGCGTCCTGCCAGTTCAGGTCCGCGTAGTCACCGAACTGCACCCCGCCCTCAAAGTCATACAACCAGTTGCCCCAGTTGCCGGTCCAGCGACCACCGATCGTGTTCACGTCCCAGTCGCCCGGCACCTCGGAGCGACCGTAGACAATATTGTCCTGCTCTTTGAGCCGCAGGAAGTAGATGTCGACGATGCAGTTCTCACCCTTGTAGCTTCCCCAGATCCCGCTGAATTCCTGGCTCTGGTCCGAGTTGTCCAGGTTATGGTCAAGGTTCACGTGCTGCTGGGGCGGGAACGGGCGGACCCAGAACAGATCCAGGCTGAATGGGCCATATGTGCCGTACAGCCGGTAGCCCTCAAACGTCCGACGCGTGTTGGCCCAGTCCAGTGGCGAGATCAGCCGTTGTGAACCGTAGAGCAACTCCTGCCGCCCTGCGCGAAACGCTATCCGCGTTTCCGGATTCGGATTCCAGATCGTCACCTCGCCCCATGCGTTCAGCAGGTCCCAACGGTTCTCGTCAATGAAGCGAGGCGGTAGGTCTTCGAAATGCGATATTGCATCGATGACCTCCAACCGACCCAGCAGCAGGCCGCCGATGTTCACGTCGGTCCACAGGCGGGTCCGTCGCAGCAGGAACGAGTCATCCTGACCGTTCAGCCGCAGATTGTCCTCATAATGGAACCGGTAACGCCACTGGGCGCCGAAATCGAGCGTTAGCCAACCGAGGTCCCAGTGGCTCCATGCGGGGTCGCCGAACGGGTCAAACGTGCTGACCGGCTCGACCGTCTCGGCGGCTGTCGTCTCGGCTTCTGCCCCGTCTGCCGGCTTGGCCTCCGACTGACTCTGGCCGTCGGCAGCCTCGTACGCGATGGCCTTCGCGTCGCGGTCTGGCAACTGCTCAAGGATGGCACTGATCGACCTAGGGGCGGCCTCGGCCGACGCGCCGGTCTCAGGACCGCTCTCTCCGGCAATCAGGAACGCGTTGGAGAGCGCCAGGGCACTCCCCACGCAGCTCATGGCCAACAAATGTGTCAGGTTGATCGTCCTCATTCTTGCATCCCTGCCTCGTTACGTGGCTGGCAGAATACTCCAGTGCCTGGCCGGCACCCGGCGGAAGATCCCACGCAGTCAGAGGGGCACGGCGGAACCGCGGCCACACGTTATGCGGTAACCTACTAGGACTATCGTCCGCGTGCTGAGGGAAACCTAAATGTTCTCGGGAAGCTGCGCTGCGGCGCCGGGCGAACCGCGGCCCAAGCACACGGCCAGGTGTAACGTGTGCAGCAGCCTCCGCCCCGCAGGAAGCTGCCGCGATTGCACTACAGCCAAACGGCAGACCTGTCGCAGACCGGTTTCGCTCGGGAAAGGCAAGTGGAGCGGAGGGGAGTCGAACCCCCGACCTCCAGAGTGCGATTCTGGCGCTCTCCCAGCTGAGCTACCGCCCCAACGTCACCTCATCATAAGCAGCATGATCGAAGCCGTCAACGAAACCAGCCGGTGCCCCCGCGACACGGCAACCGCCCCGTTCCAGAGGGCGCCGTCGGGGCCCCCTGTTCTCGGCCCGAAGCGTGCCCTACGGGCAGGCACCACCGATGCCGATCGCCCACGCCTCGCCCCAGGCTCGGTACCTGAGCGTGTCGACCGCGGAACCCCCCGAAGAGGGCTGACCATCCTCGATCGCCCACTTCGCTATGGCCAGGGCAACTGGGCGTACTGATGGCGATTGACCGGGCAGCAGCATGACCACCATGCAAATTACCCAAGGAACGGCTGCCCGCGCGTTAGGCCGAAGATGGCCTACTGGGAAACAATGCCGACCAGTCCAACGCTGCGTCGGTAGTCTTCCACGACATGTTCTCGGCCCGCCCGGTCGATCGCCTCTCGCCAGGCAGCGTGCAGCGCCTTGAGCCGGTCGCCCACGGACTCCGCCTTCCCCTGCCACAGCTCCTCGACGGCCTCCTGCAGCAATCCGGCCAGTTCTCGCGCGTTGCGCACCTGCAGCGTCTCGACTGCAACGCGATTGGCCAGCGTGGTCTGGACTGCCGCAAAGTAGCTACCCAGTTTCGTCACGTCCCATCCTGCGGCTGACCACTGCCCCGTCCTTCGGAAGTGACTCAGCCGGAACGGTCCCAGTCCAACTTGCGGGTCCACCACGCCGGCCAGGCTGGTCTCTGGAGAAACCAGGAATCGTACTAGCGACTGCGCTGCGTCGATGTTGTCGATGCCATCCGGCACAATGGCCACGATGCCATCGAAGAATGCTACGCGGTGCGGTCCTTCGTCACCTGCAACTTGCCGCCACTGTCCCGCGGCATGGTCGTAGTAGTCCATGGATCCAGGCAGTGGCGCGAACCGCGCGGTGATGCCCGTCTGCTCCGTCAGTAGCGGGCGAACCGAATCAGTCGCAACGATGGCCAAGGGGGCCTTTCCGGCGACCAAATCGGAGGCTCCCCCTACCGCGATCTGCTTCCGCACTCCGAGCCACTCGCTCATTGCCTTCACAACCGGGGGGGCGTCGACAAGCACTTCCCCCTGCCACGGTTCGATCAGGAACGCAAAACTTTGCGGCGACCGTGCGTACGTTGCTGCGCGGAGCAGCACCGCGACCGTTATGCTGGGAACCAGCAGGCCGGGGCCTTCGCCCGGCAGCTTTGCCACGAGTTCATCCAGTTCGCGCCACGTGCTGATCTGTTCTACGCGCTCACGCAGCGATCGGGGCAGCCGGTCCGGGCAATATGCCAGCACGTAGGTGCGCACGGACAACGGCACGACACACCGCGTCGGCCCCCAGTACCAGAGGTGGTCGCGCACGGCCTCGGGCCAGTCGCGCGGCGCGTTTGGGTCCGGCTCATAAACGTCCGCGGGCAACTCCGCCAACATGAACCGCGCAGCCAACCGACCCAGCTCGCCGAGAGGCGCGATGTACAGATCAGCTCCCCCCTCGGCCTCCTCCTGCATCTCCACCCGACCGCCCGACTGCACCTGCCAGTCCGGCACATGCAACTCCAGGAAGCTTTCTGCCTGTGGGCTATCGAGCACAGAGACGCGCACGACGGCGCCTGCCGCTGGTCGGCTGGGCGGCTCGTCCGGTTCCTTCGCGCAGCCGGCCACCAGGGCGACAGAGAGCGTGCTGAGGGCCACCAGCGCCGCGGTCGCGGCGGGGACTCGCCAACTTCGTATACCGCGCATCGCTTCAGTCACCGACAGCGGTGCCGCGGAAGCGGCCGTACTCCAGCCGCAGGAAGAAGCCGTCCCAGGACAGCTCGTCCTCTACATTGCCATAGTACGAACCGCTGCGAAGCTCGGCGACCAGGTCCTCCGGACCAGCCACATTAAACCAGATCGAGTAGAGGTACCCTGCGGAGATGGCCCAGCCGTGGCCAAGGTGGTAGCCGGCACCGAGCTCCAGGTCGAGCGTGGGCACGAGCCGATCGTCGCTGATGTGATACTCACTCACCGTCGCCGGTCCGCCGGTGCGGTG
>JALXBF010000182.1 GCA_026991575.1 Planctomycetota bacterium | reverse complement strand
TCGGGGATGTCCCCCGGAACCTTGCGGATCGCTCGGAGCCTGGGACCGTCCTCCAACGTCTCCCCGGCAAACCGCTGACTCGTCGTGCTCCGGGCCGTTGCGCTTCTCCTGATGTCATCGGCTTTCTTAAGGCGAGGGGACGCCCCCAAGGTCGTCCGCACAGCAACGTAACTCCGCTACACTCCCTCCTTGATCGAGAATTCGTATTGTTCACTCCGGATCCGGAAATATGGGCTCAGAACGCCACTCAGCGGGACCTTCTGTGAGGAAAGCCTTCTCAGCACCCACGCACAGGTCCGATCTGCCAACAGCTCACGGACATTGCAACGCCCTCCGTTAAACGGGCGAGCCCCTTGTATCGTTGTGCCGCGCCCTGTAGACTGGGCTCATCTACAAGACACTTGGGCACTGGCCCGCGAGGTTCGGGAGGCTGGTCTCTGCGGATCATGTGCCAGCTGCCGGTCGGCTGCCGAAAGAGGCATACCTCAGCATGGCGTTTCTGTGGGGTGAGCGTCTTGTCGCGAAGGCGGACGCCGCCGAGTGGGGCTGCGTGCCGTACCGGCTCGTCCCGCCGGTGGCAATGTTCCAGACGGCTCTGTTGAGCGGAGCCCTCACGGCTGCGTTCAGGCCGTCACGCTTTAGCCCAGCGTACTCCGGAGGGTCGCAGTGTATCGCATCCGCTGTCCGAAGTGTCGGCTCGTGTTCCAGTGTCTGCCCGGCAATGCAGCTGTTGTTTGCCCCGGTTGCCGCGCCTCCCTCCGACTCGTTGTAAAGCAGGAGCATGCGGTGCAGGGGGCGGCACCAGCGCCAGCTGCGTTCACCAACTTCGTCAACGAGCAAGTGACGACCAACCGCGAGTGGTCCCGTACTGCGTTCACCATAGCTGCTATCTGCTTGGTCTGCCTGCTGACGGGCATGTATATCGGCCGCGCCTTCCTGGCACCGCGTGGTGAGGCGGATGTTGGCAGCCCCGCGCGTGCCGACCCAACTCCGGCTGGCACCACTGAGTCCGACCGTATCGCTTCTCCGGCCAGCCAAACGGTCCGGCCCGGCCCCCGTGGCCGCCTCGCCCAACCGCGGACGCGACGACAGTCGGATAACGTCGGAGCCAGCGTCCGAGCTGACGTCTCAGCCTCGCCCAGGTCTGCTCCGCTAGAGGTGGTCTGCAATGTGCCATACGCACTCGTCTCCCTTGACGGCCAACATCTGGGACCGGTTGCGACGTTGAAGCCGATCCAAGTCGGCCCAGGTCCTCATGAGGTGCTACTGCGCCTCGGGACACGCGTTCGCTCGATGAGGGTGTCCGAGGCTCAGCGTCGGATCGTGGTCACGTACAGCCCCGAAGAAGTCGTGGCTGCAGTGCGGGACGCGACATGCGTGCTAGAAACGCCGAGCGGACACGGGGCAGGTTTCCTAATCCACAGTCCATGGATCGTAGCAACCGCGTTGCACGTGGTCGCCGGCGAGCGGCTGGAAAACCTGACGCTCCAGTTTCGTCGGGGCCGCCGCATCGTCCAGGCCAAAGTCGACGGACTGCTTGATTTCGATGCCGATCGTGACCTCGCGATCCTGATGTTGGACCGTCCCATCGAAGATGCGGCACCTCTCTGGATATCCTCCGAGCCCCCGCTACCCGGCACGAAGTCCGCTATCATCGGCAACCCGATAGGGGGAAACCGACTCCTCGATCTCACGGCCTTCTTTGGAAGAGTGGCCCGCGTTGACGGCCACGAAATCGCAATCGACGCGGAGATCGGCCCTGGCTGCAGCGGTGGCCCTATTTGTCGCGAAGAAGACGGCACAGTTTTCGGCCTGGTTAGTTATCGCTTCAAGGATATGAAGCAGCTGGCCTTCGGCTATTCGGTGGTCGATCTTCGGCCCAAAGTCATTCGGTGGACGACCGATCTGCAGGACGCGCGCGACCGGGCGTCCGCGAACGCGGCGCTGTACAACACCGTGCGTCGTGCAGTGCTGCTGAGGAATTGCCTCATCGTCTTGAGCTTTGTCGGCCTGGCATACAACGAGATCTGCAAGCGGGTTGTTGAGGCGGGACGTGAAGACGTGGATGCACTGAACGCGGTGATTCCTGAGCTGCGTGCGAAGGTCCTGGAGTTGCGCGACCCTCTGCTCAGTCTAGCGAACGGTTCGATGGCACTACTGCTGAATGAACCAGAGTTGAATCCAGAAGAAACCGCTGCGTTGCGACGACTATACCTGGCCGTCATCCAACTCCAGGAGCTGGCCGAGCGATTGCGCGCTCCAACGATCGAGCATTACGAGGCTGAGCGAGCAGCCCTCTACCAAGAGCTCGAGTTTGCTATTCGGAACCTCGCCCTGGTCATCAAGGAAAGGTACGGGGCCATACTGTCGAACTAGACAGGAAACGACTCAGTTAGGCGGCTCACCGCTGAGGCACGTGCGCGCAGGCTTCTTTACGGCATCGAACACAGATCTCTGCCTGGACTCCCATGTCCCACGGCACGCGAGCAAGCTCGGAACCGTAGCGTGTCACACCGGTGGCCATTGGCAAGGCGACAGCCAGGATCCGAGCCGGGTATGCCGCCCGCTCCGAACGGTCCCCTGAGCAGCGATCCGCGCCGCCGTCGCTGGAGCCCGAGCAGCCCCGGTCCTGCCAGGACGTCCTCGGCCTCGGGCGAACGGTAGCCGCGCGTTGGACACCTACTGTTACCCCACACCTTTGCACGGGCTGGGCTACATGACAGGTCTAGGGAATGGGTTATGGTGAAACCCGCGGTCTGTTTCTGGCTATCGGTCAGCGTTTAGGCATGGTGCTGCGGATGCCGAGGAGCTCGAGGGCCATCGCTTGCAGACGCCTCCGCGACGTGACCAACCAGAACCTGTGGTCCGGATTCTCGCCCGCCTGCACCCGGTTGCGGCACAGGGTTGCAGGATCCTCCAGTAGCGTCCGGAAGCTATGAACTGGCTGTCCGTCCCCTGTGCGACCACGTGCCTCCTTATTGCGTGCTGCCTCCGACCGTGGTGCACCATCCACCGCGCTGCGACGTTGCGATTCAGCCTGTTGACGGTCACGATCCACGAACAACGGCGCCCACGCTTGCTCCATGTGCCAGCGTACGTAGTAGGCCAGCATGCACAGGAACACGTGCGCCCGAATCCGGGGCAAACGCCAATGCTGGATCGGCCGCACATCCAGAACGCTTTTCATCGCACGGAACGCCCACTCCACCCGACTCAGTTGCTTGTACGCAGCCACCGCCTCCGGGGCGTCCAGCTGCTCTTCCGGTACGGACGTGCGAATCACGTCGACGCCATCCAGAGCAGCTTCCGCCTTGATCGATGCCTCCTTACGCCACAAGCGGAACAGGCCCTCCTGGGTGATCTCCCAGCCGAAATGCTTCGCCACTTTGCTTCGGCCCAGCACTCGTCCAACCCGCTCCACGATCTCCATCCGGTTACGCAGCGGACGCCGTGACCGATGGGTCGCCGCCGCAGTCCGTTCCAGGTCACGTTCCGTACGCTTCGCCAATTCCCCCGCTTCCACGCACGCTCGTCAGCCAGAAACGGATTGCGACGCGCAATCAATCGCTCCCCCGGAAAATCCCGGGAGCGGATCTCCACCAGGTCTTTCTCGTCAAACAGCGAAAGCTCAATCCTGTCCTGCCGGGCCAGCTTCCGGATCGTATCGGCACGCAACGCAGTCAGCCAATCCAGCCCCTCCCCCTCCCGAAGCTCCTCTTCGATGAGCCGACTCGTCATCAGCCCGTGATCCCCCACCAACACCACCCGCTCGATCCCAAATCGCCCCTGGGTCCGGTCACCGTGCGACGACGGCGCCTTCGGATGTACCGCGTTCCCCGCAACCACCTCTGGTCGCTGCTAGGCCCGTACCGACGTACGGGTGCCTGGCATGAAGCGGGCTTCAATCCCATGCTGGATCGCTCGCTCAGTGCGAGCTGGAGCACCGTCGCCCCGATCGGGTTCGGGAGAAGTGGTTTCGATCCCAACGTGATCCGGTTGGTCCATGCGAGATTGGCACTTCTTGTGCGGTCGGCCACTCGCCGCCCGTTTCAATCCCATCCTCCCTCGATTGGTCCGTGCGAGGACCAAATGGGTTGATGGTCTTCAAGTTGGGCTTATTGTTTCAATCCCATCGTGGTTCGATTGGTCGGTGCGAGAGTGGACGCTCGTGGGGGTATGGACCAACCCCGACTTGTTTCAATCCCATCGTGGTTCGATTGGTCGGCGCGAGTTCACATGAAATTTCACATGAAGTTAATGAGCTTTTGTTTCAATCCCATCGTGGTTCGATTGGTCGGCGCGAGGTGTGTCCAGTATGTTGGGTCTTTCTTTTCTTGGAGGAGTTTCAATCCCATCGTGGTTCGATTGGCCGGCGCGAGGATTGTGCGCTTTAATGACTTAGTTTTCACGGAATCAGGTTTCAATCCCATCGTGGTTCGATTGGTCGGCGCGAGAAGGGGAACACTTGTTCGTCCGTTTTGGGCGCTCCTAGAGGGTTTCAATCCCATCGTGGTTCGATTGGTCGGCGCGAGAGGTTTTTGGGAAAAGGATGTGGTAATGACAGTTCAGGTTTCAATCCCATCGTGGTTCGATTGGTCGGCGCGAGCCATATTTACTTTGGAAGGCGGATGTTTGTGTTTCAGTTTCAATCCCATCGTGGTTCGATTGGTCGGCGCGAGCACTGCTGGGAACTTGGCGAGGCGCTTAAGGACGAAAAAGTTTCAATCCCATCGTGGTTCGATTGGTCGGCGCGAGCACGGGAAGGAGACGTGGATAAAATTACATAATAACCGTTTCAATCCCATCGTGGTTCGATTGGTCGGCGCGAGGCGCTCTTGGAGCGCCCAATTTGGGTCGGAGATGAGGGTTTCAATCCCATCGTGGTTCGATTGGTCGGCGCGAGGGGAGGGAGCTCTCATTTTTGGAAAGCCGAGAAATTGGTTTCAATCCCATCGTGGTTCGATTGGTCGGCGCGAGACTTCATCATCTCCTTCGGTTCGAACATGCTGAACAAGTTTCAATCCCATCGTGGTTCGATTGGTCGGCGCGAGCATGGATTAAACTTAACAACAATCGACTTCGCCAGTGTTTCAATCCCATCGTGGTTCGATTGGTCGGCGCGAGACTTTGAGAAGCGATAATAATTGGAATTATCTTCTCGTTTCAATCCCATCGTGGTTCGATTGGTCGGCGCGAGGCACCCTGCGGAACGTGTTGTTCGGCATAGGGTTACGCGCAGTTTTGCCCGGACCTCGCCAAGTCGCCGGTCCAGGAACCGGCCCGCTGCGCGCAGCCACAAGCATCCTCTTGCCAAAGAACGGGTTACGGTTGCCCGCACCTCGCCATTTTTCGCCCGCCCAGACGGTCCGGGCAAAGGCGCCCCGCAGACAGCCTTAGCCCGGCTGCGTGCCGGCCGTTTCGCGATGAGCACCCGCCGATGCCAACATCGCCAGCGTCGACCCTATTGTAGCAAAGCCACAGCGAGCAGTGACCACAGGCAGCCCGCCTGGTTTCGCTGCAGCTCGTCCCCGGCGGCCGGCCAACGGGCTGCTCAGTGACCCTCTGTGCCCGCTGGCGGCCGCTCGATGGAAACAGGGTGGAGGCGGAGGTGCCAGGTGGCCGCCTCGTGCCGCCCGGCTCGACAACCAGCGTCACCCGCAGCGGGGGCTCCGCTCGATCGACACAATCGGGTTGACTTCTTCAGCCGTCGAACGCCGCTGGGTTCCTGGTCGTGGGCCGTTGGCGGGACGGCATCTACAGGCAGCCCGTGCCACGCACCGAGATGCCTGCCGGACCGGGCCACGGATTGCCGGGAAAGCTGGGGCGTGCGGCTCACCGTGTCCGGGCGGCAGGCGTGTGACGGTTGGCCTCAGGATGGATCGTGCTGCAGGATGTCCTGCAACGGTGGGTTCCGGACTGGTGAGCGGGCGCTGCTGGGACAGGCGGTGGGCTGTTAGGGGCTGCGGCTGGCGCGGCGGGCGGGGTCATGGAGGGTTGCGCGGATCGGTGCTGCACAGCGGGTTGGGGGCGTAGGTGCTGCGCTGCCGGGTGGGGGCGGCGCAGAAGAAAGCCCGCTGCGGCTTGCAGCGGGCTTGATGGAGCGTATCGCTAGTGGAGGTTTTGAAAACTCCCGGCAACGACCTACTCTCGCGCCAAAGGCACTACCATCGGCCCGGAGGGCTTAACGGCCGTGTTCGGAATGGGAACGGGTGTGGCCCCTCCGGTATGGTCACCGGGAAGCTGCTTGATAGCGTAGGGAGGTTTTGTTGGCTGGTTGGTGCGGTGCGTAGCTGGTGTGCGCGACTGGGTGGTTTCGGGCGGCTGGGGTGCGAGTGTTCGCCGCCGGGAGGGCTAGGAGCCGCTGTGGTCAAGCGTTTGGCCGTTAGTACCGGTCAGCTGAGGCGGTTACCCGCCGTACACCTCCGGCCTATCAACCTGGTCGTCTTCCAGGGGCCTTCATCCCGTAGAGGGAAACGAGACCTCATCTTGGGGGGGGCTTCGCGCTTAGATGCCTTCAGCGCTTATCCCTTCCGAGCGTGGCTACCCTGCGGTGCCGCTGGCGCGACAACAGGGACACCAGAGGCTCGTCCGAGGAAGTCCTCTCGTACTATCCTCAGCTCCCCTCAAGTCTCGTGCGCCCGCAGCAGATAGGGACCGACCTGTCTCACGACGGTCTAAACCCAGCTCACGTACCGCTTTAATCGGCGAACAGCCGAACCCTTGGGACCTTCTCCAGCCCCAGGATGCGATGAGCCGACATCGAGGTGCCAAACCTCGCCGCCGCTGTGGACGCTCGGGCGAGATCAGCCTGTTATCCCCGGAGTACCTTTTATCCGTTGAGCGACGACCCTTCCACACGGGATCGCCGGATCACTAAGCCCGACTTTCGTCCCTGCTCGACCCGTCGGTCTCGCAGTCAGGCACCCTTCTGCCTTTGCACTCTAAGGCCCGATTGCCAACCGGGCTGAGGGTACCTTTGGGCTCCTCCGTTACCTTTTAGGAGGAGACCGCCCCAGTCAAACTGCCCGACTAGCACGGTCCCCGACCCGGCTTCACGGGTCTGGGTTAGAACCCAAGCACACCAAGGGTGGTATTTCAAGGGCGGCTCCACGGGAGCTGGCGCCCCCGCTTCACAGCCTCCCACCTATCCTACACATGATGTACCTAGGCCCAGTACTAGCCTGCAGTAAAGGTTCACGGGGTCTTTCCGTCTTGCTGCGGGTACGTGGTATCTTCACCACGACTGCAGTTTCACCGAGTCGCTCGTGGAGACAGTGCCCCAGTCGTTACCCGATTCATGCAGGTCGGAACTTACCCGACAAGGAACTTCGCTACCTTAGGACCCTCATAGTTAGGGCCGCCGTTTACCGGGGCTTCGGTCGCGAGCTTCGCCTCCCGAGGGAGGCTAACCCGCTCCCTTGACCTACCGGCACCGGGCACGGGTCAGTCTCTATACGTCCTCTTACGAGTTAGCAGAGACCTGTGTTTTTAGTAAACAGTCGCCAGGGCCGATTCTCTGCGGCCTCTCGGGGCTCGAGGCGCAAGTCCTCTCACCCCTACCAGGCCCCCCTTCTCCCGAAGTTACGGGGGCAATTTGCAGAGTTCCTTCACGAGCGTTCTCTCGAGCGCCTTAGTATTCTCTACCCGCCTACCTGTGTCAGTTTGCGGTACGGTCACGCCTGTTTGTCCCTGCGAGGCTTTTCTTGGCTGGGTTTCGGATGGCTTACGCCCCGGCTCTGTCCCCATGATGCGGCGGATTTGCCTACCGCGAGGACTCGGCCAGGGACGACCTCTTCCAGCAGGTCGACCACCCTAGCGCCCAGCGTCCCCCCTCAGGTACAAACCGCACAGGCGTGGCGCAGGAATATTAACCTGCTCCCCATCGGCTACGCCTTTCGGCCTCGCCTTAGGCACCGGCTAACCCTGGGCGGATTTACCTTCCCCAGGAAACCTTAGGCTTTCGGCGAGCGGGATTCTCACCCGCTTTATCGTTACTCGTTCCGGGATTCTCACTCGTGCATCGTCCAGCGGTCCTCACGGTCCGCCTTCAACCTACCGCACGACGCTCCCCTACCGCTCGGCCAAGCCGAAGCCTGACCGAACCCGCAGCTTCGGTACCAGGCTTAAGTCCCGTTCATTATCGGCGCTGGAACGCTCGGCCGGTAAGCTGTTACGCACTTTTTAAATGATGGCTGCCTCTAAGCCAACATCCCGGCTGTCTCAGCGTTCCAACTTCCTTTCGCACTTAGCCTGGTTTCGGGACCTTAGCTGGCGGTCTGGGTTGTTCCCCTCTCGACCACGGAGCTTATCCCCCGTGGACTATCTCCCGGGCCTTGGTACGCCGGTATTCGGAGTTTGGTTTCTCGGGGTAGGCTGGTAACCCCCCACGAGAATTCAGTGCTCTACCCCCGGCGCCAACTAGCCCGAGGCATACCCTAAAGTATTTTCGGGGAGAACGAGCTATCGCCGAGCTTGATAAGACTTTCACTCCTCCCCACAGGTCATCCCCCAGATTTTCAACTCTGGTGGGTTCGGTCCTCCACGGGGTGTTACCCCCGCTTCAACCTGCCCATGGGTAGATCGCCCGGTTTCGCGTCTACGGCCGCAAACAACACGCCCTATTCAGACTCGCTTTCGCTCCGGCTCCGGCCCTGAGGGCCTTAACCACGCTTGCGACCGTAACTCCCCGGATCATTCTGCAAAAGGCACGCCGTCAGGCATTGCGCACCGTCTGGCTGCCCCAAAGGAGCAGCACCCGGTGCGCCATAGCCCTCCGACAGCTTGTAGGCGTCGTGGTTTCAGGTTCACTAACCTCCCCTTCAGGGGTTCTTCCCAGCTTTCGGTCGCCCTACTTAGTTCACTATCGGTCACCAGGGAGTACTTAGCCTTGGAGGGTGGTCCCCCCAGATTCGGACCCGGTTCCACGTGCCAGGCCCTACTCGGGAGCAGACCCCAGGGAGGGCAAACCTTTTCGCGTACGGGGCTATCACCCTCTGTGGCTCCGCTTTCCAGCAGGATTCCGCTAAGGTTCGCCTTTGTAACTCCCCGGCCCGAAGGCCCGGGTCTGTCCCACGACCCCGGCCGGATGACTCCGACCGGTTTAGGCTGGTCCCCGTTCGCTCGCCGCTACTGAGGGAGTCGCGGTTGCTTTCCTTTCCTCCGGGTACTGAGATGTTTCAGTTCCCCGGGTTCGCCGCCTCGGCCTATGGATTCAGCCGAGACTAATTCGGGGATCCCGGGATCACAGCCTGGTTGCCGGCTCCCCCGGGCTTATCGCAGGCTCCCACGCCCTTCATCGCCTCCTGGTGCCAAGCCATCCACCACGCGCCCTTAGTAGCTTGACCACAACGGCTCCCCACCCTCCCGGCTCCCGCCGAGAAGACCAGAGAGCCCCGGCCAGCTACCACATCGACGCCGAAGCCCAACCACAGGCGGCTTCGCACCGGCGCTCGCCCGTTGCACTGCAGTCGCTAACCAGGCCACTCCCGCCCTCAATCGGGCAAAGAGCAGCCACTGGCTACGCACTGCACCAACTTGCCAAAAAACCACCAGGCCCAGCAGGCCCTGCACCAAAAACCGCGACCCTCGCACCCGAGAATCGCGGCTCAAACAACCGCCTCGGGGCCTTCCGCCCCAGGCACCGTAATCTTAGGAACCCGCCAGTCCGGCGTCAAGCGGTTCCCGCTAAATTCCGCCAGACCGACGCGGCCCAGTGGAGATGACCGGGCTCGAACCGGCAACCTCCGGCTTGCAAAGCCGGCGCTCTCCCAAGTTGAGCTACATCCCCACCCAGGGCCAGTGGGCGCACCTGGGATCGAACCAGGGACCTCAGCTTTATCAGAGCTGCGCTCTACCAACTGAGCTATGCGCCCACCCAGGCAGCACCTCGCAGTGCCACCATTCCAGACACATTCTAGCCCCGCCAGGTTCCCTGTCAACGCCCCCAGCCACAAAATCCGCTACCACCACCAGGCACCCTTCTTCTTCGGCATCCCCAGCCCGCCACTCCAGCCCAAAACCACCACCCACCAACACCAACCGACCGGATCCCCAGAAATACGGAAAAAGAGCCCTCCGCCTCAGAAGATCCCAACCCCGACGCCCGACCAACCAGAGGCCAACTC
>JALXBF010000181.1 GCA_026991575.1 Planctomycetota bacterium | reverse complement strand
GATGGGGTGGTGCCCGGCGTGGTCTTGGTGACAGGCGAACCGGAGACAAATCGGGCAGCCTACTTCAAACGGGTCGCGGGCAGCTTTACGCCCACCCGGCCGGAAGTTGATTCCATAGCGCCCGCGGGCCCATCGCACGCTTTCTTGTTGCCCTGCCGCGGCGGGCGGGCGGAGACCTCGGCGGCAGGGCAACGCGCCAGAACCGTGCCGCGGCCGGACACGCCCGCGGCACGTCTCAAAGACAAACTCCCTCGGTCCGCCCCGCTACGCCGTCCGCCTTGCGGTTGGGGGGGGCGTAAGGCCCCCCACCCGTTCACGGAAGCGGCCCGATCGCTCAGCCTCCCGCCCCGACAGATGCCCCGCTGACACGGCGACGGCCTCTACCGCCGTCTCGCCAGCAGACACAGCGAGCTACCGTCCACCACAGTGGGCGCAAGAGCTGAAAGGCACCCGGCTGGCGGGTTAGCCTTGCGGCGTCAGGCAGCTTTGCTACACTGGTGGCCGGTTATGGAAGCCAATTCGGACGACGGCGCAGGCGGCGTACAGGAGGGCGCCATGAGTACCACAGGTCAGCAGCGCCAACTCTCGGTCCAGATCCGATGGATGATCCGGCGCGATATGCCTGAAGTAGCCTGGATCGAACATTTGAGCCACGAATTCCCGTGGTGCGAGGAAGAATTCGTTCGCTGTCTCAGACAACGCAACTGCATCGGCATGGTGGCGGAATACCAGGACCAAATCGTCGGATTCCTCGTGTATGAACTGCTGGCGACCCGACTCCATATTCTCAACATGGCGGTGCACCCGCGCTACCGCCGCCGCGGCATTGGCCGGCAACTGATCGAGAAGATCGTGAGCAAGTTATCGCATCACCGAAGAGATCGCATTACGCTGGAAGTGCGCGAGACGAACTTGGACGCGCAGTTGTTCTTCCGGGCCTGTGGCTTCCGGGCCACAAGGGTGTTGAGAGCCCATTTCCCCGACACGGAGGAGGATGCGTACTGGTTTGAGTACCGCCTCGTGGAGGACCAACCACTGGGGCACGATCGCACGGCTCATGCTGCGTGAGAACAGCCATCGGAACCCCAGCATGGACCAGTACGTTTTCCTGGTTCGCCACGGAGCTACTGAGATCAACCTGATGGCTCCCCCGGTGCTGCAGGGCTCCGGTGGCGACTTCCCCTTGTGTGAATTGGGCCGCTGGCAGGCGGCGCGTGTTCGCGACACTCTGCGCGACCTCCGGCTGTGCGCCATCTTCAGCAGCCCCCTGCGCCGGGCCATGGAAACCGCACAGATCATCGCTGAACCCCACGGCCTCCCTGTCCAACCGATCCCCGAGCTGCGTGAAGTGGATGTCGGGCGTTGGGAGGGAAAGTCAGTGCGCGAGATTGCCGAGTCAGAACCGGACTACTACGCCCTCTTCCAGAAAGATCCCGCCACCCATGGCTACCCGGAGGGGGAAAGCTTCGCGGATGTCGAGCGTCGCGTTGTGCCAGCGATGGCAGGACTGTTTGACCGGCATCCGCGGGGCGACTTCGTGGTTGTCTGGCACAACACGGTCGGCCGGGTGTATCTGGCGCACTTGCTCGGGCTGGGTTCCAGTCGCGCCAAGCGGGTCGTCTTGTCCAACGGAGGGATCTCCGTGCTGCGCCGTCGCCACGGACAAATCGAACCGCTGACGATCAATTCCTGCCTGCACCTGTTCGACCGCCAGCTCGGCTGATGCCTAAGATGCGCAGCCACCCGACGAATACACGGCGCGGATCGTCCTTGTCGGAGATAGCCTCGTGCAGTGCTTGATCTTGCTTAAGCTAGTGTGGTCTGTCTGTGTCGTCCAGTCTCCGCTTGCGGAACGCGCCCACCAAGTGGTGCAGTCGCTCGCAGACCCGGAGAGAATCACCGAGGATGACCTCGGTACGGTCTTCCGTCAGCGGCTCGGCATCACTCGGCTCCGCGCCGTACTCACGACGCTCCGGGATCAGTTTGGCACCGTCGAGTCCTATGCCCAGGTCGAGAAGCTTGGTAACTACTCTGGCCGGTTCCAGCTCCGCACGTCGAAAGGATTCCTCATGATCATGACACTGTCGCTGGAAAGCAGGCCGCCGCACCGAATCGCCGGTTTGTTCTTCGGTCCGCCTGCTCCGGCCGTGCGCAGCTTCGAGGAGCTCGGCCAGCGTTTGGACCAGCTGCCCGGTACGGTCTCGGCGCTTGTGCGCCGCCTGGCGCCGGAGCCCACCGAATTGCTGGCGGTCAATCCCGACCAGCAGCTTGCCATCGGTTCAACGTTCAAACTGTACGTGCTCGCGGCGTTGGCCGAACAACCCGATCCGTGGGCTAAGGTTGTGCAGCTTGAGCAACGCCTGAAATCTCTACCATCCGGCGTCATGCAAGACTGGCCGAACGGCGCCCCGGTCACCGTCCACACGCTGGCCGTGCAGATGATTTCCATCAGCGACAACACCGCAACCGACCACCTGATCCACTGGTTGGGGCGCGATCGGATCGAGCAATCGCTGGCTCGATTCGGACACAGCAACCCGAGCCGGACGTTGCCGCTGCTGACAACTCGCGAGTTGTTCACGCTTAAGGCCAATGCCAACCTGCTCCAGCGCTATCTCCAGGCAGACCACCGGCAACGACGTCAGCTGCTGGCGGAGCTAGCCGGTCACGAGCTGCCGGCCGTCTACGCCGTGCCCACCACACCGACGGCGATCGATCAGGTCGAGTGGTATGCGAGCTGCGCCGACTTGTGCCGACTAATGGACTGGCTTCGGACCTGCCGGAGCGAACGGGTGCTGAAGATCCTGGCAATCAACCCTGGGTTGCCAGGCATTGAGCACCGCTTCCGGTACGTTGGCTACAAGGGTGGTAGCGAAGCGGGTGTGCTCAACATGACGTGGCTGCTGCAGACCAGGTCCGGCGCCTGGTACGCGGCCAGCTTTACATGGAACCATGCCGAAGCGGACATTGACGTCGTGAAACTGTCCGGCCTGGCCCAAGCTGGCCTGGACCTGATCGCTGGCTCCGAATCGGATGAGCCTGAAGGGGCCAGGGGCGATGAGCGGTCTGCCGACTAGCGTGTCGGAGACCCCAGCGACCTGAGAGCGTGTTCGATCACGTTATCTCCAGGGACACTTCCAACCAACCGCAACTGGAAGCGTCGACGAAGCTGGTCCGCGGCGCCGGTGGTTGCGTGATCGCTAGAGGCTCTAACGCTGTCCAGGCAGTGCCGGCCGCTAACGCAAGATTTCCAGTTTTGCCTTTGTTGCCAGGAAGCTCCGTACTCCATGCCGCGAGAACGCAACACGCACGCGTCGGGTCTGTCCCTGACCTTCGACGCAGATCACGTAACCGATCCCGTAACGGTCGTGCCGCACGCGTGTGCCGATTGCCAGTTCCTCGTTTCCACCCAACGTGCCGGCTCGGGCAGTCTGGCTGCCGGCGCGCTCGTGGCCCGCTCCGGTCGCTCCAGTTCCGCCGGTCATCGTCCGGCGGGTGCTGGAGCGTGAGCGGCTCCGCCGTCCCGTCGTCTGTCGATTAGGGCGGCTGCTGTGGAGCCAATGCAGTTCGTTCGCGCCAAACTGATCCCAGTCACCGTGCGTGCCCAGCCTGCCGCTGCAGTCCACTACCGGAATGCCGAGCTCATTCAGGAACTGGCTGGGCACCGTCACGCTGACCATGCCGCGGAAGGAACGTTCCCGCGCATAGCTCAGATAAAGCTCCTCCTGGGCCCGCGTGATACCAACGAACAGCAACCGACGTTCCTCTTCGAGCTGCTCCTGAGAGTCGGCCGATCGAGCGTGCGGCAGGATGTCTTCCTCCACTGCGACAATGTACACCACCGGGAACTCCAGTCCCTTGGCGGCATGTAAGGTCATCAGGGAGACGGCTCCCTGTTCCGGATCCCACCGATCCAGATCGGTCGTCAGTGCGCTGGTGGCGAGGAAGTCGGCCAGTGTCCGGCTGTCCGTTTCCTCCTCGAACTCCGCGGCTGCCGTGACCAGTTCCTCGATGTTCGCCTGTCGCTCCTCCCCCTCTGGCTGATGCGCCACCCACTGCAAGTAGCCCGACTCGTCGATAATGGCCCGGATCTGCTCGGCAAGCGGCCGATCGGTCTGCTGTCGCCACCGTTGGAACAGCTCCGCGAAGGCCCGTAAGGCATTACGCTGAGCCGGCCGGATGCCCGGCAACTGGTCGGCCCGCGCAGCGGCTTCCAGGCAGGAAAGTCCCAGGGCATCGGCCCACTCGGTCAACCGTTTCAGCGTCGTATCGCCGACACCTCGCGGCGGGCTCTTGATCGCGCGTAGGAAGGAAACGTTGTCGCGTGGATTGACCAATAGTCGCAGATATGCCAGGACGTCCTTGATTTCCATCCGTTCGAAGAAGGCCACGCCACTGAGAATCTGATACGGCACCCCCTGGGCGCGTAGTGCCCGTTCCAGCAATCGAGTCAGCGCGCCGATGCGGCAGAAAATCGCAAAGTCACCGTACGTGCGGCGGCCGTCCGTAACGGCTTGCTTAATCTCAGCCGCAATCGCTTCCGCTTCCTCGTGCTCGTTCGCATAGCACCGCACCGCGACCGGCTGTCCCTTCGGCTTCGTGGTGCGCAAGACCTTCCGCTTGCGCATCCGGTTGTGACGGATCAGTTGGTTGGCCGCTTCCAGGATGCTAGCAGTGCTGCGGAAGTTCTGTTCGAGGCGTACGACCCGGCAATTCGGGTAGTCGCGTTCGAATCGGAGGATGTTCTTGATGTTCGCCCCGCGCCATCCGTAGATGGACTGGTCCGGATCACCCGTGACGCATAAGTGTGGCTCGTCCTGCGACAGCAGCCTCACGATACGGTACTGCACTTCGTTCGTATCCTGGTACTCATCGACAAGGATGAACCTGAGGTGCTGGTCCAGTGTGCTGCGGAGTTGTTGGTCGTCAGCCAGGAGGGTCGCAGCCAGCACGAGCAGGTCGTCGAAATCCAGTGCGTTCTGCTCACGCATCAGCGTCTCATAGCGGTTGTAGATCTTGGCAACCGCTTCCTCGAGCGGGCTGGACGCTCGGTGCGCGAACTGTTTGGGCAGGATGAAATCGTTCTTTGCCCGGCTGATCATTGTCTCAACCAGTTTCGGAGCCAGGCTCGTACGGTCGATCCCCAGTTCGTCCATCACCTGCTTGATGACGGCCTGTCGGTCCGACGTGTCATAGATGACGAAGTTCTCGTCGATGCCCGCCCGTTCTGCGTAGCGTCGCAGCAGTCGCACGCAGAACTTATGGAAAGTGCCAAGCCAGACCTGATGGCCGGGAACGAGCCGATCGAGCCGGTCGGCCATCTCGCGCGCCGCCTTGTTGGTGAACGTGATGCCAAGAATCTGGTGGTCGGGGATGCCTTGTTCCAGGAGATAGGCGATGCGATGGGTAATCACGCGGGTCTTGCCGCTTCCGGGACCGGCCAGCACCAGCAGCGGGCCTTCGATGTGGGTAACCGCTTCCTTCTGTTCCGGTGTCAGAGCGTCTAAAATGGCGCGGTTCATTGCAGGCGCCTCCCTGGTTCGATCTCATCCTGGCTCGGATGGCCTTTGGGATTCTATGGCTGGGAGTGCGTAACACCGGGCTGACAGCACCGCAGAGCCTGCCGCTGCGATGCCGTGTGACCGGTCGCTTGCGCCGGAGGTGGGACGCGTAGGGCATGCTCGAAATCTATGGGATCGGCACAGACATCATCGAATGCGCGCGCATCGCGCGGATGATCGAGGAGCACGGCGAGCTGTTCCTGAAGCGCGTCTACACGCCGGCCGAAATCGAGTATTGCGCCCGGCGACGGCGTGCCGAGGAGCACTTCGCAGCCCGATGGGCCGCCAAGGAGGCGGTGCTGAAGGCGCTGGGTACCGGCTGGCGAAAAGGGATTGCCTGGACCGACATCGAAGTGCGGCACCATCCGAGCGGACGGCCTAAGGTAGCACTGCGGCGCAAAGTGCGTGCGGTGGCCCGGCGGCTAGAGATCTGCCGCATCAGCCTGAGCCTTTCCCATTGCCATGCGTACGCGACCGCGATCGCCATCGCCCTGCGTCACACCAGGCTCAACGGGCCAAGCAGCCGCTAGCCGGCTCCCACGCCCGCGCGCCGGCCAGGGGGCGTTTCGAAAACAGCAAAAGGCCCGGGGCACCCGCAGGGCGCCCCCGGCCCGGTCAAGTGCTTGTTCTGGCGCCGACTCCAACGTGCCGGCGACCTGTCGAACGGCTAGCGAAGTAGTTTCTGGATATGAGCGACCAAGTCCTTGCCAGAGCGTAGGTAGGGGGGCACGTTCTCTTCGCGGGGCGCCTCTTCAGGCGTCACCTCGGGCAGCGGCAGTTGGCGAGCCGCGTCGACATACAACTCAGGGAACAGATACCGACCGCGTGCCCACGTCTCGGCAATCGACTCCGGCAGGGAACGGACATAGTCGGCGGCTTTGTCCTTGGTTGTCACCACAACGCCCTTTGGGAGGATCACATACTCGCAGCCGGCCAGTTCACAGGCAATGCTCAACACGGTCTCGGCCGTGACGCCCTTGGCCCGGAAATCGACCAGCGCAAGCCCCGTGGTACGAGCAGCCTTGACCGGATCGTCCACAATGATCTTCACCCCGGTCTGTCGCCGGATGTCGTCCAGCACCAGCCCGAACGGCATGTCCCGGTAATCGACGGTCATCTTGCGCTGCAGCAGGTTCTTGGTCTCAACGTACCAGCGAGGGGTTGACTCGCGTGCGATCCGGACTAACCGGTACGCGTTCTCCGGTCCTTCGGGCATGTCGGTGATCTCGAGTCTTGCCTGCTGCACCCCCTGACGCTTGGGCCGCGGAGCCTTCACGGGGCGAATCTCACCGCGGGCAACGGCATCCTCATAGCGAGCCAGCTCCCGTTCGGCGACCTCCTTGTAGAACGCCACGTCTGCTGCTTTCGGGAACAGTTCTGCAGCTTGAATCACGCCCTGCAGCAGATCGATCGCCTCGCTGTAGCGTCGCTGGGACATGAGCCACTGGGCGCGGCTGACCGCTGCAGCCAGATGGGCCTTGGCCTTCAGATACGGGCCCGGCCGGGTCGGTCGCTCCTCGACCTGCTGTTTCAGCGACTGGATGAAGGCTGCGATGGCAAGGGAATCAGGCCAGAGCTGCTGGGCCTTGCGTGCCAGTTCCAGAGCCTGTTGTGTCCGGCCCTGCTCGGCCGCCAGCTCCGCCTTGCCCAGCAACTGCAGCGCCTCGCGACGCCGATCCTGCACGTCCTGCTCATCGGCCGCCGATTGCCCAGCCTGTCCCGCCTCCTGTTGCCGCTGCTGCTGTGCGGCTTGCTCCTGCTGAGCCGGCAGTCCCGCAGCGACCGCCAGCCAGAGGAGCAGGCTGAACAAAGCCGTCATGAACCTGGTCCTACCAACTTCGTGTGGCATCTGCCCACTCTCCATTGCTACCCGGTTTGCACACCACACGGGTCTCGACGCACCGCACGGTCCTGAACGTGCGGTCAGTCTGCCAGATAGGGCGGATCAAGGCAACCGCAATTGCCGCTTCTGCTCTTCCTGCTTCAGCACACCCCGGCGCCGGTACCACTGCTTCCAGGCCTTCTTGTCGAAGCCGTGGTCTTCGCCGGTAAGTTTCTTCAGGGCTTCGAGCACCTCGGGATTCTGAACCCGCACCCGTACGGCCTGCCGGCCGCCGCTCTGAATGCCGCCACCGCTTGCGATCGGCTGCGCGATGATCGGCGTCAACCCCACGGGCGCCGGCAGCGTCACACCGCCGCCCTCTCCAGCCGTTCCGGACAGCTGCACGGGGAATCCCCCAATAACGCCTCCCGTCCCCACCGTCATACCGGGCCGGTCAAACACGATCACGTGATCCGTCACGAGGGCATCGATCAGCGCCGGCACCGCCTCTTCCGCAGCCAACTCCCCCAGTGCCACCGCAGCCCAGCGGACCACGTGGTTGCGCGACGATCGCAGGGCTGCGATCAACTTGCGCACCGCCGCCGAATCCTCACGCCGCTTTAGCGCATCGATTGCCGCCCAGCGCACCTCCTCCGACTCATCCTCAAGCACCAGCTCCACGAGCCGCTCGCCGGCTCGCGGATCCCCAATGCGCGCCAGCGCCAGGCACCCCAGACTGCGAAGTGCCGGGCGATCGTCGCGGATGAAGTATCGAAGCACGGCGTCCAGCGCCAGCGGATCGTCGATCGAATGAAGCAATTGCTTTACGCCCTCGCGGGCAAACCGGTCCCCACTAAGGAGCAGCTTCTTGGCCTCCGCAATCTGCTTGATCCACTCGCGTCGCTTCCGCTCCCGCTGGCGTCGTGCCTCAGCCAGCTTCTTCTGCTGCGGCGTCACCAGGCGTCCTCGGTCACGGACCAGCCCGAGCGACTCGGCCCGCTTGCTCCGCTCTTCAGGGAAGACCTCCTCCAGGTAACCGGCCCGAGCAGCGAGCAGACGCAACTGCTGGTCGTCCGGCTTTCGTTGCGCTGCCTGCTTGAGGTGGTAGAGCAGTTCCTTGCGAAACCGATAGCGGTAGCACCACCTGGCCAGCTCAAGATGAGCGTCGAAGTCGTCCCCCAGTTTCCTGCGCAGTGCCTGATATTCCTCACGCAGATCAGCAGCCGAGAGCACCTCGGCCACGTCCGATCGCTTGATGCGTATCTTCGCTCCCTTGGAACTGTCCAGCTCGATCGTCAACCACTCCTGGTCCGACTCATTCTCCAGCACCCGACCACGGATGATGCCACCACTGCGCAGCTTGACCACATCGGCGGGCAAGAGCGTGACCAGCAGGATGAGCAGCCCAAGGAGAGCTGCCCCGATACTGGGCAGCATCCGCACGGCCATGCGCCTCATGCTGCGCCTCCCCGAGGCCGGTTCGCCTCGTAACGTGTTTATCTCATTGTACTTGGTCGCGCCGCCTAGAACTCAGCCAGGACCTCGTCGAGCAGCTCGGTCCGGTAGGGCTTGGACCAGACGTAGCCCAGCGGCCGCTCGCTACGGCGGTACCCTTCCCAGCCGGCCGATGCCGTCGTCGCGTAGCGGTACTGGTGGTCACCCGCTGTCGAGACGTACTCATACAGCGGCACCACCGGGCTCTCACCCGCCGGCGGTTCGCGCAACACATAGAACAACGCCTCCTGCCCAGAGTCGGGCTGGGGCCGAACCACCAGCCGGCCAGTCTTGCTGTCCGCAACCACCGCGACAGCCCCGTTGACAGGCCGATCCAACGCGAAGAAGGCGACCCGTGAACCACGCCCTGCCTTCCGTTCGGGTAGTCGCGTCCGGAAGCGATTGCTCACGCCCCGCTCGGAAACATCGTACACGGGTACTGGCAACGCCAGCCGCGGATCGGCCAGATCCAGTTTGTACATGATCTGGTTGTAGTTGTAACGCGGCGTCGGGAACGGCGCGCCGCTCAAGAACGTGCTGTATGTTCCCTCGAAAAAAATCACCCTGCCACCGTGCTTGTCGAACATCGGATGCTGCTTCGGGTTGTAGAAGCTGTACTTCTCATGGGTCACGATCTTGACGGCATAGCCCCACGGTCCGACCGGCGTGTCCGCTTCGGCATACCAGACCTCGCCGAGCATCGATGTTCCGAACACCTCTTCAGCAATCATCACGAAGCGCTGCCGATACGCGTTCCAGTAGACCGAACCGGCGTTGAGCATGATCGGCTTGCCGCTGTCGCGGTCCCTCAGCTGAAACGGAATCTCCTCCCGCTTCAGCCTGCCGGAACGCACCAGTTCCAGCAGCTCTTGTGCGGTCAGCGGGTCGCTGTCGCGCTTCCAGGCCCAGCGGAGCCGGCCGGAGCCGTCCCTGTCCAGGCGACCCTCCGCTGCGCGCTCACCCGCTCGCAACGCCGTCAACGCTTCGTAGGCGCCGGGATCGACGACACGTTCCGCCACGGCAGGCACACGCACTAACGGAAACGGTGCTGCGTAGAACACCCACTGCTTACCGGCCAGCGCCACGTACAGCGGATGGCCGGTGGGCCGGGCCCGTCGCTCGGCCGGTAGCGTACACACTTCGCGAAAGACCTTTTCCTCGTCATCAAACTCCACGATGCCTCGGCGGTACGCCTGCAGCGAACCAGGCTTGATCTTGGCATAGGCGGCGAACATGCGCTCGCGCCCGCGTCGGTCACGTACCACCGTCAGCCCGCCAATCCACGTGGGCCCCCGGCCGGGCATGCGACAGGTTTGCTTGGCAAACCCGTTGCGGTCCACGAAATAGTGCAGGTCCACCCCCTGTTCCGGGTCTAGCCCCCCTTTGCCCGGCAGAAGCGACGTCGCTCCCGGGACGTGAAAGTTGCCCAGCGGATATGCCGGCCGGTTCGTATCGCCCCAGAACCAGTAGATCTTCCCCTTGAAGACGGCATTCACCACACTGTCCTGCCCCATCACCTGGCCGTTCAGGTCTGGGGAACGAAGTGGCGTGGGCAGACCGGCCAGCCGGCTGTAGTTGTAGATCCCCTGGCCGGTAACGCGATACAGCCGTTGAGCAATCTGCACCCGTTTGATCTTCAGCACGGCCGTCGTTCCGGGCTTGGTCAACAGACGCGCGCCGCGATAACCGAATCCGTCCGCGGGGTACTGATACCCGTGGCTCCAAATGTGAAAGTAGACCTGGCGGTTCATCAGGCCCGGTTCCTTAAAAGCGACAATGCCATTGCTGTCCGTGTAGTGGCGAATCTCGTTGACCGTACGCAATTCCACTAACGGCACCGGTCGACCTGTGTCCGCGTCTACGACTTGGATAAGGAAGTAGTCGCTCGGCTCCCCAGCCAGCAGCAGGAAGACCAGCAGCGTGTAGCACGCCATGGCTAATCGCTCGTCTGTACCCGTGTTGTTCCGGATTGCCCCAGCAGGTACGCTAGCAGCGCGTGCAGCTCAGCCTCGGACAAGACCTCGGCGAAGTTATCCGGCATAGGAGACATGCGCACGCGGCGCATACGCTCGATCTCCGAGCGGGCAATGCGGTGCGGCTCGGCATTCTCGTCCACGAGGACGATCGTCCGAGGACTTTCGGCTGTCGCGCGCACCAGGCCACTCAACACGCGCCCGTCCCTTAGGACCACCAACGTACGCCAGAAGGTGCGGTCAACGTTTCGGTTCGGATCCAGCACGTCCTCAGCAAGCCGTTGCAGACCTCGCGCACCGATGCCGTCCAGTGTTGGTCCGATGTCACCGCCGACCCCGCGCAGCTTGTGGCACGGTGCACAGTGCTTCTGGAACAGTTCCTGGCCCAGCTTCGTGTCGGCCCGGAGCACCTTGTCGGCATTCTCGCCAATGCGGCGAATCAGTTCTGTGACCCGCTGGTCACGCCGGGGCACGTCTTGCGTCAGTTCTGACAGCCGCCGTGCCAGGTCCGGATACGCCTCCGCAGCCGCGCGGACCGCCGGGTGCAACAGCACGTCAACGGGAACCCTCCCCTGCTCAACCTCCCCGACCAGGAGCGCCAGGCCGTCACGGCTGCCGGCCAGTCGCACGGCGACCGCCGTGGCAGCCGTGGAAGGTAACGTGGCCAGAAGTACCCGTAGCCGTTCGGCCATCTCGGGCCCGTCGACCGCCACAGCGTAGTCGACCGCGGCCAGGGTCAGTTGCGGCTGCTGCAACGGCCGGGCAAACAGTTGGTCGAGCAACGCCCCTAGGCGTGGATCTGAACGGGCGGCGAACATCCGGAGCGCGCGCACCCGTACTGGGACCGGCACCCGCTCGTTGCAGGCCAGTGCCGCGATCGCGGCAAGGTGGTGGTCATCGTCGAGAGCCTCAACCAGCTCGATTGCCGCTAGCAATGCCTGCTGGTCGCGGCACTTAAGCGCTCTGGCCACCTCCCGCTCCGCAAGGCGCCGCAGCGGGTTCGGAACCTGCCTTGCAGCGCCGCGCAATCGCCTGAGGATGGCGGCCAGAAGCTGGAGCGTGTCCGCCGAGGACGTTCGACCGACAACGGCTCGTTCAGCCAGGGTCTCGAGATCGGACACAGGCAGGGTGGCGGCTAAGTAGGCGGCTGCCTGGCTATCAAGCGGGGCACCGGTCTCTATGATCCACCTCAAGTAGAGGCGGGCGACGGACGGGTGCTGAATGCCCTGCGCAACGTCCGCGAACGCGTGGGCGGACGGGGCCGTCAGTGCGCGGCGCCACCGCTCTTGTACTTGTCGCAACTGCAGGTGGTTGCGCAGCGCAATCCGCGCAGCATGTCGTAGCAGTGGATCGTTCGCTGCCTGTCTCAGGACCGCCAACACGGCATCGACATAATCCTCATGGGGCGCCTCGGCCATGGCCTGGACCGCCGCGAAGCGGACCCGTGCGCTTCGGTCCTGCGCCAGCATCGCTAGAACCTCACGCCGCCGCGGATCCTCAGCGCCCATGCGACCGCAGACCCGAGCAGCATGGGCACGGACTCGGGGGTCCGGATCCCTGGCGGCCGTCCAAAGCACCTCGTGCGATAACCGGCCCAGCCGATAGAGCACCCACAGTGAGTGGACGCGCTGACGGGGATTGCTGCGATCACTGCTACGGACAACCGCAGTCAACCGCCGCGCGGCAGGCCGACCGATGCGAAAGACAAGCTCGTTGGCCGCGAGCATCCGTACCGTGAAGTTTGGATGGCCGAGGTATGCTACCAGTGCAGCAGCGTCTGCTTGATCGAGCCGCGGTGGCCGAGCTTGCCTGCCCGCGGCAACGTACTCGATCCGCCAGATGCGGCCGCGAGTCCGATCGCGCCCGGGATGAGTCAGCGGCACCTCGTAGTGGCCGATGATGCGGTTATAGAAGTCCGCGATGTACACGGCGCCGTCGGGTCCGAGCTTGACATCAACGGGCCGGAACCAGAGATCGTCGGAGCGCACAAAGTCTGGCCCGTGCTCCGCAGTCGGCGTCGCGCCCTGCCAACGCAGCCGGTCACTCTGCACACGGTTGGTCACGACGTTCCCGGTCAAGACGGCACCGCGCCATGCCTCCGGCCAGCGATCGTCGAGCAAGAAACAAATACCGGCAATGGCTGTGGAACCATGATCGTGGCTGCAAATAGGGGGGACAAATCCGAGCCCGTCGTGCGGCTTGCCAAAGCTGGGGTAGTAGCCGAAACGGAGCAGCAGAGAGATCGGTCGGCTGTGGCAATCGGCCGAGAACAGATCGCCATATTCGTCGAACGCCAGCCCGAACGGGTTCACCTGCCCCCAGCTGAACTGCTCTACCGTACGTGCATCGTACGGGAAGCGGATCGTGTTGCCGGAGTGGAGCGACAGCTCGGTGCCACCGCGCGCACGGGGCCGTGAGTGATTCGCGAAACCGTGGCATGCGTAAACCCAGCCGTCGAAACCCCAGGTGAAGGAATTGACCATTCCGTGGGTGTCCGCATAGCCAAACGGGCCAAGGATCGGTTGGCGCGTCTCCGCAGTGCCGTCGCCGTCGTCGTCGAGGAAGTGCCAGACGTGCGGAATGCTGTAGGCGATGGCACCGCCGGGGACGGGTAAGAGTCCGATCGGAATGTTCAGACGGTCGGCAAAGACTCTGGCTCGGTCGGCACGCCCATCGCCGTCGGTGTCTTCCAGGACGGTGATGCGATCGCGTGCTGAGGCCGGGTCCGCAGCTGGGAACGGGTACTCGAACGACTGGGTCACCCAGACCCGGCCGCGAGCATCGAAGGCAAGGTTCATGGGCTTGCCGATGAGCGGCTCGGCAGCAAACAACGTGATCCGAAAGCCCGACGGCACGTGCAGAGCAGCCTGCTCTCTGTCGGGCGGCAGCGGATCGGTGGGCGCGACCGGCGGAAACGAGCGTTCCTGACCAGCCAACGGCTCAAGCGATACCAGCAGCACGCCGGCCATCAACGCAAGCGGCAGCGCGGGGCGATGAGTCCTCATCGTGCACCGCTCTCTGGAGTGTGAACCGTGTTGCCGATTGCCGACTAGGAGAACGAAGTCACTATAGCACGTTGATTGGTCTTGCCTCAGCGGTAACAGGCGGCCAGCGGTTGAAGCACCTTCGGGGGGCTCGGGGCAACGCTGATCGGGTAGACTTAAACGTGGTAGCAATTCGCCGGCGAAGGCGTTTCTGGAGGACGCCCATGCGAGTGGAACATTGGCTTTACGCGGGGATCGCGGTCGGCTTGGCCATGCTGGCGAGCCTGACCGTGGCGCAAGACCGGCAGAAGCGGGAAGAGCGGCCCGAGCCGAAGGAAGTCCAGTTCACCACGGACGACGGCGTGCTGATCGCTGGGGTCTACTACCCTTCGTCGCTCGGCAAGGAAGCGGCACCGGTCATCTTGCTGCACATGTTCGGCCGCAACTACGACGACTGGGAGCCGTTGATCGGCACGCTACGCGAGGCCGATTTTGCTGTCCTCATCCTGGACTTTCGAGCACACCGTTACAGCACGCGATACGATGACCGCGTGGTGCCGCCGCAGCTCCAGAAGCGAATGCCTCTGACGCTAAAGCGATTCCGTACGGCCACTCAACTACGCGCGATGGTGGCCGATGTGGAAGCAGCCAAGAAGTGGCTGTTGAAGCGGCACAATGAAGGTGAGCTGAACATCTCCCGGCTGTGCCTGGTGGGCGCCGAATTCGGGGCTACGATCGCCACGCTGTGGGCCTACTATGACTGGAGCTACGGCACGGTGGGCTTCATCAAAGCAGGCCAGGACGTTAAGGCTCTCGTGCTGCTGTCTCCGGTGGTCAACTACCGCGGTCTGAAGATCAGCGAGCCGATCAGGCAGCTGCAGCGTGCGATCCCGTTCATGATCGCCTACGGCGCCCGAGACGCGAAATACCGCCAGCAGGCCGAACGGATCTGGCGGCTGTTCCGTCCGGTCACGCCCGGCGGCCGCCGCTCGCAGCTGGTGCCGCTGGATACCAAGCTCCAGGGCACCTTCCTGCTGGATCCCACGCTCCGGTTCGACCTGGACAAACGGATCGCGCAGTTCCTGTTGCGGGTCCAGCGTGAGCTGCTGGTCGAGTGGGAGCCGCGTGAGGGAGTCGAAGACTGACCACCGGAGCATCTGGGGCCGCCGTCCAACTTGATCGAAGGCGTGCCGCTGTGCAGCTGCCCAACGCCTGCAGCGATGCAGATGCGGTGGCACGGGTGCGGCTGGCTGCCGGCCCGCGACCGTCCGGCTGGGCCAGCGCACACTGAGGGAAGCCAACGTGCCTTCGGCCGTCGGGTCGCCAGCGCAGTGCCGCGCGGCCGGGTCCTCGGAACAGGGATCGTCAACGATGAAACATCATGCCACCCCCTTGGACGATCCGATTGCGATTCTCACTCGAGACAGGTCACGACGCGCTACCGGCAGCAACACCGTCGTCCGGCACGCTCAGGTCGACTTGCGCACCAGGCCAATGAGGTGACCGAGTTCCGGAAGGATCAGCTTCTGCAATGCCAGCCGGACGGCGCCAGTCGAGCCGGGCAGCACAAAGATCACCGTATGACCAACGACACCGGCAGTTGCGCGACTGAGCATCGCGGCCGGACCGATTTCCTGATAGCTCAGCATCCGGAACAGCTCACCGAACCCCGGTAACTCACGGGCAAACAACGCCCGTACGGTCTCGTAAGTGCGATCTCGCGGGCTGATGCCGGTACCCCCTGTTACAAGCACCGCGTCGGCAGTACCGCCATGCAGCCACTCGCCCACGGCGTGCCGGATGCGGCGCGGCTCATCGGGGACGAGCACGCGGCCAACGACCTGGTGCCCCGCTCCCTCCAGCAGCTCGACGACCAAGCTTCCCGAGCGGTCAGTCTCTAGGGTCCTCGTGTCGCTGACCGTTATCACCGCGCACCGTACCTGCTGCGGCCCTGCCGCCCGGTGTTCATCTGCAGGTGTCGTAGAAGCGGCCATTGCACGGAGCCCTACGCCGGTTCGGGTAACCATCAGCTCGCCGTTGACGGTCCGTCAATAATACGCTCAACGGTATGTCATCCTGGTACCGGTTCTCGAACCAGCTCCCCAGTTGGCAATGCCACGACCGCCCGAGCCCCACACAAGCACACCCGCAGCCTACCGATATGCCTACGCCATCTGCGTGGCGGCTGCCTCTGTTCTGGCCGTGCTCGTGCGGCTACCACTCGTTGACCGTCCGCTGGATCGTGACGAAGGGCTCTACGCGTACATGGCTCAGCGGATGAGCCAGGGGGACGTGCCGTATCGGGACGTATTCTCAGACAAGCCACCGGTAGGCTTTGCACTTTACTGGCTGTTCTTTCGCCTCTTTGGGGAATCCCCGAGTGCGGCCCACCTCGGGGGAGCCCTGTGGGTCGGGCTCGCTGTCGTTGCGCTGGCCGCCTGCGTCCGCAGCCTGGGGGGCAGTCGTTGGACCGCGGTGGCCGCAGCGTTTCTGTTTGCGGTTCACAACGCGCAGGCCGCCCTGCAGGGAGCGTCGATCAATCTGGAACTGCTGCTCCTGCCATTTGCGTTGGCTTCGATCGCGATCCTCGGTTACACCACGCGGCCGCTGGCTGCGCTGGCAGCCGGCGTTCTGATGGGCCTGGCAGGGTTAACCAAGCAACAGGCGGTCGGTTACGCCTTTTTCGGGCTTGTGCTCCTCGTGCTCGAGCCAAGACCGGGCTTGCGTCGAAGTCGGCGGCTGCAGTTGCTGGCTGCATACATTGCCGGCGGCCTTCTGTTGGTCGCTGCGGTCGGAGCACTCTTTGCGCTCGTGGGGTCCCTGAGTCACCTGATCGAAGGGGTGCTCACCTACAACGTGCGCTCGTACGTGCGCCGCGAACCGCTTGGCAGGGCTCCGCTCAACTTTGCACGTGCCGCTTGGCCATTACTCGTTTCAAACCCGCTGTTGTACTTACTGGCCATAGCCGGCCTGGTGGCTCCTGCCTCTGCGGCACCTACCCGCACCGTGCTGGCATGGTGGCTGGTGCCGGCATTCGTGTCGGTCAGTCTGGGTTTCCGGTACTACCCGCACTATTTTGAGCTGACCGCGCCGGTTGTCTGCGTGCTGGCTGCCCGGGCATTGGACCTTGTTCGTGTGCGCGTTGAGCTGCTATGGCCTGTTGCGCTACTGGCCACGGCTGGCCTGCCACTTCTGACCGACTTCGACTACTTCTTCCGCTGGGATGCCCGCCGCCACGTGCACGAGTTGTACGGTCCCGAGCTCTTTCACCAGTCCAAGCCGATCGCAGACGAATTGCGTCGTCGGACGGCCGCGACGGAGGCCGTGTTTATCTTCGGCTCTGAACCACAGATCTACTTCCTCGCGGCGCGCCGCTGCGCGGTGCGCTACGCGTTCATCCATCCGCTGACGGTGGCAGCGCCGCAGGCAGCGGAACTGCAGCGCGTCGTCGCCCGGCGCCTCCGCGAAGCCCCCCCTGCGGCCATCGTGCTTGTGATGGTGGACATGAGCCACATGTATGAACCGGGCGCTGCGGACCACTTGGAACGAGCGGTCACAGAACTGTGCCGAACCCGCTACCGTCCCACGCTCATCGTGTACGATGACCGCACACGGTCCCTGGCACCGGACGCGCGGCTGGGACGGGCGCTGCTCCGCGGCGCGGTAGCGGTCGTCTACGTGCGCGACGGCCCGGCTGCAACGCGGCGGTAACCAACCGCGGCTCCGTGTGCTAGCCTTAAGGCTGGTTCGAACCATCCCTCGTCCGGGAGGTCCATCCATGGCAGCAGGCCGGATGCTGTGGCCCGCATGGCTGATACTGCTTGCATTGGGATCCCAGGTATTGCCCAACGATGGCAACCGGTTCACGTATCTGAACGGGCCAATCGACCCGTACTGGGTCTCGGCCACCACCCCGAAATTGATCACGCCTCAGTGGGTCGGGGAGCCGGGCATAGAAGCCGTGTTCGTGCTGGCCATCGACGACATGCGCGCCCCACAGCGATACGAGCGGTTCCTCAGACCCATCGTCGATCGCCTGAAACGGTACCAGGGCAAGCCCGGCTACAGCATCATGACGAACCGGGTGGACCCGTACGACCCGCTGCTGGTTTTCTGGCATCGGGAGGGGGGCAGTGTCGAGGTGCACACGTTGACACACCCCTGTCCGCTGCTTCAGCACGGTCGCCTCTACGAAGCCAAGCGCACCTACGACGGCTGCGTCGACCTGCTTCGCCGGATCCCGGGCCCAGGGCCGGTCGCGTACCGCATGCCGTGCTGCGACTCGATGAATTCCGTCTCTCCCCGTTTCTTCGACCTGATCTTCAACCGTACCACGCCGAACGGCGGCTACCTCTCAATCGACTCCTCCGTCTTCTGCGTTCTGGATCAAGCCGATCCGGACCTGCCTGACGAGCTAGTGGTTGACCCGTTCGGCCGTCCGCGGTTCCGTAAGTACATCCCGGTGGACCGTTGGATGGCCAATCTGATCTACAACTACCCGTACCCCTACGTCATCGGCCGAGTGGCCTGGGAATTCCCGTGTCTGATGCCTTCCGACTGGGATGCCCAGTATCTACATGGCCCGAACAACCCTGCGACCGTGGACGACTGGATCGCCGCCCTGCGCGCCCTGACGGTAAAACAGGGCGCCCTAAGCCTGGTGTTCCATCCCCACGGCTGGATCCGAAACGACCAGGTCGCCCGGCTGATCGACGCGGCGGAGAAGGAGTTGGGCGGTAAGGTGCGGTTCCTGTCGTTTGCCCAGGCGCTGGAACGGATTAACCGCAATCTGCTGGCCGGCGAGCCCCTGAGACAGCCGGACGGGTCCGACAACGGCGTCCGAATCCTGGATGTCAACGCCGACGGCTACATGGACGTGCTCATCGGCAACCCTCGAGTCAGAAGCACGCGCGTGTGGCAACCGCAGCAGCGGCAGTGGCGCGAGTACCCGTTGCCGATCCGCTTCGTTGAACGGGAGCTATTGGGCACACGGTATCGTCCAGTCTGCTTTGGAACGGTGGACAGCCAAGGGCGCGTTTGCATGATCTACGCCAGCAAGCGGCGGCGACGCATGTGGCAATGGGCAGAGGGCGGCTGGCGCGAGTTGCCCGATGCATTGAGCGAACTGCCAGCCACGGTGGTCACTGATCGAGGCGGCCGGGACGGCGGGGTCCGTCTGATCGACCTGGACGCAGACGGCATCTGCGAACTTATCGACGGCGGCACGGTCGGCGGTCGCGTCTTCCGGTGGGATCGCGAATCACAACGCTGGCAACCGACGCCGCTCAGACTACCACGGCTGGTGCGCATCGTGGACGAGAACGGCAACGACGCTGGCTGTCGGTGGGTGGACCTGGACGGCGACCGTCTCTTGGATATCGTGTTCTCGGACCCGTTCCGCTGTGCCGTCTACCGGTATGTGGACAGGCAGACCGGTTGGCGCGAGGTGCTGGTGGAGGAGCGTCCGGAACCGATGGGGAGAGCCCTTCTGCCGCCATTCGTTCGCCTCGATGGCAGCAACAACGGTGCCTGGTTCCGTGACGGCTACCTGTGGATCCAGAACGAAGACACCGGCGGACGCTTGACGAACCACGTGTTCCGGATCAAGCTGACTAAGCTGCTGGAGCCTCGGTGAGTTGCGCTCAGCTCCGTCTCCTGCGGAGCGGTTGACCGATCGCCGGGTGAAAGCAAGACAGCGTCAGCGATGGCGCGGTCAGCTGGCCAGCTCCTGACTGACGCGGACCAGTTCTTCCAGTTTTCCAAGTGCCCGTCCGGAATCGATCGCCGCGGCGGCCATTTCGGCCGCTGCGCGGAGATCGTCTGCCCTCCCGGCCAACACTAAGGCTGCGGCAGCATTGGCCACGACCACGTCGCGCGGCGGGCCGGTCTGCCCGGCCAGCACCCCTTCGATCACTGCCGCACTCTCTGCAACCGACCCCACCTGGAGGGCATGCAGCGGGGCGGCCGGCAATCCGAACGAATCGGGGCCGAGCACACGCTCGGTGACCCGCCCGTCGTACACCTCCAGCACCTTTGTGGGACCGCTGAGCGAGATCTCGTCCAGGCCGTCGTCGCCGCGCACAACCCAGGCACGGCGTGGCATGCCCAGGCGTGCTAGAGCCTGCGCTAGCAGCGGCTGCAACCGCGCATCACTGACACCTAACAGCTGGTATGCTGCTCCGGCGGGATTGGCCAGTGGACCAAGGACGTTGAAAATGGTGCGGATCCCCAGCTCTCGTCGTACCGGCTGGGCATGCCGCATCGACGGATGCAGCAGTGGTGCGAAGCAGAAGGCAATACCGGTCCGCTGCAGGCACGTGGCGATCTGGTCGACGTCCAGCTCGATGCACACCCCCAAGTGCCGGAGCACGTCGGCGCTACCGCTGCGGCTCGATACCCCCCGGTTGCCGTGCTTGGCCACGGGCACCCCACATGCTGCCACCACCAGCGCGGCAGCCGTGCTGATGTTAAAGGTGTGGTGGCCATCACCTCCAGTCCCGCACGTGTCAACCAGGTCGTCACCACGTACGGGAATCCGGCGCATGTGCCGGCGCAGCGTCTGAGCGGCCCCAAGAATCTCCTCGGTCTGCTCGCCTTTCATGCGGAGGGCCACGAGCAGTGCGGCCGTGAGCACCTCGCCTGCTTCCCCCCGCATGATCTGCTCCATGACCTCGGCCATCTCATGCGCCGAGAGGTCCCGGCCTTCGACCAGCCTGGCTAGCGCCTCACGTAGCATGGGACCTCACCGCTCCAACGTCACCGTACGCCGCACCGGCTTGTCACCGCCCGGCCGGATCAGCGTCAGTGTGACACTGCCCGATTGGGCGGATGCCGACAGGAGCCGATCGGCATCAGTCGTGCTGGCGATCGGTCTGCCGTCGATGGCAACGATCACATCGAGCGGTTCGATCGACAGCGCGGCCGGATGGTGAGGGCTGAGTCTGAGCACGACCAGGCCAGCTTGATCGGGCAGCGCAAGCTTCCGGCGAAACATGTCATCCAACGCCACGGCCCGAATGCCAAGCTGACGAAGCAACTCACCGGAAATGGGGCGAGCCGCCAAAACGGGCTCAGCCCCGGGACTGCCCCCCTCATCCCGTTCGGCTAGACGCGCACGTAGTTTGATCTGGCGACGATCGCGCCAGACGGTCAGCTCCACGGTCTTGCCCACAGGGGACAGACTTATCTTGTTCCTCAAGTCATCCCCGTCCTCGACGGGCGTGCCGTCGATCGCCAGGATCACGTCGAACGGCTCAAGTTTCGCGGCCGCAGCCGGTGTGCTGGGGAAGACATCGCCTACGAGAGCTCCCCGCACCTTCGGCAGCCCGAGCTTCTGCGCGATGGCAACGTTCAGCGCAGGCTCCAGGCTGATGCCCAGATAAGCACGGCGCACGCGGCCATGCCGCACCAATTCCACAGCGATGAACTTCGCCAGGTTTATCGGGATCGCAAAGCCGACACCCATGCCTCGGTTCGTCGTAGAGGCAATCGCCGCGTTGATCGCAATCACCTCTCCGTCCAAGTTCACGAGCGGTCCGCCCGAGTTCCCAGGGTGAATTGGCGCATCAGTCTGGAAGTAATCCTGATTCAACACGGCGAAGCCATGTCCTCCCAGCTGCAGCGACCGCCGCCCGCGCGCGCTGATGATGCCGTGCGTGACCGTCCCTTCCAGACCAAAGGGACTGCCGATCGCCAGGACCCACTCCCCCACGCGCACCTGGTCGCTGTTCCCCAGCGGAGCGACGGGCACAGCGGTCTCTCGGATCTTGATCAACCCCACGTCCGATCTGCGATCGAAGAGCAACTGGGTCGCATGCAGCACCGTGCCGTCCAATAGCGTCAGTTCCAGCCGGTCCAGCGCGACGCCGTCCAGCACATGGCTATTGGTCAGCACGACCGGTGGCAGATCGGCAGCAAGCTTCACGACCACCCCCGAGCCTACATCGGCGTACGCCAACGTCGTGTCGCCCACTCGGGTCTGTCGCCGCGCGCGGATCACAACCACCGCTGGCAATACTCGCGACGACGCCTCCTGAAACGCCCGACTCAACAACCGGGCCAGCTCGATGGGCCGCTCAGGCAACTTCCGCCCAACGGTCTGCTCCTGGGCAGGTAGCACGCTGGGCAAAGCCACCCAGAGCACCGCCACCAGCGCAATGCCAGCAACCGAACAGCAACGGGCGACAACATGGAACGATTCCGGCTTCTTGGTTCGCACGTTCATGGTCTTCCTCGTCCCGTTAGGACCGTTCGTTGCGATCGGGCGAGACGGTGTATCGCATGATGTCCAGCTCCCCTTTGGCCTCCTCTTCGAGCAACTTCAGACGGGCTTCCAGGTTCTGGACTCGGCGGGCCAGGTCGCGCAAGAGCTTCTCTTGCGGATCAGGCCGTTCAGCCCGCGGGACTTTCGGATAGTTTAACTGGCGCTGAAGCGCCGAGAACAAGAACAACGGGTCCTTGCCCCGATTGGCCGCAGCAATCCGACCCTCCTTCTCCCCGAAGAGGATCGCGTGCCGCGGGCGATAGTCCGGCCGCTGCCTGCGCCGCTCCTTGACCGCATACTCGGACCGGACATAGATCAGCTCAGCCAGATCGACTGCTCCCAGCATGCCCGGTAGCTTACGCAGCCAGCGGCGCCAGTGCTCGTCGTACATCGGATCACCGGCCATCGCCGCCAGGCCTTCGTCGTAACCGAGCCGGTTGCGGCAAAGGGTCTCAAACTGGTAGACAAACAGCCCGGCCGGGGACGGGTCTTCGCTCTTGTACGTGGCCTCGCGCTCCAGGACAAGTAGCGCTAGCTCCACCGTGAACCGCAACGCCCTCTCCCGCTCGGCCTGGGCGATGATGAACGTCTGGAACGGCGTGAAATAGTGGCTCAACCGGGCAAATGCAGGGTACAGCACACCAGAGTGCTTGACCTCGCTCAACATGAAATCGATCGCGTACGGGAGCTTCGTCGTCGCCAGCACTTCATCCTTCAAGTGCTGGAGCACCAATTGCGTGGGTAGATTATCGGCAAGCCGCTCCCGGAACGCGCGGAAAAAGTACGCCTGCTCCACATACTCTTCCTTCGGTAACAGGCCCGGAAGACGTGCAGGTTGCTGGGACACAGCCTCTCGATTCACCCCGCCGATCACTCCAGGGCCATGGTCTGTCGGCTGGCTCAAGCTCCCTTCTAAAGTCTACCGGCCGGATCACTCGAAGAACGGCAACGGGGCTTCACTGTGCCCACTGACAATTGACCTCAGCCGTCGTTTGCGCGAAGTTCATGCCGGCCGACATTGGCCGGAGCAAGACAAGCAAGAACCCACCGTCAGAGCTTAAACGACACCCAGGTGCAACACGCCCAGGGAACGAACGCCCAAATGTCGGATCTCAGTCGCCATCGATGGCTTCCTGAGCTCGCCCTCCTGTTGATCGCGTGGATGTCCTTCTGCGCCGGCCTGGGTGAGATGGATATCTGGGGCAGGCGCGAGCAACGGCTTTCCGCGGAAACGGCCGATACGCTCCGCGGCAACTGGATCGTCGCCCACCTGGCCGGCAAACCGCGTCTGGAGAAACCACCCCTGTGCCGGTGGCTCTCAGCGGTGAGCGTCCTGGCTACCGGACGACGCGACGAGTTCGGCTTGAGGTTGCCGTATGCACTGGGCGGCCTGATGACAGCCGCCATGCTCTATGTCTGGGGCTACCGGCTCGCTGGGCGTAGCGTCGGCCTGGTTGCCGCATTGGTCTTCTGCACGTCCACCTGGGCTGTGGCAGAAATCCGCCAGGCTTCGGCCGACGCGTTACTGGTGCCGCTGGTCACAGCAGCGCTGTGGACTCGGTGGGAAGCCGATCGCCTTAGGGGACGAGCTAACCGATCGCTTCGTCTCATCAGCGGTCTCTGCACGGGCCTTGGTGTCTTGACCAAGGGGCCGGTAGCCGTGCTCATCGTGGCCGTTGCGCTGGCGGTCGACGCAGTACTGCGCCGGGGCGAGGGGCGGCTGTGGCGGCGACTCTGGGACCCGCTGTGGTGGGCGGCCGCTGTCGTGACCGCGCTGCCCTGGCCGGTGCTGGTGGTTGTGGCCGAGCCCCGGGCACCGCTGGTGTGGCTTCGCGAGATGGGCCTGAAACTGGGAGCGGTCCCGGAACCAAGCGAGCACCGCACGCTGCCGATGGTCCTCCGCTATCCGGAGCTGACACTACCGTGGGTACCGCTGGCAATCGCCGCAATCATCTACCCCTGGCTGCCCCGTTCGCCGTACCACACAGAGCGGTCGCGTTGGTGGCTGGTGTGGGGCTGGGCAGCCGGAAACCTAATCGTGTTTTCGTTCTGGAAGATCACGAAGCCAAGCTACTACCTGCCGTGTTTGCCGGGCGTAGCTTTGCTGAGCGGGCTGGCCTGGCGGGGCACGCTGGCGCAGGTCGCAGGCAACGCGGCGGGGCTTCGTCAGCGTCTGCTCATCGTCACCCAATGGTTGCTATTCGCCGGGGCAGGCATCGGACTGGTGGCGGCAACCTGGCTGCTCGACCGCCGATGGCTGCTGCTGGCCGGAGCAATCGTTGCGCTAGCCGGCGCAGCGTATGCCTTATCGGTCGTTCGCTGGAAGCGGGTCGATGGCTTGATCTGGCTTGGAATGGGCCATGCGTTGGTCGCCCTGGTTTTGTTCACGACAGTCCTGCCGGCCTACGACGCTCAGAACTCGCACCGCCATGCTGCGATGGTAGCCGATCGACTACGCCGCACTGCGGGCGTACCACTGCTGGCGATGCCGCACGCAGAGGAGAGCCTCTGGTTCTATATGAAGCACCCGCCGAGGCCCGTGTCTGACGCGGAAAAAGTGGCCCGTGTGGCGCAGCGCCGAGGGGCAGCGCTCGTGATCGGAGACCGTCGCGACTTCCGGCGAGTACAGGCCTTGGAGGAACTGGAGGTACGCAGGGTGCATGACGAGTCCATGCGCGATGGCAGAAAAGGTATGGTGATCTTTCAGGTGCGGCCCGCGGAGCGGAAGGTCGCGCGACAGAACGAGTAGCCCGACATGCGTTCCCGCTGGCGTCGCAATCTCGCTCTGCTGCTCTTGGCCTGTCTGCTGCTGGCCGCCTGGGCCGCCTACGGGCTTAGCCGCCATGACCACGGGCCACCGGAAGGGTTTGTACGCGTTCAGCGCGGGAGCGTGCGGCACGTGATCGAGGAGCGCGGCTACACGGCCCTGAAGCGAACACATCGCGTCACGGCTCAAATCCGTGGTCTCTTCTACCCGGAACCGCTCAAGCCCGGCGACCGCGTATCGAGAGGCCAGTCCCTGGGCCGGATCGATCCGGAGCGGGTCGCCCTGGAAGTCGACATGGCCCGTGCCCGGTTGGCTCGGGCCGAAGCCACTCTGAAGGCAGCAGCATTTGAAGGACTCGAGGAAACACTGCTCGCCCAAGCGCGGGCCCTGATCGTCTCCATGGATCACACCGTCGCGGCCGCTGAGGCCCAGGTCTCAAGCGCACGCTCGCGCTTCGCGTACCGGCGGGACTTCCTACAACGAGTGAAGCGACTCTACGAACAACAGGCAATCAGCGAAGATGAACTGCACCGAGCGCAAGTTGGGGCCACGGACGCGGAAGTCGAACTGCGCCAGGCCGAGGTGGTTGCGCTGGCACTGAAGGCCGTGCGTGAGGCGGTCGCGGTGCTGCCGCGCACCATCGCCGCTCGACTCCGTCTGAAGCGTCTAGAGCGGGCGGTGGCCGAGGCAGAGCAGCGTGCCGCGGTCGCTGCCCTAAAGCTTGCCGAGCTGAAACGCTCCAGATCACTGCTGCGCGCTCCGATCGACGGAATCGTGCTCGACTACCCGGTGCGCAGCCCGCGCGCAGTCGCTCCGGGCACGTTGATCGCGGCCATCGGCCAACCGGAGGAACTCGAGATCGTTACTGAGCTGCTCAGCACCGATGCGGTACGCTTGCCGCCAAGCTGCTCCGTGGAGCTGTTGTGGGAGCCGGACGGAGAGCTCATCGGCACAACCAGCGTCGACCGCATCGAACCGTTGGGCTTTACGAAGGTCAGCTCGCTTGGTGTTGAGCAGCAGCGGGTTAAGGTGCACATCGGGCTACCGGCCCATCTGCGCGATCGATTAACCGGCCGCGTGCCATTGCCGGTGGGCTACGAGCTGTGGCTGCGGTTCGTGCTCGCCGCCAAGGACGGCGTGCTCGCGGTACCGCGTTCGGCAGTGTACCGGGACGAGCAAGGCCAGATGCGCGTGGTGCTCTGGAGAAACGGCCGCGCCGTAGAGCAACCCGTTGAGGTGGGCATCGTCGGCGACGAGCGTGTCGAGATCCGGAGCGGCTTGCACGAAAACGACGTGGTGGCGATCCTACCTGATCAGGTACAAGAGCCGCAGTAATCACGACGACCACGACTCGGCATCAGGGGCCCAGATGGGCGGCAGTCGGGAACTGGCAGACACGTGTGTCCTTCGGCTTGAGCGCGTCACGAAGCGCTATCGGCAGGGACCGCGCGAATTGACAGTGTTGCGCGAGGTGGACCTGTCGCTCTGGCCCGGGGAGCTGCTCGTCGTGCTCGGCCCCAGCGGCTCGGGCAAGACAACACTGCTCAATCTCATGGGCGGCCTCGATCGCGTGAGCACCGGCCACATCCGCTTCGGTGAGCTCGACCTGGCAACCGCGACCGCCGCGCAGCTCACTCACTACCGACGCCACCACGTCGGTTTCGTCTTCCAGTTCTTCAACCTGGTCCCCAACCTGACAGCCTACGAGAACGTGGAACTGGCTGCGTACCTCGTTGAGCAGCCACTGCCGGTCGATGACCTCCTGGAACAGTTCGGGCTGGCGGATCGGAAGACGCATTTCCCGGCCCAACTTTCCGGCGGGGAGCAGCAGCGGGTGGCCATAGCGCGTGCGGTGGTGAAACGGCCCGCGCTCCTGCTGTGCGATGAACCGACCGGAGCGCTGGATTATGAGACGGCCAAGGACGTGCTGGGACTGATCCAGGAGCTTCCAGAACGCTTCGGCACCACCGTGGTGCTGGTTACGCACAATCAGGCCATCGCTACGATCGGTCACCGCGTCATTCGGCTACGCTCTGGGGAAGTTGTGGCGGTTTCGCGGAACGAGACTCCCCTTGCTGCGTCGGAGCTGATCTGGTGACAGGGTCCGTGCTTCGTCGGCGGCTTTACCGCCAGCTGCGCCAGCAGCGGTGGCAGACACTGGCGGTCGCCGCCGTGATCGCAATCGGCACGCTGCTGGGCATCGGATTGCGCAGTGCCCACCGGGACCTGGCGGCCGCCCGCGATCGCTTCTACGCCCGCCAGCGGATCGCCGGGTTCTGGATCCGCCTGAAGCGTGCCCCTCGCCGGCAGGCAATTGCTCAGGCCTCCCGGTGCGCGCGCTGGGTTGAGGGGCGCATCGTGCGTGAAGCGCGCATGATGAAGGACACGGCCGACCGAGATCCCACCACGGTGCTTGCCGTGTCGTTACCGGCCGGTAGGCGGCCTCGGGTCAACGACGTCCGTCTGATCGCCGGTCGCTACTTCGAGGTAGGTACTCGTCCGGAGGGAATCGTCGGCCGCGCCTTTGCGCACGCTCACGGCATCCGACCGGGCAGCCACCTCCGGTTGCTCCTAGGGGGCCGGGTCGTGTCGATTCGCGTGATCGGGATTGCGCTCAGTCCAGAGTTTGTCTACTTGCTAGCGCCGGGATCGATCGTGCCAGACCCAGCCCGCTACGGCGTCGTGTTTCTCCCGGAAGAGTTCATGGAGCAGGCCACCGGGTTGCGTGGTGCGGTCACAGAGTTGGTCGGAAGGCTGCGGGGCAACAGCCGGCCGGAACGACGTGCAGCGTTGCGCATGCTGGAAAGGTCCCTGTCGCCCTATGGCGTCCTGGATGCACACGACCTCGAAGAGCACGCTTCCCACCGTTACCTCAGCGATGAGATCCGAGGGCTGGCCGTGTTCGGCGTCGTCATTCCAACGCTGTTCCTCATCGTAGCACTGCTGGTACTGCAGGTGATCCTGTGGCGTCAGGTCGACCAGGACCGCCCCGTCATCGGCGTGTTGAAAGCCCTTGGCTATCCCGACCTTCACGTGGCCGGCTACTACGCGGCCCATGCACTCAGCATCGGGCTACTCGGGGTCGCCGCGGGCCTTGCAGGCGGCGCACTCCTGCACCGCGCCATGATCGCAGTCTACCGGCAGTTTTTCGAATTGCCCGGCTTGGAGGCCAGGTTCCACCCCGCGGACTACGCAATCGTGCTGGCGCTGGGCATCGGCACTGCAGCTACAGCAGCTGCGAGAGCAGTCTGGGTTGCCTGGCGGGAGCCGCCGGCTGCGGCCATGAGGCCCGCTCCGGCAACCACCCCCGGACTGAGCCGGCTGCTACCGCGTCGCTGGCCCTTGCTGGCACGGATCGCGGGCAGCTACCTCGTGCGCCGCCCGCTGAGGTCACTGGCCGGCATCGCGGCCGTGGCGTTGGCCACGAGCATGCTGCTGGTTGGGTTACTCAGCTACGACAGCACCATTGCGGTCCTCGATCACCACTACCGCCACGTGGAGCGGCACGACTGGTCTGCGTGGTTGCGTGACTACCGCGACGTTCAGGCCGTTCGCGAGATAGCCCATAGAGTCCGAGCCCCCCTTGCCGAGGGGGTTGGTACGGTCCCTGCCACCATCCAACACGGCCGGTATCGTATGGATGGCGCTGTGCTGCTGCTGCCGGAATCCCCCCGGCTGTTCGTGCCCTGGGAAAGCGACAGCAGTTCTCGGGGGATCGTACCGCACGGCAGCAGTGGTGTTGCATTGAGCCGGTGGCTGGCGAAGAAGCTGGCCGTACGCGCGGGCGATCGTGTGACGTTGAGAATCCGGGTGGCAGATCGACGCGTGGTCCGAGTCCGTGTGCTGCGCTTGGTGGACGATTACCTCGGGCTCTTCGTCTACGCCCCGATGACACTCGCCCGCAAACTGGTTGGCCATCCTCGCTTGGTCAATCGACTCCTGCTCCTTTCCCCTCAAGGGGACGTCGCGCAGCGTCTGGCGGGCTACCCAAGCGTGGTCACGGTGCGGAACCGCCGCGTAGAGCGGGCGATCCTATGGCGGATGGTAACCAAACTGACGGTCACCTATGTGGCGCTATTGGTCGGGTTCGCCGCGGTGCTTCTGTTCAGCAGTCTGCTGAACGTCGTGCTCGTCTCCCTCATGGAGCGTCGGCGGGACTATGCAACGCTGCTGGCGCTTGGCTTCTGCAACCGTGAGCTCGGCGGAATGCTTGCCGGCGAGCTTGCCGTGCTGGTGTTGACCGGTACGGCCGCTGCTCTACCGCTGGGCATCACGCTGACACACGCGCTGATTCGGCTGTACAACACGGACTACTTCCGCATGCCGCTGGTGGTCCACCCACACACGTTGGTCGCCGTAGTTATAGCAGCCGCGGTCTTTGGCACGGCAGTTTGGGTGGTTGCGGTCTGGCAGGTGGCCCGTGGCCGCTGGCAGGACTGGCTGCGCAGCCGGGAGTAAACCCGCGGCCAGCAGCGGCGGCGACTGCGGAACAGCAACGGACGGCGGGCCCGGCAGGCAGGTGCATCGACCAGGTTCCCGACCGGCGCACGGCCAGGGTCTCGCAGTGGGTTGATCGGGCACGGGTGCAGAGTTGCTCAGTCGCTCTGTGTCGCCTGTGCAACCTGCTGCTCGATGGCCTCACAGATAAACGGCAGGAACTCGGGGACCGGATCCTCGACGTCGGCGCCCTCCGGAACCGGGGGGGTGCTGACGTAAAGTTTGATCAGGAAGCGGGAGTTGGCAAAGACCAGCCTGGGCAGTGCCGGCGCGGACCACTCCTGCCCGTCGTACCAGCCGTGGTAGACGGTGATCCGCTCGGGTACCCCCTCATGCGTTTGCCGCACGAGGGCAACCCTTCGGAACTGCAACTGCCGGTTGCCTGCCTCAACAGTTACCCGTTCCACGTCTCCCTGTTGCTGGTAGCCAAGGCCGGCGTAGCAGTGTTCCGGCATATGCACGCTCATGGGACCGGGATCGCCACTGAGTACCAGGACCGTGACCAAATCATTTGTCTGCTCGTTCACATAGCTGGCCTGGAACACACCGGCTGCTTCCGCGGCGCGTCGTACAACCGGGTCAACGGGGACCGGTTTCCCCCGCCACGGGCCGCATTTCAGCGGCACGGCGGCCAGGGCGTCGGCCAAGGCCGAGTGGTCGACCGGCTTAGTCCACCGATGGGTAATCAGACCGTGGACAACGCCGTTGCCGGCGACCAACAGCACGGCGACAGCGACGATAGCCACAGTACGTCGCACGACGGTTCCTCCAGTAGCCCGGGGCCCGTTTAGTGCTGCGTTCGGATCTCAGTGTCAGCGCTCTGTTCAAGGTCCTGGCGCGACTGGCCATAGCCGTAACCGTAGCCATAGCCATAGCCGCGGTAGTAGCCAAAACCGCGTTGTCGGACACCGAGCATGACAACGCCCAGGAGCGGGATGTTGACGAGCTCGAGCCGCTTGCGAGCCTCCTGCAGCGCAGGCGCCTTGGTGCCACCTTGAAGCGCCGTCAGGACCGCTGCATCGGCAAACTGACCGATGTCCAGCGCGTCCGGGACGATCAGGACCGGGGGCACGTCCAGGACGACGAAGTCGTAATTGCGTCGCAGCTGTCCAACGAGCCTGCCCAGGGCGCCGCTGGCCAGCAGACCGCCGACGTCTCGGGTGGGCCGCCCGGTGGGGAGCACGTGCAGATCGGGGTAGCGCTCCACCATGTGAAGGGCCCTCTCCAGCTCAACGGCCCCCGCAAGCACCTCGACCACGCCTGGTGCCATGTCCACGTCAAAGAGCTGGTGCAAGGACGGACTGCGTAAGTCCAGGTCCACGGCGATTACCCGTTTCCCGGAACGCACCACGCTCGCAGCCAGGTGAGCGGCCAGGGTGGTCTTGCCTTCCTTGCTTTCCGGGCTGGTGACCATGATCACCTTAGGGGCATCACCGTTACGGCCGGCAAACAGCGTGACGCGGACGCCATCGAACGCCTCCTCAAACCGGAGCATCTCCTGTTCGTACCGGCCATTGTGCAGTCGGCTCGGCGCCGGCAGTCTGGGCACCGTTGCGATCACGCGCAGCCGGGCCTCTTTTTCGATGTCATCCGGGATCAGAACTGCGCGGCGTTTCCACTCGATGAGCCCGATCGCGAGCACGACGATGCCAAAGCTTGCGACACTTGCCAGCCCGACGAGCTTGATCTTGCGGCTGTTGTCTCGGGTACGCGGCGGGGTCGCTTTGACGAGGATTTCGGCACGGGATGGCGCTTTGGCCTCAACCTGCAGCTTGGTCAGCTCCTCCAGAGCCGCGTTGTAGACGTTCTCATATTTTTCGAGCTCTTTCCGCAGGAACGAGAGCTCTTCGGCGTCCCGGCCCAGTGACCGTAGCTCTGCACGCTTTTGTTCCAAGTCCTTCAGAACCGCGCTGAGCGAGCTTTCAAGCTGCGCGATCTGTTCCTGAAGTGCGGCCAGCCGCGCAGCCATTTGCAGCCGCACCTGTTCCTTGGCCCGTTCGATCCAGCGGGGCCGAGCCTCAGCCTTGGCCTTCTCCAGTGCCTTGCGTTCCTCCTGGATTTCTGAGCGAAGCTGGACCAGCCTGGGATGGTTTGGGTCCTTGAAGACAGCTTCCATAGCTTTGAGTTGCTGCTCGAGTGCCGCGATCCGTTGCATGTGACCGACGACGGCAGGGTCGCCTTCCACGAGGTCGTTCAGCAGCGATTCGGGCACTTCGATATCTTGCTCCTTCAGCCGTAGCTCCAGTCGGCGGCGTTCGTCCTGGAGCCGTTCCAGATCTAGACCGATCCGCAGATGCTGCCCGAACAGCGCCGACACGTGCTGCTTCAAAGCCTCGAACTGAAGGCGAACCGCTTCTGAGTCAGTGGTGCCAAGTCGTTCTTGGAGTTCCTTCAGAGAACGGCGTTGGTCCTTGACCTTCTGCTCGTATTCGGCCACCAGATCCTCCAGCTCCCGCATGCGTTCGAGCTGCTTGCTGCGGTCGCGATCGATAACTTCGCTGAAGTAAGCATCCAGGACCGAATTGACGATTGCGGCAGCAACCTGCGGATCATCGTGCGTGGCCGAAACCTGCAGTACCTCACCGCCGACGAACCGGGTGGACACCTTCTCGCTTAACCATTCCAACGGGTCCTCTGCCTCTGCCTCCTCAGCTGCTCTGGCCACAACCCGATTGTCCAGCGCCTTGTTTAGCACCACGGGGCTCTTGATGAGTGCGACGTGCGTGTCACGGATGCTGCGGAAGCCGTCTGCGCCCGCCTTAAACAGGACCTTGGGCTGGTGGGCATGCAGGCGAACCAGAGCCGAAGCCCGGAACTCACCCGGTGGCAGCAGGTACCACAGCGCGGCAGCGACCGCGCCGGCCACGAGGAGGCCAAGCGTGAAGCAGAGCAGCCAGCGGCGGAGAGCGGCCCGCAGCAGGGCCATCGGATCGGGGAACAGGGGCTCTTCGTGCGGGACCGCTTGCGCAGCTGCTGTCTGCGCCAGTTCCGGCGCCACGTACAGGGGCGCCGAATCCGGCCGGTTCTGCTTTCGGTCAGCCCGCTCCCCCTTTCGGTGACCTCGCCTGGACTGTTTGCTGTTCCGGGCACTCTTGCTCATCGATGCACTAACCTCGTTGCTGCTGCGTGTCTGCACCAACCACAAGTCTCACCAGCGGAAGCCGCCGTGACAAGGCCCCCCTCCTGCCGGTCATCTCTTTCGCTTGCGACGCTTCTTCTTGCCGACCGGCTTCGGCTTCCGCTGCGCTGCCCCATCGGATGTCGCCGCGGCCGTTGTCGCCTTAGCACCAGCCCCTTCCATGCGAGGTCTTGGCGACACCGCAACGGACTTGATCGCAGGGTCACTGCGACCAGCAACCTTAATCGGACCGGTCCTCTCCTCTTCTACGAGAACCCAATTCACCAGGGCCAACTCAGCCCAGAGCATTCCGAGCGCCAGCGGCATCATGAGCCAGCCGGCAACATCATGGAAAAACACATGCGCCAGCTCGCCGCCCACGTGGTTGTACAGCAGTCCTGTGACCGTGATACGCAAGATATTGGAGATCAGGGCGATGGGCAGTGCGCTGGCAAGGATCAGGAAACGCTCCCAAAGCGGCCGGCGGATCACCATGACCATCGCCACGGCCAGCGCGACAAAGCTGATCGCCATCCGAAGCCCATTGCATGCCTGGACAACTTCCAAGCGAGCCTCGTTGACCAGGATCGTATTGCCTTCCGCCACCGCTGGCTCGCCCAGCGTCTGCAGCAGATAACAACTGGCCTTGGTCGCAATCCGCTGCAGAGGATGCGACAGCATGATCTCGAAGCGGTACGGGAACGGGATCATAAAGATCAAAAACAGCACCGCCGGCCACCAGCCCCGCACGAGCTGCCAGCCACCGAAGGCAAGCAGCAGCCCAAAGCACAGCGGTAGCAGCGACAAGTGCTCGAACCATTCCATATAGAAGTAAGTGCCGAACAGCCGCAGTACGGCAGCACCGATCAACACCGGTACAGCCCACCAGCTCGGCCGCACCCGACTCCAGTCGACCCGTTCGCGCCGTAACCAACACAAAACCGCAGTAAACACGGGAACCAAGAACCCGTGCGAGTACTGCGGATCGGACCACCAGATTTGCACTAGACGTCGGAAACTTGGGTAGTAGGCCCACAGCGTCACCGCGGAGACGACAGCAATGGCCAGAAGCAGCCGCGGATCGGTCCGGCGTAGCAGCTCTAGCGGTCGGTACCGATCGGTCCGCGGTTGAGCAGTTGCAGCGTGAACCGCGGGCAAGCTGGGCCCCGCACCAGCAGCAGCCTCCTGCGGTGCGCCATTGCCCCTCGTCTCCGGCACAGTTTCCGCTGCCGATAACCTGGCCTCGGGTTGTGTGACGTCAGCCGGCATGGCGTGTTCCTGCTCCAGATAGCTTGCCTTGGATGCGGGGCCACGGCATGAGCCGCTTCGCCGACCAGAGCCGTTGGCACGGCCACAGGCTGTTCGGGCAAGCGCGGGCCCAGTAGAGCACAGTCCCCAGAACCGGTCCGCTTGCGTCTCTACGCCACTACCTCCAAGCGCCACTCGCCACCGCACACGATGCTGCTACGGCCCTGCATTGAAGCGGTCGCCGCCAGCGCCCCGTGCCTTCTTTGGTGGTAGCGAGCAACCACAAGGCTAGGCCCCGCATCACAGGAACAGGGAAAACGAAACCTCTTCAGGAGATGGGCCATCCCCGCTACGGCTCCCCTCCCTGGCGAAGAACAGCTGCTGCTCCAACAGGTGCCGCGCATCAGCTAGTGCAACCCCGTGCAGCGGCCCGTCTGCCGCGCGGTGCCCAATCTACTCAGTCTTTTTACCACATTCCGCGAGCCCTTGGCAACCAGTGGGGCAGCTCCGGAGGGCGTCACCGCCCAAGTCGTCCAACCACCCCAACTGTGACAGCCGCTAGAGAGCGCGTTGCAGTACAGTCCGCTGGCCCTGCTTGCAAGCCCGGTGCCAAAGAACAGCCCCCATGGGGAACCGACACAACATGTTAACGAAAAAGATCTTGCGCGAGAACAGCCTGATCCGAGCGGTACTCGCGCGTAGCCAAGCGCTGCGCTGCGCGACAGTGTCGTCGTGCTGCGTCGCTAACCAACCGCATGCTCCGGCAGCGCCCCGCCACGCCGCGACCGCCGCTGAACCCGGCAGGACATCGCCACACGCATCGCCCCCCTGAGGTCCGCGGCCGCAGCTGCCCCACGCTGGCATCAACGGGCCATTGGCATGAGGCGAGCATGGTCGTAGAATATCACAGCAACAGAAGCCGCCGTAGCCAAGTGGTAAGGCAGCGGATTGCAAATCCGCGATCGCCGGTTCGAATCCGGCCGGCGGCTCTTTCTACTAGTGTGCTCGTCGGCGACCGCGTTGCGGCACGCTGCTGATGTCGAGCGATAGATCGTCGACGAGGCCCCTCTTGAGATACTCGCCGCCCAAAGCCAGCATGGCGGCATTGTCGGTACAGAGTCTCAGTGGGGGGATGAGGAGCTGAAGATCGAGCCGGCGGGCCAATTCCAACAGCCGTTCGCGAAGCCGGCGATTCGCCGCTACGCCACCACCTACGCAGAGCCTGCGCACCCCCGTCCGTTCAATCGCCTGCTCGCACCGTCGCACCAGCACATCCACAACCGCCTCCTGGAAACTCGCTGCCAGATCCGCCAGCAACTTGCCCTTAGGCGGTTCCAGGCTCGCCAGGTCGAAAGCAACCCCGGCAGGCTGCCTTTCCGCTGACCCAGCATTGGGGGCGCGGTTCAGCCGAGCCACGGTGTACAGGACCGCCGTCTTCAAGCCGCTAAAGCTGAAGTTCAGCGATTCGGGGCCCCCGGGAAAGCTCCGCGGCAGTTCAAACGCATGCGGGTCTCCTGACTCAGCCGCCCGCTGGACCGCAGGCCCCCCCGGATAGCCCAGCTGCAACAGCTGTGCAACCTTGTCAAAGCTCTCGCCCGCCGCATCGTCGATCGTCGCCCCAAGCAACTCGTAATCAACAGGCGACGAGAACAGCGATACACTCGTGTGCCCCCCGCTCACCACCATGCCGACACACGGAAAGATCTCCCCGTCAGCTGGCAGTGTGGGCCAGGCAACTCCTGCGGAACGGTCCGGCCAGAGCCACGGGTGACACGCGTAGACGTGCGCAGCCAGGTGGTCGACGCCGACAAGCGGACGGTCCAGCACCAGCGCGAGCGTCTTGGCCGCGGTGAGTCCGATGGCAAGCGACCCGATCAGTCCCGGTCGGTTGCTGACCACAACCGCCTCAAGCTCCTCCAGCCGCATGCCGGCTTCACGCAGCGCTGCGTCGAGCACCGGAATGATCTGGCGCACGTGAGCCCGGGCTGCAATCTCCGGCACCACGCCCCCGAAGCGTCCGTGCAACTCATGCTGCGTGGCCACGATCGAACTGAGCACGGCAGGCCGATCCGTACAGACCGCCGCCGCCGTCTCGTCACACGTTGTCTCGATGGCAAGGAAGGAACCCATCCTGACCGCCAACGGCCAACCGACCGGCAGATCGACCTCACGCGGCGACAGTCATGAGTGCAGTAACGTCGAGCCGTCTAGCGGCAGTGTCCTCAGCCTGCGGCGTCCCGTCGGCGTTGTTCTTTTTCTTTAACCGGGCCCGAAGCACTTCCAGCGCCTTTTCGAGCTGGAAGTCCTTAAAAGATGGCGGCTTCGCCGAGTCGTCCCCTTCCTTGCCGGCCTCATGCTGATCCTTCGGCGGGATGATGTCCTTGTGCTGGAGATAGACAAAGAAGTTCCGCACCTCCAGCGGGTTCATGGCACGCACCTGAATATCAGGCTTGACGCCCCACTCATCCCTCTCGGTCATGTTCTGGCGCCGGTGGATGTTCTTGCCGCTGGGCCGGTAGTACTCGGCGGTCGTCAGTTTCAGCGCGCTGCGGCCGTCGGCCAGCGGGATGATGTTCTGCACGCTGCCTTTGCCCCACGTCCTGCGGCCGACGATCACGGCGCGCTTGTGGTCTTGCAGAGCCGCCGAGACGATCTCACTGGCCGACGCGGTGAAGCGGTTAACCAGCACGGCCATGGGCACATCCTGACACGGGCCTCGCCCGGACGCTTTCCACTCCGCCGGCCGCACGTTCCGGCCGCGCACGCGAACGATCGTCTGGCCGGCCTTCAAGAACAGATCGGCCACCTCGACAGCCGCTTCCAGAAGTCCGCCGGGGTTATAGCGCAGATCGAGCACAAGTGCCTTCATGCCCTGCTTGCGCGCCTCTTCCAACGCATGCCGCAGGTCCGCTGCGGTGGACTCCGTAAACTGCGTGATCCGGATGTAGGCAATGCCGTTCTCCGGGTCGACGATCCAGTTCCATCCGCCGTCTGGTCGCCGCTCCCAGCCCTTGACACTCTCCACCTTGATGTCCTCGCGGGTCAACGTGATCTCCACGGGCTGGTCCGCACCGCGGCGAAGCACACTTAACGTTACCTTTGTGCCGACGGGCCCTTTGATGCGATCGATCGCTTCCGTGAGGGTAAGGTCCTTGAGCGGCACGCCGTCAACAGCAACGATCCGGTCGCCGGCCACAATCCCTGCGCGGAACGCCGGGGAGTCGGGCAGCGGGCTGATGACGATCAGGTGCCCGGTGCGGGCGTCGCGTTCGATCGAGATGCCAACCCCCCCGAAATGTCCTTCCGTCTCCTCCTTAAACTCAGGCAACTCCTCCGCCGGGATGAACTCCGAGTAGGGATCGAGCGTGCGGAGCATGCCCTGCACGGCCCCCTGCAGGAGCTTCTCACGGTCCACCTCATGGACGTAGTTCCGCTCCACCCGGTCCAGCACATCGACCAGCAGGCGGTAGAACTTGTAGAGCTCTTCGTCCTGAGCAGCAGCGGGCACGCGCTGCCAGGTCAGCGCTGCCTGGGCGGCAACCGCGATGATGATGATCAGGTTTCGCAGTGGCATGGCCAAACCTCTTCGGAACTTCGCCGACTGGTCGCGATCGACAAGGTGGTCGAGTTGCCCCCGCAGCTCAGAGCCGCGCCTGGGCAGGAATCTCTGGAGGGGCACCCTCATCCAGCAATTCTATGACACCCGGCCGCCACAGCGCCTCCTTCCGGGCACGCACCCACCGCTCATCCTGCATCCGTTGAGCCAGTTCCAGGTACAGCAGCATCTCGCGCGCGAAATCCTCCAGCTTCGCCGCCACCTTCTCCTGTACGACCAACACGTAGTACGTGCGCACGGGCGCGTCCGGGGCAACGGCCACCTGCGTCGGCTCCAGCGCCAGCAGCGTGCGGCGAAGCTCATCGCCCGGGTACTCAATCCCGGGAATCTCTACTGGCTCAATCCCCTGCGGGCCGAACAACCCCAGGCGCCGCCGCCACAGCGACATCGGCCCGGCACTCAGCGATGTCAACCCTTCGTTTTCCGCCAGTACCTTCTTCACATCGCCGCCGGCGCGCCTTAGCTCGTCGGCCAACTCCCGAGCCCGCTTCTCCGCAAGCGGTCGGGCCTTCTGAATACGGTACGCTAGCTCCACCTGGTCGCGGATCTGTTCAAAGGGGGGCGTCTCCGCATCCCACCGTTGGCGGATCCAGACGGCATAGTACGTATCGCGCAGGTCGCGCAGGATACGCACCTCCAGTACCTCTGCCTGTCCACCCGCCTGGCCCTCGGCATCCGGCACGAACAGCTGTTCGAACCCCGCACCGCTCGGAACGCCGCCAACCACCTCGCGGGCATCGCGCAGCGGTCCGACTTCGGAAACGTTCAGAAAACTGAGCTCCGGAATCTCATGCAACGCCAGGCCAAGCTCTTCCGCCACCGGCTTCAGGTCGGGGAACGGCGGTGGCACGAATGGCTTGCCGGTCTCCTGGCCACCAGCACGCTCGTATGCTTCGCGCGCCGGCAAATACTTCTCAATCACGTACTCGCGCACCTTCTGAGCCAGCTGCTCCAGCCGCCGCTGCGCCTCCTGCTCAGCCTTCCGCTCCGCCAGAATGCGGCGGATGGCATCCTTGACCTCGGAAAGCGGCTGGTACCGAGCCGGCTTCTCCTGCTGGCTGTCCCCCTCAGCCTCGGCCGCCGTGCCCGCGCTTCCCGCATCACGCTTGCTGCCGTCCTCTCCCTTCTGGTCGGCCGTGCCGTCGGTGGAAGCGCCCTGAGAACGGTCGGAGCCGGATGACGAGTCCGCTCTCTGTCGGTCGCTGTCACGTCCGTCGGAGCGATTCTCCGGTTCTCCGGAGCTCTGCGAGCCAGACGGCTTGTCGGGCGTTGTCCGTTCGTCGCTGTGCGGCTTCGGTTCGACCTTCGGCCGGGCCTGCTGCTTGGCTTTAGCGGCCTTAGGATCCCGCTGTGCGACAATGTTGGCAAGCGCAATGTCTCGGCGCGGCACCCGGACGCTGCCGGTGCTGTTGCGGTCCTCTGACTTTGGCTTGTCCGATCCGTCGTCCCGCTTCTGCCCGCTCTGCTGATCCGATGGCGCCGCTCTTGGGCCATCGCCGCTGGCGCCACTCTGCTGTCGGGCTTCCTGCTTCTTGCCGGTCTGAGCGGGCGGTGCCGCGTCGGGTTTGTCACCATCGGTAGAACGAGCCTCGCCAGGTTCGGACTGCTGCGGCTTGGTCCGACCCTCGGGCTGCTTCTTCTCGGTCGCACTGGCCTTCCGCTTGCCCCCCTCCGAAGCCGGTTTCGTTTGCTGCTGCTGCTGAGCCGCTTCCTTCTCCGACTCTTGCTCCGACGGTTTCTGCCCGGGACCTTCGGCGTCGGTAGTCTCCTCTGTTTGAGGCTGTGTTTCGGGCTCCGGCTCCGGTTCGTCGATGCGGTATAGTTCCTTGTTTTCCTCGTAGTACCGCTTGATCTCTTCGTCAGTGACCGTCTTCTCCAGCTCCGCAACCAGCTTCTCTACGCTGATTGACGCGTACTGCAGATGCACCCGTGGCGGTTTACGGAACCCCGGCTCTGGTTGATCCGGCAGGGGAATGCGGTCCCGATACTTCTCGTATAGCGCACGGAGGTCCGCCTCGCTCGGCTCTTCAACCAGTTCCGCAAACGCCTCCACCGGAACCGGGATCGCTTCGAACTTGACCTGCTCGTTGACCTGCCGGTACAGCAGCCAGGCGTCGTACGGTGTGACCCGATTACGGTTCGCGAGCCGCCGGGACCGTCCGTAGTAGAGCCCTTCGACCAGGCGGATGCGGAGTTGGTTCTTCAGGGCCGCGTACAGGGTGTACTGGGACACCCCGAGCCGGCTAACCACGCCGCGGAACTGTTCTTGGGTGAGGCGACCGCCGGTGATCTGGACGATGAAATCCGTGACCATTTCGTCCGTATAGGTAATCCCCAGCCGGTCGGCCTCGCGTGCCAGCGCGAATGCCTCAAGGATCGCGTCCCGGTCGATCGGCCCAAAGAACTCGCTATCCCACACACGCAGCGCGAAGGTATCGCCCACGGCGCTCCAGGCAAGTGCCAGGAAACGGTTGGCGATGGCGCGTTCCTGGCGCAGTGCCTCGATGTGCTGGGGGTAGATCAGATCCCCGTACACGCGTGCAATCGGCCGCATGCGTGGCACGCGGCTCGGCTGGAAGGTCTGGATGACGATGTCGAAGCTGAACGCGATCATGGCCAGCACGGCCAGAATCGCGAGCAGTTTCTTCTGGTGTTTTCGTAACGTGCTCAGGGCCATCACGCTAGGTCCTCACCACGTCCTGCTGTCGGGAACCACTCGCTCCCTTGCTGCTCTAAAGCGTACGACCGGCGCAGGCCGCACGGCCAGACCGGGAAGGCCCGTCAAGTGCCACGCGTTTGGAACGCGGCTTGACGAGGTGGACACGTCTATATTATTTGCCGGGAGCAGCGGACCGGCTGTGGCGATGCAGCCGCCGCAACTGGCCCGAGACGACGTGTCAACTCACATAACCCAAGCTACGCTTGAGCAGTCAAGGATAACGGGGCTCGTGAAGACAGGTCAACGGAGCGAGCCCAGACGGAACGCGAAGGCTGAAACATGGCTACGACAACGAAACGCACCGCGAGCAAACAGACGCAGCGTTCTACGGCAAACAACGGCAAGAAGCTGGTCATCGTTGAATCGCCCGCCAAAGCCCGCACGATCAACAAGTACCTCGGCCCTCAGTACATCGTGAAGGCGAGCATGGGGCACGTACGCGACCTGCCCCAGACCCGCTTCGGAATCGACATCGAGAAGGGCTTTGAGCCGACCTATCGCATCATCAAGGGCAAGAAGGCCACCCTGGACGACCTTAAGAAGGCGGCCCGCCAGGCGGAAGCCACCTACCTGGCAACGGACCCGGATCGCGAGGGCGAGGCGATCGCCTGGCACCTGAAAGAGGCGCTCAAGCTGCCAGAACAGTCCACCTACCGGGTCCGGTTCCATGAGATCACAGCCCCGGCAGTGCGGCGTGCCTTCGAGAGTCCCGAGGCCATCGATATGAATAAGGTATACGCGCAGCAGGCACGCCGCGTCCTGGACAGAATCGTCGGCTATCAGCTCAGCCCGCTGCTGTGGCGCAAGGTGGCTCGTGGACTGAGCGCTGGCCGCGTTCAGTCCGTCGCGGTCCGGCTCGTCGTCGAGCGCGAGCGGGAAATCGCTCAGTTCAAGCCGGAAGAGTACTGGAAGATCACCGGGACGTTCCGGGTAAGCGAGCAGGATGATCGGGAATTCACTGCGGAACTGGCCCGCTGGCAGGACGCCAAGTTCCGCCCCAGCAACGAAGCCGAAACTCGCCAGGTACTCGAAGCACTTCAGCAGCAGCAGTTCCGGGTGACGCTGTGCAAGAAGCGCCAGCGGATCGAGAATCCGCCGCCTCCGTTCATGACCAGCACGCTACAGCAGCAGGCCTCCGTGCGGCTCCGATTCAGCGCCAGCCGCACGATGCGGATCGCTCAGCAGTTGTACGAAGGCGTGGAGCTGGGCGAGGAAGGCTCCGTTGGCCTGATTACCTACATGCGTACCGACAGCCTGCGGATCGCGGAAACCGCGCTCGAGCAGTGCCGCGAGTACATCGCCGAACAGTACGGTCCGGAGTACCTGCCGGAGAAGCCGCGGCAGTACAAGGCGGGCCGTGGCGCTCAGGAAGCTCACGAAGCCATCCGACCAACAAACCTGGCATACACCCCCGAGCGCGTGCGACCGTATCTGACCCAGGAACAAGCCGATCTCTACGAGCTGATCTACCGCCGGTTCGTGGCCAGTCAGATGAAGGCGGCATTGATTGCGGTAACCGACGTAGAAATCGAAGCCGGGCCGGGGCTGTTCCGAACCCAGGGCCGGCAGCTTCTCTTCGAAGGGTACCGCAAAGTGTGGCAGCCGTCCGGCAGAGAGGAAACGCCTGAGCTGCCGCCACTACAAGAAGGCCAGCTACTGGTCTGCGTCCGCCTGGAACCGTCCCAGCATTTCACTCAGCCCCCGCCCAGATACACCGAGGCCACCTTGATCAAGGCGCTGGAGAAGTATGGGATCGGCAGGCCCAGCACCTATGCCCCGATCATCAGCACCATCCAGGAACGTGGTTACGTGGAGCTGAAGGACCGGAAGTTCCATGCAACGGAGCTGGGCATGTTGGTGACGGATCTTCTGGTCAAGCACTTTCCCGAGATCGTGGACGTGAAGTTCACGAGCCAGATGGAATCGCGGCTGGACCAGATCGAGGAGGCCAAGTGCGACTGGCGGCAGGTACTGGAGGACTTCTACGGGCCGTTCCACGCCGCGTTGGAACGGGCCGAGGAGGCGATCGAGAAGGTGCGGGGCGTGGAGACGGACGAGAAGTGCGAGCAGTGTGGGGCGCCGATGGTGATCCGTTGGTCCAAGAATGGCCGCTTCCTGGGATGTGCAAATTATCCGGAGTGCCGCAACCGCAGGCCGCTGGGCCGTGACGCCGACAGCCAAGAAGCCATCACGACCGACCATCCGTGTCCGGAGTGCGGTCGGCCGCTCGCATTGCGCTCCGGCCGACGTGGGCCGTTTTATGCGTGCAGCGGGTATCCGGATTGCAAGGTCACGATGAACGTCGGCGTGGATGGCAGACCGGTGCCGGCACAGCAGGAGACTGGTTACAGCTGTGAGCTGTGTGGCGCGCCGATGACGTTGCGCACCGGCCGCAGCGGGCAGTTCTTGGGCTGCTCAAACTACCCGAAGTGCCGCAACACGAAGCCGGTCGATGCCGATGGTCGGCCGATCGAACCGCCCAAGATCGACGTCAAGTGCGACAAATGCGGGAGCCCGATGAAGATCCGTCGCAGCCGTCGCGGCCCATTCCTAGGCTGTGCGAACTATCCGAAATGTCGCTCTACCGCCCCCATCCCCGACGAGCTGCGCGAAGAGGTGCAGGCGTTCCTGAAGGCCACAACGCCAAAGGCGAAGGCTACCCCGATCGGCAAGGAATGCCCTGAATGCGGCCAGCCACTGATGCTACGCGAGACCGCCCGCGGGCTGTTCGTCGGCTGCAGCGGCTACCCGAAGTGCCGCTATACTGAACCGGCATCACCGGAACTGGTCGCCACCGTTGCGGCGAAAAGCGCCGGCGACAGCAGTGAGCCGGCCGCTTGAGCGCCAAACTGCGAGTTTCTCTCAGGACGGCTAGCCGATGGCAGAGATGGTCGTTCCCCTGCTCGATCTGCGGGCGCAGTACGCGAAGATTGCGCAGGAAATCCGCGCCGCGATCGACCGCGTGGTTGAGTCTCAGCAGTTCGTCCTCGGTGAAGAAGTTGAGCGCTTTGAGGGGGAACTGGCGGCATACTGCCAGGTCGAGTACGCAATCGGTTGTGCTTCGGGCACCGACGCGCTGTTGCTGTCGCTTGTGGCCTGCGACGCCGGCCCTGGCACCGAAGTGATCACGACTCCTTACACGTTCTTCGCCACGGTCGGATCCATTGTGCGCGCGGGGGCACGGCCCGTCTTCGTCGACATCGACCCCTATACGTTCAACATCAATGTAGAAGAAGCAATCGCCGCGATCGGTCCGAGAACACGCGCCATCCTGCCCATTCACCTCTTCGGCCGGCCAGCTGAGATGGGACCGCTGCTGGAGGCAGCAGCCCGGCACGGCGTGGACGTGATCGAGGATGCGTGCCAGGCGATCGGCGCCGAGTGGCACGGCCAACGGACTGGATCGCTGGGCGCCACAGGCGCGTTCAGTTTCTTCCCGTCAAAGAACCTGGGCGGCTTCGGCGACGGCGGTGCGGTGACCACGAACAACCCGGAACTGGCCCGCAAAATCCGCGCGCTCCGCGTACATGGCATGGAACAGCGCTACTACCACCGCTGGCTCGGCTGGAACTCGCGACTCGACGCGCTTCAAGCAGCTGTGCTCGCGGTAAAGCTCAAGTATCTGGAACAGTGGAACGAGGCGCGTCGCCGCAACGCGGCGCGCTATCATCAGCTGTTCGAAGCACACAACCTGTTCGATGCCGTGGCCTTGCCCGACCCGGGGCCGTCACACGTCCGGCACGTCTTCAACCAGTATGTGATCTGTGTGCCGGCAGTTCACCGCGATCCTTTACGCGAGCATCTGCGTAAGCGAGGGATCGGCACGGAGGTCTACTACCCCGTTCCCCTTCACCTGCAGGAGGCGCTGGCGTTCCTCGGATATCAGAAAGGGCAGTTCCCGCACGCAGAGGCGGCCGCGGAAGAATCGCTCGCTCTGCCGGTTTACCCAGAACTCACCGAAAGCCAGCAGGCTTACGTGGTCGAGGCAATCGCTGAATACTTTCGGGGGCATTGACCAAGACCGGAAGGGCTCGTCCATGTCGTTGCGTGAACTGATCCAATCCCGCAAGGCTACCGTTGCGGTCATCGGGCTCGGTTACGTCGGTCTGCCACTGGTGCGGCTCTTCACCAAGGGCGGCTACCGCGTGATCGGGTTCGACGTCGACGACGCCAAGGTAGCCCAACTGCGCCAGGGCAAGAGCTACATCGGGCACATTCCGTCCGAGCAGATTCGCGACCTAGTCCAGTCCGGTCGCTTTGAGGCCACCTCCGACCTGTCGCGACTCGACGAACCAGATGTCATCGTCATCTGCGTGCCCACGCCCTTGAACCCGTACCGCGAACCCGACCTCTCGGCTGTGGTAAGCACCGCTGAGGCAATCTCCAGGCGACTCCGGCGCGGCCAGCTCGTCATTCTGGAAAGTACCACCTATCCTGGTACGACCGATGATGTGCTGCTGCCAATTCTGGAGCGAAGCGGTCTGAAGGTCGGGCGCGACTTCTACCTGGCGTATAGCCCCGAACGGGAAGATCCGGGCAATCCGAAGTACTCAGCCGGCACGATTCCCAAGGTGGTCGGCGGCATCGACCGCGAGAGCCTCGAGTTGGCCTGCGCGCTGTACTCTTCGGTGGTCGTCGAAGTCGTGCCCGTCTCGAGTACACGAGCAGCCGAAGCATGCAAGATCCTGGAGAACACCTACCGCGCCGTGAACATCGCCCTGGTCAACGAGCTCAAAGTGCTCTTCCAGCGGATGGGAATCGACGTCTGGGAGGTCATCCGGGCAGCGGCAACCAAGCCGTTCGGGTTCCAGCCGTTCTACCCGGGCCCCGGATTGGGGGGCCATTGTATCCCGATCGACCCCTTCTACCTGACCTGGATCGCCCGTCGCTACGGCTTCACCACTCGATTCATCGAGCTAGCCGGTGAAGTCAACACGTCGATGCCCCGGTATGTGGTCAACAAAGTTGCGGACTACCTGAACGAACACGCCAAACCTGTGAAAGGCTCCAAGATACTGGTCCTCGGCGTGGCGTACAAGAAGGACGTTGATGACCCGCGCGAGAGCCCATCGTTCCCGATCATGGAAATGCTGATGGAGCGAGGTGCGATTGTCAGCTACAACGATCCGCATATCCCGACCCTACCGCGCATGCGTCACCACCACATCCAGATGGACAGCGTGCCTCTGACCGAGCAGCTTCTCAGGGCCCAGGACTGCGTCCTCATCCTCACCGACCACTCCGCCTACGACTGGCACTTCATCGTGCGTCATTCCAGGCTCGTGGTCGATACCCGGAACGCAACGGCCGACGTGCGTGAAGGTCGTGAGAAGATCCGCTTCGCCTGACACCCTCGGCACGCTCTGACCGGCCGCCGTGGCGACACCCTCCGACAACGGCCCCGCCGAACCAGGCGCAAGCGGCATGCACCGCGCGCCGACCGGCACCTGATGCCATCATATCCCGCCCACCGGGGGTGCGGCCCCCCCCGGGAACAAGCACCGCGAACCGGGCACTTCTGCTGCGTGCTCTCTCAGACCGCCTGCCGGTTCCCCGAGCGCGGTCCGGCCCCCGGCGGTTCCGTTGCCCGTCGGCGGCGGCTAGTCCCCACGGCGGCGCTGCGGCCAGGCGGTTGCGGTACAATCCGCCAGACGCACGAAGGCCAAACACGCCAACGCATCGTGGGAGGCTGACGACGTGATGTGGCTCGAGTCCAAATGGGCAACGCTGGCAGCACTCGCAGTGGCCACGCTGATCATGGTTGCGAGTCTGGTTTGGGCAGCGCGAGCGCGGGGCGACTCGGCCGACGAGCAAGCCATCGAACTCGTCCGGCTCTACGAACAAAAGATCCGGCCCCTCGAGATACAGCTTGCCAGGGCCTGGTGGCAGGCAAACATCAGCGGTACTGAGGAGGCGTACCGCGAAAAGGAACGCATCCAGAACCAGTATGACCTGGCGCTGTCTGATCGGGAGGTGTTCGCGCGCTTGAAATCTCTAGTCGAAAGCCGATCCATTCGCAATCCGGTGCTTGCCCGCCAGATCCAGGTCATGTACCTGACCTATCTGCCGAAGCAGCTGGATCCGGAGCTACTGAAGCAGATCACGCGCAAGGAAAACGCCGTCGAGCGTGCGTTCAACGTGTTTCGCCCGGAAGTAGACGGCAAGAAGCTGACGGATAACCAGGTGCGCCAGGTGTTGCGTGAGTCGAAGGACAGCGATTACCGCCGCAGAGTGTGGGAGGCCAGCAAACGCGTGGGCCGCGTGGTGGAGAAAGACCTCAAGGAACTGATCCAGCTGCGTAATCAAGCCGCACGCAAGTTGGGCTTCGACAACTTCCACGACATGATGCTTGTCATCAACGAACAGCAGCCGAACGAGATCTTGCGTCTCTTCGACGAACTCGATGAACTCACCCGCGAGCCCTTCCTGGCCGTAAAGCGAGCGATCGACGAGCGGTTGGCGCGGGACTACGGTATCAGCCCCGACGAGCTCCGGCCGTGGCACTACCATGACCCGTTCTTCCAGGAAGCCCCCAACATCTTCGACGTGGACTTTGACGAACTGTACCGTCGTACCAACATCGTTCAGGTTTGCCGCGAGTTCTTCGCCGGGATCGGGCTGGACGTCCGCGACGTGCTCGACCGTAGCGACCTGTTCGAGAAGCCGGGCAAGAGCCCGCACGCGTTCTGTATCGACATCGACCGCGAGGGAGACGTCCGCGTCCTGGCGAATGTTGTGCCGAGCGAACGTTGGATGGAGACGATGCTCCATGAACTGGGGCACGCGGTCTACTCCAAGTACGTGCCCCGAAGACTGCCTTACCTGCTCCGCACCGAAGCACATATCCTCGCCACCGAAGGGATCGCAATGATGTTCGGCCGCTTGTCAAAGCGTCTCAGCTGGATGCAGAGCGTAGGCGTGGTCGGTGACAAGTTGCCCGACGGGCTGACGTCGGAGCAGATCGAACAGGCCGGCCGCGACATGCTCCGCTACCAGATGCTGATCTTCTCTCGGTGGTGTCAGGTAATGCTGCGGTTTGAGCGGGAGCTGTACAAGAATCCCGATCAGGACTTGAACCGACTCTGGTGGCAGATGGTGCAACGCTATCAGGGCATCACGCCACCGGAGGGGCGCGACGAACCGGACTACGCCAGCAAGATTCACATCGTGGCCGCACCGGCGTACTACCACAATTACATGATGGGCGAGATGTTCGCCTCGCAGGTCCACCACGCGATGGTCCGAGCGCTTGCACCAGACCGTGCCCCTGCTGAGTTCATCTACACAGGCAACCCGAAGGTTGGCGAGTTCCTCAGGGAACGCGTGTTCGGTCATGGCCGCATGCTGCCATGGAACGAACTGACGCGCGCAGCGACAGGCCAAGCGCTGACCCCGCTGGCCTTCGCCGAAGACATTCGATGAAGCAGACCATTTGCCGGGCTTAAGTGGGCGGTGGGCCGCTCTGCTTTCGCCCCTAGCACGCGCAATACGGCAGTCGCCCGGGACGAGCGGCCCGGAAAGTGCGTGCCAACCAGCTGCTCGGCCGCTGTGCCAAGCCTGCGACCAGGTGTAGACCGGTTGCCGTTCGCCCGGTGCATGGCACCGGTGCGCAGCCGAGCAGAGCTCGTTCCCAGACAGGATGCTCCTGCCCGCGCCCTGGCCCGCCCCCGGGTCACGCCGCCCCATCCAGGTAACGGTCGGTCGGACGCTGTGAACAAGAGTACCGGGCATGCGACGATCCGCCCGGTGGGTCGTGTCGCGTCCTCGTCGACAATCGCGCGCACTGGGCACGCCGCTCCTGTGCCCACATGCCAGCAGACGTGCCCTCATCCAGCGAACGTACCAGTGTGCCCGAGCTTAGTGCCCCGCGGGGCGTGGCGCGGTGGCGCCGGCTGGTCGCCCCGTCCACGCCTCGTAATTCGCGCAGAGCCAAGCCAGCAGAATACAGGCCACCACGGCGTGCAGGAACAAGACCGTGGCGCTTTGCCCAAGCGGTGCAATCTGGCGAAATACGTTAAGCGGGTACAGCATCCACCAGCGCCACCAAGCAGGTGAGGCAAGCGACTGCGTGTGCAGACGGGGCATCAACTCCACAGCCAGCGCCGGTGCGGCCCCCAAGAACCACAACAGCCCCGTGCCGCTTAGCCAGACGTGCCATGTCCGGTTTCGCAGCAAGCTGCCGACCACCAGGCAAACCAGGCCAACGCTCGGGAACACGTAAACCGGCCGAAGAAACGGAGATTGGTCCGCCGCGATCAACATCAGCCATGTCAACGCGTACGCGCCCGCAACCATCGAGACAGCGCCCCCGGTTCGCTTCGCTACCAGGCCGAAAGCCACGGCTACCACCAGCCCCATGATCAGGTCCAGCAGCGTTTCAAACCACCACATCGCTAGGTTCGCAGTGGTGAACCAGACGTCATCAGCCCTTTCGTGCCCGCCTCCCGACAGCTCCGGCTGGAGGACGACCGCAAGATGGGTGGCCAGAGCCCCGGCCACGAGGGCTAAGACAGGCACTGCTGCCCGAGCGGCACATGCGACAGGTATCGCCGTGAGCGTCGTGGCGGACAGCGGGGTGGCGTTGAGTACTTCGAGCATGGCACTGGTCCGGTCGCGGACCAAGCCCGCGGCCGCAGTCGCCCACAAGACCGGCGCTGCCACGACCACCGCCGTCGCCAGCACATCCTCGGTAATCTCGTGGAACACATCCTGGGGCTGTAGCCCGAGGGCGACGCCCAGCATGGCGCACGCAACTCCCGGAGCGGCTGGCAGTACGAGCAATGCGGGAACCGCAAGTATCAGCGCCAGCGCCACGAGGTCCCAGGGTGGCTCAGCCTCGGAAAGCAGCAGCGCTCCCATCGGCAGCGCGGTGATGGCAAGAACGAACATCCCTAGTGAGCCCCGTGAGTCGTATGGATTGCCCACCACGGCTCGCAGCGTCAGCACGCCGGGGACGCCCGCCCGCTCGACCAAGTCAGCCACTGCGGCCAGTCGGCCGCGCAGCCAGCGTCGTAATGGCAGTCCGACCCGCTTCCAGTACGCCCGCGTCCACCACCGTTGCCCTGAAACGACAGGCCGTTCCGGCGGCCGCCACAGCAGTTCCCGATTGGCCACCCAGCGCCCCGCACACCCCAACAGGCCGGCGGCCGCCAGTAGATGGAGCGCGAATCCAGCCGGTAGCAGCCACCAAGTGCCGGCAGATATAACCGAGGCATATCCCAGAGGGTCTAGCACGATACTGACCAATGCGGGCAGGTGTAGGGGCATCAGGTAGAGCTGGTAATCCGGTTGCCTGATCAACGCTTCCGTAACGCTGAGAACCGCTGCCGGCACGAGCATCCACAGCAGCAATGACCACGCGACCAACATCGTCACGGCGCTGACCGTCGTTCGGCTCCGCGCCGATATGGCCACGGCGAAGGACACGGTGAACAGCCCCGTCACCACGTATGCCGCCTGGAGCCGGAGGAACTGAGCCGGTTCAAGCCCACCCAATAACGTCAGCAGGAAGACCACGCCGGTCATGGTCAACGCGGGCACGCCCAGCAGAGCCATCCGGCTAGCGGCTTTTGCCAGCGCGATGGTTGCTGGACTAAAGCTTGTTAACAGCAGCAAAGGCAGCGTGCCGCGCTCGCGCTCTTGAGTTAGAGCCGGGGCGACCCAGAAGAGCAAGACCCCCAGGGCAACGAACTCGACGGCCCCCACTGCTTTGTAAACCTCACGGACGAACCGCTGATACCCGTGAATCGTCGCCGGTTGCTCCTGCGCGAAACAATGCGCCAGCACGACAGCAGCTGGCACGACGCGCAGCGCGAAGCACAGCCAGTGCTGGCTGAGTTGCCTAAGTTCTTTGCCCACCAGAGCCCACATCACATCCCCCGGCATCCCGCCCTCGATCGTCGCTCCTTCGGCTACGCCATGAAGCACCCATCAAGTCTAGCCGCACGCTCGATAGCGCCGAGCACCGGCTCCGCGTGATCCCGACGACCACGGGTACCGACGCCATCCGTACTCGAGGGCCGCCGCGCATGCCCACGAGCAAGGGGCGACCAGTTCTGCGCGATCTCAGCGCACGCTGGGGAGGCCAAGGGATTTTCGTTTCGATTTCACGAAGTCACGGCAGAGGCGGCCCCCCGGTGCTCCGTGGCGAAGGCATCTTGATGATACCGGGAAGAAACCGTACCACACGGACCACAGCGCCATTGGTACGCGCCGGGTGGCATAACTGGTGGCACAGCACGCCGCCGGCGCTCCCCGCCTAAGGAACCCGGCGCGGGCGGCCAGAAACGTGCGCACCCAGCGCACCCCACGGGCGGACATCGCATGCCAGGGGTCCTTGTGAGAAGCAGCAATCTCAGCGAGGAACTCGCCGGCCCAGCTCGCAGCCGGTTCATCGGGCTCTGCGCGCTGTTTCTTGGCGCGGCCATCGTCAGGGTGGCTGTGGTCCAAACCGCGCGCAGCTATCTGCTGCCGAACGTCTGGTACGAGTACGGTCAGATTGCTGCGAACCTCGTGACTGGCCGGGGCTTCAGCATCGAATTCCTCGGGATGTTCGGACCGACCGCCAGTCAGGCTCCGGTCTATCCGTCGCTCGTGGCCATCGCCTACCTGGCCCTTGGCGTTCAGAACGCTGCGGCAGCTTTGTGGCTTCAGCTGATCCAGGCAGTTCTGGGTGCCTGGTTACCGCTGCTGGTTGCGGCAATCTGTTGGCGCATGGTGCCGGAACGGCCGGTTATAGGTTGGCTCGCCGGATGGACAACCGCGCTGCATCCCACGCTGGTCTACGCCGTCACTCATCTGCAGCCGATCACGTTGCTTTCGCTGGAGGCAGCCTTGCTGATTCACTCGGGGCTGTCTCTGACCGAACTGGGCCCCCAGCCCGTAGCGCGGACGGTCGCTCTGAAAGCCGTATTCCTCGGCCTGCTAGGGGGGCTCACCCTTTTGACCGATCCCATCCTCGGCCTGGTCTTCTTTGTCGCCATTCTCACGGCCTTATGCTGGCGTCCCCCCCAATGCAACCGCGCCACACCGCTCGGCGTGCGTCTGCGTGCGATCGTAATCGCAGCAAGCGTCGCCGTCCTCCTGCCGTTGCCCTGGTTGGTGCGGAACTACGCGGTCTTCGGCAGGTTCATTCCGATCAAGAGCACATTCGGCTATGCGTTCTGGCAGGGCAATCACCCTCGGTCATGGGGCACGGACAAGATCCCCCGGGCCGAGGCAGACGACCTGGTGGCAATGGCCCGCGGCGGGTTGCGCGAGCTGACCGAGACGCTCTGGAAAGCGCGCCACGAGACCCGCTACATTGACGACATGGTGCTGACACCGTCCGAGCGGCAGCGTCTGGCGACGCTGAGCGAACCGGAACGATGCCAATTCCTGTTGCATGCCGTGCTGGACTACATCCGGCACCACCCGGACCACTACGTCCGCCTGTGCTTGCAGCGTCTGCGTTACTTCCTGCTGTTCGACGAGACCAATCCTCGAACACGGCTGCCCGCGTACCGGGCATATCATGCTTTGTTCGTGGCCCTGAGTCTGCTGGGACTCTGGCGTGGCCGTCAGCTGTGGCGACGTCTTTGGCCTTTGCCGGCCGCGTACGCGGCGGTCTGTCTGTTCCACACACTGACGATCGTCTCGATCCGGTTCCGGCTGCCGGTGGAGGCATTCCAGGCGGTCTACGCTGCGATTGGAATCATCGCCCTGCTGCGGCCTGCCTGGCTAACGGGCTCCCGTACCGCGCCACAAGCTCTGGCAGCCGTTGATGATGCAGTCCTCACAGAAGAAGGTGACCAAGATTCGTGTTCGAAACGCGCAGCTTAAGGACGCCCCGGTCATCGCACGGTTTAACATGGCCATCGCCCAGGAAACCGAACAGCTCCGCCTGAACCCCGACCAGGTCCATGCCGGCGTCGTCGCCGTACTGAGCGACCCGACGAAGGGACAGTACTTTGTGGCCGAAGTGGACGGCCGGGTGGTGGGTCAGACGCTGATCACGCGTGAGTGGAGCGACTGGCGAAACGGCTGGATCTGGTGGCTGCAGAGTGTGTACGTGGAGCCGGCATTTCGAAGGCTGGGGGTCTTCCGCGCTCTGTATGAGCACATCCGCACGCTGGCTGTCCGCGAGCGTGTGCCCCTGCTGCGACTGTACGTCATGGGCCACAATCGGCGGGCTCGGTCGGCCTATGAAGCGGTCGGCATGCGGCCGAGCGGTTACGATGTCTGGGAAGAGACGCTGAGCTAGGGACCTTTGGCTGCCTCCTGCGGCGCCGGCACCCTTGCTCCCAGCACGATGCCCGACAACGGCTCGCTCGTGAACACACCGCTGTACATGCCCTCGTGGAAGACCACCCGGAAGTTAAACGGCGGCTCGCCGGGCAGACGCAACCCGTCCAGATAGACCACGGCTGTGCCACCGACGAAGGCCACGCGAGCCGGGATGGCAAACCGCACCGGTTTGCCATGCAACTTGAACTCCGCCACGATCGACCAGTGGCCGGGGGCTACCCGCTCGGCTCGCAAGATGTGGTAGCCGTCTTCGCCGCCATACTGCAACCCCTTATCGGTCTTTCTGTACCAGTGGCCTTGCCAGTAGGAGTCTCTTAGCATGCGCGCAAACGCCTCTTCTTCGGGCGTGAGCTCCTGCTGCCGATGAGCCGCTAGCGTGCCGACGATAGCGATAGCTGCTGAGCTGATCAGGAGTAAGTCTCTGGCGACCATGGCCGGCTTCCTCGCGATGCGTATCCAGGCTGCGCAGTATCAGCCGGTGTACCCACACCGCCTGATCAGTCTTGTTAGCTTACCGGATCCGCACCCTCGGCGTGTGCCTCAGTGTTGGTAGTCTTCATCGCGGCGCTGCCTGCCCACCCCTGGCCTCACCCCGCCGGCCGGCTACAGTTGAGTGGGCGGCCAACGGAGCCGGGGACAGCCACGACTCCTGCGGAGGTAGGTGCGATGCGAAAAGTCTCGTTGACACTGTCTCTGGCTGCCTGTGGTACGGTCCTGCTTGTCGCCGGTTGCCAGTCCACGCCGACGGCCGCCGTCTCGCAAACGCAGCCGGCCGACTACGGATACCAGCGGGTCGCGGCAGGCACCTCGTTCGTCGAACGCCACCCGCTGCTTTACGAACCGATGCAGCAGTACCAGAACGCCGGGCCGAACCCGGTGGTGAAGGTGCTGGCCGGTGCTGCCAGCGTGCCGCTGGGTATCGTCAAGGAAGCGCATCAGATTCTCATGGGCCGGTAAGCCGGTCGCAAGCAACCGCGACAGCTCACGGTTGCCGGACCGCCACGCCTGCGGTGGCCTCGGCCACGGCGTACACGAAGATGTTGTTCCAGTCGCGCAGGTAGAGTCGGCCGTTGGCGATCACCGGATGGGGCCACGTCGGGTGCTCGCTGCGCTCCGGCAGCTCGAAGCGGCCGAGCTCTCGATAGCCTTCCGGGGAAGCCTCGACCAACGCCACCCGTCCGCGCTCGCTGAAGAGCACGAGTTTGCCGTCTGCGTAGACGATCGAGCCCTTCCCAATGCCGCGGTCGCGCCAGCGCAGCTTACCTGTGGCAAACTCGATGCACGTCCAGATCGATCCGCTGCACCCATAGATGTAGCCATCATGCAGAACCACCCCGCCGTGGTGGTTCTGCATTCGACGGGTGAAGTAGACCTCTTCGGCCATCACGCGCCGTCGCCCGGCCGGTCGCAGCCGCACCAGGCCGCCGCCGGTGTTATACGCTGAGGTTGCGAAGACGAAATCGCCCTGCACGATCGGCGTTGCGATGTTAGCGGTCCGGTTGGCTGGGGCTGCGTAACGCCACAGCAGCCGCCCGGTGGCGGCATCCACGCCAACGACGGCGCTATCCAAGAACTGGACGTACTGCTTGCGGCCCCCTGCATTGCTGATGACCACCGAGGCGTACGCGGCCCGTTCGCCGCGTCCGCCCAGGCCCCGCCTGCCGCCTTGCTGTCTGCTTGAACGGATCGCGCATTGCCAGATCACCCGCCCGGTATGCTTGTTCAACTTCACAATGGTCGCTCTCGCGCCCCCTGGCGTCACGATAACAGCATCGCCGTCCACCAAGGGCGACTCCGCATACCCCCAGTTGGGTCGCCAGCCCCCAAACTCGCGGACCATGTCCCGCCGCCAGATCACCCGCCCGGTGGACCGATCCAAGCAGGCGATCCCTCCCTCGACCGTCTCCACATACAATCGGTCACCATCGACGGTCGGCGTACTGCGTGCTCCCGGGTAGCCGACTTGGATTGTCCGGCCGACGGGCCGCTGCCACCGCTTGCGACCGGTGGCCAGGTCGAAGGCGACGACGCACTCGTTGTCTCCGAAGTAGCCCTGGGTGTAAAGCGTATCATCCACGATGGCAACGCTGGCAAAACCGCCTCCTGCACCGCGCAACACCTGCACCAGACGTGGACCACCTTCGGGCCACCGGTCGGCCAGACCAGTCTCTGGCGAACGGCCGTCGCGATTCGGACCGCGCCACTGGGGCCAGTCCGCACCGCACAGGAAGACAGTCCACAGCAGGATCAGAACCGCTCGATACCGACTGTTCACGGCTACCTCCACGTGGCCGGGCCGTTACTCCTTTGCTCACCGGTCGGGATGACAGCAGCCCCGGGTGGCACGAACTGCACACCGGCGCGCACAGCCAGCGCTGCAATCAGACCCGCCCCGGCTTGCTGTTGTTCCAGTTTGATGAACAACAGGTTCATGCCACGCCGCAACCGGATCGGCACCTCGTCCTCGCCGTACACCGCGTCCCGGTGCGCGTGCTTGGCATGTACCAGCGTGCCATTGAGCCAAACCTTCACGCCGTCGTCGCTGCCAAGCAGGAGCGTGGCCTCCTGATCGCGTTCGGAATGGATGCCAACGGCCAGGTAGTACACGATCCGGTTGGTCCGAACCCCCTGTGTTCGGCAGAGCCGCACCAGATCGATGCCTCGGTAGCCCTTGAAGAGCATCGTTCCTATGGGCTGCCAGCGAATCGGCCGCTTGCCCAGTCCCCGATAGGTGCGATCCAGGTCGACCGCCCCGGGGCGGCGTTCCGGAGCGTATACCCGGTCGAAGCCTTCGTCGTCCCGGAAACCGAACGGTCCAAGCGCCCACCAGCCCGTGACCACCACGGTTTCCTCCTTAAGGCTGGCCAGGTAGGCCACAAGGTCGGCCGCATCCTGAGCGGTCATGCTACCGATGGTTGCCTCAGGCATGATTGACGCATCCTGTGGCCGCATCGCCTCGATCTCGCTTGCTCGCAGGGCCACGATTTCGCCGTCGGCTGTGTGCAACACGACCCGCTGCTTGCTTCGCTGGCGGATAAAGCCCGCGTAGATCCGCCCTCTTCGGGTGAGCACCAGGTAGGTGCGAAACTCCGGAGCGATGGCCTTGCTCGGGAAAAGGATCGCGTCCAGAATGGCCGCCTTGTCATACTTGCGGCCGATCTGAGACAGGTCCGGTCCGATGTCCCCCCCGCGTCCCCGCACCATGTGGCAACGGATACACGGTGCATTGCCACCGGACTCGAACAGTTTCTTACCGCGCTGTGGATCGCCTGGAAGCGTCAGAATCTGCTCTGGACGAACGACCTCTCCCAGCGATCGGGGCCGCTCGATACCTTCGGCCAGCGGCCCGTAGAGCGCGCGAACGTTAACGTCGGCATGCTCGATGGCAGCAAGGATTGCCGCCTTGCGCAGTGGCTCGCCAAGCTTCCGCCCCTGAACCAGCGGCAGCAACCACAGCGCTCCCTCACGTTCGGCCGCGACTGTCTTGACGATACTGCTGCGGACCGTAACCGGTACCGATTCGTCGTTGAAGAACTTGGCCAGCAGTTGATAGCGGCCCAACCGCACCAGCGCCCGTGCGGCCTCATGGCGCAAGCGGTCAGCATCGTCGTCTGCTGCCGCCTTCTCGTAGAGCAGCCTGGCAAGCCGTTCGCCCGCTTCTTGCTGGCCCAATCGGACGAGCGTCTGCACCGCGAGCAGGCGGAACTCCGTCCGACGATCTGAGTCGGTGGCCAGCGTGCCTAGCGGCTCTGCCAGTTCCGTTAGCTGTTGCTCCGCGATGATCGTGCACGCAAGCTGCAGGAGGTTGTCGTCGGCCAGAGCGGCGGTGAGGGCGTCGACCAGCGAACGGTCGCCGCGCAGCGCCTGCCAGTGCTGTCCGAGGCCGATGCGCAGTGCCGCCAAGGCCCGAGCCCGGCTCTCCGGCGATCGCCGCCGGTCGGCTGCGATCCGTACCAGCACACGACCGGCTCTCGGATCCGGCGTGTGACCGAACGCATCCACTACGGTCGGCTCCGCTTCAGCAGCGATCCGCCCGTCGCCTAGCGCGGCCAGCAGCTCGCGGCCCGCTCGCTCTTCGCCGCGCAGAAGCCGCAGCAGTATGACCTCACGCTCACCCCAGCGCGGCCTATCGGAGACAAGTTCTCGGACCAGCAATTCACGCCGCCGGTCGCTCTGCCGGGCGGCAATGCCGATAGCCTCCAGGTAGAAACGGTCCGCACCGTCCCAGCTTTGCGCCAGTTTCAGCACGTGGTTGTCCACGGCCGGGCCGTCCAGTCGCGCTGCGGCCAGCAGTAGCTCACGACGCACCTCTGGCGCGGGATCGTCCACGAGGCGGAACAGCTCAGCGGCATAGCGCGTGCCGTGCCGGCGCAGGATGCGGACGGCCAATGCCCGGAACCGTGGGTCGGGATGCTTCAGATACTGAAGCACTCTTGCTTGTCCCGGTGCTCCGAGCCGGTCCAGCACCCAGAGGGCCCGGGCCGCTACGTGAGCTGGCGCGGTGCGAGCAAGCACGGTCAGCGGCTCCAGCGCAGCCAGGCCCGCCTCGATTAGCGTCTGCCGAGCGAGGTACTGGGTTGCGAGATTGGCGCTGCCCAGCGCCTCCAGTGCGTGATCCACGGAATGAAACGGTGGCTTCCGCCACCGGTCGCGACGGCGCGTCCCCGCCGGCTCGATCCGATAAATCCGTCCCTGGTTCGGATTGTTGTAAGCGTGCCCCCCCACGACCTGATCGTACCAATCGGCCACGTAAACTGCGCCGTCCGGTGCCACGCAAACATCCACGGGTCTGAAGTAGGCGTCCTTCTCTCCAGAGAGGAGGGTCTCGGCCGTGGCCCTGTACCCCGCGCCGTAGCGGGCCACGTGGTAGCACCGCAACAGCCGGGGGCCCGCGTCGGCATGCAGCAGTTGGCCGCGCAGATCCGCCGGCAGCAGCGTCCCTTCGTAAAACGTCATGCCGCACGGCGAACCGAAGCCGGTGATGAGCACGTAGGGAACGATCCCGAACCGGAAAACCCGCCAGTGGTAGCGAGGGTCGTAGCTGCCGTCGGGATTGCGGATCAACACCGGTTGGCCGTACCAGCCGTAGTTGCCGCCTTCGAGAATCCAGCACACACGCACGCTCCGCAGGCCATCGCGGTCGTTGTCGCTACACCAGACGTTGCCGAACGAATCGACCGCCAGCTCATACGGGTTGCGGAAGTTAACGGCGAACGCCTCCAGCTGTGAACCGTCCAGCTCACAGCGAAGCATCGCGCCCCACTGGTAGCGGACACGGCGACCATCCGGGCCGGTAACGTCAAAGCCCTTGTCACCGACCGTCATGTAGAGCTTGTGATCCGGGCCGAGCACCAGCCCGTGGACGCCGTGGTCGTGGTTTCGACCGTTGAACCCGGTCAGCAACGCCTTCGGCGGCCCGTCTGCCTTCAAATCACCGTCCTTGTCCTCGAAGACCCACACGTTCGGCGCCTCCGCCACATACACCTTCTCTCCCGCCACGCAGATCCCAATCGGCACGAGCAGGCCTTCCGCAAAAACGGTCACCCTGTCTGCACGGCCATCGCCATCGGTGTCCTCCAGAACCTTAATCCGGTCTGCCGGTGGATCCTTGGCCGCCTTCCGGTACCACTGGCCCTCGCATACCCAGACGCGACCGTAGGCGTCGACGTCGATACAGGTCGGGTTCGTAATTAGCGGTTCAGAGGCAAACAGAGTCACCTTCAAGTCCGGTCGGCTCTCGAGTGCCTGTAGCGCCTGTTGCGGCGGCAGCTGAGCGTAGGCCGGCTGGCCAACGAGCAGAAGCGCTGCGCACGAAGCGGCAAGTGAAACGGTGGAAACACGGCTAAACAAGTTTGTAGCCTCCCTGGACCACATGCTTTGTTGCACCAGTCTGCTGCGGCTTCTTTTCAGCGACGATCAGGCGGGCTAGCCGGTCCGAAGGGCGGAAACCACCGAACTGTCAAGCGGCTCACGGCAGCATCGGCGGCTGCCGCAGCTGCTGCGGCTCGGAAGCCGTTGCCATGACGCACTCCGAGGACACTTTCCATGATATGCTAATGCCCCGTTACAATCTGTACGGCATGAGCCTGTTACGGTCGTGGTTGAAGCAAAGCAACACGCTGTTGAGGCACCTGCGGCGGCGGCCGGAGGGGCCGGCCGGCGCGCAGGAGAAGGCACTGCTGCGCTGCGACTGCGGCGAAGAGTTCGAGACGGAGCGTCAGCGGTACCGCAAGACCGTAACGTGCCCCTCCTGCAAGCTGACGCTTTTCGTCTACCCTGTTAGCCCCTACCCCACGCCGCCTCCTCCACCGCAGCCGCTGGAACCGGCACCACTCGAGGAGGAAGAAACAGCAGCCGCGGCCCAGGGCGAGAGCACTTTGCCATCGCCGGCACCGGAGCAGCTCGCCGATCCCGTAGTAGAAGCACCGGCTGGGGCTCCCCCAACCGCAGGTGCCGCCGAGGGCGAACCGGCGTCATCGCCCCCGCCACCGCCCTCGGCGCCAGCCCCTGTCTCCGGCAGGCCCATGGCTGAGCCGGCCGCCGCGGCTTCGACCGCCGGAGTGCCCCTGACCCAGGAGCGTCGCGTCATCTTGCCAACGGCCCCGGTCCGCCCGTGGTGGCAGCGGCGCAGTGTCCTGGTGCTCACCGTGAGCCTGGTCATCCTGGCAACACTGGTTGCCCTGGTCTGGAACAGCCGGCGGGCCAGGTTCCGCCGGGTGCTTGTCGAGCAGTATCGCGCCGGCCAGCGTGCGCTGCAGGAACACGATCTACGAGCAGCCATTGCCGCGTTTCGCCGGGTCAAGCAAGCGCTTGGCTGGGTCGACCAGCACGCCGGCACTGACAGCTACGTTCGGCACCTCACCGAAGAGGTGCTCGCCACGGACCGCCTCCTACCAGTCTCACCCCATCAGCTCTTCGACGAGTACGGACGTGACGGCTGGCAGGAGACGTTCGCCTCGGTCTATCGCGGCGGGACGGTGTTGATTGAGGCGCCGACCGGCGGAACATCCAGCTTTGAGCTAAACCTGAAACTACGTGGCCGTGACGTCACTTGGCGGCTGACCGAGCAAGGGGAGCTTGCCAAGCTAGCTGCGGTGCCGGACCGCATCGTGCTCATTGCGCCCATCGAGGATGTGCGTGCTGATGCAGCCGGTCGCCTGACCGTCCTGCTAGATGGAGAAGCAGCGCGACTGATCACGTCGACGGATCTGTTACAAGCATTGGCTTGGCCTGTTGACGAGCAGACGGAGGCGGCCGTCCGGGCTCAGCATGCTGCCGTAACGGGCACCGAGCGCAGCGAACCAACTGTGGACCAGTCCGCGTTCGCGCCGCCGTTCCCGGCAGCGTGGCCATGGACCCTGGGGCTGTTGACCCGCCGGGCATCGGCAGCAGAGTGGCAGCAGCAGGGAACGAAGCCGTTGCGGCTACTGGACGGAACGCTCGCCGCCCACGAACTCAACGGGCGGACAGACCTGATCGGCATGAAGGTTCGCGTCTACGGCAAATACAAGGCGCGAATCACCAAGTGGCAGCTGCTGCTGCACCAGTGCGACGTGCGCATTCAGCTGATCGGCGACACGCGACTGCCCCCCGCTCCGCGGTGGCTTTTCGTCGAAGGGGTTCTGTACAAACGCAACGGGTTCCTGGTGCTGGAGACCAGAGAGGTCACCAGAGCGCCTGACCCGGTAACCCTCTTCCGCCAGACGGCGGCAGAGCTTGCGCGTCAAGGGGCCGATCCGGCGGTCTGGCTCAGGCTGGCCCGTTGGGCGGAGGACCTGGCTCGGCGCTACCGGGTGCCCGAACTCGGAAAGCTTGCCGGAGAGGCCGTCGAGGCAGCTCGACGTGCCGAGTTTGCGGCCGTGCGTCGCGGCGATGCCGCGTCGCTGAGAAAGCTACTGCAGAAGTACGAGAGTGACTTGACCGACGAGCAGCGCCGCATCGGCTGGTTCCGCGTGCTGTGGTGGGAGCTAAATCGGCTAGATCAGAAGGGGGAAATCCGGGCCGACACCTGGCACCAACTCACCGGGCAGATCAGCCGCAGGCTGCCCAACGCTGGCAAACCGGTTCGCTCGGTGAATCGCCAGGTGGTGGAGAGCTTTCGCCAGGGTAAACCGGACGAGCTGTACGAGAAGCAACCGGCGGTCCGAGCCGAACTGGAACGACTGCTCATGCGACGTGCACTGGCCCGTTATCTCCAAGCCCGCCGGCGGGAACTTGTGCCGGAGCAGTGGTTGTCACTGGTTGAGGAGGCGGATCGGTTGGTGCCGGACGAGCCGCAAATCGCGGTCAGGCTATTCGATGATTGGATTGGCTACCATCGCGACCGACTTGACAAGCTGTCTCGCACGGACGTGCTGCAGCTTTATGAGCTGATCAAGAAACGCGACGCCGAACGAGCCCGTGACTTCCTGCGCGCGTGGCTGAAGCGGCGTGAAGCGTTGCTGCCGGCAGACGACCTCGCTGGCCGGCTCGCTCTGGCACGCGACTACCAGGATCTCCTTAGAGACCGCGATGCGGCCATTCCCCTGCTGGTGGACATCGTCCGGCACGAGCCGACGCATCCGGAAGCAAGTCGGCGGCTCCGCGAACTGGGCTACCGGTTGCGGCGGGGCGTGTGGTATGACCCCCAAGGGCGACCGGTGACCGAGAGCCAGACGCCCCATCCGGTGCCACAGCGCAGCACGCCCCGAGTAGGCGATACGGCCGAGGAAGTCAGGGTCGTCATGGGGGGCACACCAAGTAAGCTGGCACGGATCGGCACGGCAACGGGCGTGCTGGAGGTCTGGCACTACGAGGGGCCTAAGAAGTCGATTGTCGTGCTGTTGCGGGTCGCTGGCGGTCGGAAAGTGGTCGAAGCTGTGTACGGTCAGTGAGCATCGCGCACTAGGCGTTGGCCGACTCGTGTACGACCGTGCGCCGTTCGGCTGCTGCCGCCGAAATCGCCTGGTCCAGCAGCTCAGCCACGCGATCGGGATCCGCCACGTAGTAGAGGACGACAGGCGCCATTCCGGGACGGACGAAATGTAGCTCGATGGACCCGATCCCAAAGACCCGGTCCAAGAACGACCGGCTGACCGACAGGCTCACAAACTCGCGCAACGCGTATCGATCTTTCACCTCCCGCACTAAGCCGGTGCGCACCCAGAGTGCTCTCGTCGTGAGGCGGTAGGAATGAGTGGCGCAGATGTACCAGCGTGGCGGAATGCGCAGGAGCCCCACCAGGACCAGAAACCCTGCCAAGTAGAGTGTAGCCCACGCGCGCTGGGCAGGCTCCAGGAAACTGATCGGCACGGCAGCAAGACCTGCGATTACGGCCAACAGCACGACCGGTTCGGCAATTGCCCGCGTGCTGGGCCGCGCCTGCCAGAGCAGCTCGCCATCGCCTAAAACCGGCTCGGCTGCAGTTGACCGCAGCGGCGCGGCGGGAGGTGGCGGCTGGAGCGGACGTGTCCCGTCTCGGAGCACCTGGGCGCCACAGCGGTGGCAGAAATTCGCAGCGGGCACCAGCGGTTCGCCACAGTAGCCACACAGCTCTTCAACGGCTCCTCCTTGCTCGCGAGCCGCCTGTGACTCGCCGGCAACAGCATCTTGCGGTTCTAACGGCGTCATGGAACCCTCTCAGGGGACCAGGCCGCCCAAGCTCGTCGCTGTGCAGCCGGCCATCATCGGCTGCCCATTCAGACGACTATTCGCCGCCGTCTACGCATTATCGGCGTGCTGCTGCTTGCCGCCTTGGACAATCGTCAACACTTCATACTTCGACTCATAGTGCCGAACGGCGAGCGCCGGATCCATGTTGAACAGCACGCGTCCTGTGGCCACCCAGTGCTGGTTGGTGAACTGGAACACGGCTGTCGCGTCGCGTGGCACGCGGGCATTGGGATTGCGCTCCAGCGCCTCCCCCTCGATCGGCTCAAAAAAGATCGTGATCCCTACCAAGGCAACCAGCTCGCCATTGGCCTTGCCACGCAGGAAAACTACCCCGTCATCCCATTCGATGTGCTTCCAACGCAGCCCCCGCGGTCGGCCCGACGCGGCTGCTACGTCGCCGAACTTCGCCTCCAGCCGCTCCCGCTCCAGAGCAAACAGCTCCTTTGCCTTTTCCGCACGGACGTCCTGGAAGAAGCCACTTAGGGGCCGCCAAAGCAGCAGGCAGCCCAGCAAGAACGCACCAAGAACCAGTGCCACCCACCAAACCATCGGCCACCTCTCTGGCTGCACCATGCCCTCGCCGCCAAGACCAACCGCGGACCCAAAGAATTGTAATCGAAAACAGGTTCAGGCGCGGCGGCAGATCTAGAATGTATGTTTCGCGCGGTCCGCAGCCGGGCGTGTCGGAGGAGCGTGCATGCCGAGATACGACCCACAACGCATCGAACGGAAGTGGCAGCAGTACTGGGAAGAGCACAAGACATTTCGCGCTACTGAGGATCCGCACAGGAAGAAGCTGTACGTGCTGGACATGTTCCCGTACCCGTCCGGTGAGGGGCTGCACGTGGGCCACCCGGAGGGCTACACCGCCACCGATATCTACTCGCGCTACATGCGCATGCGCGGGTGGAACGTACTCCATCCGATGGGCTACGACGCCTTCGGTCTGCCCGCCGAACAGTACGCCATCCAGACCGGAACTCACCCACGCGTCACGACCGAGCGTAACATCGAGAACATTCGTCGTCAGATCAAGCGATTCGGTTTCAGCTACGACTGGGACCGCGAATTCGCGACCACGGACCCGGACTACTACCGCTGGACACAGTGGATCTTTCTGGTCATCTTCGACACTTGGTATGACCCGGACTACGAGTGGGTGGATCCCAATGGGCGTAGGCGCCGGGGCAAGGGCCGCCCGATCGCCGAGCTTCCGATCCCCGACTCGGTGCGTCAGCAAGGTGAGGAGGCAGTGCGCCGGTACCAGGACCGCTTCCGCCTGGCCTACCAAGCCGAAGCGCCCGTGAACTGGTGCCCCGCCCTTGGGACCGTGCTGGCTGACGAAGAGGTCATCGGTGGCCGATCCGAGCGAGGGGGGCACCCGGTGGAACGCATCCCGCTCAGGCAGTGGATGCTGCGTATTACCGCCTACGCCGACCGGCTGCTCGAAGACCTCGACCTGCTCGACTGGCCCGACTCCATCAAGGAAATGCAGCGGAACTGGATCGGCCGTAGCGAAGGCGCCGAAGTCGACTTCCCGATCGCCGGCCGCGCTGCCTCTGACCTCGACAGCCTCAAGCAATGGATCGCCCGACGCCGCGTGGAAGGGTATCCGGAACAGCCGGACGAAACAGTGATCCGGATCTACACCACCCGTCCCGACACCCTCTTCGGAGCCACCTACATGGTGCTTGCCCCCGAGCACCCGCTCGTCACACTGGACAGCGACCGATGCATCGTGCCGGACCAATGGCCGGAGGGAACACCGGAAGCGTGGAAAGGATCACCGCCGGCTGTAACGCCGCGCGAAGCCGTGGCCGCGTACCAGGAGCGGGTGCGTCGCATGAGCGAAGAGGAGCGGATCGCGGGGGTCGGCGAGAAGACAGGGGTGTTCACCGGAGCCTACGCCATCAACCCGGTCAACGGGGAACGGATCCCCGTCTGGATCGCCGATTACGTGCTGGTCACCTACGGCACCGGCGCCATCATGGCCGTACCGGCTCACGATGAACGGGACTTCCAGTTCGCCAAGCGGTTCCGCCTGCCCATACGCCCCGTCGTCCGGCCGACGTCGGACTGGCTTAGTCAACACGTGCGCGTGCCAGAGGGCAGCGCAAGTCAGCCGGCCGCGTTTTACGAGCAGCTCGCCGACGACGCCTTCTTCGAGCACGTAGACGAAGCGTTCGTCGACGACGGAATCAGCATCGCATCGTCCGGCTGGGACTGCTCGATCACCGGCCTGCCCACCCCCGAAGCAAAACAGAAGATCACTGACTGGCTTGCCTCCGTCGGTATCGGCAAAAAGGCCGTGAAATACAAGCTGCGCGACTGGCTGTTTAGCCGCCAGCGATACTGGGGCGAACCGTTCCCGATCCTGCACGAGGTCGACGAAGCCGGCAATCCGACCGGACTCGTGGTACCGGTGCCGGAAGAAGAGCTACCCGTGACACTGCCCGATCTGGAGGACTTCAAACCGACCGGCCGCCCTGAACCCCCACTGGAGAAGGCCGAAGACTGGAAATGGGTCATACGCGACGGCAAACGGTACAAGCGGGAAACCAACACGATGCCCCAATGGGCCGGTTCGTGCTGGTACTATCTGCGGTTCTGCGACCCGAAGAACAACGACCGCGCGTGGGATCCGGAAAAGGAAAAGTACTGGATGCCGGTGGACCTGTACGTTGGTGGCGCCGAACACGCCGTCCTCCACCTGCTCTACGCCCGCTTCTGGCATAAGGTGCTCTTCGATCGCGGGTACGTCAGCACCATGGAGCCATTCCAGAGATTGGTTAACCAGGGGATGATCCTGTCCACCACGTACCGTACCGCTGAAGGACGAATCGTACCGTATGCGAAGATCAAGTTCGTTGAGGGCAAGGCGTACCACGCCGAGACCGGCGAAGAACTGCGCGGCGAACCGGAGAAGATGTCGAAATCGCGCGGCAACGTCATCCCCGTCGACATCCCCCTCGATCAATACGGCGCGGATTGCACGCGACTATACGAGATGTTCATGGGCCCGCTGGAGGTGACCAAGCCGTGGAGCATGGAAGGCATCCAGGGCGTCTACCGCTTCCTCCACCGGGTGTGGCGGATGATCGTGGACGAGGACGCAGCGGAACTTCGACTGAACCCGTGCGTGCAGGAGGTGACGCTCAGCGAAGAGCAGCAACGAGTGTTGCACCGCACCATCAAGGCGGTCACGGAAGACATCGAACGATTGCGGTTCAACACGGCGATTAGCCGCTTGATGGAATTCGTCAACTTCTTCCTGAACCAGAAGGTGCGTCCCAAAGAAGCGATGGAAAAGTTCGTGCTGCTGCTTGCTCCGCTGGCACCGCACATCGCCGAGGAGCTCTGGCAGCTGTTGGGCCATGACGGAACGCTGGCGTATGAGCCGTGGCCAAGCTATGAGGAGCGTTGGATCCGTCAGGAGCAGGTGCGAATCCCCGTGCAGGTAAACGGTAAGGTGCGTGCCACGATCGAAGTGGCACCGGACGCAGACGCCGAGACGCTGAAGCAGCAAGCACTGGCTCACGAGCGGATCCAACAGCTCCTCGGGGACAGAACGCCTCGCAAGGTGATCGCGGTACCGGGCCGTATTGTGAACATCGTGGTGTAAGCTCAAGCCGCTCGCCCGGCCACGCTTCAGCCCCCGGTCAGGATCGCGGGCGCTGAAGCGTAGCGGCAAGCTGGCAGCGTAGCCGGCGCTCGACGATCCGGGCCTAAGCCGGTGCCACCAGTGCGGGGCCAGCGAACCGGGAACGGGAGAGCGTCTGAAGCGCCTGGCAAGCTAATTGACCGGAGCGCGCCGTGCTCGGCTGGCTCTCGCATCCCTTTTCGCCGCTCCAGCGCCGGAAGTAACGTAACAACATGGGCGTCTGAGCCACCAACGGCAGAACTCCGGACTCCAACGCCGCGAAGTGCGCACCGCACCGATGCCCGGCGAGTCCCACCCCGCGCGCCCCCCCGCGGTTCGACCGTTCTCGGCCAGGCTCTCCTGCTCCGCCAATCGCCCTCACTCCACCGAATCGGCCCTCCGTCACCCGATGACTTCAGTGGGCATGCTCACGGCAATCACACGACGACAGCCGACCACGGACGATCGGCCGAACCGAACTCTCGCCCGATCGCGGTGATCGGCAGCGCTGTCGGTGACAAGCCGGCGTAAGGACAGCGTGCGGCACTAAGGCTACCGGGGAACCTCAAAGTCAAAGGCAATCACATCCTCGACGTGGGGCAGGATCATCTCCTTGACCCGCTCGTGCTCTGGGTGCGGCAGGTAAGCGTCGCGTGCCTCAGGTGATTCGAACGTCATGATAAACCCATGCGTGTAGCCCCGGTTCAGCCCTTCGGGGCTGGAGTACGGTCCCCCGGCAAAGTAGAGGATTCCGGGGATCTTCTGCTGCAGCCCGGCCAGCTCGTCGAACAGCTCGCGGATCTTCGACTCGACCGTGCCGGGCTTAAACTTGAAGAGCACGATGTGCTGTACTGCCATGGCTATCTCCTTCAACGGGTACGCTCGCCACCGTCCGGACGCTGCCCCAACTGCTCCAGCAGCGCAGCTGCACCGCGATGCAGCGGGTTCAGCGTCAGCGTCCGCCGGGCCCATCGTATCGCCTGATCGCGCCTGCCGATATCGCGGTAGATGGTCGCCAGGGCGAAGGCAAAGTCACTGTTGTCCGGTTCAAGGTCCAGAGCGGTGCGCAGCGCGCGCAAGGCCAGGTTCTGCTGACCAAGGCGATGCCGCGCGAGAGCCAGGTTGTACCAGGCGCGGGCAAGGCCGGCATCAAGTCTTACCGCCTCTTGTAGTGCGGCAGTCGCAGCCGGTAGCCGCCCCGCCTCCGCCAGGGCCAGTCCCCGCAGGTAGTGGAGGCGGGCTTGCTGGGGCAACGCCTCACACGCTTCGTCCAGCACCTCAAGCGCCCGTTCAACGTTGCCCGCTTCGCTGTACATGACCGCAATCGCCTCCCACGGCACCGGACTGTACGGCTCAAGCGCCAACGCCTTGCGGAACCACCGTTCGGCCTCATCAAGTCGGCCGCGGTCCTTTGCGTAAATGCCCTGCATCATGCGGCCGGTAGGCTGGTCCAGCTGCAGTTCCAGGAACTGCCGGAGTTCACGCATGACCGGCGCGTCCTCCTTCAGTACCTTCCTCATAGCCCACGCCGCTTGGACTCGGACCGCCCGCCTGGGATGATCCAGTAGCACCGACAGGTCCGGCGGCGGTTCCCGTTCCGGATCGAGCGCGCGGGCTGCTGCCCATTGGAGCATCGGATGTTCGCTTTGCGCAGCCTTGAGCAACGCGGCCGCTACCTGCGGCTGGGTTCGCCACGGTCGCAAGCAGAGCGCAAACACGGCGCGCCACTCCGGGTACGGGTCTTCCTCCAGAAGCTCGAGTAATTCCGGGATGACGGCGAGCTCCCCCCGGCGGGCTCGGGCCACCGCTACGGCGCGGCGCCGCGTGATCCGGTCCATACGCTCCCCATACCACTGTTCGACCACCTCCAACGCCCACTCAGGAGTCTTGTCCTCGTGACACCGATTGCATGCGTTCGGGATGCCGTACTCGATGGTCAGCTTCGGGTCCGGAATCGTGAACCCATGGTCACGCCGCGGATCCCGTTGCATGTAGACCGTGATCGGCATGTGGCAGTTGACGCATCGACCGCCCGGTCCGTCGAGCCTGTGCCGGCTGTGCTGCACCGGATCGATCTTGCCGGCGTGGCATTTCAGACACAGGTTGTTCCCCTCGCGCAACAAGCTGCCGTCGTGGGCGTCATGGCAGTCCATGCAGTAGACGCCCTCGTGGTACATGCGGCTAAGCAGAAACGAGGTGTACTCGTAGTTCTCCTCGCGCACCTGGCCGTCCGGATAGTAGGTCTCGGACAGATCGGGCAGAACCGGCAAGAACTGATCCAGGAAGGGCACGCCGGGACGAAACGGTTCCACAAGGGCCGAACGCCGCGCGTGACAGGCACCGCATGTGTCAACCCATTGCTTCTTGCTCAGCCGCGGCAGCGTCGGGTCGTCGCGCGCCGGACCATAACGCTCCTGCCATTCCGCATGATCCGCCGCCAGGCCGTGGCACGCTTCACACCCCACGGCAAGCTCCTGCCAGGTTGACCGATACTCGTCGCGCTGCGGATCGTACCGCTTGACGAAGTCGGTCACGTGGCACGTGGCACACATCGTGTTCCAGGTCATGCCGCGGTTGGCCCAGAACCCCCACTCATGCGGCTTGCGGTCCTCGTCCCCGAAGACATCGAACCACTCGTCAGCATTCGGGTCGTAAGCCAGTGCGGTAACCTGCCAGCGGCCTCGTGCGAACCGCACCAGGAACTGGCGCAACGGATCGGTCCCGATCACTCGCTCCGCCGTGTATTCCCGATACTGGCCGTCGTCACCGAGCGTCCGAATGACAAACCGTAGGGCGTCTTCGGTCTTGTCCAAGCGGACTTCGGATTTCACCGACCCGTGTTCGATCTGCCGCGCCGGCTCGAAGGCACGCCGGTCCGCCTCTGCCTGCACCGGCCGCTCGGCCAAACCGTGGTGTGAGCGGCGCCAGCGGTCGAACTGGTCCGCGTGACACGCGGCACACCGCTCAGAACCGGCAAACCGACCCGTGCTCCGGTAGGCCGGTTGCCAACCGTACCAGATCAGCCCCCCTACGGCGGCAGCCAGGACTGCGAGTATGATTACAGCCAGCCGGGCACGGCGAGCACGGTCGAGTTGTCCGTCAGCGGGAGGCCTGTTCATGGAGCTTCGCTTAGTCGAGGAACTCTATCAGGCGCTTGAGGAATTTCCGCTGGTCGATCCGCACACGCACATTCAGCCGCTGCAGCCCGTGGCACGCTCCCTAGACGACATCCTCGGCTATCACTACTACACGGAGCTTGCCCACTCGGCTGGCCTGGACAAAAGGCTCTTGGCCGCCGACGTGGAGCCGCAGCTGCGTGTTCGCGCGCTGGCCGAGTACCTGCCGGCTCTGGAAAACACCGTGCAGTACACCTGGCTGGAATTCATCGTACGGGAATTGGTCGGGTTCGAGTGCGAGCGGATCGGACCGGAAAACATCGATGCTGTCTGGCAGGCCTGTGACCGTGCTTTCCAGCGGGCTGACTGGACAGAGACGGTCATCCGACGCAGCCGCCTGGTGTGCGTGTTCCTGACGAACGACTTCGATGATCCGCTCGATGGATTCGACACCGCGTTCTACGTGCCCTGCCTGCGCACGGATGAACTGGTCTTCCGGCTGGCGGAGCTGAGCGTTCGCGAGCGGTTGGCGGAAGCGACGAACGTCGAGGTCACAGACGCGGCGTCGTTGGAGCGTGCGCTGGGGGCGCTGTTCGAGCACTTTGTCGAACGCGGCGCGCGCGCCTGTGCAATCTCGCTTCCCCCACGGTTCCACCCGGCGCCGGTGACAGGCGGCGAGGTGGCTCCTGCGCTGGACCGGCTGCTTCGCACGCGCCATCCGCTGCCGGCTGACCGGGAACAGGTCAGTCGGTTCGTGTTCTGGACGCTTGCCCGGCTCTGCGACGACTTCCGCCTGCCCTTCGACCTGATGATCGGCGTCTACCGCAACGTGTACCGCGAAGGAGTCTATCAAGGTCAAGACCTGCTGGATAGCCGTTGGAGCCTGTATCAGTACGCCGAACTGTTCAATGCGTTCCCCAACGTAACCTTCCCGATCTCGGTACTATCGCATTCGCTCAATCCGGAGTTGATGGCGTTCGCGTGGATCTTTCCCAACGTCGTGGCACACGGGCACTGGTGGTACGCCAATGTCCCCCCTTACATTCGCATTGACCTGTCGGCCCGACTAACGGCGGTCCCTGCCGTGAAGCAGATCGGCTACTACTCGGATGCCTACCGGCTGGAATTCGTGCTTCCGAAGTTCGCCATGTATCGCCGAGTGTTGGCTGAGGTGCTGGCCGAGCAGTTCGTCATCGGTAGAGGCTGGACGGCCGAGCGAGCCGTTCGTCTTGCGTGGCAGATCCTGGTGGAGAGTCCGTGTCGGATTTTTGGTATCCCGTTACCCGAATCGCACGACTTGCCGGTAACGGCTGGTAGGAGGCAGCAGCGGTAGGACCGGGCAGAGCGGGAGGTGGTATCGTGCGTGTGTTCTTGGCCGGCGCAACCGGTCTTATCGGACATCACCTAGTGCGAGCACTCCTGGAAGACGGAGCCCGCTGCTTTGTGCTCACGCGCGATCGGGCTCGGGCAGAGCACCGGCTGGGTCGTCATGAGCGGCTGGAACTCATTGAAGGGGATCCCACCCAGGCCGGCCCATGGCAAGAGCGCTGCGCCGGGGTGGATGCCATCGTAAACCTGGCCGGTGCGAATATCTTCGAGCGGCGCTGGAGTGAAGAGTACAAGGCGGAGATCCGCCGCAGCCGGGTCGAAACCACCCGACGTCTGGCCGAGGCCGTCGAGCGGGCTGGAGAGCGGCCGCTGGTGTTCGTCCAGGGATCCGCGATCGGTTACTACGGCGACCGCGGCGATGAAGAACTCACCGAAGAGGCCGGCCCGGGAAACGACTTCCTCGCCCGGACTTGCGTCGAGTGGGAAGCAGCGGCCTCCCCGGTGGCCGATGCGGGCGTCCGCCTGGTCGTTATACGAACCGGCGTGGTGCTCGCCCCAGACGGCGGCGCACTGCCGACCATGCTCCGCCCGATCCGGTTCTTTGTCGGCGGCCCGGTGGGCAGCGGACAGCAATGGGTCTCATGGATTCACATCGCAGATATCGTGGGGGTCTTTCGCTTCGCGCTGACCCACCAGGCATGCCACGGACCGATCAACGGGACTGCACCGCAGCCGGTGCGCAACCGCGACCTGGTACGGACAATCGGGGAGTTGCTGGGCCGGCCCACGTTCTTGCGAGCGCCTCGCTTCGCGCTGCGGCTCGCTCTCGGAGAGGTCGCCGACATGCTTTGCACCGGGCAGAGGGTCCTGCCGGCGCGGCTGCTGCAACTCGGCTATCGGTTTCGCTTCCCCGAGCTGCGCCCCGCACTGGAACAGCTGCTCGGTGTCGCTGCCGGCGATGCTAACGTCCAGTGTTCGGCAGCCTCTTCAGGGAACAGCCCCTAGAACAAGCATCTGTCGCAGCCGTGTTGCACGGGGCCTGATTCCCTCCTTCCGCACGCGCCCCCGGACAGATCACGCGGAAAGCGGACACGGAGCCGTTCAACGCAACGCCCAACACCTCCCCACGCGGGCGTCCCAGCCGCACGGGCACAATCCGCCACGGAGCGCAACTAGTCTTGACAACGGGGCGCGGCGCAGTGTACTAAGGAATTAGTTGAACCGCTAGCCCCTCTTGCACAGGTGGGGCGGCGACCGCAGTCTGGCCAGTGGACGATGGGGCCAGTCCCGCGCACAAGCACGTGCTGCTGCCTGGGGAACCCATCGCCAAATGGAAGGCGCAACGTTTCGGGAGGTTCCGCATGCGTATCGAAGAACTTGAACCCCGTTGTCTGTTATCCGGAGTTTTCACCGGCAACGTGATCGCCGAAATGGAGCGCGGCGTTCTGTTGGTGCGAGGCGACCGCGCAGCCAACGGGATCCAGATCACCGAGGTGGATGACGCGGTCATCGTCCGTGGTCTTGACTCGACCACTATCAATGGCCAGGCAGAGGCATCATTCGTAGGCGTTCGTCATCTGGTCGTGGTCACGGGCCGCGGCCATGACCACATCGAGATCGACGGCGTCACCCTGGAGCCGGGCATCAACAGTCTGGCCATCGCAACCGGGCGCGGCAACGACAGCGTGTCCGTCACCGGAACCAGCTCCGACCTGGTGGCCATCCGCACGGGCTCGGGACGCGATGAGGTTCGCGTCGAAGATAGCACCGGGCACCTGCTTCGCGTCTACACGGGCGGCCAGGCCGATGAGGTAGAGCTTCTCGGCGGGGTACTGTTCCGCAGAGTCGGGGTCTGGACGGGCAACGGTCGGGATACCGTGGCGCTGGGTGGCCCGCGCTCGAGCGACACAGAGGAGCTGGAGCCGGGAATGACACCTACTGTCGGCTTGACCACGCTGCCCGGCGCTCAGTTTGTCGTGCGCACCGGCCGCCACAATGACACGGTCACCATGTTCTCGCCCGAGAGTGCCCCGGGAGCGCGCTTCGTACTGCGCGGTGGACCCGGCTACGACGTAGCGGGCATCCCACGAGAGGCCGATCCGAAAGGCGAGCCACAACCGCCCAGCCCTCCCACCGTGGACTACGTGCTGGAACTGTACAGCTTTGAAGAGATCTACCATCTGACTCCTGGCCCAATCGTCGCGTAGCCCACGCACGAGGCCGTCGGCGCTCTGAACCCCGCCGGAACCCACCAGCCCCGACAGCGCACCGAGGCCGTGGCTACGCTGGAGCGTGCGGCGCCCGCCAGCTGCTCTGCCCGGGCCTGGTGCCTCCCGTCTGGAGCGCCCGGCCCAAAAGGGAACGCGCTCAGCGAAGCTCGTGGAGGGGCTCGGCGGCAGGTCGGCCGTGTGAGACGCACTGCCAGGTCCGCTACTCGTTGCTGTGGACGTCTGTCAGGCGCCGGGTTTCTGGACGAATCCGCACGAAACGCTCAACCAGCCCGTCCCATGCTCGTCCGGCTGCCCGTGACGGTCGACGCAGGGTCCGGTCGCCAGGGTTGCCAACACGCCTCGAGCGTGGCCGACAGAAGTGCTCTGCGTGCTATCGTGGCTCGCTGACCAGCACGCGGCCGGTGGGTCGGAGCGTTGGAAAGTACGCCAGGATGAAGGTGGTCCGCGACGACTCAACGGGCACGGTCACGTCCACCGGAGGGCCGGTCCGACCGTCCACGCCACGCGCCTGCAGCGTCAGCGCGTGTGTTCCCGTGGGAAGCTCCAGGCGCGTAGCCTGAATCCGGCCGGGCAGCAGACTCCAGCAGCGGGTATCGGCCCGTTCGGTTGCCTGCCAAGCCACCCCCACGACGTCTAACGCGACTTGCACCAGCGGATCGCGCACGTCCAATGCGTCCTTCACCGCATAGACCGCACCCTGCTTCAGTGCCCGCCGGACCAACGCTTTCGCCACCACGTACGGTCTGACGGCCTCGAACTGCTCGACAGCCATAGCCGCAACATCCGTCAGCGTCTCCGTGCGGCCGACCACTCGGCCTCCGGCTTGGACAAGTACCTCGGCCACTTTGGTCGGCGGGGCAACGACGGCCGGGATCTTCACCGGTGCCACCTGAGGTGGCAGTGTGTACGGCCCGGCGACGGTGATCAACGCCGACGCAATTCCGATCGCTGCCGTGCCCGGAACGTGTTCCGTTTCCACTTTGTACGGACCGCGGTCCACGAAAGCGAACACGTAAACCACTCCGTGGCCCGGCCGGGCGTACCCCCCCTGGGCGGCCCGCTCGATGTCCCGTTTCACGGCACGATACTGTGGCGCCCACTGGGCAACGCGCTTGTACCACCGAACGGCGTCGTCGTAGTCCGTGTACGTCGCCTCGCGCAACAGCGCGTACAGGTACGCAGCCGCGGCCACCTGCCGATAGCGCTCCTCTTTTGGGTTGTCCGCCACGCCGGGCACACCCGCCTGGATAATCTGCTGCTGCTTTTCGATTGTCTGAAAGGCGTATGCGAGGGCGTCGTCGCCATCGTGCATCAGGTCGCTGAAAGCAAGCATTAGCCGAAGCAGCACTTTCTCGTAGTCCTCGCCCGGGTAGGCGGTCCTGCGATCGTCGGCGACCAGCGCCGCGAGCTGCTCGCGCACGTCCAGCTGCTCGAAGTAGTCCATCCGGTCACGTACCTCGCGCAGGATCGCCTCGGCCAGCTGGGGTTTCCCGTCAAAGAGCTGCACCAGGGCCAGGTCCAGCTTGATGACGTCCGCATCGTGGCTCTCTTCGCGGGCCTGCGCTTCAAGCAATCGCGCTGCGGTCGCGGCGTCCCCCTGGTAGAACGTGCGGCGGGCATCAGCAATACGCTCCGTGTGCGTGGCGCAACCAGGCAACAGGCCGAGCACCAGCAAACTGACCGCCGCACGAAACCGCTCTGCAATGTGGCTCATGACCGGGCGACCTACCGGCGGTAGTGCTTGCGAAGCAAAGCGGATTCTTTGTCGTAATCGCCGGTCCGAACGTTGACCAGCTCCAGCGTCAGCAGGTAGTCTCGCTGGGTGGTGCGATCGGCCCGGGTGGTTCCGGAGGTGAGTTTCGCGAACAGCAGGCAATCGACCGGCTGCCCCTGGCGCTCCAGTGCGGCAGCCACCAGACGCATGTTAGCCGGCAGAAACAGCTGATCGGGCCGCAGGCCCGTTTCGCGCAAGGCTGCCTGCAGGTAGCGTCGGCTAACGGACCGGTAGCTGGCGGAGTTCTCCAGCAACGTGTCGATCATTTCGTAGATCTGCTCCTTGAAATCGCCCAGTTCCTCTGCGCTTCGGTTCTCAACCCCGACGAAGCAGACCCGCAGCGGTCGTGTCTCTGTGCCCGCGGTGCGTACCGACGGACGCTGCCGGGCAAGCAGCTTGCGGACGGCCTCCTCAATCAGCGGGCGGTAGGTCTCGGCACCGGCTCGGGTGGTCCCGACCAGGTCTGGCGCATCGGGACGCAGAACGTGGGCTGTAGGTGTCGCGCGGCAACCGGCAAGTAGAGATGCCAGCGTCGTTACCAGGCAAATGCTCAGAAGTGCCTCCCGTCTCATGGTGTAGCCCTCCTGTTCCGGCCAAAGTGACTGGTGATTCTGCTGGTTGAGCGCTCCGTGTCAAGACGAGCCGCAAGCGTACGCCATCGGGTCGGCCGACGTGGGGCACTGGGAAAGCCGGGTCGGACCATGTCGCCGGTGTTGGTCGCATGGTTGGCCTGGAGCCGGCTGGCGCACCGTCCGCGCACCGGGTTTGACATTGCCGCCGCCCCGGCTGCTGGCTGGACAACCATTCGGCACCGGTCTACGCTTCAGATGGCGTGGGCGACGACAGCTCGCGGATCGGCTGCGCGAAGGCACCTCCGGACGTCGAAGCCCGGCCCCGATCGCAACGTTCAACGAGCCTCGGACCAACGGCTCAAGACCAAAGACGACCACGATGACTGACTCTGGGCCAACCAAGGAGCACATCGTTCGCGTCGAACTCGCCGAGCGCAGCTATCCGATCTGGATCAGCTCGGGGTGGCTGGATCGGTTAGGGCCGTATGCGCGTCACGCCGTCCCGCACGGGTGGCTGTGCGCGGTTGTGGCCGACGAGAATACGGGCAGCGCGTTCGGGGAGGCGGTCGTCGACTCGTTTGCCGCAGCCGGTTGGAGCACGCAGCTGCATGTTGTTCCCCCCGGTGAGCAGAGCAAGTCGTTGGAACACGTGCAGAAGCTGTATGCCGCGCTAAGCCTGGCAAACGCCGATCGCAACACGCTCGTTGTCGCGCTGGGCGGCGGCGTCGTAGGCGATCTAGCCGGTTTCGTGGCCGCGACCTACGCCCGTGGCGTTCCGTTCCTGCAGGTACCAACCAGTCTGATCGCGCAGGTTGATAGTTCGGTGGGGGGTAAGGTAGGCGTTAACTTCCGCGACCCGCGCGGCTTCCTGGTCAAGAACCTCATCGGTACCTTCTACCAACCGTCGGCGGTCTTCATTGACGTCAACCTGCTCGGCAGCCTGCCGCGGCGAGAGTTCCGCTCAGGCCTGGCGGAGGTGATCAAGTACGGTGCGGCGTTAGACGAGTGTTTGTTTGAGCGGATTGAGCACGAGCTAGCAACTCTACTGGAACGCGAACCGTCCAGTCTTGTGCCGATTGTAGCCCGCTGCTGCGAGTTGAAGGCGGCCGTCGTCGCTGCCGATGAGCGTGACCTGAGCGGGCGTCGGGCCGTGCTGAACTTCGGCCATACCTTCGGCCATGCGATTGAGGGGCTGTCCAGTGAATACACGCACGGCGAGGCGGTTGCCATCGGCATGGTGGCCGCTGCGAAGACGGCGGAGTTGCTCGCACTGGCGGACGAAACCGTCTGCCGGCGGCTGCGAACGGTCCTGCAACGAGCCGGGCTGCCGGTCCGGTTCCCGCCGGAACTTAGCGTGGAACGGGTACTGGAGGTCATGGCGCGTGACAAGAAGGCTAGCCGCGGTGAGCTGACGCTAGTCCTGCCGGTGCGCATTGGTGAGGTTAGAGTGGTGAGGGGGGTGAGCCCGACGGCGGTGCGTGAGGCAATTCAGTGGTGTCGGTCGTGAGGTTCAGGCCATGCTGGAGCTGGAGTTCCGCGAGTTTGTGGACTGCGCCCGTCAGTGGGACGACCGCGAACGGTCTGCGTTCCTGAAGCTGCTTCTAGTAGACGGCATCGGATCGGTGCTGGCGCGGCGTCTTCTGGCACACTTTGGCTCGCCGACGCGGGTGCTCGCCGCCGCGACGGCCGAGCTCACTGAAGTCCCGGGCGTTGGCCCGAAGCTGGCTCAGCAGCTTGCCAGCCAGGCGACTGACGAGCGGCTCGCGCATGAGCTGACCCTGTGCCGCCGCGAGAACGTCCGGCTCATCTGGGCGTGCGATCCCGACTACCCTCCGTCACTTGCCCAGATCCCTGTGCCCCCGCTGGTCCTGTGGGTACGAGGCGAACTGCTGCCTGAGGATCAGCTGGCGATCGCGGTTGTCGGTAGTCGCGCCGCTACGGCCTACGGCCTGCGCCAGACGGAACGGCTCGCCGGGGGCCTGGCAGCGATCGGCTTTACGATCGTCAGCGGCCTGGCCCGCGGCATCGACGCCGCCGCGCACCGCGCGGCGCTGCGTCACGGCGGTCGCACCATCGCAGTGCTCGCGTGCGGCCTCCATGAAATCTACCCGCCCGAACACTACGAGCTTGCCGAAGCGATTGCATCGCGCGGGGCGCTGGTGAGTGAGAGCCCGATGACCAGGGCCCCGAAGGCAGGGCTTTTCCCTATGCGGAACCGCATCATCAGCGGACTGAGCCTTGCAGTGCTCGTGGTCGAAGCCGCCATCCGGAGCGGGGCATTGATCACCGTCGCTCACGCATTGGAGCAGGGCAAAGATGTCTTCGCCGTACCCGGTCCGGTCGACAGTCCGGTCAGCCAGGGCTGCCATCGGCTGATCAAGGACGGCGCGCTGCTGGCCGAGTCGGCTGAGGACATTTTCGAGGTGGTCCGGGATGAGGCCGCCAGGCTGGCCGGAGTCACGCGCGGTGAGCACCCGTTCCGGTCACAACTATCCGACACCGAGCACCAACTGATCGCGACACTGGGCAACCGAACACTCGAGTTCGACCAACTCGTGGCCGAGCTGGCCGTTGAACCGGCCGCTCTTGCCGCTATGCTCACTCGGCTCGAACTCCGCCGGTTCGTGCAAAAGCTACCGGGCAACCGGTACCGTAGACTCTGACGAGCGGCATCGACGCGAACCGGCGCCCGCGGCGCCATACCTGCTCGCCGCCCGGACGCCGCCTGCAACGCACTCGCGCCGCGCCGAAGCGTCAGCCTCTCTCAGACACAACGCCCAGAAGGCGGCGCATCCATGAGATGACGCCGCCTCCGCTGGGCAAACACCGCGGCATGCCCAACACCGTATTGCTTCGTTCGACACGTCTGCTGTACCGACGGCGTGCCAACCGACCGAGGCCGTTGCGGCACGGTCGGTCAGTCTGCGGGTTGCCCACGGACCGCGTGCGGCTTATTCAGCCACTCGGTCCGAAGCCGCTCACACAGGTTCAGAAGCGACGCGAGGTGCAGCTCGCGTAGACGCGTTAACCGCACGGCAATCCGTTCCATTGCGGCAGCAGTTCGGAAAAACGCATGCATTACCGTAAGCACTTCCGCAGCGGAATCGTCGTTATCCACAACGGCCCTAGCCTTACCCAGCCGCGCCAGCACCGGCCGCGCAACCAACTCGTACACGTCCGCCCCACGGGGTACGTTGACCAACGGTGGGCAGAGCCGATCCTTGAGCTGCTCGCAGAACCGGTAAAACGCGGTCTGGAATTCGGACACGCTGCGGCAGAACACTTCGACCGTGGCGTCAAAAACGTACCAGGAGCCCACGATGCGCAGCAGGCGCTGCAGGACCAGAACACTTTGATCCTCCAACTGCCGCAGTAGCGACTGCCGATCGGCCAGCCATCGCTGGAATCGCAGGCCGGCCAGCAGTTGCGGGACGTAGCGCTGCTGTCCTGCACGGGCATCTAGCTCCCGGGCAACAGCCAGATGCATCCTCATGAAGCGGTCGTGCTCCTCGCGGACAGCCTCGTTCCATGCCGTTTCAGCCCGCGCAAGCAGATTGGTGGCCGCCTGCAGGCGGCGCCGTTCATCCGGTTCCATGTGCCGCCCGGCCAGCTCCGCTTGACTAAGTAGCTCAATGCAGCGCCAGCGTCGCTGTTCCACCAGAGCCTCGGCTTGCTGGGTTTCGCTTTCATCGGGGGGCCAATGCGCGAAGTAGGCTCGGAGCTCTGCCGGGCTCGGTGCCGGCTGGTCCTCGACGTACCCGGGATAGAACGATTCGACCCGAATCGAGGGTTTGTGACTGCCCAGGAAAGCGGCCACCTCCAACTCACCCCGGATGAACCGTTGCCCGGACTCCGGCTCTTGCAGCGTGATCGCCTTGCGCACGCCAAGCACGTCCCGGTAAAAGCTAAGCGTCACGGCCACACGCACGCTCTCAGCGCCCTCAAACAGCAGCCACGCCGGACGGTCGTCCATCGGGCACGCCACCTGCCACTGCAGAACTCGTCGAACACGCGACGACAACGGTGGATGTGTTGAATCGGGATCCTCCTGCTCGCTCTCCCGTGCCAGCTCGCGCGGGTCTCGGGGCCGGGGCAGCTGACCAATGCGACCGCGGCTCCGGAGACCCACGCTGCAGATGTAGGCGTGGTGGGTAAACAGATCCCTGCTGAACAGCCCGACGTCCGCAGCTAGATCGAGGTAGTGCTTCGTAACCTCCAGGCACCGCCCAGCATAGTCCGTTCGCGCCAGCACGCCGGCAACAGCCTCAGAGCCGGCGACCGAAATGGCAATCGCGTCAGCTTCATACTCCTGCTCCCGGCTCAAAGCCAAGTACGTACGTTCGATCGTCCCGTACAGGGCCTGAAGTGCGGTCACCAGAACCGCAACCATGGGCAGCACGATCAGCGCCGGCAGCGACAACGGGATGGGCAATGCCGCCCACTTCTGCAGCAGGCGATCGAGCGGATCCTCGCCGTAAACCAGGTGCTGGACGGTCCGAGCAGCCGCGATGATGTAGCTGTGCAGGAAGCCACTGTGCCGCGAGAAATGGGCTAGTTCGTGAGCCAGGACGGCCTTGAATTCGGACAGGTTCGTGACGTTCAGCAAGCCCAAACCAATGACCAGGTGCCCACGAGGTGGAACCAGCAGATTCAGCGCCGAGAGGTCGTACACGATGGCCGCCGTCACCTCGTGCGTCACGAAGACACGCGCGGGAGCCGGTGCACCCAGCTCCTGAGAGACGCGTTGCAAAAAGCTCCAGAGCTGGGGAGCATTCTCTTCGGTTAGCTCAGTGTGCCACGGCAGTCGCCACTTGCGGCACCGCACGGCCATCTTGGCCAGATACAGCCCGACCAGCGCAAAGGCAGCCGCACTGCCATATTGCACCAAGACCTTAAAGCCGAACAACAGCCCGGGCGACGGCATTCCCATCGTGAACAACCGGTAAGCAAACCACAGGGAGACGGCCGTCGCGAACAGGTAGACGAGTACGAACAGCAGCACCTTCAGAGCCAGGATCTGTGTCAGCCGGCGATAGCGTCGGCTGGGTTCAGTCAACCCGGGCGGTACGTTCTGGGGTCGCGGCGGGCAAAGCGGCCTGTGCTGGGCGTGCCCAGCTTGCACCATAGCGTACCTTTCGGAAAACGTTTCGCTCGCCGTAGCACTGGTCCGAGTGGCGGCCGGCTCAGGTCGATGGCACCGCGACTGGCCACGCCACGTGGCGGCAGTCGCCTGTCCTGTACTAGCCTGATCCGCCAGGGGTCGCGCCCCGTTCTCGGTCGGCCCCTTCATGCAATTCTCTCAACTCTCCGGCAGTATTCTCGCCCATGCGTTCCTGGAAACCAATTGCACCGACACCTACGATGGCCGGCGTGCCTTGTCCCCCCATCGACACATGGATACACTCTTATGCGTAACCGACCCACCTTTGTTGCTGGTCACGGGTATCGCGATGCGTTCTCCAGCCCGGAGTCTGATCCTGGTGCTAGCGGCCGTCGCAAGCGAGGTCTTGTCGGCGGGCGCAGCGGATGTCCAGGTAGACGAGACGTTTTTTGAGCTGCGTGTTCGTCCGGTTCTGGCCGGAATCTGTGCCCACTGTCACGGTAGCCAGAAGCAGGAGGCCAATGTCCGCGTCGACAGCCTGGCGGCTCTGCTCGGTCGGGTCGGATCGAGGCGGGTCATTGAACCAGGCGATCCGAACCGAAGTCTGCTGATTCGGGTCGTGCGACAGACTGGCAAGGTAAAGATGCCTCCGGGCGGGCGTCTGCCCGAGCAGTCGATCGCGGCGTTGGAGCGCTGGGTTGAGGCGGGCGCCCCCTGGCCGGCGCAGCGGCCGATCCAGCCACCGGAACAGTACGCGGCCCTGGCCCAAGTCCACTGGGCTTTCCGGCCGCCGGAAGCGGTCGTGCCGCCGGTCCACGCGGATCCATGGCTGCGTACTCCGGTGGATGCCTTCCTGCTGGCCAAGCTGCGCGAACACTCGTTGGAACCGTCCCCGCAGGCAGACCGTCGCACGCTGATCCGCAGGCTGTACTACGACCTCATCGGGCTGCCCCCCGAGTACGACGACATCGTGGCGTTTGAACGGGACGAGCGGCCGGACGCCTACGAAAGGCTGGTGGACCGATTGCTTGCCAGCCCGCGTTACGGTGAACGATGGGCTCGCCACTGGCTGGATGTGGCCCGCTATGCCGACACGAAGGGATACGTGTTCTCCTTCGACCCCCGCTACCCGTTCTCCTACACGTACCGCGACTATGTGATCCGGGCGTTTAACCGCGACCTACCGTACGACCAGTTCATCAAGGAGCAGATTGCAGCCGATCGCTTGCCCTCTGTGGAAGCCGACCGCCGGCGGTTAGCCGCGCTGGGCTTTCTGGTGCTGGGCCGCCGCTTCAACAACAACATCCATGACATCATCGACGATCGTATCGATCTGATCGGCCGTGGCCTTCTGGGGCTGACCCTGGCGTGTGCACGGTGCCATGATCACAAGTACGACGCGATCACCATGCGCGACTACTACGCGTTGTATGGCGTCTTCGCCAGCTGTGAGGAGCCCGAGGAGTTGCCGATCATTGGGCCGCCAGAGGATGAGAAGGAGTACGAGAAGTATGCGGCGGAGCTGGCCAAGCGTCGTGCGGCCTATCGACGCTATTGGGACCAGGAGACCGCCAAGCTGCGCAAGCAACTTCGTGAGCGTACGGCCGATTACATGATGGCTGCAATCAAGGGAGCTCCCGGTCTGGACCTGCCGGCCGACGCGGGGCTTTCGTTCGACGAAAACGATCTGCGGCCGCAGTTTGTGCGTCGCTGGCGGCAGTTTCTAGCCGCCCGTGCTCAGCCGAACGATCCGATCTTTGGTCCTCTTTCAGTCGCCGCACGCCAGGGGATGGAAGCGTACCGTCGCCTTCTTGTCACGGCCGGGGAGCGTGGCGGCTACAACCGTGTGCTCCTGCGGGAGCTGAACGCCAGGCAACCGGCTACGTTGCGTGATCTGATTGAAGTCTATGCCGAGCTACTGCGACGTGCCCACGAGCTGGTAGCGGCGGGCGCAGCGCCAGACGGCGCCGCCCACGACTGGCAGGCCTTGGCGCGCGTGCTGTCGGATCAGGAAGGGGGGGTACTGGCGCTTGACGAGCGCACGCTTCGCGCGCTGTTGAGCCGCGCCGTGAAGAACCGGCTGTCCCAGCTCCAGCGTGCGATCGAGGCCTGGATTGCCGGTGGCAACGGGGGGCCGCCGCGCGCGATGGTCCTTGTGGATCGCCCTAGGCCCGTCACACCGCGCGTCTTCCTTCGCGGCGATCCGCGCCGTCCCGGGCCGACGGTTCCCAGACGGTTTCTGGCGGCATTGAGCCGTGGCGAGCCGAAGCCGTTCCAGGAGGGAAGCGGCCGCAAGGAGTTGGCTGAGGCGATCGCTTCGCCCGATAACCCGCTGACCGGCCGGGTCTTCGTCAATCGGGTCTGGATGTGGCACATGGGCACGCCGATCGTCGAGTCAGTCGATGATTTTGGCCTGCGGTGCCCAGAGCCACTGCACCGGGACCTGCTCGACTGGCTCACCCGGTGGTTCATCGCGCACAACTGGTCGCTGAAACGGCTGCATCGCGAAATTGTTCTTTCGGCCGCTTATCGTCAGCGGAGCGCTCTGAGACCTGACGCGATGGCTGTCGACCCGGAAAACCGGCTGTACTGGCGGATGAACCGCCGGCGTCTGGAGTTTGAGCCCATGTGGGACAGCCTGCTGGCGGTTGCCAAACGGCTGGATTTGAGAATGGGAGGGCGGTCCGTGCAGCTGTTTGGACCACGCCCAGCACGACGCCGCGCCGTGTACGGCTACATCGACCGGCAGGATCTGGCCTTTGAATTGCGCATCTTTGACTTTGCCAGCCCGGACAGCTCCTCCCCCCGACGGCCAATGACCACCGTTCCCCAGCAAGGACTGTACTTCTTGAACTCGCCCATGGTCATCGAACAAGCGGATGCTGTGGCCAGCCTGCCCGCGGTTCGTGCGGCAAGCACACCGGAAGACCGAGTACGGGCACTGTACCGTGCCATCCTGCGGCGCGAACCTACTGCCGAAGAACTCAGTGCGGCCGTAGCCGCTTATGAAGAGCTGGTGAAACTGGCCGGCGCACGGGCCGACGCTCGCCAGGTCCGACAGCGCGCGACAGCCGCGCTGGCCCAAGTGTTGCTATGCTCCAACGAGTTCGTATTCATCGACTGAAGGAACTTGGACGTCGGCAGCGGTACGAACCATGCGTGATGACAGCCACCGCATCAAACCTGAACAGTTGCTACTCACGCGTCGGGAAATGCTCTGTCAGTGCGGCATGGGCATGGGAGCCCTGGCTCTGACGGCGCTTCTAGCCGACGCCGGGTTCCTGCCTTCGACCGCCGATGCTGCGACAAGTCGGGCAGTGAACCCGATGGCACCACGGCCCCCGCACTTTCCTGCCAAAGCCAAGCATGTGATCCACATCTTCTTGAACGGGGGCCCATCGCACGTCGACACCTTCGACCCCAAGCCCGCCCTGACACGGTACGCGGGCAAGACGCTGCCGACCGGCAACCTGCGCACTGAGCGCAAGACCGGAGCCGCGTTCCCATCCCCGTTTCGGTTCCGCAAATTCGGGGAAAGCGGCCTGGAGGTTAGTGAGATCTTCGAGCACCTGGGCGAGTGCGTCGACGACATCTGTTTTATCCGCTCGATGCATGCAGACGTCCCGAACCATGAGCCCTCGTTGATGCTCATGAACTGCGGCGCCAGCCGCCTGGTGCGGCCCAGTGTCGGTTCGTGGGTCACGTACGGACTCGGCACCGAGAATCAGAATCTCCCGGGTTTCGTCGTGATGTGCCCCGGAGGCTATCCGATCAAGGGGCCCCAGAACTGGCAGTGTGCTTTTCTGCCAGGCGTGTACCAGGGAACGTACATCGACACGAAGCACACCAAGGTCGAGCAGCTCATCCGCTACGTCCGCAACCCAAGGTGGACGCGACGCGAGCAGCAGGTGCAGTTGAAGCTGCTGCGTGAGCTGAACCGACAGCACCTGGAGCGACGGCAACGAGAGGCGGCTCTGGAAGCGCGGATCCAGGCATTTGAGTTAGCATACCGGATGCAGATCGAAGCAACCGACGCGTTTGACATCAGCCGTGAGCCGGCGTACATCCGCAAGATGTATGGGGACGGCGTTCACGCGCGGCAGCTCCTCATTGCGCGTCGCCTGGTAGAGCGCGGCGTGCGTTACGTGCAGCTCTGGCATGGAGCCGGTCAGCCGTGGGATTCGCACGACGATCTGGAGCAGCGGCATCGTGCTCTGGCACGTCAGTGTGACCGCCCTATCGCCGCGCTGCTGAAGGACCTCAAGCAGCGCGGTCTGTTGGAGGAGACGCTGGTCATCTGTGGTGGAGAATTCGGCCGGACACCGACAGTCGAGCTGCCCCAACCGGGCGCAAACCAGGGCAAGTTGAACGGGCGGGACCACAACCATTACGGCTTCACCGTCTGGCTGGCAGGTGGCGGCGTGAAGGGCGGCATGGCGTACGGGGCTACCGATGAGTTCGGTTTCCGTGCGGTCGAAAACCCCGTACATGTCCATGACCTGCACGCAACAATCCTGTACCTGCTCGGCTTCGACCACACGAAGCTCACTTACCGGTACGCTGGTCGTGACTTCCGGTTGACTGACGTCCATGGCCGCGTGATCCACGACATCATCGCGTAGCCCCGGCCGTCGCCCGGGCCAGCCCAGCGGGCGCCGCCCATGCCACTTACCTGCCCGTTCCTTGGCGTCCGGTCGCCGAGCGTCCGCTTCGCGCTCGCGCGACCACGGCGACCGACAACATCCCGTCCCCCTGGCATGCGGTGCGCTGTCCGTGGCCGTTGCGCGCTGCTCCCACAATCCGACCGCCGAAGCGTCCGTCCCGCCACGGAGCGAGCCGTAGCATGCACCGGCCCGCGGCGCAACGCTACCCGGTCCCGTGCGCTGCCCGGGGGGCCGCCTCCTGCTGTTCCGGACAGACGGCTGCGCGGCAGAACCTGACAGTTCAGCTCCCGCCAAGCTGCTGGATTCCAGGGCCGCCGTGAGCGGAGCGAGGTACGTGATCGGTTGGTCGCTGGGCCATCGCGGCACACGCGCCAAGCTAGCGGGCAGGTAGATGCAGAGCTTACCGGATCGCGCAGCAGTGCGGCGGTAGAATCGGGCAGGAACTCGCCTTGCCGCACATGGGGAGAGGAACGATGCGTGTGAGACTGTCTTATGGCCGCAGTGGTCTCGAAGTGGAGCTGCCTGATGACCGGGTCGTAGCAGTGCTCGACATCCAGCCGGTCGAGCCACTGGCAGATCCGCACGATGCGGTTCGGCGAGCGCTGCGTGAGCCGATAGCTTCGCCCCCCCTTTACGAGTTGGCCCGCGACCGTCGTTCCGCGTGCATTCTCATCTGCGACGTGACCCGGCCCGTCCCCAACCGCATCATTCTTCCCCCGGTGCTGCAGACGCTGGAGGAGGCGGGCATCCCGCGCGACCGGATCCTGATCCTGGTCGCCACCGGCCTGCACCGGGCAACCACGCGCGACGAGCTGCAGGAGATGGTCGGTTCCGAGATCCTACAGCGGTACCGCATTGAGAACCACGATGGCCGAGACCGGGCCAGTCACAGCTATCTGGGCACCACGCCCCGCGGCGTGCCCGTCTGGATCGATTCGCGCTACCTGCTGGCCGACCTAAAAATCACCACGGGCCTGATCGAGCCGCACCTGATGGCCGGTTACTCAGGTGGTCGCAAGGTCATCTGTCCAGGCATCGTCCATCTGGACACGCTGCGCGTCTGGCACGGCCCGGACTTTCTGGAGGATCCGCGTGCTTGTGAAGGGAACCTTGAGGGGAACCCGGTGCACGAAGAGTCGACTCGGATCGCGCGCCTGGCCGGCTGTGACTTCACTGTCAACGTGCACATCAACCGGGAACGGCAGATCACTCATGTGGTCGCCGGGGACATGGAAGCAGCCTTCCTGGAGGGCGTCCGCTTTGTGCAGCAGGTAGTCCAGGCACGATTCCCAGAACCGGCCGAAATCGTAGTCACCACCTCCGCCGGCTACCCGCTCGATACAACCTTCTACCAGGCGGTCAAAGGGCTCACGGGAGCACTTCCTGCCGTGAAACCCGGGGGTACGATCATCCTGGCTGCCAGCCTCACCGAAGGAATCGGCAGCGCGGAGTTCCGACGCATCTTCGAGGAGAACCGTGACATTGACACGTTCATGAAGCGAATCGTTGCGAAAGAGTACTTCCGGATGGATCAGTGGCAGGTTGAGGAGTTGGCGAGGGTGCTGAAGAAGGCCCGGGTGCGAGTGGTTACTACAGGACTCCCCCCCGCCGACCTAAAGCGCTGCTACGTTGACGCGGCTGAGTCGGTCGAGGCGGCGGTTGCCGAGGCGCTGGCCGAGTATGGCCCAGAGGCTCGCATCATCGTTATCCCCAACGGGCCGTATGTCCTGCCTGTTCCGGCTCAGGCAGCGTGAACCCGCACGGTGATGGCCACGAAACGCACAAGCAGGGGGGCAACCAACGCGATGACAACGGACCGATCGATCGGGGGCCAGATGACATCCGCCAAGATGTGGTACTGGGCAGCGACCGGCACACTCATCGCGCTTGCGCTCGTCACGCTGGCCGGCGGGCGCAGCGTTCACCGAACGGCGGGCGACCAGACGATCACGGCTCGCCCGTTCCGCCTGCCCTATCACAACCCCGGCATGGTCGTTGATCTCGGCGTGGGCCTGTGGGCTTGGCCACTGCCGATGGATTACGACGGCGACGGTGACATGGACCTGGTCGTCAGCTGCCACTGTGTGCCGTATGGGGGCACGTACTTTTTCGAGAATCCCACCGGCGACCCTTTTCCCGTATTCAAGCCAGGCCGCCGGGTTGGCCCCGGCTACGGCAACATATCCCCGTCCTACTGCGACGGCAGTGTTCGCGTTCTCATCCCAGGCTTTGAACTGGTTGAGTTCCGCACGCGCGGTTTCCGCCACAAGCGGCGGATCTACCCAAGAACCAACGTGCACGGGGTACGGGTGCGTGCCAACCAGTGGAAGTATGTTGACTACAACGGTGACGGAAGGCTGGACCTGATCGTCGGCGTTGGCGACTGGACCGATTACGGCTGGGACAATGCCTTTGATCGCCGTGGCCGCTGGACTCGCGGCCCGCTGCACGGCTACGTGTACGTCTTGCTCAATCGCGGCACCAACGATGCGCCCGACTATGGCCCTCCTGAGTTGGTTCGTGCCGCCGGTCGTCCTGTGGACGTGTATGGCATGCCGAGCCCGAATTTCGCGGATTTCGACGGCGACGGCGACCTCGACCTGCTCTGCGGTGAGTTCGTCGACGGCTTCACGTACTTCGAGAATATCGGATCCCGGCGCCAGCCCCGCTATGCCGCCGGCCGACCGCTGATGATCGGGCACCGGCCGTTGCGGATGGAATTGTGCATGATCGTCCCAGTGGCCGTCGATTGGGACCGCGACGGTGACGTGGACTTGGTCGTGGGCCAAGAGGACGGCCGTGTCGCCTTCATTGAGCACACAGGCAAGGTCCAGGACGGGATGCCACTCTTCCGCGCCCCGCGCTACTTTCGGCAGCAAGCCGCCGACGTGAAATTCGGCGCGCTGGTGACACCGGTTGCCTTCGATTGGGACGGTGACGGGGATCAGGACTTGCTGTGCGGCAACACGGCAGGGCAGATCGGCTTCATCGAAAACCTGGGCTCCGTTTCCGGGAAACGCACCCCACGCTGGGCCGAGCCAAAGCTGCTGAAAGCCGGAGACCGTCCCATACGCATCATGGCCGGCCCGAATGGCTCGATCCAGGGGCCGTGTGAACGGAAGTGGGGGTACACGACGTTGAGCGTCGCGGACTGGGACCTGGACGGACTGCCCGATCTGGTGGTCAACTCCATCTGGGGGCGCGTCCTGTGGTACCGCAACGCCGGTACGCGCAGTCACCCGGCACTGATGCCAGGCCAGCCCGTGCGCGTTGCCTGGCCGGGCCGGCCACCCAAGCCGTCGTGGAACTGGTGGGATCCGGAGCCGGGGGAGCTGGTAACGCAGTGGCGGACGACACCGGTTGTCATCGACCTGAACCGCGATGGCCTACCGGACCTGGTGATGCTGGATCACGAGGGATATCTGGCCTACTTCGAACGGACCCGGCTTGACGGGAAGTTGGTACTCAAGCCGCCAAAACGAATCTTCCGCGTCGCCTCCGGCGCCGTGCGTGATGCACGGAACCGGGTGCTGTCACCGGCCGGTGGACTGCTACGGCTCAACGCTGGTGAGGCCGGCCGCAGCGGTCGTCGGAAGCTCGCCATGGTCGACTGGGACGGCGACGGTGATCCCGACCTGCTGGTCAACAGCGTCAGCGTGGATCTGTTCCGAACCGTACGTGCGGACATGACCGATTGGCGTTTGGAGGACGTCGGCAGCCTGGTGTCGCTGCGGCTGGCCGGCCACACCACCAGTCCCACGGTAGTCGATTGGGACGGCGACCGGCGACCGGAGTTGCTCATCGGCGCCGAGGACGGGCACATCTACTACCTGCCTCGGGTCGAACGCTAGCCCGTTGCAGTGCGCCGGCTGCAGCGGCTTGCCCAGCAAGATGCTATCGCTCTCCCAGGCGCCTCTGGCGTCTCGGCCGCTGCGTTGTGTCGTACAGCCGCAGTCCTCGAGCTATTCCAGCAGGCTCTGTACCGTCGATCGGTTCGACCGGGCAGCCTGGGTAATCGAGACGCGCACGCGTATTGCGCGCAGGCGGGGCGGGTTGTCTCCGGTGCGCGAGGTCGGTCGGACGCGGTCCGAAGGCTTCAAGTCGCCTAGGCCCGTTTGGGAAGGAGTGGTACCATTACCGCGGGCGAAGCGGTTGGTGGCTATGCCGGTAGACCCCACACCGAACGCGGTGCGATTGGCGAACTCCCGATGACTGCAGCCGAGCCGGTCGGAGCACTCAGCTTCCCATGTATCGCATCGGCTTGATCATCCCAACACTGGAACGCAGCGGCGCCGAGAAGCAGCTGACGATTCTGGCAACCCACCTACCCCGGCACGGCTTTCAGCCGGAGGTCCTCGTTCTGACTCGAACCGGGCCGTACGAGCAGCGTCTGCGTGAGGCCGGGATTGCTGTCCACTTGCTCAACAAACGACTCAAAGCAGACCCACTCTGTTGGTGGCGGTTGCGACAGAAGCTCCGCGGTGGCCGCTATGATCTGGTCCACACGTGGCTTTTTGCTGCCAACAGCTACGGCCGACTAGCTGCTGCCAGCCTCCGGCTGCGACCACTCGTTGCCACCGAACGGTGTGCCGACCACTGGAAGGGTCCCCTGCACTTCCAGCTCGACCGTCTCCTGCTGCGCTACACCGACCGCATCGTGGTCAACTCCCGCGGCGTGCTTGAGTTCTACCGCGACCGCGTCGGCATTCCAGAGGAGAAGATGGTCGTGATCCCCAATGCACTGCCCGACGAGGAACGCCCCGCGTTCGTGTCACGGCGTGCCAAACGCGCTGAACTGGGTCTCTGCGACGAACACCTCGTGGTTGGCTTCGTCGGTCGGCTCTGGCCCCAGAAGCGTGTCCGGGACCTGATCTGGGCATGTGACATCGTCCGCAACATCAAGCCCCAGATCAGGCTCGTGATCATCGGTGATGGCCCGCTGCGGGAGGAGCTTCAACAGTATGCCCGCGATGTCGGTATGGGCGAACGGACCCTTTTCCTAGGGCACCGCAACGACGTACCCGAGCTACTTGCTGCGTTGGATGTGCTCGTGCTACCCAGCGAGTACGAAGGCATGCCGAACTGCGTACTGGAGGCAATGGCAGCCGGGCTACCTGTGGTCGCCACGGCGATCCCTGGCACCCGTGAGGTTGTGCGTGATGGGATCACGGGCTATCTGGTTCCGGTCGGGGACCGGGCACAGATGGCCAAGCGGATCAACCAGCTGCTGGACGACCCGGCGTTGCGGCGCCGCATGGGTGATGCCGGCCGTACGCTGGTGCGCAGCCAATTCACCGTCGAACGGATGGTGTCCGCCCACGTAAGGCTTTATACGGAGCTGCTTCAGCAGGGAGCACGCGGATTGCCCGCGTGGCAGAAGGCTTACGAACCGGAAGGCCAGCGCGAGCTGTCGGTACGTCCTGTGCCTGCCGGTGGCATTCGGGCAGCCCTTTTGTGAGAAGCGGACAGCTGCGGGCCGTTTCCCCCAGACGCCCCCTGCAGAAGGTACCGTCTCGGTTCGCTGAACGGATCAGCGCCGAAGCAACTCATGAGAGCGACGACCATCGATGTGCGGCATCTGCGGTCTGGCCTGGAAAGAGGGTCCTGCGCCGGTTAGTCGCGCGCAGTTTGCTCAGGCGGTTGCCGCGCTACGTCACCGCGGCCCGGATGAGGAGGGAACCTATTGGGGCGATCGCGTGCTGCTAGGTTTCCGCCGGCTGGCCATCATTGACCTGGCCCACGGCAGCCAACCGATGAGCAACGAGGATGGCTCCGTCTGGGTGGTCTTCAACGGCGAAATCTACAACTACCGTGCGTTACGTCGGCGGCTGGAGGCTGCCGGCCACCGCTTCCGCACACAGAGCGACACCGAAGTTCTGGTGCACCTGTATGAAGAGGAAGGAACCGACTGCCTCCGACGACTGCGCGGCATGTTTGCCTTTGCCCTCTGGGACGCTGCTCGCCAGCAGCTCTTCCTCGCTCGCGACCGCCTGGGCCAGAAGCCGTTGGTCTACTATGAGGACGGTCATCGGATCGTGTTTGCCAGCGAGCTGAAGGCTCTGGCCCGCCTGCCGATCGTCCCGCGCGAGCTCAACCCGACCGCCATCGATCACTTCCTGACCTACCAGTACATCCCGCACCCCCACACGATCTACCGTCGCATCCGCAAGCTGCCTCCTGCGCACTACGCTGTCTGGCGTGACGGCCAGTTGCGCCTTGCCCGCTACTGGCAGCCGCCGGTCGATGTAGAGCGGACCGACATCACGCCGGCGGAAGCCGCCGAGCGGCTGCAGGCTACGCTGCGTGAGGCGACCGAGTTACGGATGATCAGCGACGTGCCCCTGGGAGCGTTTCTTTCCGGGGGTATCGACTCGACCATCGTCGTCGGCCTAATGCAAGAGCTGAGCGATCGCCCGGTGCAGACTTTCTGCATCGGCTTTGACCAGCCGGAGTTTGACGAGCGTCGCTATGCGGCGGAAGCTGCCCGACATCTCGGCACGGAACACCACGAACTTGTCGTGCGGCCTGAAGCGCTGGAGATGGTCGACCGGCTGGCGTGGCACTATGATGAGCCTTTTGGGGACAGCTCCGCCATCCCCACCTTCTTGCTATCGCAGTGGACCAGACAACATGTGACCGTGGCCCTGACCGGCGACGCCGGCGATGAGCTCTTTGCCGGTTATCCCCGGTACCGGGCCGTACGACTGGGCGGATGGTTTGACCGGTTGCCCACTCCGCTACGTGCCACGATCGCCAATCCGTTGTGGCGCTACCTGCCGGCTTCGGTGCGGCAGAAGTCGAGGCGGCGACGGCTGAAGAAGCTCATGGCCGCGTTGCGGTTACCGCCCGAGGAGCGGTACTTGCAGTGGATTGTGATCTTCGACCAGACGCGCCGGGCCGAGTTGTACACGGTAGACTTCGTGTCGAAGTTGGCGGACGCTCCCGAGCAGTTCCTGCTTTCGCTGTACCGGTCGCTGCCACCGCGTGACTTCGTGACGCGGACAACGCTCGTGGACCTTTTCAGCTACTTGCCGTGCGATCTGCTGACCAAGGTTGACATCGCCAGTATGGCTCACGGCCTGGAGTGCCGCAGTCCTTTCTTGGACCACCACGTCGTGGAGCTGGCCGTGCAGTTGCCGCTGCGGCTGAAGATGCAGGGACTGGAGGGTAAGCGGTTATTGAAGGAGGCGTTTGCTCGGTTCTTTCCGCCCCGGCTGCGGCGCCGCCCGAAGATGGGCTTCGGCGTGCCGCTGGACAGTTGGTTCCGCGGGCCGTTGGCCGAGCTGCTTCGCGACGTGCTGCTGGATCGAACCGCGCGGGAGCGAGGTTACTTTGAGCCGGCCGTGCTGGAACGCCTGGTGGAAGAACACATCGCCGGCACTTGGGATCACAGCTACCGGCTCTGGTGCCTGCTGATGCTTGAGATGTGGCATCGTGTCCATTACGACGCCCCTCAGCCGGTCGCTGCCTGATCTGTCCCGGCCTTTTGCTCGGTCCTACGCCTGATGCAGACATCGGCGATCAGGACCGGTATCCCGAGTGCAAGGGGTGCCAGGCCGATCAGCGTCAGGTAGCGTGCGTAGGCGATCGCCGAATACAGCATGTACAGGCAGCTTGTGCAAAAGATCAGCACCGGCAGCGGATAGAACGGCACGCGGAATGGCCGCGGCACGTCCGGGTACTTGTACCGCAGCACGACAACCGTGGTGCCGCTCAAGAAGAAGAAGAACCAGAACACCGGGGCAGTGCCCGCCACCAGTGCCTCGAACCCCCCCTGGTACTGCTGCCACGGGATCGTAGGCAGCCCGAGTGCGGCAAGTGTTCGGTCCAGCAGGGTTCGTCCTGTCGCGCTGCCGACCACCAGCACGAAAGCCAGCGACAGGATCGCCTGCACGGCCAGTGCCGTCAGGGGGGCCGCGCGGTCGGGATCCCAACGGGCCAGTCGCGACAGCGTCGGGTGATCGTGCCCGAGCGCGACGTAGACGCGGGCGCTGGTAAGAATCATGCCGTTGATGGCACCGGCGGCCGAGAGCATGATCATTGCGCTGACGATGCGGCCCGCCGTAGCGCCGAACACGTGCTGGAGGACATCGGCCGCGGGCGTCTTGGTTGAGCGGGCACCGTCGAAGCCGAGCACGGCGACGTAGGCAGCATTAACCAGAAGGTAGAGCACGGTGATCGCGGCCAGGCCGCCGAGCAGCGCTCGAGGCAGGTCGCGGTTGCGGTCCTTGATCTCGGCCGCCACAAACGCACACTCGTTCCAGCCGCCATACGCGTAGAGCACGAACACGAGCGCGAGCCCGAAGCCGGGTCCCTCCAGCGGCAGGCTCGGCCCACTCAGCCGTGCCGGCTCACCCCACCAGGCCGCCACGGCGCAGACAATCACCAGAGCCGCGATCTTCAGGACGCTGAGCACGTTCTGGACCACTTTGCCAAAGACAATGCCCGCAGCATTCGTGACGCTCAGCACCACGATAATACCGGCCGACAACAACAGCACGGCCCGGTCACCGCCCCCGAACGTGGCTGCAGCGTAGTCGGCAAACGCATAGGCCACGCTAGCAATGGAGCCGGTCAGCACAACGATGAGCTGAGCCCAGGCGAACAGAAAACCCATCCAACCGCCGTACGCGCGGCGGAGAAACTCATACTCGCCACCCATTCGCGGAAACGCTGTCGCCAGCTCAGCGTAGCAGTAGGCTCCCATCAGCGACAGGAAGCCACCGAATGCCCAGATGCCCAGCGCCGCCAGCGGCGAGGTGGCATTCTGGAACACCATCGGAGCACTGCGGAAGATGGCCGTGCCGATGACGATGCCTACGATGATGCTGATCGCATCCCACATCGATAGCGACGGCCGTACGACGATGACCGCATCCTGCTGGCGTGCCACGGCATCCCTCCGGTTACCGCTTCTTGATCGTAAACGCCATGCCGGCCGCGTCCATGAACAGGAAGGTCGTCTCCAGTTCCGGCGACGTGGTCACGGCCTCAACGTACTCGGGGCTCGGCGCCGGCCGACGCATGTTGTGCGCAAGGATCACACCTCCGGGCCGCACCTTCGGCAGCAACTTCTCCAGGTAGTCTGGATAGCCCGGCTTATCAGCATCGATGAAGACCAGATCGATGGGCCCTTCGTGCCGTAACACCGTCTGGTGAGCATCGCCGGGGATGATCTCGATCAGATCTTCGACGCCCGCCTTTCGGAAGTTGTGCCGCGCTATCCGGATCCGCTCAGGGTCGATCTCATGCGTGTACAGCTTGCCGCCGGTTCGTTTTAGTGCCAGCGCAAACCATAAGCCCGAGTATCCGCTGGACGTACCAATCTCGACAACGTACTGTGCTGCGATCGCCTCGGTGATCTGCCTCAGGAAACGGCCGTCGCGCTGCGGCACGTTCGCGTACCAGGGTCCCCGCTCCAACTCCGCGATCACGCCTAGAACACGCCGTTCGAACTCGTCCTTCGCCAGCGGGCTACGTTCCAGCGTCAGGCCTCGAAGGAACGGCGACCGGTCGGCTCGTTGCAGCACGCCCGCCGCCAGCACGGGCACGCCCAACAACCGGCCTGACCGGGCGACCATTGTGCTGCCCGACCGAGCAGACGCGGCCAATAGTAGCCAGGCCGCTACAAAGCCAACAACCAGGCCAGCTGCCCAACAGAGCAGAAGTCGACCTTTGAGCATCGTGTTGTCCTCCGGTGTAGTCGCCGTGGGTGGCTCAGGGCAAGCAAGTGTACCGCGGCCGGCAGCTCCGCGGACTCCGCCCCCCGTGCCGACCTCAGATTCCCTACAGCTTACCCGGTCCGTCTATCCAGCCCGGGCCGCGGCCGAGCCCGGGCAGACGCGTGAACCCATCCCCGTTACCATCGACTAGTACCGTAGCAGGCACGGCCCCGCCGTGCCTGGCGGGCGAAGCTGCGTCCGGTACACTTGTATGGGGCGCATCGGCCCGAGCGAAGTCGTATAACCGGCAAGCAACGCTAGAGTTAGACCTGGCACACGCACGCGTATCCGGGAGTCCGCAGGCATGTCACGACGCAGCAAGCTAGTGGCCGTAGCCTTCCTGGCGGTTGGCCTGGCAGCAATCCCTGGCATCCTTCCGCGGGTGGCTGCCGGCGGGGACGAAACGCTAACCGTAGCGGCGAAGGCCTACCAGGCCAAGGACGGCAGCACGTACGTGGCGCTTTCGGTGCGGGCGTCGCTGCAAAAGCACGCCGCGCTGGTCTCGGACCGTTTGCTCATCGTAGCGGACAGTTCCGGTAGCCAGGCGGGCGAGGCGTGGAAATTCACGCGGCAGCTCGTCCGCCAGCTGGCGTCCGTTTTGCCTGCCCATGTGCGTGTCCAGCTAGCCACGGCAAACCGCGAGCTGGTCCTGCTGAACAGCGAACCTGCCGCACCTGGCAGCCGTTCGCTGGCTCACGCGCTGGCCCTCCTGGACCAGCAGACGCCGCTGGGCACCAGCGACACGGTCGCGATGCTGCGTCAGCTGATTAGGCTGGCCTCGGCAAGCAGCGAGCCGCTCCATGTGATCTACATCGGGGATGGGCTTCAGACTGAACGGGTCGTGCTGCCTGCGGAGGCAGAGACGGTTCTCGCCGAGCTGGCGAGGGCCAGGGTCGTGTTGAGCACCGTGCCAGTGGGAAGCCAGCGCGACGATGCCCTGCTGGAACAGCTGGCACTGCGGACCGGTGGCGCGTTTGTTGCCGAAGATAGCAAGTCGCCCACGAAACTGGCGCGCCGCCTGGCCGGCACTGTCATGACGCCGGTCATGTACGTGGAGCGCTGCGAGTTCGAGCCGCAAGAGCTCCGTCACCTGCCGGCTCGGCTCACTGCGTTGCGCAGCGGCCAAGAGGCGTTGCTGTTGGTTGTGTCGAACCGGCCACTCGAGCGGATCCGCCTGAGGCTGGCGGGCACCGTGGGCAACCAACGTGTCCGGCTTGAAGCGGTCGTGACGATACCGAACTCCAGCCCCGAGACCGTCTTTCTGCCGCAGCTCTGGTCAGATTGGTCTGCCAGACCCAACGCCATGATTAGCGGCAGCAGCCAGGCGCTGCGTTGGATCCAGGTCAGCTATGCGTCGACAACGAACCAGCTGGTCGGACTTGGTTACCACGCCCTGGCCCGCAACCTGCCCGACACGGCGGAGGAATTCTTCCGCCGGGCGCTAGCTCAGGACCCGTTCAACCTAGAAGCAAAGGCCGGTCTGAAGAAGGTGGCGCTGCTGCGTCAGCAAGGCCAGCAGCAGCAAGGGGAGGAGCCCGGTCAGGAGGCTGAGCAAGGCGGCCAGCAGGGCCAGGAGACACCGCCGGTGACGATCGAGCGAGCTCAGGAGAGGGAACGGATCCGTATTCAGCAGCTTCAGGCAATGGTGAGCCGGGACCTGCAAGAGGCTCGCGCGCTGATCGCTCAGGGTGAGCCGGCCAGTGCCGTCGAGTTGCTGAAGCTGACGCTGCAGCGGATTGAGGCGGCGGTCGACGTACCGGAGGCAGTGCGGGTCCGGTTGCGCCGCCAGGTCGATGCCCGGCTGCGGCTGGCCTATCGGGAGACCGAACGTCAGCAGGCAGAGGAAGCAGAGCGGCTGCGGCGCGAAGCGCAACTGGCCGAGATCGACCGCCTGCAGCGTGAACTGCTTCAGCGGCAGACCGAGCTCGATCAGACGATGCGCGACTTCGAGCAGCTGATGGATGAGCGGCGTCTGCGCGAAGCGCTGGAACGGGCACGCATGGCGCTGGTGGTCGATCCCACGCTGGGCGCCCGCTGGCCGACCGGACCAGCAAACAAGGTGTTGGTGACGCGCGTGTTTGCAGTGGACCCGAGCACCGAGATCCTGCTCGTCGCCCGATTCCACGCCCAGGTCCTAGCGAACCTGTCGGAGATCTTCGACCTGCGTGACTTCCGCCGCTACCGGACGCTGTTGACCTGGCTGGAAGTGGACAAGTCGCACATTCCGTTCCCAGATGAGCCGCCGGTCGAGTACCCGGATCCGCAGTGGTGGATCGAGATGTCGGAGCGGCGGTTGCGCAAATGGGCATCCATCGACCTGTCGTCTCCGAGCGAGGCGGAACAGCGGATTATGGAGGCGCTGGACAGCCCGGTGACGCTGTCGTACCAGGAAACCCCGCTTGACGAAGTCGTATCGTTGCTGCGTGAGCAGACCGGCATCAACATTGTCCTGGATCGGGCAGCGATCGAAGAGGAAGGGCTGTCTACTGAGGACCCGATTACGATCGAGGTTGAGCAGATCCCGCTACGCAGCGCGTTGAAGCTGGCGTTGTCCCAGGTGGGTCTGGCCTACATCGTCCAAGATGACGTGCTGCTGATCACGACCGAGACCAAAGCAGCCGACACGTTGGTCACCAAGGTTTATCCGGTGGCCGATCTGGTGGTACCGATCGGCGCCTTTGGCTTCGGCGGGGGCCTGGGTGGCTTGGGCGGCCTGGGCGGGCTGGCCCTGATCGCGGGGCTGCCCGGAGAGTGGCTGCTCGCGCTCGGCAGCCTGGGGCTGGTGATCGTCTTCGTCGTGATCGTCCGGAGCCACCCTGCCCCTTACACGGTCA
>JALXBF010000180.1 GCA_026991575.1 Planctomycetota bacterium | reverse complement strand
GGCGGGAGGGACTCACCGTTATCCTACTGACTGCCAATCTGCTCGGCGACGCGTTGCCGCGCTTGCTCCAGCGAAACGCCGCTGATGAGGAACTTCTTGACAGGTGACGTCTGGCCTGCCACCAGGGTAACGGCACTGCGGGACACGTCCAAGAGGCGCGCCAACTCCCGAGCAATCGCCTTGTTTGCCTTGCCCTGTTCGGGTGGTTCGGTGACCGTGATACGGACGCCGCGCGGGTCCAGGCCCTGCACGCCGGCGCGCCGCGAACCGGGGCGGGCCAGGACCTGGACGATCACGGCCGCGTGCCTGTCCGACCACTGGATGAGCTGTTCGAGCAGGTCACTCATCGCTCTTGCCGACCGTCGTTCCCTACGACCTGGATGCCCTCAAAGAGTGCTGTGCCGATCCGGATCATCGTGGCCCCCTCCTCGATCGCGACCTCGAAATCGTTGGACATGCCCATCGAGAGTTGATCGAACGGCCAGTGGGACGGTACCTGATCGCGCAGTCGGTCGGCCAGCGCGGCCAGTGCCCGAAACGTCGGTCGTGCCTGCTCGACATCCTCGGTCAGCGCGGCCATGGTCATGAGGCCGTGGACGCGGACATAGTCGAGTTCTGCGATCTCTGCGACGGCATCCAACACCGTGTCCGGGTCCAGCCCGTGCTTTTGTGGCTCCCGCGACATGTTCACCTGCAGCAGCACGTCCGCTGGCCGGCCACGCGCCCGCGCGTGTTTATCGATCTCCCGTGCCAGGCGAACGGAGTCGACCGAGTGGATAAGCCATGCGATGGGCAGGGTGCGTTTGACCTTGTTCCGCTGGAGATGGCCGATCTGGTGCCAGCGCACGCTGCTGTTGACGAGCTCAGCCTTGCGCCACAGTTCCTGAGGACGATTCTCGCCGAGGTCGTGCACACCCAGCTGCACGAGGGCCCGGGCGACCTCCGCTCCAACCGTCTTTGTGACGGCGACGAGCGTGATCGAGTTGGGATCGCGACCGACACGTTCCGCAGCGCGGATGATGCGGGCGCGCACAGCGTCGAGGTTCTGCTGAAGCCTCTTGAGGTCGAACGTGGTCGGTGCACTACTCATGACGCATCCGGCAGAAGGCTACATGCTGCATCCCTGGGCGTGCTTGCCTAGATCATCGTATGCGATGTCCGTACGACCAATCGTCTGGATCGGAGCCAACACCGTCGAGCCGGTCGTTCCGATCGGCCGTGCTCCCGTGGCGGGGCGGCCGAATCGGACGGGCAACGAGTCGGGCAGCTACGCCGCTGCACTCGATACAACGGCTCAGTGATACCGCCCCCCACAGCGCGGGTCATCATTGGTCGAGGCGATCGTGGAAGCGCAAGTCTTGTGCTCTTGCCCCCCTTGACGGCCCCTCCGACGGTGAAGCAACCAGGGCAAGGCAAGCAAACACCTGGCCACGGCGGTCGTCGCTGGAGAGAGCGGGAAGTGGTTAACGAACGCCCGTGCTATTTCCGCAGCGGCCACTTGATCTGGAATTCGATCTCCTCTTCGTCGGTGCCGCGTTCGTGTTCGATGCTGATGGTCGCGTCAGAGGGAACGACGATGCGTTCGCCAGCGATCTGAATCCGAAATGGCTTTCCCTGCTCCACGCAGTCGGCCAGCCGTCGCAGCTTGGCCACGAACGCCTTCAGAGGATAGCTTTTCTCCACGTCACGCTTTGGACGCTTCTTCCTCGGCATCGTGTCTGCTCACACAACCAGTCCGCGTGGTGTTCCGAGGCCACGTGCAGCACGCGGCAAGGTCCTCCCAAGCTTCCCGATTCTAACCGCGGGGCGGTCCCTGGCCAACCCAGCAGCCACCAACGGGGTGCTCCTCAGCGTTTGCGGCGAACCGAAGATCACAAACGTGGACGCCTGAAATGGCACAGGCCTTGCCTGTGTTCTGGCCCGTTGCAGCTTGCGCCGAACGATGGGGCAGCCCGGCGGGCCGACCGCTACGCCTGAGGCAGAGGCAGGTCGATCGGTCCGGTGCGCCGGGTTGTTCTCTTACCCAACCCGCCTCGGCACCTCTCTGGCACGTCCGACCGCCTCGGTCGCCCCAATTCTGTCGCGCTGGGTCCCAGTCCTGCTGCTCGACGCGTATGACACCGAAGCCGATTTGGATCCCGCACGGGCAGTTGCCGGGCGTCTCAGCACGCCGCCGAGTACGTTACAGTGTCTCGGGTCGTGGCGACCGAGAACTATGTGGCTCCCGCGGTGAACGATTCCGCCTGTCGGGACAAGCTGAGTCGAACACGGTTGCCGGAGAAGCAAGAGATGAATCGCAGAGACTTCTTGCGTTCGTGCGTGGAGTGGAGCGCTGTCGGCCTTGCGGCGCGGGCGACCGTTGCCGAACCGGACCGTGACCGCGTGCGCGAGGCGGCGGAGCGGGGCGTGGAACGGTACCGGAAAGGCGACTTCGTGATCCGAGTCCGTGGTGCCCAAGGCTCTGCGCCGGCGGGTGTGCCGGTCAATGTTTGGCTCCAGCGGCACGACTTCCGGTTCGGCAACCTGTTCCGGCCGAGACACTATGACAACGATCGATACCGGGAGCGATTCCTGGAACTGTTCAACTTCGTCGAACTGCTTGAGTTCAACTGGGGACAGTACGAGCCGGATGAGGGCAGGCCACTGCTTGCGTCGCGACGAAACTTCATCGACGGTTGGTGTGCGGAGCACGGTCTGACTCGGTTCTATGGCCACATGCTAGTCTGGACTCGACAGTACGGCCAGTATCCGCGCACGGGGCTACCGCTGTGGTTGTTCCGCTATGACAAGGAGAAGCAGTACGAGCTGCTCCGCAACCGAATTCAGCGTGAAGTACGTGACTACCGCGACGTGGACATTGTCTGGGATGTGGTCAACGAACCGGTCCACGTCCGCCCCTGGGGACAGTGGGACAAACCGAACCATTACGCGGCGCCGCTTGCGGACGTCGTGCCATATGTCAGCGATGCCCTGCGGTGGGCCCGGAACGGCCACCCCGAGGCAACACTGCTCGTGAACGAGTACGGGATCTTCCTGCCAGGCAAGTGGCGCGATCGATTGGTGCAGTTGCTCGAGCAGCTGCGTGTACGCGACGTGGCGCCCGACTGCCTCGGGCTTCAAGCTCACGAGCCGTACAAGGGACAGTACTGGTATGCACCCGAGGAGTTGTGGACGACCTACGAGCTGTTTGGCCGTCGTCTGGGATTCCCGCTGTACGTGACCGAGTTCTGGTACGTCTCCTCAGACCTGCCCATCCGGGGCCGGTACCGATCGGGACAGTGGACGCCGGACCGACAAGCTGAGGCAATCGAAGAGTTCTACCGGATCAGCTTCGGGCACCCGAGCGTCCGTGCGATCGTGTACTTCGGGATGAGCGACGCGGATGTGGTCCGCCCTGGCCTGGGCTTATTCGACAGGCACTTTCGCCCGAAGCCAGCCTGGCACCGTTTGAAAGACCTGCTGACCGTACGCTGGACCACCCGGTGTGCAGGCCGAACGGATGCAGAGGGCAACTACCGGTTCCGTGGCTTCTTCGGCCGGTATCGTGTACGTGTCGGCGAGGGACGGCATGCGCGGGAGTGGCACGCGGACTTTCTGCCCAATGGCCCGACTCAGGTAACACTGACGTGGGGCTAGCTCATGACCTGCGAGGCTTTTCCGCTCGTGCAGCATCCCGAAATGGTCGTTCGGCGTTGCGTTGTATCGGTTGCGGTGCTGCCCGATGCGGCGTTGGCGGCAAGCGAAGCGGAAGACGGGCTGATCGGTTAGCGCGCTTCAAACAGGTTGGGGAACTACACCCCCCGGACAGAGGTTCACTCAATAGCGCCCGCGGCAGGGGCCGGGATGAAGCTTTTCCTGCCCGCCGCGCTGTTCAATCAGCCTTGCTGGTAGGCGGCGCAAATCCCCCCACACCCGCCTGTTCATGCAAACTGCCGGCGTTCTTGCCTCCGAGCCGGCGGAAAGCCCCACTGGTGGGGCAGGCGCCCCCCACACGTGAGCGTGATTGCCTCGGGGGCAGGGTACGGCAGGTGATCACCTGCCTCAGCCATCACCGTCTAACCGCTGGCGACAAACGTTCACAGTGGGAGACGGCGGTTCTCGGACGCGGCACGCCCCAGCGCGACACGCTCTTGAAGCGGAGCCACTCCGTGCGTGAGCCGGTTGTCGTCATCGTCAACCGCCGTCAGATGCTTCTGCATGAGGTCCTGTACGAGAGCACGCAGAGGCTCCCATCGAGCCGCTGCAGGTCGAAGCGCCAGCAGCTCAGGCTGGCGGTCTGCGCCAATCAGTTCGCACGCCATCCGGGCCCGTGGGCCTGCGCAGCACGTGTCGAGCGTCACTGCCGCAGGCGAGTTCTCTTCTGCCCGGGCTACTTCATCGGCAGGTCGCGGGCACCGGAGATCAGCAGGTCAACGGCCGACAGCAGCTGAGCCGCCGCGTGTCGGTCATCACTGTGCAGGAGCGTTTGAGCGTCAAACGTGGGTTCGCTCCAGTTGGCGAAGCCCACCCCGGCTACGAGCGCCCCCTCGCGCGCACGGGTGGAGAAGGACGTCAGCAGTGACCGCTCCCGTTTGCCAGGGGGGGTAGTCCAGTTGCGTGACGCTTCCACCACCAGTGGTACCATGCGCACGAGCAGTTTGGCTCGTCCGATCCGGGCGTCGCCCGCCAGAGACGCGAAGCACTCGATCAACAGCAGCAGCAGATCGCTCCAATCCGCACGGCGTGCCTCGGCGTTCACTTCTGCGAGGCCGCATGCCGATTTCAGCCAACGAAATGGACGCACGAACATTGCCACGACTTGTCCGCACGTCGTGGCCGATGGCGCCAAACCACCAGTTCTCGGCTGGTGACAGAGGGGGAACGTCCTCGCGGTCAGGTGGTTGATACCAACGACGGTGGTGTGGTTAGCCGTCCTGATGGGGGCTTAGTTCAGAGAGGACCGGCTCGAGCCGACGAGCCACTGGTCCGGTCACCCAGCCGGCAGGAACGACGCGATCGATTGGAGTGCGTGGCGTGCCATCATCTCCTCACACCTCGCTGCTGTGCGGTGGATCATGGCATCAATGTAGGCACTCGCTGTTGCGGATTGTTTCCGTCCGATGGTGCAAGTGCGGCACCGGCATCGGCCGGTAAACAGGCAGCGACCAGTGTTCCCCCGAGTTGCTTGCAGATGCGTACGGACCGAGTGCGAGGGCAATCCGGCAGGCTCGGTCGCCCGTCCCCGCGGCTCGTTGACGTTGTGTGCCTCTGCTGGTAGTTGCCACGAGATTCGAAGTTCGGTAAACTTTCCAGCGGTGTACGTCTGACCGCGAACTGCGGTGTGGGGCGCTGAACGGTCATGGGGAAGCTAGCCTGGGGTCCGCTAAAGAACGCTCGGAAGCCCGCGGGGTTCCGCAGAGACGAGAAGGCCAGTGTTCCCCTGCGGAACAGCCCGGCTGCCATCTTGCTGCGTGCCTGTCGTGGTGCGGTCCACGGAGCGTTCCACCTCTCGGAGTGTGCTCTACTTGGCCACTGCAGTGCTGCCCTGTTTCTAGGCTGGTCGAGGCCTACACACGCTGACCTGCTCTACCGCATCGGAAACTCGCCGGAGAGTTGCGGCGACACCGGTTCATGCGCCCCTGGCTGTGTCCTACCCACGGTCCGAAACGACTCGCCAGCATCCGCCATCTTGGATGCCCTTTTCGAATCCGACGTCATCTACGGCGGTCGTAGCCTTGCCCGTGCTCCGCCGCCCAGGAGGGAGCCCAATCATCGTCCTAAGGCAGTGGCTGGAGTGACGAAGCGGCACCAGATAGAAGGCAAGCGGCACAACAGAACGTATCACCAGAGGGGTTGTCATGGAGAAGCGGCTGTCTACATGGTGCGGCTGGAAGTGGCAGTGGCTGTGCGCTCTCCTAGTGACTGGTTTCCTGGGTAGCGCCACGCAAGGCGGCTACTATTTTGTGGATGAGTTTACGACGTTCGACCCGTCGGTCTGGGACTTCCGGTCCCACGGTTATCCTGCACCTGCGAAGCAGGTAGCCGGCGGCAAGCTGTGGTTAGGGAACCCGTTCGCCTACACGCTGGACTTTCCGGTAATGTACTCACGTGTTCCCATTTTCCCACCGACCGGTGACTACTCGCTCGAAATCGGGTTCCAGTACCCGTCCCTTCGGACGAATGGCGTCGGATTTCGCGCACTGACCGCCGGCCCGCCGTACTACGCCGTGCTTCAGTTCTGGCAAGCGTGGCACCCGCTAGTTATCGACTTTGGTGACCAACGCAGAGTGTTTCCGCCCGATATGCAGTATCACATAATCCGATTTGACTTCGTCGGCTCTACGGTTACCGCTTACTTAGACGGCACGCTCCTGGGTACCGGTAACCTGCCCCATGGGCGCCCATCGGTCTTGTACTTCGGCCATCCTCGTCCGGGAGAAGCGTTTGGGATCCCTGGTTTTGTTCCGGCCTATGTGGATTCCAACGGCATTCTCAGGCGACGGTGGTGGGGCGCATGGTGGTGGACGAACCTGATGCTCGATTTCGTCCGCGTTCGGCAGATTTCGCCCATTCCGGAGCCTTCCTCTGCGCTGCTGCTGGGGCTCGGAGTCGTAGGGGCCGCGTGGTTCAGGCGTCGGAGCACCGGATAGCAATCGAATGGGGGGTCGTGTCCGTTATAACTTGCTGGCGGGAGTTCCCAGCTGGCATAGGCCTAACGGCCTCGGCTCGGGGCCAATAGGACTCGTGCGCGTGGTCAGCGGTGGGTTGCACTGCCCCCGAGTACTTGGGGCGGGCGCCTTGTCGGTCGCTGCGCGGCGGGACAACCGGCAAGTACAGAGGCTCGTTTGGCCCGGCTAGGCGCCACTCAGAGCGGTCGCGTCGACTAAGTCGGGCGACAAGCCGAATGCAGGCTCGCTTGCCACAGCGGCCTGTTCGTGGGACGGCCCGGCTGAGGGCGTTGGGCAGTTATCTGGGGAACTGCGTGTGGGCGATTCCCCGGCTGGTCGGCGCGACCAGTGCGCAAGAGCCGCTCACGACCCGGTGAGAAGACGCGTCCTGTTCGATTCTGCTTGAACCGCGGGCTGCGAGCGCGGCAAAGCTAGTGGGCCGGGCAGACGCGTGCCACACCGCTCTGCTTGGGTGAGTGCTCAGGTGGCCCGTTCGCTGTGTTCTCTGTGTCTCTGTAGTGAGTTGCCGAACGCCGGCCCGGAAAGCTCGGTGTTCGGGAAGCTGCACATGGCGAGTGTCATGGTTGCCTGGCGGGGGTGGGCTCTGAGTTGCTGTGCCAGTCCTGGAGCGAGCGGAGAACGAGGATCTTCTGCCAGATCTTCTGGCTCAGGCTCGCAGCGACACTTTGCACCTCGCTCGCCGCCGAAAGGACGACCGGATCGTCGCTCTTCTCGACGTAGAGCGCCGCGGTGACCCCAATCAGGGACAGCATCTCCGAGCAGTAGTCCAGGTAACGACCGAGTTCGAATGGCGTCAATTCGGACCGAGGCGATGACGGTGTCCGTTGTCCCAGCCCTAGTGTTCGCTCCGGGTCCTTGGTTAGCTGGTGCAGGTCAACCAGGTGTGCCAGACTGCGAAGCTCATGGACGGCAGCCAGCGCCCGGCGCCTCTTCATTCGCCTCTCAATGGTGAAGAGGAAGAAAACGGCCACTCCGAGGAAGATCACGTCGTTGACGGCTGCTTCGAGTGTTTGGATGAGGTCGGCCAGACCGAGCGGTCCGGTCGACAGTGGTACGAGCGTCAAGGCGGTGGCAACGATCACGACCACTGCTAGGATGAGCACGCCGGATACGAGGCGGACCGCCCAGAACGGCCTGGCCAGCGTGTCGATCCTCCGCTTGGCCTCACGGACAGTTTCGGCCAACTGCTCGCTGACAGTGACCAGGTGGGCGTCAGGAAAACGCTCGCGGATCCGCCTTGTTAGCCGGTCCACGGTCGCGACGATCTCATGTGCATCCAGTCCAGGGGCCATGTCTCTAGGCACGCTCTGCATGTTATCGGGGGAGCAGCGAGCCTGCTCGAGGCCTGGGCCGAGCCGTCTGGTTCCAAGTTAGCTCTGCCCGGTCGATAGCGGCGCTCTGTGGCGCTCTTTTCAAGGTTACGGCATTTTCGCTCACGGGGGCTGCGTCAGCCGAACCGGTTGTATGGGGTGGGCACGGCCTCAGCCGACGCGGTCCGCCGGGCCAATCGGATAGATGCGTTTCTCTACGGACGTGCCAGGACGAGCCGCCCGGACTCGCTCGAACGCCGCACCCAGCCCTCGGGCGCGCCTGGTATGGGCAAGACGTGGTACACACCTTCTCAGAAATCAGCCTCGGCACCGGTAACACAAATGGAAAAGAATCGCCCTGCGAGATGAAGGGAGATCAAACACTGCACTTCAACTTCACCTTCAACCAAGACGACACCATCAGCGCCGTCCTGGGGTGTCTGGCGATCGTCACCCTTCCGGCACTCGTGACGTGGTTTGTGACACGCGTAACCCGCGTGATCGACGAATGACTACGGGTGATCGCGCCGCAAAACGGTCGTCCGCGAAGATAACCCATTTGCCGCACAGACCAACAGCCGATTGGGGCCGGACGTAGCCAGTTGAACATCGATAGTTTTGGCAGTATTCTGTGCGCAACGTTGTTGCGACCGATGTGGCGAGGGTGGCGAGGGTTCGGTTTGATCCGCGAGGGGAAGAGGCGATCCTTTGGGGTGTGCTTCCAGGGGGGAGTGCCTGGAAAGAGGAGGATCGTCACCAATGACCTTCGAGCAGATTGCTGGTCTCGGGAGGGAGTTGGGGCAGTCGTTCGGGCCCGATCCGGGAAGCAGAGGGCGAACGAGTGGCTGATGTCCGGTTCTCGGACGGGCGCGAGTTCCTGTGCGTAGGTCGCCGGACGATCGTGCGCCGAATCGAGCTTAGGAATACAGACAAGGCGTGGACTCTACGACTTCTGGAGCGATTCCAATGCATGTTTAGCCGAACGCCAGGAACCTAGGAAGAGGTAGGAGGCGTGGAGTGTCGGTCGAGAGCGGAAGCTAGAGGACCGGGAGCTCTGTGATGCGGAATCTGCTCACCGTCGCGATCGCACTGTCGATGTGGGCCCTCGCCGTAACGTCCGGCCCAGCGCTAGCCACCAACGGTGAGGGCAGTGAGGCGGACAAGATACGGGCTCTGATTCACGGCTATGTGGAGCACCGCAAGAGTCTGGACAACTTCCGCTGCGTCTATCGGGTCTACGAGAGGTCCACGGATTGACAGAAGAAGAGGTCAAGCGTTGGGTGGAGCAGGCCGAACCGCCGGCGCGGGAGCGTTGGCAGCTACGGTATGAGTGCCTCTGGATAATGCAACCGGAAGGGGGGTATGCGGAAACGCGTGCCGCAGCGCGGAGGCGGCCCGCCAAGCAAGCAGAAGAGCAGGAGGGAGAAAAGCTGGGCGAAAGAGCTGGGGGTCCCGGGAATCACATTCGCATGGGATGGGATGGCTATGTGGCCACGATCGATACAAGACAAAAGTACATCTATCTGCACGACCCACAACATCCACCGTATCCGGTTGACGCCGTAATCGGCGTGCGACCGATTCTTCCTCCAACCGGGCTGGGAAACATGGGCTGGATGGAGGAGAGCAATCCATTCATCACAAGGCTGGTCTATCGGATCGATACTCATCCCGAGGAGTTCCGTTTGGAAGGGACTCGTCGCATTCGAGGTTTCGGTTGTGTTGGCTTTAGCAACTTCCAACGCTTGCCTGAGCCAGAGGGGGCGTTCACGAAGGATGTGTTTTGGGTGGCGCCGGCTGCTGGATGCACCCCGCTGGAGAATGTCTATGAGTGGGGGCGGGAGGGCAGGCATTTACGGTCGGTTTCGCATGTTCTGGACTTGCGAGAGGTGGCCCCTGGACGGTGGATGCCGTTTCTATGCGGCACCGTGGACGGGATCGTGGTCAAGGGCCCGAAACCGAGGCATGGGCCGCGCGCGACGTTGGTAGAAGTGGTGGAGTTCCAATGGGGCTACCGGCCGTCACCGGAGGAGGTTACCGTGACGCTGGATGGCGAGGTCAGGGTGCGGTTCGGAGTCCGGCCGCTGCTTCGGTTGGACGGTCTTCGGCTGGCGCCGTCGGACCTGCCGAGTCTGGCTGCTCGGTTTGGACCTCCGCCCGCGATGCCACCGCCGCCGCAAGGCCCTTACCTGGTCCTGGCCGCGGGAGCGCTGCTTTTCC
>JALXBF010000179.1 GCA_026991575.1 Planctomycetota bacterium | reverse complement strand
CCTCAAACACGGTGTCTACCACTTGCCGAAGGGCTTGGGGGTTGACGAGTCGGTTGCCTGGGGGGAGTACTACTTCGTAGAAGCCTTGTACAAGCAGCTTCTTGGCCAGGACCTCGAGCCTTAAGGCAAGCGCACGAGAAAACGCACGGGCGACGGGCAGGGGCCACCGGGTACGCACACGCATCTTTTTTACAAGATCCGTCGGCCCGTGCGTTCCGTTTGTCCAGAGCTTGGGCTAGTTCTGCTTGGGCTCAACGAACTTGTAAACCGTCTGGCCGATTCTCATGTAGACCGGCCCGTCCAGGGCAAAGACTGCCCGCACCGGGGCCGGTAGCTGCTTGATGATGCTGAAGAATGCATCGCTGTAGAGAACCACTTCTTTGGCCTTCCTAAGGTCAGCATCGGCCAGAGTGAGTTCCACCCAGACATCGCCACGCCGCTCGAATGTGCGACCGCCTAGATAAACCCGATTCCGGATGCCGGTGGGCCCTGGCTCTGCGGCGAGAAGACTTGCTTTCAGCCCCAGGGGGCCGACAGCCGCAGCCCCTGCGAAGGTGCCGACGCGAGCAGCCCGCAAGGCACTCTTGCTGCTTCGTGCCCGGAACGCAGCCGCACCGGTTGAGCGGACCCGAAACCCGGTGACCTGCGAGCGAGCCCGGAGGGTGTCCGTATCCAGCGGTTCTTCGGCCAGGAACGATGTGTAGGGCGTGACGATGTTGAATTTCCGGGCGAGTCTGATCACTTCATCAACCAACTCGTCCGACGGGTCGCTACTGGTTTCGATCTGATCGAGCAGGTAAGCGATGCGGCGCCCCGCCCAGACGCGTGCCACGAACGCGTCGGCCAGCCCTTCGCCCGGGCCGACGAAACGCACGGGCACGCTAAACCGTTGCGTGTCACCACGGTACTTGCCGCTGACCCTGACAACGACCTCCGACCCCTCCCCGCGATACCTCCCCACGACGGTGACCTGCGTCCCGGCAAACAGATCGGGGACGTCCTTCGGGTACACGTAGGAGGTGCTGACTCCCTGGATCGTCACGCGAACGTCGGTCAGGGCTGGCGCGGCGATGGTGCGATACAACCCAGACACGTACCGCTCCAGGTCCTCGTTTGGCGGCACGTAGATCGTGGTTCCCCGTGCCAGCTGGGCGATGCGGTCCAGCAGCCTGCTGTTGACGTCGTGGCCCACGCCGAAGCAGATGAGTCTCGCGCGGGTTTGGCTCTTTCGTCGCACGAGAGCGGCGATTTCCCCCTCTGAGGTCGTGCCCACTGTGGGCCGCCCGTCGGTAAGGAACAACACATAACCGGGCCGGTCTTCGCGAGGCTCGAGCTGCGCGAACGCCAGGTCTAACGCTTCGTAAATGTTCGTGCCCCCCTGTGCGGCAAGCCCTTCTGCCGCCTTCAGCCCCCGCGCCACATTCTCTTCCGTCGCCGGCAGCAAGCGGTCACTGAGCGGCAGCGCCTCATCGGCATAGGAGATCAAGTTGAAGCGGTCCTCGGGATGCAGCCGACGCAGCACGAAAGCCAGCGCCTCCCGCACCTGCTCGATCTTCTCCCCACTCATCGAACCGGAGCGATCAATGACGAGCACAAGGTCCTTCGGCTGGTAGCTGTCCGGCTCGGGAAGGGCTGGCGGTGTCAAGAAGAGCATGAAGTAGCCGTCCTGTTCATTCGCTGGCCACGTACTCAGCGCCCACGCTGTAATGCGTTCTCCTCCCAGCCGGTAGTAGATGCGCAGCACATCAGCCGGTTGCTGTAAGCTGCCGCGGATCGTCGCCCGATGCTTGCCATCCACGTCGGTCTTTAGGCCGGGCGTGGTCGTAAAGATGCTGCGGATCGGTCGGCTGTCGGTCACCGTGAGATTCACCTGTACCTGACGAGGCGACAGCGAGCGCCGTGTTTGCCGGGGCACGGGAAGCACTAACTGGACGAGGCCCTGATCGCTGCGGCAAGCAAACGTCAACGACAGGTCAAGCCGTCTACTGCCCTTGGGCGGTATCGGGAAGATCCGCGCGCGATACAGGTCGCTGTCGGCGTACTCGACCAGTGCCGGGTCACGATAGCGGCGGACGATCTCCATGTACTCCCGTGTTGCCTCCTCCTTGCGTAACAGTTCCCCGGTCAGCTCCTGGCCGTCGGCAAGTAGGGTTACGCCATGGAGGGTCGTCCCGGGGGGAACCGGCAACAGTAGGACCGCCTCCGCAGGAGCACTGCCGCGGTTAGTTAGTGTCAGACTGGCCGAGATCCGCGCAACCTGGTTGGTCACCTGACCATGCAATCGAAAGGACTCAAACTCGATGATCGCTTCGGGCCTGGGCCGTGGCAAGACGATCACTTGGGCTAACAGGTCGCCGGAGACGAGCAGCAGCGCGGTCAGGCATCCTACAAGCAGCAGACCAAGGCGCGTGTCTCGAAAAGATCCGACCATGACGGCTTCCCTTACGCGGAGTCCTGCACCAACGAGCCATCGGCCCCTGCTTTACAATGCTTTGATGCAGCCCGCCGGCGTTTGGTTCCCGGGTGCGCCGTGGAAGTGAGGCCACCCGTACCGTGTCCCGACAGCGCGCACGATGCTGGACATTGCGACGGCAGTTCTGAACGGGCTGGATTGGCAGGATGAGCGAGAGCCGTGCCAATTGGACGACGACGGGTTTGGCAGCTACCTGGCCCGGCTGCGCTCGCTGTGCCCACGACCTGAGGTGGGCTTCTTCGGCCCGGAGAGCGTAGCCTGGCAAGTAAATCGCGAAGCGGCGCTGTACTTGGGCGGGCTGCGAGCGCTGCTGATGCAAGTAGCCCATCCGGCGGTTGCCGAAGGCGTGCTACAGCACAGCCGCTTCGTGCGTGACCCGTTTGGCCGCGCCTGGAACACGTTCGTGGCTGTGCAAACCATCATTTTCGGGACGGCGGACGAAGCGATTCAGGTCGCGTGGGAAGTGTTCCGTCGCCATCGCCGCGTGCGCGGGCCAATGCCGCCGGACTGCCCCGCCGAGCTCGGACGCAGCTACGATGCAGCGGATCCGGAACTGATCCTCTGGGTGCACGCAACACTGATCGAATCGGCCGCATGGACGCTGGAACATTTCGTAGCCCCACTGGACGATGGTTTCAAGCACCGGCTGTACGTGGAAGGCCAGGTGTTTGCCCTTTTCTTCGGACTGACGCCGCGGCGACAGCCGCCAGACTGGCGGTCTTTCGTTGCTTGGTTCCGGCGGCGTCTGGACTGGCCCTGGTGGTTCGGGACCGAGGGGTCGCGTCGGGTGGCCGCGGCGCTGCTGGGCGACATCTGGTGGGCGAGGCCACTGAAGCCGGCACTGCGCTTCTGGGCGGCTTGCACATTGCCGCCGCAGATCAGAGACAAACTTGGGCTCCGCACCCCGGCCGGCTACACGCATGCGTTCCACGCAGCGACCCGGGCCATTCGCAGCCAGCTTCCGGCACTGCCTGGCTTGCTACGCTACACGCCTTTTTACCACCGAGCACGCCGGAGGCTGCCAGCGGCGGGTGTCGCAATGGCCTCGGCCCCGGGCGCCACGGCGGCGGCAGCGGGTGCCATCCGACGGACAACCGCCCCGCGATCCCGCAGCATGGCGTCCGGGCCGATCAGCGCAGAAAAGTGATCTGGGTCACTGTCTGCAGAGTCGGCCGGAACCGGCCGACACGAGGCAGGCCGGTGCCGCGCGTACGCCTGTCGGAGACATGAACGGACCGCAGGATGCCAGCGTCAGCGTCGAATGCCAGCACCTTCCGTGTCGGGCCGTCACCGCTGCCGGCTGGGTTCTGCTCGATGGCGACAAACACCAGCCAACCGTGCCGGTCAGCGCCAAGCAGTCTCGTGCGCCGCTGAACACCGTCGTCCACTTCGACGACCTCATGCCCCACAGCGGGAACTGGATCAGGAACCGGATGGATGGGCGTCACCTGGCGAACCGCCTCGCGCAACGGCCCATCGATCACGGTGCCGTCGTGCCATTCCAGCCGCAGCACTGCTCCTTTCGCGCTACAGCGGACGAGCCAGGTGCGGCCCACCAGCTTGGCCAGCGGCTCGTTGGCCGGCAGAAAGCCGATCCCATCGCGGCTGTCGTACTCCAGCCGTCCCGTGGGGCCGCGCATGCTACCACGCAATCGCGTTAGCCGGCACTGGACCAGGAACGTGTTCGCGTCCTTTCGCTCACAGCGGAGCTCGATCTGGAATTCCTTCCTGTCCACGAACTGGAGAACCTGCCGTGCTGCGCGCCCCAGGTCGATGGGTGAAAGCTTCGCGGACGACTCGATTGTGCCCGCGTACAGATAGCTGGCCCCTGGAACAAGCGACCAGCGTAGCTTCTTCGGCGGCACGACCGGGCCAAGTTCGGCAGGCAACCCGGGAAAATGCTCCCGGTCCAGGGGCGGCCAGATCTGGTCGGCTTCCTCGTTGTTGTCCGCCATTTCCGCGTCCGCCTTGGGGGCAGCCTCGGCAACCCCATGGGCCTCGGCCGGCTGCTGCGGAGCGGCCCGTCCCGCTCCCTCCTCAGAACCAACCGTGACGGGTCGGCGCAGGACGAGAGCAACGCCGGCCAGCAGGAGACTTAGAACGACAAGCCCGCCGCCAACGACCCACAGCAGGGGAGGAACAGCAACCGGCTGCCTTGCCCTCTCTCTGGCAAAATTGCGCACAGGTTGGGCCGTTCCGACTGCCCCGCCGGGGACCACCCGGAACGATCGACCGCAGTGCGGGCAGCGGGCATCCACAGGCACGGTCACCTTACGAGCGAAGCGCACGGCGCGACCACAGTGCGGACAGGCAAGCTCGTACATCGGGTCGCCGTCCCTTAGTTCCCCTCAAAGCGCTCTGTATCATATCGTCAAAGCTGCTAAGCCTGCAGGACCGACCGGGCCAAGCTACCTGTGAGGAACGATCCGTCATGAGACGACCGGTCTCACTCTACGGCCTCGAGCTCATTGTGCTCTGGTGCACCAGCGTTTGCTGGGCCGGCGACCTTCGGCAGTGGCAACCGTGGAGTCCCCGGGACGAGATCAAGCCGACGTTCCGGGTCGAGCCGCATGCCGGACCGGACGGCCAGCCGGCCTGGACCATTGTGGCCGATGACAGAGAAGGGCTCGACGGCGCGTGGCGCCGGGTGTTTCGTGTGGAGGGCGGTAAGCATTATCGTTTCTCGTGCCTGCGGAAGACGCAAGGAGTGCGCCACCCGGCACTGCAGACGCTGGTGCAGATCTGGTTCCGGGACGAGCAGGGTAGGCTGCTGCGTCGACCGGACGGCAACCTGTGGGAATCGTACCTGGTGCCTGAAGGCAAGCCGGAGGCCAACGGCTGGGTGAGACTGGAGGCGGTGTATCAGGCCCCGCGCGGAGCAAAGCAAGCGTTGGTGGAGCTGCGACTGCGGTGGGCCGAGAACGCGCGCGTGCTGTGGGTCGAACCGCGATGGGACGAGGTGCCGCCGCCCAAACCGCGGCTCGTCCGACTGGCCGCCGTACACTACCGGCCCCAGAACCCGACCTCGCCGCAGGACAACTACGAACAGTTCGCGCGCTTCGTCCGTCAGGCAGGCAGCCAGCGGGCGGACCTCATCGTGCTTCCCGAAGCGATCAACTACTACGGCATGTACCGACATGGCAAGAGCTACGCCGATGTTGCTGAGCCAATTCCCGGACCGGCGACCCAGTTCTTTTCGAGGCTGGCCCAGGAGTACAACACCTACATCGTTGTGCCTATCATCGAACGAGCCGGTCACCTGGTGTACAACAGCGCTGCCCTGGTGGGACCGGACGGCAACGTGGTTGGCGTGTACCGCAAGGTGTGCTTGCCTCGCGAGGAGTACAACCAGGGGGTGTGCGCCGGCAAGGACTTTCCCGTGTTCGACACCCGCTTCGGCAAGGTCGGGATCATGATCTGCTGGGATGTGCACTTTCCAGAGGTGGCCCGGCAGCTCCAGTATCGGGGAGCCGAAGTAATTGCGCTGCCGATCTGGGGGGGCATGCCACGGCTGGCCGCCGCACGCGCGCTGGAAAACCAGGTATACCTGGTAACCGCCACGTATACGGACAGTGCCCGAAAGTGGATGATCACTGGGATCTGGGGGCCCACTGGGGACGTACTGAAGCGTGCGACCGAATGGGGCACGGTGGTCATTGAGGAGGTGGATTTGAACAGGCGACACGTCGGCTGGTTCAACATCGGCGACTTCAAGGGACGCATCCCACACGAACGGCCGTACATCGGTTCGGACAACTGATGGTGGAGCTGATCTTCCTTGGGACCGGCACCTCGCATGGCGTGCCTGTGATCGGCTGCAACTGTGCTGTGTGTCGGTCCAATGATCCCAGGAACCACCGTACGCGCCCCAGTATCGCGGTTCGCACCCCGCGTGGCACTCTGGTCGTGGACACTACGCCTGAACTGCGCATTCAATTGCTGCGTGAACGGATCGAGCGGGTGCATGCGGTGCTCTACACGCACGCACACGCTGACCACATCTACGGCTTTGACGACATCCGGATCTTCCCGCATTACACAGGCTGTCCCGTGCCGGTGTACTGCGAAGCGGACGTCGGACGCCGGCTCAGGTCGAGCTTTGCGTATGCGTTCCAGGAACGGGCCCGCCAATTACCTGACGGCGCCATCCCCAAGGTTCACATCGTGCCGATCACGGCAGGCGTGCCGTTTGAGGTGGTCGGCTTGCGAGTGCTACCGGTGCGGCTGCTCCATGGCCGGTGGCCGATCGTCGGTTTCCGGTTCGGACGGGTAGCGTACTGTACGGACGTCAGTGCGATTCCGGAGGAGAGCTGGTCGCTGTTGCAGGGGCTCGACCATTTGATTCTTGATGCGCTCCGCTACCGGCCACACCCGACTCATCTGTCGGTAGCTGAGGCCGTGAGCGTGATCGAACGGCTCAGCCCCAAGCAAGCGTGGCTGACACATCTCTGCCACGAGATCGATCACGAGCAGCTCGCGCGTGAACTCCCCGCTGGAATCTCGCCGGCATACGACGGCTTGAGGCTGGATGTGACAGGTTCGGTGGAGCTGGTCGGCTGATGAAAAGCGGCTGCCGGCGCGGTCGAGTACCAGGGGGGCACGTTACCCGAGAGCGTTGGCCCGCAGGCCGTCAACGGTTAGCGGGCCGCGACCGCCTTCTTCTTTTTCCGCGGCCGCGCCTTGCGGTTCGTGCCCTTGCGTGCCGTCAGCACACTCTTGATGATCCGTCCGGCTTTGGTGACATCGTCTGCTGACTGGAAGCCGAACACAGCCGAGTAGTTGCGGCCCACGACCTGGGCAACCACAAAGCTCATGTTGATCCCCTTGGCCGCAATGGCCTCGGCAAGCTGATGTCCCAGGCCGGGCCGGTTCAACCCTTCTACGACCAGCACCGGTACGTCATCGGGTGCCAGACCGACCGACTGCGCAGCAGCAGTTACCTTCTTGCCCTTAATCGGCGCCACCTCAATCGTCGCCCGCCTTGGATCAGCCGGATTGACCCAGCCAAACACAATGCTCAGATCGGCGCCAGCTTCGGCAAGTGGCGCCAGGACACTATCGAGCGCACCTGGCCGGTTCTCGACCTCACACTTCCAGAGCTGGACCTTGCGGATCGTCGTTGCCATAGCTCACTCCTCCTTCCCTCTCAGGGACAAGTCCCACCCCCCTTGTGGCAGACTCGCGCCACACCGGCAGCCGACTTGCCAAAGAGCGTATCTGGTTCGTAAATAGTGTCCCCCGAGACAGCGTGCAAGTCAACCGGTTGCGCCGTTGGCCGATCGAGCATGCCGGGTGGGCTGCGCCGGCGACGTCCGCTTCCGCCGGTGAACGACGGCATGATCCGGCCAGGGGCCGCGCTGAGCGTCTCGGCACCAGAACGGCTCCTTCGCGGCGTCGTGCTTGTCCCACCGGGCCAAAGCTTGAAACAATGCCCGTTACCACCACCGCAGACGATCGCGTGGAGACGAAGATGAGCGAGCGAGCCGAGGAGCTCAACGTTGCGCTCGAGGCGCTGAGCGTCGCGGCACGGATCTGTGCCGCTGTGCAAATGGAGGACGCAGCCACGCGGGTGGACAAGGCCGACCGTAGCCCGGTGACCGTCGCGGACCTGGCCGCCCAGGCCGTTGTTGGCGCCATCCTCCAGGAACACTTTCCTAACGACCTGCTGATCGCCGAGGAGACGACCGCCCCGCTGGACAGCGAGGGGGGAAAGGAACTAGCCGAGCGGGTCCTTCACTTCGTGCGCTACGCGTTCCCTGGAGCTTCGCTACCGGCAGTCCGGGCGTGGATCGATCGCGGCGACGCACGTGGCGGCGGCGCGGGCCGATGCTGGGTGCTCGACCCGATCGACGGCACCAAAGGCTTTCTCCGCGGCCAACAGTACGCGATCGCTTTAGCGTTGCTAGAGGACGGAAACGTCGTGGTCGGCGGCCTTGCGTGCCCGAACCTGCCGGCCGCCGGCGTCCAGCCCACTGAACCGGGCAGCGGCGTGCTGCTGGCAGCCACCGCCGGAGAGCAGACCTTCATGGCCCCGCTGACGGCACTCGACCGGCGCACGCTCGTGCACGTGAGCACACGAACCGAGGGCGCAGCGCTGAGGGTGTGTGAATCGGTAGAAGCCGCGCACACGGCACACGACCTTGCCGCACGCGTTGGCCAGGCGCTGGGTACCGCAGCCGACAGCATCCGGGTGGACAGCCAGGCAAAGTACGCCCTGGTTGCCCGCGGCGACGCCGATCTCTACCTCCGCCTGCCCACCCGAGCCGACTACCGTGAGAAGATCTGGGACCATGCGGCAGGAATGCTGGTGCTGCAGCAAGCAGGTGGCCGCGTGACCGACATCGACGGCAGACCGCTGGACTTCCGGTGCGGGCCGCGCCTGGAGCGGAACCGTGGCGTCGTGGCAACCAATGGCCTTATCCATGACCGGGTGCTCGAAGCACTTCGTAACGAAAAAGCGCGCAGCGACGTATGAGGCGCACGATCCGACCGGAGATGACCGTCCGGCAGCTGGCACACGATTGCCCGGCCACGCGCGGCGTGTTCCTACGCTACGGCATCCCGGCTGACAAGCCACCGTACGGCCCCATTCTTCCACTGGATCGTGCCGCGCGTCTGGCAGGCGTGTCCCTGTCGCGGCTGCTAGCCGAACTGTCCGAAGCCGCCGGCTGGCCCGTCGACCAGAGCAGCCCAACAGCACATCGTCCTTTCCTCACCGCTGCGTTAACGATCGGTGCCTTCGCCGGAGGGCTGCTCGGCGTGTGGATGGCCTGGCTACTAGTGGCACCGACCACGGGAGCAGCAGCGGACGTCGGGCACGGGCTGCCGAGACTCGAGCGTGACTTGCTGCCGGCAACCGTCAAGGAGACAGCGCAACCGGGATTCGGCGGCGTGCCGCTCCGGCATGCGCTCGCTCACGCGACCCTGCAGCTCTGGGGGTTCGTGGTTCCATTCATCGTCGGCATCGCGCTTCGCTGGTTACCTATGGCCACGGCGCGTCGGCCTCTGGCCAGCTGGCAGCGGCACGCACTCCTGGCACTGCTATTGATCGGTACCGTCGCGGTAACGGCCTGGTGCGAAGGACCGGAACGCCTCTTCAGTCTCGGGATCACCGGCTCCGTGGCCCTGTTGCTTGCCGCTGGCTGGATCGGGCTACTCTTTGTCCGTTACGCGGAACCGTTTGCCAAGCCGCAGGCTTGGTCGGCCGCTCTGGCCCTGGCGTGTGCCTGGCTCGTGCTCGCAGCCGGGCTGGCTGTGGCCGCCGTTGTGCGGTACCCGGCCGGGCCGGGCAACTTTTCGCCGGGGCTGAGGCTGCTCTGGTCGGAGTTGCTGCTGGCCGGTTTCGTGTTCCACTGCATCTTTGGGTTCGGACTACGCATCCTGCCGCCGATCGTTGGGGCTCCCGTACGGGCCCGGTGGGGCCTTGCGGCCGTGGTGCTGCTCTCGGCGAGCACGTTGATCCTGGTCACCGGGCGACTTGCCGGATGGCAGGCGACAACGCTGTTGGCAGCCACCGGCCTGGCAGGCGCCTGGGGCTGCTACCTGCACGCCCTACCGCGATTGCGTCGGCCACGTTCGGGCTCAACACGGCCGGAGCAGGGGCCGCGGCCTGCGGCGTGGCTGGTAGCGGGAGCGTTTGTCTTCCTCGGTGTCGGAGTCATGCTGTTGATCGTTGCCGGCATCGTGGAGGTGACGGACGACTCGATGAGTGAGTTTGCCCGACAGACGTACTGGCCACAGGCCGCACCACTGCCGCTGTACGACGCCGCCCGCCATGCCCTGACCCTGGGCTTCGTCACCGCAATGATCGTCGGCGTGGGCAGCCGCTTGGTGCCGATGCTCGAGCACCGCGTGCTGCAGTGGCCGCGTCTGGCCGCGCCCACCTACGTGCTGCTAGTTCTCAGCGTTGCCATCCGTGTGGCGGCCGACTTAGCGGTACTGGCGTGGGCCGGCGCTGTGTGGGGGGTCGCCTTGTCGGCTGTGCTCAGCTGGGCTGCGCTGGTACTGTTCCTGGCCATGGTGCTGCGGACGTTCTGGCCCGGTGAGCTGGCACGGCTCAAGAAAGGCAAGGTTGACGAGCGCACGCCCGTAGCGCTTTTGCTCAGCGAGTACCCGGAGACGTACGACGTGCTGGTGGCCGCAGGCGCCGGCTATCTGCGTCGGGTCCGTGCCGTGCCGACGGAACTTACCCTGGGCACACTGCTGCACACGGAAGCGGTCGACGTCGAGCGGACGCTGAACGAGGTGCGCCGGGTGGTTCTCAAGGCCAGCCCGCAGGGCAGCCCCGAGCGCTGCTAGCGGAGCCCAAGCAGGCAGAGCAAGTGGTGACGGACACGGCTCCGAACGTAACTGTTGTGGATCGCGCTTTTGAGGCTATGGGGCTGCCGACGCACGTAGGTCAGCAGGCGACAAAGGTGGTGGCGTACCATCACCGCGCGGTAGGCTGCCGTGTCGGCCAGGTCGGGCCGACCATAACCACGCAATACAGCAGCGCGCCACCGATCCACCGGCCAGCGGCGCCATGGAAAGTACACCGCAAACATCTCGATCCGATGGATCAAGTGTGTGACGTCCACCAAGCCCACGCCAACGTGGGCCATGGTGAAATCCAGCGGAGTTAGCGTGTGACCATCCCAGAGGATGTTAGGCGGGGCATAATCCGCATGAATCCATGTGAGGCGGAGCAGGTCTGGATCGGCCTCGTCAACCAACGCACGCAGCGCACGGAGCACTTGGCGCTCCTCTGCCTCGTCCGGCCAGATGTACTTCGACTCACGCAGCTTTGCCAGACGGATCGCGCAGTACTCCACCAGGTCCAATGGATCGCTGGCCGAACGATCCTGAAGGTCCTCTTCGCTGAACGATAGCGACTGGAACCAGCGGAGCCAGCGCCCGGCCAAAAACAGTGCCAGCAGCGTATCGCGGTCCGCGCGCCCCTCCAGCAAGATCTCCTGCAGCGGTCGCCCGGGAACCTCTCGGGTCACGATCGTTAGCCCGGCGATATCGGTCTCCACCACGTCCACCAGCCCAAGTCGCGGTGACGGCGGCGGACTCTGCTGCATGAGCTTCACCAGGCGTAGCTCCCGGCGGAGCTTCTGCTGCACGGACTCGGTACTCAGGGCCGAATCGACAGCCCCGTACCGTTTGACGTAGAAAACCCCATCGTCCCGCACAACACGGCGCACCTCGCTCGTGGCGTAACGCCGGTCGACGAGTACGCCTTCTGATTGTCTAGTCTGGTCGGCCATTAGCCAGCCTACCGCCTGGTACTGCCCATACGTCAATGAAGGCACTCGCCCTACCTAAACGATACCACGCGCGACCACAGCCGGTCCCAACCACTGCCCCAGAGCCCCCGCCCCGGCGCTCAGCCCCCGGCGGGGCAGTTGGCCGAAGCGGATACGGTGCATCGTCTGCGGGTTCGTGCAGCCTGTAGTTACCAGTGCCCGGCGGAAGCTGATCGTTGCCGACGACGTGTCTGGAGGCATCCTGACGCAAATCGGTCTCCGCGCGCGGCCTCCAGCGGAAGTGACGATGACCGCGCGCAGCCCGTGACAACGCAAACGCTCACAGCGACCAACCCTCCCGGCGCAACCGCCGTATCCTGACCTATGAAGGAGAACGCCGACAGGAAGGGTTGCCATGCGCGGACGCGAGCGACGCGATGAACAGATGCTGCTGCAGGCAGCCTTTGCCGGGACAACCGCCGAAGAGTGCCTCAGGCACCTGCCCCAGTCAGCGCCCTTTGCCTGCGCACTTCGCTGGCTTGATGATGGAGCTGGCTGGGAGGCACATGTTGTGCTGGAACAGCTCTGGCTCGTCAGCCGGGACCGCCGAACACGAAAGCTGCTCAGCGGCCTGATCCACCTTGCTGCCGCCCAGGTGAAAGCCAACGAGCAATGCGAGCCAGGGAAACGGTCGCACTTAAAGCAGGCATTCTCCAGATTCCGTGAGGGGGGGTGGGATTGGGACACACTGGCAACCTACGGTGTCACGCGCGACCGGCTCTACCGCTGGCTCCGGGCGCTGAAGGGCTGAGCCGCACCGGATTACCCCTGCCATACACGGTCTCGGCCTTCTGCCGCGGCCGGTTGCTCCGGGCGTGGCATGGCGGTGTTCTGTGGTCAATTCTGGCAGCCGGCCGCTAGCTACGAAACCGGAACGAGTAAAGGTCAGCGTCGCGTAGCTCGAAGCGAAGACGTACCGGCTGACCCGCCAGCCGACTGACGTCAGGACTTCCGCGCCACACCACGGTTCGTTCCAGCGTATCGCCGAACAGGACCGCGCAGTCTTGTAGTGCGAAGCCCCGGTGCGGATGGCCGTCCAGGTCTTCGATCTGGACCCGGATCCCGCCGGCAGCGGACGTGGCGAAGTTCACCACTAGCTCGCGGCCGCGGAAGCGAATCGGTTTCGTAACGAGGACACCCCCTGAGAGAGGTGCCTGGACGGAGACAAAACCGTCAATGCGAAGGCGGTACCGCCGCAGCGCGCTGCCTTTCCCGGTCCAGTAGCTCTCAGTGGCGTAGAGCGACAGTTCGGGCGGAGCACCGGGCAGCGGCGAGCGCGTCTCAACCAGGTGCCAGGCAATGTACTGCTGGCCGTAGTTCCACGTACCGGGTCGTTCGATACCGGGACGCAAGAACGCTTCGTTCCACCGTTCGAACAGCACCCCGTCGCGGCTGGCCATGAGCAGCCCCTCGGTTAGCGCCGTGCCATAACGAGGGTTCGCGGAGGCACGCAGTCTGCGGTGCGACAATTCGGGCAACGCTTCCATCGAGGGGGACCAACCGCGTTCGATGTAACGCGTGGGGAAGCCAATCAGGATGTGAGGAGCCCGGTAGTAGGGCTTGATCTGATTCGTGTACAGGTGCTCCTGGGGCGAATTCTTGTACCGGAGGTCGGTGTGTTGGCCCCAGCGTATGAAGTCTTCCGAAGTGGCCATCCGAATCGCCCGGTAGCCGCTTGGACGCCACGTCTTGCCGGTGGTCGTACCCGCCGTGAAGATCCTCCAGTATGCGCGGTACCTGCCAAGCACCGGATCCCAGAAGGCCAGGTTCTGGGAATCGAACGCGCCAGCCGTGATAATCGGCCTCTCTACCATCAGCTTCCAGTGCAGTCCGTCGTCCGACTGGAACGCCAGAAGGCCGTGGGGCCGGGCTGACCGGAAAATCGCCTTGTAGCGGGCATCGTCCGGAGCTGCCGGGTTCTCGTCCCGAAACACGGCCGGATGCCCGGGGTCAACCACGACGCTTCCCACGCGGCCGTATGCCATGACGATGTTGTTAGCCCGACTGCCGCGGAAGCTGACCAGTCCCAGCTTCGGCTTTTCCCAGTGGATGCCGTCGCGGCTCTCAGCGTAGCAGCAATACAGCGGATGGGCCGAAGTACGCAGCCTGCCCCGCCCCACCTCCAGGTGCCACGCCTTGTAGTACATCCGATAAAGTGAGCCGTCTTGGAAAACGGAGTGGTACCCGGAGCCGCTGCCTTCCCAGGGAGCGTCGTGTTCGATCACCAGCTCCGCCGGAGCCGGGTGATGCAAGACCCGGCGGGCACCGCGGAGCTGACCGACAAGGTAATCGTCCACGAAAAGCTCCAAACGGCAGCCGATGTCTATCGGCTTGTTCCCTCCGTCGGCAGATACCTGACCTGGCTGGGAAACAGCAACGCCGGCACCGACTGTCGTCGCCAGGAACGAGCGGCGTGAAATCGTCGTTGCCATGATGGTTGCCTTGCGTTCAGGTGAGCAATGCCCGCACGGCCAGGGGTAACCGGTCGCGCACTGCTGCCCTCGCTGGGCAGAGGCGGAGCCACCGATGATAGCACATCGTGACGTCGCTTACCGAGGCCCAAGTGGCAGCGGGCACAGCAACCGCAGCCCGGGCGCGCACCGCGGCTGACCCCGGTGAGGCGCATACGGGGAACAACGGACTCTGTTAAGGGCGATCAGCCGTGCCCCGCATCACCGGACTCGCCCGTTCGCCCGTGCGCCCCCGTTACTCGGCGGACTGCTGCGCATCGCTGCCGTCCGTTGGCGTCCCCAACGTAACGAAGTGCTGCCGCTGCCGCGCACGATCATGCCGCTTGCACGAGCCGAAGCAGCCCCCTCACGGCGTACCGGGTCGCGTGTGGAGGTCGCGGTCCATAGAATAGGACTGACATCGCGGGCCTGTAGCTCAATTGGTTAGAGCAGCGGACTCATAATCCGACGGTTGGGGGTTCGAGTCCCTCCAGGCCCAGTTCGACCGGCCTGTACTTCCCGACAGGGTGCACGCCGTGCGGTGCTGGAGCGGGCCGGTCGGCTAGCTTGCTCGTGTTCGCAGTAGGTGGCGACCTGCGTAGGCAGCGGAGGGTCGCTTTGCTCATCGAAACGTTCCGCACGCCTTCTGGCTGAAGGAACCGTGCCTGGGCCGATCCGCTACCAGCATGGCAGTACTGGATGTGCCTCGTAGGAAGCCCGGTCGGAGCGGGAGCTGCCGGCGACGCCTGTTTCCCATGGCCGCTAGCCAGAACGCTGGTCGAGCACAGCCCGCCAGAAGCCGTCGATCTGGTTATTCTTCAGCACCAGCGGTCCGACCTGCGGCCCAATGCGGATGCCCACGCGCCGCGCTGGCGAGCGCGTCTCGCGGATCTCATTGCCCACCAGCACCAGATCACGGACAGGTCCCCTGATGTCAACGGCGGCCCCGTCAGGTGGGCCGTTGTCCAGAATGCGGTTCGACTCCAACCGGTTCCGATGGGGCCAGAAGTCTCTGCCGCCGCTTTCGTCCCGGAACAGCACGCCGCACAGTTCGTTTGCCCTGATCTCGTTCTGGCGCATGACGTTGTCGGTGTCGTTGTGTCCGATTGAAATGCCGTACTTGTTTGCGACGATTCGGTTGTTCTCGGCCAGACCGAACTTCACCCCCCAGCACCAGAACAGCCCGATACTGTTCCGCTCCAGAACGTTCTCGCGCAGGATCGGCCTTTGCGAACCGGATCCCGGGTGGAGCCCGAGATCGGCGTTGTCATGGCAGTGGCACCGTTCGACCACGACGTCGTGGCAGATCTGAATGCTGATGCCATCGCCGTTGTAGTTTCGAGCCACCACGTCCCGGATCAGCACGGAACGACAATCCTGCAGGAAGATGCACCCGCCGTAATTGCCGTTCAGGTTGGCACACTGGTCTCGGTTACCGTCTAAGACCAGCGACTCGATGGTAAACTCCGCCTCGTTCTCAGCAGTCACCAGCGGGAACAGGTTGGTGACGGTTGCGCCGAGTGAGACCCACAGATTCTTGCGGAGCGGACGGTCCAGTTTGAAGCGATTCCCCGAGCGGGCTACGAGTGTGCGCTTCAACACGACCTTGCCTCCGGCCGGAGACTTGGCCGTCAGCAGGACACCGTCACCCAGCTGAAACGGACGGGCGTCGGCAATGGTGATTTCCTGGTCGTACCAGTCCGAATCGGCTGCCAGAGGCGAAGTGACCGACGGACCGCGCGTGAGCACAGTCTCCAGGCCGTGTCCGGTCAGCCGCACACGCGAACGAAGCCACACGGCGTTGCGCAGCAGGTAGGTGCCTGGCAACAGCTCAACTGTTCCTCCCCCCAACCGGGCCACGTAGTCTATGGCCGCCTGGATGGCTTTCTCGTCCCGGCCCACAATGTCACCGCTCGTCGGCCCCACCTGAACCGTAAGTCGCTGTTGCCAGTCCGGCTCGTGTGGATCACCGGAAGTGGCGCGAACGCGCGAGCCAGGTTGCTGGGCCCAACCGAAGTTGGTCGGGGCGCTGGCAGCAGCACCCGCGAGAACAAACCTCAGGAAATCACGACGGGTTTGCATGAAGAGTTCCTCCTGATGGCCCGCCAGCAGCGGCGGTGCACTCCGACCAGCAACGCCGCCTGCCATGGCCTGCGACGCACCGGCCGTGACTTCTCTAGGATAATCGGTGAGGTCCGGTTTGCATGGCAACGGACGCAGACGCTGGTAACCATCCGTGTACGAGGCACAAGACGTGTTTCACTCGATCCAGTCGGTAGCAGCGGGCGCATGCATCGCTAGGAGCGTCATGTTTGTCGTCGTCCTGTCCATCTGCTGGTCCGGCTGCGCGCGCGACGGAACCGATGGCGAGCGTGCCGAGCGGGTGATCATACCGAAGAAGGACCGCAAGCCCCCCGCCTCCGTGGTTTTGCTCAGCCGCAGTCCGAAGGGCCCGAGCCGGACTCAGCTGATCGCCGCGGCCGGTAGGGCCTGGCGCGACGAGGATGGTCAGCCACGGCGGATCACCGGCATGCCCTTGCCGATGGCAGGCGTGGGGGCAGGAGGCGACGGCGGGGAAGAAGGAAAGCCCGTCGGCCCTAGCCTGCTAATGTTGCTGCGGAGCGACCCGCCGCTGGGCTTGCCGGCGCATTCATCGGTGCTTGTACTCGTGGGCGAAGGACACTACGACCCGCTACCTGCATCGGCAGGGGAGCACGAGCGAAAGCTGTGGGCCGAACACAAGAGCTGGGTATCGGTCGAGTTGCTAGAAGGGTCCGTCGATCTGAAGCCCGCCGAAGCGGACGTCCTTCGCGAGAAGTTCTATGGGGTCGCCTGCCATGTCGCGGCGGAACTGATCGACGACGACACCGTGCTGGTTGTCTTGCCGCGAGAAGGGATTGTGCGAGCGGTGACCGAGGCGACCAAGCAATCGCTTGCTTCGGACGATCCGCTCCAGGCACTCCAGCAGCCGGCGGCACCGTAGACTACTGCAGCCGGCCGTCCAGGCCCACAGCCGGGCGTGCTACGTGCTCGATCCTGCTCGTTGGGCGCTCGGCGCGCACGTGTGCCAACAGCCACCAGCGGCCTGCGCTCATGGTTGCCCGGCTGCCCGTTTCGCGGAGTGCTCGCTGCAGGCGGACCCGGCTGGATGACGAGGCCACGATTACGGGATGCTCACCACGTCGCCTGGCGGCGACGAGGTATCGTTTCAGCCAGTCCACGTCCCGGTCGTCTTCCGTGGGGGGAATGCGCACGAGCCGGCCGTGCAAGTGAAATTGCAGCCCGTACATGTCCGTCTGCCGATAGGCGATTACGGAACCGCACGCCGTTCCGAGCCCGCCGATTTCCTGGAGAAGCCGTCGGTGCAACCTGGTCATGTCCCGCTTCGCAGGCACAAACGGCAGAAGCAGCTTGACGGCGACGGCCACGCTGACCAGGGCACACGACAGCCCTGCCACGTAGCGCAGGGGGCGGCGCCGCCGCGCCAGGCTGATGCCAATTAGACAGGCGACCGGAACGCTCAGCGGCAGCACATACAGCGGCAGCCGGCTCCGCGAAAGGCTGAAGGCGACCACCGCTGCCACGATCCAGAACCACAACGCACCGCGGAAGGCTGCCGCCAACGGGCCCGACTCCCAGCGGCTCCGCCGGCGCAGCAGCCAGCCCGCCGCCCAGGGCAGAAAGCCCAGCAACAGCGGGGGGCCGTATGCTACCAGGGGCCCATACCATTCGCCATTGCGGTAGAAGCGGTTCGTGAGCGCACGGGCAAGCAGCTCTTCTGCCAGCCAGTACTGCAGGAGTCCCCGGTAGCTAATGACCGCCCACGCATACCACCACAGCCCCAACAGCGCCGCGAGACAGATCCCGGCTGCGCTAACCAGCGGCACGCCGTGTCTGGGTCGGTGGCGGCGGTGCCACCAACTGATTGGGATTAGCACGAAAAGCGCCACCGGGCCCTTGGCCAGCAGGCCGATCCCCGCAAACGACCAGAAGACCAGGCCGGCGGCCCGAGCGGCCCGCTCGGAACGCACAGTTCGGTACGTGACGTAGCCGGCCAGCATCAGCGCCTGGCTCAGGCACACCAGCGCGTCGGTCGTGATGACCGAGTAGCCGACGTGCACGAAGGGAAGCGAGGCGAACACAAACCCGGATCGCAGGGCGCTGGCAGGGCCCACCTGTCGGTGTACGGCCCAAACGACGGCGGCGCACGTCAGGCCAAGTGCGATCGCGTACGGAACGCGCGCCCCGAACGGGCTAACGCCCCAGAGGCCCAAGCCGACGGCCACGGTCCAGTATGCCAGAGGGGGCTTTGTCCAGTGAGGCCGGTAGTCCAGCGTCGGCAGCAGCCAGTTGTTCCGTTCGACCATTTCGCGCGCGACTTCGCAGTATCTCCCTTCGCTCGGATCGAACAGCCCGCGCGACCCACAGAACAGACCGCCCGCCACGGCTGCAAACGTGCCCAGCAGCATGGCAGCAACCGTCGCCGAACGAGCCGGCGTGAACTGTGCTCGCCAACCGTGACGCACTGCTGCTTTCCAGTTATCGCTGGAGTCGGCGCCTGAGGCGGTGTTGGCGTGGCGTGCCATGCTGATCTTCCCCGACACTTGCAGGAGGTGCGTCCAACGGACACCCGACCCACCTAGCTGCTGGTAGACAACCCGACGGACCGGCGCACCGCGTTCGCTGACGCTCGAGGTGGCTGACACGGGTTGGCGGCCAGACCGCAGGGCGCCCTCGCGTATGGCGTCCCGCCGCCGTATGGTGCCGCCCAACGTCTGATAGCACATCGATACGGACCGGGCAACACGAATGCGATTTGCCAGCGCGCGCCAACCGGGTGACCACTTGCATGGCCCACGCGTTCTCGCTAAAACAAGGTGCGATCTTGTCCTAGGCGTGTGGAGTAGCGGCTATGGCCAGTCAGACGCTCAGCAGACGACCACGTCGCCACAAACCAACGGTAGAACGGCTGGAAGAACGGGTACTACTGGCCACCGGCCCCCTGGTCGGTACGGACGGCTCCGTAACAATCACGCTGGACGACGTGTTCGATCAGTTCGGCTTCCAGCCCGTCGGTATCCATGCTTACGGAGACAGAGCTGCGTTCTCGATCGTGGACACCGGCGCGTCGGTGATCACGTTCTCACACTTCGACCAGTTCCTGTTCAAGCTGGCCAACGATCCGATCCCGATCAAAGTGCCCAACGGGGCAGAAGCACAGGGTATCGGCGGCACGATCATCGGCGACGTCTCCGAGCCGGGCGTGATCCGAGCCGACGGCTTGCACATCGCGACGCTGACCTTTGACGAATGGGGCTTCCCCGAGTTTCAGTTCGAATTCGACGAATCCAGTGCCACTCTGGAAGGAGTTCAGGTCATGGTGGGCAATCCGGAAAACAGCCAGTTCCTGCCCACCGTGACGGGAACCCCCATGCTGCTACCCTCCGACACTAACCCCGAGGGGCTCGCACTGCGGATCGATACGCAGGGATACCTGTTGGACTTCTCCGATCTGTTGCCAGGAGTCGTAATCCCGATGCCTGACGTCCGCTTCGTTTCGCCGGACACGGAGCTTGTGGCAAGCGACAACAGTATCGATCCGGTCGTGATTCCTATCGACCTGCTGGGACAGACGAATCATCCTGAACCGGGTATGGCCGTTACTGAAGCACCCAACCCGATCATCGTCGGTGTTGACCTGGCCGAAGGAGATGCCACCGTTGAGGACCAGACGTTCTTGTTTGACACCGGGGCTATGCTTTCGGTGATCTCGACCCAGGCGGCGATTGAGCTCGGGCTCGACCTGAGCGATCCGGAGTTTGAGATCGACGTGATGGGAGCCGCTGGCGTGGCCGTGGAAGTGGGCGGTTTCATCATTGACGAGCTCAGCGTACCGTTGGCCAATGGCGCGGAGCTTACCTACCGGAACGTTCCCGTCTTTGTGCTGGACGTGGCCGAAGGGCTCGTTGACGGCCTTTTCGGAACGAACCTCATGAATCCTGCCGAGACGGTGCTGTACAACCCGAACCATGCCGACGGTCCGCGGGTGGAGATGACGTTCTTCAGGGAGCGGTTCCTGGAGGGCGGAGACGTTGATCCCTCAGCGCTAGCATTGTTGAGCTCGGTTTCGCCGGTGCTGGCTGGCGCGCTGGGGGGACCGCAGCTGCCCACGTTCAGCCGTCCCCAGATGAACGCACCCGAAACGCCGCCTACGCTCGACGAATGGGAACCGAACAATCGGCCAAAGGATGCCGGCTGGCTCGAGCAGACGTTCTACACCTCGGTCGACGGCCTGACAGGCAGTCGCGATGACATCGACTGGTACCGTTTTCGGGCTGCGACACGGTCGCTCGCGACGGTGGCCATCAACATGGCTGGTCCCGATCCAACGGCCCGGGCTTTCGTCCGGGTGCGTGATGTGCAGGCGCGCCAGTGGGTAGCAGCGGGCTACGATCGGGTGGACTTCTGGACCCGTCCCGGGCACACGTATCTGGTGCGCGTTCGGGTCAGATCAGCCGAGCCCCAGTGGTACAGCCTGCATGCGCAGCAGGGCGTGCGCCTGAGAGATGGCGTATTGACCCTTGTGGGCACGCACGGTGCAGACCAGATGGTCGTCGGCCAGATCGGGCCCGACATCTGGGTGATTAATCAGCTCAGCTATTCCGAGGAGACGTTCGCGAGGTTTTTCAACGAATCGTCCGTGGAACGGATCCGTGCTGTCGGCAGGGACGGGGACGATCGCATTGAGCTGCTTTCCAGTGTGCTGGTGGACGCCGTACTGAGCGGGGGAGCAGGCAACGATCGCATAATTGGCGGTGCCGGGGCTGACCGGTTGCGTGGGGGAGGGGGCGATGACTTTCTCGACGGTGGCCCCGGCGACGATCGGCTCTTCGGGGATCGCGGCGACGATCAACTCCGTGGCGGGCCGGGTGCAGACGCCCTTTACGGTGGTCCAGGCATCGATGAGCTGTGGTACGACGTGGAGGATCTGATTGTCTCCATCGGCCGCGACGGGGGCCGCACACACGGTGGCTAAGGCCTCTGCGGCTCAGGAGCGCTTCGCGGGCTGACCGGCTCCGCGGAGTTGTCATTCTGGTCGGCGCCATCAGGATAGTCCGCGGCCCAGTCGCGCAGTGGCGGCTCTGACCCGGCGGCTGGCCCAGTGAGCTGCTGAGCAAACCGGTCCAGATCGACGCGCACGTGCTGCTCGCGCACGCGGCGGGGCACGAAGTGCCGCAGCACCGGGACCGAGCGCATCAGGCTGTGCCTGTGTCCACGTCGCGACACGGGGTGATCGGATGCGGTGGCCGCAGTTTCCAGCGGCTCCAGTGCCGACGGCGGCAGTCCCAGCGCTCGCGCGACCAGAGCCGCTTCGAGCGTGCCGTTCGGACCAGCGCCAGCCGGCGATCTGGCAGTGTCTGCCCCGGTTTGCACATCAGCCGGTGCTTGTGCCGCAGGCTCAGGCGGTCCGGATAAGGTGTCGGCAGGCGGTTGCCGCCCCGTGTAGTAGCCCAGGTACTCGCGGTTGAACTTCAACGCGGTCACCTGCTGCCAGGTCATCTGCCCGTCCGGGGTTAGGCTTGGCTCGTAGACGTAGATCTCGGCGTAGTCGGCCAGCGTGCCCGGCTGCAGATCGAACCGGGGCGTCGTGGCGGCGAGGCGCATCGCCTCGCGCATCGGAGCCAATGCGCGTTCGAGCTGCTCGGGCGTGATCCCCCCATCCGGCGCGGCTCGCCTCAGCTCTGCCAAACTACGCACCACGTCCGCAACGCCACCGGCCATCAGGTTCGAGCCGATACCAGCGGCAAGGATGTTCTGGGCCGTGGAACTGTCCTTGAAGTAGAACGGCCCCAGCCCGGTGAACATCCAGCCATTGACCAGGTTCAACGCAGCGCGGACCTCGCCCGGTCCCCCGCCCCGGATGCGCAGGCCATACTTCTGCGTCAGATCGGGCACGAAGACGATCTGAACCGTGAAGAACGTGTGCGGAAAAAGCCCGTCCCCAGGCGCGGTCTCTGCGGACAGATACGGCGGCTTTGGCGCGAAGAGATGTTGGCCGGAAACGGACGCGGCTCCTCCGGCCGCGACCGTCGAACCGGTGCTGCCAGCCGCTTCGCGATAGCTGGTCTCCCCGCCAGGCAGACCACGGAAATCGGTCCGCGCGTTCACGTCAGCGTACTTGGCCTGATCATCGTACTGATTCGGGATCGGTGCCGTGTCTGTCAACCCGATCTTCTCGGATTCCACGAAGTGGACGTTCTTGGTGATGATCAGCAGCGGCTTAGGCAAGTAGAACGGTATCCCCTCCGGTTCATCGCAGTTCCAACGGGACAGTGGAACGGCCGTCACCTCGAAGTGCTTGCAGCCGGAAAACACCAGCACAGCTAGCATCCATGCCGTGGCGGTCCGCCGCAGGCCGTCCATCGCGCCATTCCCTCACCGGTTTCCCAGCATCCATCTGCTCCCGCCGTTATCGTGACTATCGGCAGTCAGCACCAGGACACTGAACTGCAGGTGCTGGACTTGGGACCACCGGATTTGGCTGTATCCAAGCGACGAGTCCCCGCAATGGGCCGGCTGCCCGCATCGCCCAACACTTTCCCCCCATCCAGCGGGATCGCCCCGGGATGCCGAGATGCAACGGGGGCAGGCGATGAGCAGCGGCGCCCGGTGGAGACACGTCTGTGCGGAACCAGGCTTGCGCCTGCACGAGCAGGCCAGTTGCCGATTCGTGGTTTCCGCGCGAGTCATCCCCGGGCACATCGCGCGGTGTGCGCAGTTGCGCGGAAGTTCGGCTGACCGGCAGGCCGCGCGACCATCGCCCGCAGGGTAACAGTTACCTCAAAGCGTTCGCCACGGTTAGTGGGCAGTGGCCAGATGGGATGCAGCACGATCCCTTGGAAAACCCGCTCGTACCCGGCTTCACTCTGGCTCACCGTCTCCAGCGGCACGCTGACCAGACCGCCGACACGGCTCATGCTCAGTTCCAACGTCAAGCCCATGTGCTCGTCACAGACGCTAACGGCACCACAGCGGGATGCTTCCAGGGGAATGCTCAGGTAGGGTGTCTGCGAGCCGCTGTCGAGCTTCAAGTAGCGGTCCGGCGTGTTACCCGCCATGGCGGCAAGCGTGAACTCAGGCGCGAAGCTGCATGGCTCAGGCAAGGAATCAAGCAGCTCGATTTCGTACGTCAGGGAAAGCGCCGAATCGTCCGGTTCGAGCACGTACCGCTTCGAAAGCCGGATGCGGGAGTCGCCTACGCGAGCGATTCGCTGCATCAGGCACTCAAGCGGCGGCTCCTTTCGGACACAGGTGTCCGGATAGGCCGCGAGCGGGTTATCCAGCAACTCTTCTGCCCGGTTCGTGGCCAACTGTTGCAAGGAGGGCACGGACCGGTAGACGTGGTCGATTCCGAACGCCCTGCGCCATGCGTCGTAGACCAACTGGGGCGAGCCGTTCGGCTCGGTGCGCGTTACGAGCAGCCCGGCAGCGTCGTCCTGCGCAATCCGCTCAACGAGCTCCTCGTGGTAGAGCTCCGGCCGGCGTGACATGACGGCCAACGCGTTGAAGTAAACAGACCTTACGTCCAGTTCGTACACCATCCCCCCCATGGCCGGCGCGATGTAGACCGCAAGCGTGCGGTTGGACAGTTTCACTTCCATGCGAGCGTCCAGGTTGTAATCGGCGATCCGGGCAGAGGGCTTGCCTTCGGGGCCGTGCATAGCCAACTCGCAGAGTTCCTCGGCCCTCAGCAGGTGCTCGAAGACCGCGTGCCGCAGGTGAGGCAAGTAGACGCCGCCAAACCAGCCGTGCCAGTAGGCGCAGTTGCACTGTGCGCGATGGAGCTCCCGACGCGCCGGCCCGACTAACTCCCCATCGACTCCCTCTCCCGCAGTGGTGTCCGTGACGCCGGCGAGCGTGCTAAGCTCCTGCACTGCCCGGCTCACCTCCAGCATCCGGCAGTACATCTCCTTGGTCTCTGGGTACTTCACCTTGAAGTTCCGCCAACTTGCGCCCCGAATGAACGGGCGCACACGCGACCAGCGCGGGTCGTTCTGAAACTGCCGTTGCAGTTCTTTCAGCTCGCGCGCCCGTTCGGTTGGCAACGCCCATTCGGTCATCTCTCGGTACGCGCAGTCGGGTAGGTAAACGGTACCCAGCGGAGGAACCGTTTCGACGATCTGCGCCAGCGTGCAGGTCTGAAGCCAGTCAGCGTTGTGCCGCAGGGAGTCGATGAACCGAGGCAGCCAGCGGTCCTCGTACACGTGCTTCCGGGTCTCAGGCCATACGCCGAACTTCTCGCCGTCATCGCCGAAGACCAGTACAGTGCCGGGGCCTTGCTGGCCCTGGCGGCGGCAGTAGTCGATCGTCTCTTGCGGTTCTTTGAAAGGAATGTAGTAGCGGAGCAGTTCACTGATGGGGAAGACCTTCAGCAGTAATCCTTCGTCTTCGGTCAGGTAATAGCCACGGAGCTCCTCACTACCCAGGCCGGCCACTCTGAAGTGGAAATCGTCCAACAGCGTGTACTCGACGCCTGCTCGTGCCAGGACCGATACGAACCCGGGCTCCCACACGCGTTCGGCCAACCACATACCGCGGATGTCCGTGTCAAACAGTTCTTCGAGCCGATCGCGGTACAGCCGGATCTGATCGAACCGGTCCTGGATGGGAATCATGGACAGAATCGGCTCGTAGTACGCTCCGCCAAGGATCTCCACCTGGCTCCGTTGCACCAGAGCACGGAGCCGCTCCAGGTAAGTGGGCTGCCGCTTCTGGAGCCACTCCAGCAAGGGGCCGGAGATGTGCATGACGACGCGGAAGTGCTCATGCTGCTCGAGTAACTCCAGGAATGGCAGATAACCGTCTCGGTAAGCAGCTTCGAACACGTGTTCGAAGTTCCCCACCGGCTGGTGGTTGTGTACCACGAACGCTACTCTAACCGGTTCCATACCGTCATGCTCCGGCAGGTGGTCGGTCCTTGGTCGTGTGCGCTAGCTGTTGTGCTGTGGGCCGCGGGGCAGACCGAGGGCGTCGGCCGGAAGGTTGCGGCGGTGATGGTGGATGCCGTTGGCGACAACCTCGATTTCCGCCTCGCGCAAGAACGCTGCCGCGGTCTCGGGCGGCACGGGATTAATGAATACGTCGCTGCCCAGTTCAAAGCCGGCAACCCCGCTGAGACGCGGCATGATCTCCAGGTGCCAGTGATAGTGAGCCAGCGGGCCGGTGCGGAACGGGCCGGAGTGGAGCACGAAGTTGAACGCCGGCTCCTCGAGCACGGTATCCAGTTTGCGGAGCACTATCTTGAGCGCAGTTGCCAGTTCCTCCAACAACACCTCGCCGCTGTCCTCAAAGTGGCTCGTATGCTCCTTGGGCTGAAGCCACACCTCGAACGGAAACCGGCTGGCGTACGGGCAATAGGCAAGGATCTGCGGCAGGTCGACAACGACGCGTTCATCGCGCTGTGCTTCTTCGTAGGCAATGTCGCAGTAGACGCAGCGGCCGCGGTCCCGGTAGTAGTGTTCGGCGCCGCGGAGCTCGCGCGCCAGTCGGGGAGGCACGAATGGCGTGGCAATCAGCTGACTGTGGCTATGGCGCAGCGATGCGCCTGCTGCATGTCCGACGTTCTTGAAAATGACCGCTTGGGCCAGGCGTGTGTCCTGGGCCAGGTCGACGAGCCGTTGGTGGTAGACGCGCACGATCTGTCGAATCTGCTGTTCTGGCAGGCTGGCAAAGCTGCGCACGTGTTCGGGGGTTTCGATGATGACCTCATGCGCACCGACGCCGCCAAGCAGGTCAAACATCGCGTACGGACGGGCCGTAAGCTCGTGTTCCACGCGCAGCGCCGGGAACCGATTGGGCACGACCCGCACCAGCCAACCGGGGCCGTTCGGAGAGCTGCCGGAGCGGCGCACGGCGTAGATCTCCGGCGGCGTGTACTGCTCGTTGCCCTCACAGAACGGGCAGGCGGCGCCGTTGGTACGCAGAGCCAGCTGCTCGTAGTCCTGGGGACGGCGGGCGCGTTCGGGCGCGATGATCACCCAATCCCCAACAATCGGATCACGACGAAATTCACTCATTGCTGGCTCCCACGTACCCCGGTGCTACCTGGTCGTCGCCACCGATCAGGCCATCCACATGGCCACTTCGAAATCTTCCTGCGGCACTGCCGTGTCGATTGTCCCCTCACGGGGGAGCCGATCCACGCTGGTGGGGCCATGAAACAGCTCAACGAAGAATGACACCGACGTCCCGGGCCGGCCATCCAGCAAAGCTAACGGCACGGTCATCTCCAGCACAGCATCGACGCCAATCCGAACCGGTGCCGGCGGTGAGAGCGGTCGACCGTTTCGACTGATCCGCACGCTCCGTGCAGCGTCCGAAGGCTTGGCTAGCTCAATGATCAGGTCGCACGGTTTCAAGAACACGAAACGAATGACATCGATCACCCGCAACGCGTCACGGGTCCGCTCCACCGTGTCCAGCCGGACGTACAGCTCTTCACGCGAAAAGCCAAACCACAGCGCCGTACACATCTGTCCCATCCTACCGGGACGACCGCGCGTTCCGTTGGCCACGTACAGGCCCGCCCCCGTCCACTCGAAGAAACGCGGTTGGCCGTCCGGTTGGACGTTCAGGAAAGCGGTCGGTTGGCTGTAGGCAGCGACCCGTTTCTCGATGTGGATCGGCTGCAGCAATTCCGCCGGAACAGTTTGCCCGAGCAAGGCGTACACGTTCTGGAGGTGTTTGCGAAACAGGTAGTCAAACAGCTCTATCTGCGCGCTGGGATGCTCGTCACCGTACCACCAGAACCAGTCGCTGCCTTCGGCGATGTAGATCTCCCGCCAGGCACGGGCAGACGTGGCCCGGTCCAGGCGTCCGTCTTGCTCGGCGTCGACAAGCTGCTGGCGCGTGCGGTCCAACAGGTCCCACGCGCGGCGATCCTCCTCATGGCCGATCCAGATCGCGAAACTGTGGTCCACCCAGCTTCCCGGGAACAAGCGCGGTAGCGTGTCGTCCGGCGGGTAGTCCGTGAGGTACTCGGAAACAGAGCAGGTGCGCACCCAATCGGCGCGCTGAAGCTCCCCGTACAACACCCTCAAGAACTCGACACCGCCGCCAGGGTAGTACTCCCAACTGTTCTCGCCGTCGAGCACGATGGTCACCAGCGGCGGCCGCGTGTCGCTGTCGACCGCGTGTCGGATGGCGTGCAGTTTACTCAGGAAGTCGGCAGCTGCCGCGCGCGGCTCGACCTTCTGGTAGTGGAATCCGATCAGGTCGCTAAGAGCGCGGTCCCGGAACAGCACCGCCAGAGACCGGTCCTCAGCCAGCGCCCACCACGGCTGGTACAGCAGATGCGGGTTCCGTACGTAGCCGGTGCCCGCCTCGCGACTCACCCGGCCGTCGACGCTGAGCGTCAGGATCTGCTCATCGGTGGCGATCCACCGGACCCCTTCGTCGGCCAACAGTGGCACCATGGCGTCACAGACGGCTCCCTCCGAGGGCCACATCCCAGCGGGACGCCGTGCCAGCACGCTCTGCATGTAGTCCAATGCCTCGCGGACGTGCCAGCGGGCATCCTCCGGGTAGCCGCCGTCATAGGCCGGCAGCGGCAGTTCGGGGTGGGCGGCGCGTGCCAGGCGGCGGTCCAGCAACAAAGGCAGGATCGGGTGGAAGAACGGCGACGTGCTGATCTCGATGCGGCCCTGTTCCATGAGCTTTCGGTACTTGGGCAGCACCTCGCGCACCAACTCAAGCTGACGTTCCAGAATCCAGAGCTTTTCCTCTTCGGTAAAGCCGCGCTCCTTGCGTCGCAATTCGTCCAGCTCCGGGTCCTGTTCGAACGCCAGCGGATGGATCCACGCCAGATTCGCCCAGACCTGCAAGTCCCGTAAATCCTGGGTGCGAAACCGACGCAACGCCCGCTCCGGTTGGCGAAACTCTGGACCGCGCAGTCGCCACAGCTCGTAGTAACGCGGCTGCGGTCGGATCATATGGTCTAGGTTGGCCATGAAGCCCTGCTCAAGCAGGTAGAGGGCTTCGTCGCGGCTGAGCGAATCCGCTGGAATGCGTGCGATGCGTAGCAGTCGGTCTTCACGACCATGTTCGGCGTAGTCCAGCAACTGGAGCACGAGCGAGGGCACCAGGTTGATGGTGACACGGATCCCTAGGTGCTGCTCCAGGTGGCGGGCCATGCCCCAGTAGTCCTTCGAGCCGTGCAGGCGCACCCAGGGCAGCTCGACCTCGTCGGCCACATCATCGGCGTAGTACGGCTGATGGTGATGCCAGATGATGGCCAGATGTAATGGCTGCATGCCTGGTCGGCTCCTCATCGGCTCAAACGCACCCGGCCGGGGGCGTGAATCAGGTCTCGGTCGAAACAACCGTTGCCTGATCAGCCCGAACGCGACGCAGCTCTTCGTAGACCCGCTCGTATTCCCGTGCTGTTCGCTCCCATGACCAGTCCTGGATCATCCCGTTGCGCACAATCTGCCACCAACATGCCGCATCGCGGTAGCACCTCAGGGCACGATCCACGGCGGCCAGGAGCGCCTCCGGCTCGTACTCCCGGAACACAAACCCGGTGGCCGTGCCGTTGGCGAGCGTTTCATCGGTGGTGTCCGTTACCGTATCGGCCAGCCCCCCCACCGCGCGCACGATCGGAACCGTGCCGTACTTCAGGCTGTAGAGTTGATTCAGGCCACACGGCTCGAACCGGCTGGGCATCAGGAACATGTCGGCACCAGCCTCGATACGGTGAGCCATTGGCTCGTCGAACCGGATCAGAGCCGCAACCTGGCCCGGGTGCTCACACGCCAACGCCCGCAACCACTGCTCGTACTGCGTCTGTCCTGTGCCCAGCGCAACGTACTGCACGCCGCGTTCCAGCAGTTGCTCGGCGACCGACTGCACCAGGTCCCAGCCCTTCTGCGGATCCAGGCGACCGATCTGGGCAATCAGTGGTCGGTCGGCCCGGACCTCTAGCCCCAGTTCTTGCTGCAACGCCGCCTTGCACGCGCGCTTCCCCTCACGAACCGTCTCCGGACCATAGCGGCATGGGATGTGCGGATCCGTAGCCGGGTTCCAGATACGGTAGTCCACACCGTTGATGATCCCCCACAGCCGGTCCGCTCGCGAACGGAGCACAGCATCGAGCCCGTGTCCGTACTCCGGTGTCAGGATCTCGCGGGCGTACGTGCGTGAGACGGTGGTGATTCCGTCCGCGTACACAATGGCTGCTTTCAGAAAGTTCAGATGGCCCTGGAACTCCAGCTTTTGCCAGTGGAATAGCTGCCAGTCCAGCCCGGTCAGCACCATGTCCCAGTGCCAGAATTGGCCCTGGTAGGCGAGGTTGTGGATCGTGAGCACGGTTACGGTGCGGTCAAAGCAGCCGTACCGAGGTCGGTACATTTCGGCTACATACACTGGAATCAGCCCGGTAGGCCAGTCGTGCACGTGGATGACGTCCGGGCTCAGCTCCAGCAAACGCCATAGCTCCACAGCGGCACGGCACAGGAACACGAATCGTTCCGCATTGTCCTTGTAGTCACGGCCCCCGGTGCCGTAGATTTCGGGCCTATCGTAGTACTCCGGGCAGTCGATCAAGTAGACCTCGACCCCCGAATCGGGCAGCGTAGCGCGGTGGACTCGGGCCCAGACTTTGCGCGTCCCGATCGGCACCGTGACGACGTGCACCGTGGGCCGGATGGGCACCGTTTCGTTCTGAGCCACCTGACGGTAGAACGGCAAGACCACAGAGACTTCGTGGCCCAGCTTTTCCAGTGCTGCGGGGAGGGCGCCAAGCACATCGCCCAGGCCGCCGACCTTGGCGAGCGGAGCCATCTCCGGGGCCGCCATCGCAATGCGCATGTTGCCCTCCTACGCGCTACGTCAACACAGCCTCATACATGGTATCGGCATTCCGTTCCGCACATTTGCCCGCAGCTACTAAAATCTCCCGTTCGGACCAGGCTGCGAGGCAAAGCGATGAACCAACTGCCCGTTGCGGGCCTGTCCCCGCTGGACTGGGCCATCGTGCTCGGCTACCCGCTAGTATCGCTGCTGATCGGCATCTACGTTTGGCGGTTGGTCCGTACCGTGCGAGACTTCATCGTCGCCGGCCAGCACATCGGCCTATTCCTGGGCATCGCCTCAATGGCCGGCACCGAGATGGGCCTGATCACGGTCATGTACAGCGCCCAGAAAGGGTTCACCGGTGGCTTTGCCACGTTCCACATCGCCCTGGCCGGCGGGCTCGCCACCTTCATCGTCGGGCTGACGGGCTTGTTCGTGTACCGGCTGCGCGAGCTCGGCGTGATGACCATTCCCGAGTTCTACGAACTGCGCTTCGATCGGGCCACGCGCGTGCTCGGCGGCCTGATGATGGCTTTCGGGGGCATCCTCAACATGGGCCTGTTCCTGAAGGTAGGCTCGATGTTCGTGGTTGGCATCAGTGGTCTGTCGCAGCACGACTGGGCGCTGCCCGCGGTGATGACCTTCCTGTTGGCACTGGTACTGGTGTACACCTGCCTGGGCGGCATGGTCTCAGTCGTCGTCACGGACTATATCCAGTTCGTGGTGCTTGGCTTCGGTGCCCTGCTGTGTAGTGTCCTGGCCATCTACGACCGCGGCTGGCAACAGCTGTTTGATGACGTCTGGCAGTACATGGGCACAGCCGGCTTTGATCCAACCGTCGCCGAAGGCTCCTTCGGCTGGGACTACATCGCCTGGATGCTGTTCACGGGGCTGGCAAGCTGCGCGATTTGGCCGACGGCGGTCGCCCGGGCACTGTCGATGGAGTCGCCCGATGCCGTTCGACGCCAGTACCTCTGGAGCAGCCTGTCGTTCACAATCCGATTCCTCATTCCCTACCTGTGGGGCATCGCGGCGTTTTCCTTCGTGATGAACAACGACACGTTTCGAACGCTGTTCTTTCCGGCCGGCTACCCCCCGCCGGATCCCCCACCTGACCATGCCTTGAACAACCTCTATGCGATGCCTATGTACCTGGCCCACCTCTTGCCCGCTGGCATCCTGGGGTGCATCGTCGCAGCCATGCTCGCGGCGTTCATGTCCACACACGACTCATACTTGCTGTGCTGGGCGACCGTCCTTGTCCAGGACGTCATCGCACCACTGTATGAACGGCCTGGCCGGCTTCTGACGACCAAAGCCAGGCTTGTCCTCTCCCGCGTGCTGATCGTCATCATTGGCGGATACGTCTGGTACTGGGGCCTGATCTACGAGGGGAACCAGGACATCTGGGACTACATGGCCATCACCGGCTCGATTTACTTCGCCGGCGCGTTTGCACTCTTGGTCGGCGGTCTATACACGCGTTGGGCAACACCTCTTGGTGCAAAGCTTGCCCTGGTAGCCGGCTTCTTGGCCATCTTCGGTCTGGAGCCGGTGCAGCGCGCGGTGGGAGTAAGCGTTCCTGCTGAGCAGGTGGGGCTGGGCACCATAGCCGCAACCCTACTGGCGCTGGTGGTCGGCTCATTGCGCGGCGCGCGGAACCAGACCGATCCGGATCGGCCACGAGCCGCAGGGCCAGGAGCTGCCAGGCGGGGCTGGCTTGCCGCCGGCATCACGCTGGCCGGTGCCGCTGTGGTCATGTACCTGGTCCAGCGAAACGGTTGGTGGGAACCGTTCTGGAAGCTGTCGCTGGTAGCGGCACTGGGTCTGTTTGCCTTAATGGCCCTGGTCGTCACCGTCGGAGGCATACGGGACATTGCCCGCCTATTCCGCGATCTGCGTACCACGCCGAACGAGGAGTAGCGACATGGTGAGACGAACCTGGCTTCTTGTTTGCGTAGCGACAGCCAGCCTGTTTACGGCCGCTTACGCAGTTCTTCCCTCCGACGAACCAAACCAGCAGAACCAGCGAACCGATGGGATGCTTCGCATCGGGCTGGTCGGGCTCGACACCTCGCACGTCATCGCATTTACGAGGATCATCAACGCGCCAGATGCACCGGAACCGTTCCGCCGTGCCCGCGTCGTCGCCGGTTATCCTGGCGGCAGCAAGACCTTCCCGCCCAGTTACACGCGGGTCGAACGGTTCACGAACCAGTTGCGGGAGATGGGCATTGAAATCGTCGATTCGATCGACGAGCTTGTACGTCGTGTCGATGCTGTCATGCTCGAGAGCGTCGACGGCAACCAGCATCTGGCACAGGCGGAGGTGATCTTCAAGTACGGCAAGCCGGTCTACATCGACAAACCGCTGGCCGCCAACCTGGCCGACGCGGTCGCCATCTACAAGCTGGGTAAACGGACCGGTACGCCGTGGTTCTCCGCTTCTTCCAGCCGCTTCTCACCCGGTTACCCGGCACTGCGCGACCCTAACCAGACCGGCCGCGTGCTTGGCTGTATCACCTACTCGCGATCTGTTCCATCCCCGGGCCACGGCGAACTGTTCTACTACGGCATCCACGGGGTCGACCTCCTGTTTGCACTGATGGGCAGAGGGTGCGAGGAGGTCACCGCCGTGAAAACGGAATACTTTCACGCCGTGCGCGGGGTCTGGGCAGACGGTCGTGTGGGGGAGTACCGCGGGCTGCTGCCGGGCAAAACCCGCGCGGGTGTCGGGGCGTTGGTTTTCGGGCAGAAGGCAATCCGCTACCACAATGGGCCGTACGACTACCGTCCGCTGCTGACAGAGGTGATCCGCTTCTTCCGGACGGGCAAGCCCCCCGTGGCACCGGAAGAATGTGTGGAGGTGATGGCCTTCCTGGAAGCAGCTCAGCGTAGCATGGAGAAAAACGGCACACCGGTGCGACCTCAGGAACTGATCCGGCACCTGGGTGGCCTGCGGTAACCTTTGCCCCCCTCTTCAGTCCTACCCGTTGCCCGCATGAACGCTGCCTGTGGGTACAGAGCTGTGAACCGACGCTCAGGAAGTTTGGCACTGTTGGCCGTGAGCGTGGTGCTCGCACCCGCTGGGCCGACTTCGGCACAGGATGAACTGCCACCGCGCGGAGTGGTTGCGCATTACAGCTGGCGCGGGCTGCGTCACGTGCGGCTCGAGCCGCGGCCGGCGTTCTACCTGGACGAAGCCCAGGCTCCCGCTCCGGATTTTGGCACCGGTAAGTGGACTGGCCACTGGATCGGCCTGATCGACATCGTACGGCCGGGTCGTTACCGGTTCTCCGCTCGGATACGCGGCAGACTACGACTGCGCATCGGTGAGCAGGAAGTACTGTCCGGCCAGGGAGAGGGAAATGACTCAATGCTGCTGGGGCCGTGGGTTCGTTTGAAGGCTGACTTGTTGCCTTTCCTGCTCTACTACGACGCACCGAGCGCAGGACCGGCTCGGCTGCAGCTCTGGTGGCAATCGGAGGAGTTCCTGCCGGAGCCGCTTCCGTCACGCGTGCTGCGTCACCGGCCGGAGCAGGAAGGCAAGGTGCTGGCCCGTTGGCAGCTCATCGAACGCGGTCGGGGTATCGCCCGGGCCCTGCAGTGTGCCGCATGCCACGGCCAGCAGGACGCTGACCGCCTGTTTGCCGCAGCCGAACCGATCGGGGCCCCCGACCTGTCGGGCATCGGTAGCCGGCTCAAGGCCGATTGGCTGAGCGCATGGTTGAAGGAACCACAGAAGCTGCGGCCCGACACATGGATGCCTGCTCTGCTACCGCAGGACCGCACCGGCGAGCTGGCGCGAGCTGCTCTCGTGGCATACTTGAGCTCGCTCAAGGAAAAGCTGCCTAAGCCGAAGGCTGTCTCCGAAGAGCGCCGCAAGCAATTGGTCGATGCGGGCCGCCAGCTCTTTGAGCTCGTCGGCTGCGCCGTCTGCCACCGCGCAGCCGGCCGGCGTCCGCCTCTGTACCGCTTGACCTACATGGCGGCGAAGGCCAGCCCGCGGTCGATCGCGCGATTCTTGCTCGATCCGCTCCGATACCATCCATCCGGCCGAATGCCGCGGGTGAAACTGTCCGAGGACGAGGCCCTCGCGTTGGCGCATTACGTCTGCAGCGACGAGTTCGACGAGGGCGATCTGCATCCCGACCTGCCGAGCGCCTCCCCCCAGGAGCTTGCCGAGGCCGTACGCGCGCTAGGTGGTTCTCCCGACATCACACAGCAAGTAGCAGCCGAGCGCGATCCACGTGCCGCTCTTATCGCCGCCGGCCGAGAACTGATCCAGGTCGTCGGCTGCCTGGCCTGCCATCGGTTGAGCGAACAGGGCAGGCCGCTACGGAACCGAATGGCCGCCCCGCGGCTCGGCGCAGTCTCCGCACAGCAACTGACGGCCCGGGGGTGCATCGCCGGACGCGGTCGTCGCATCGCGCGCTACCGGTTGGACCCGACGGAGCGCGATGCTCTGGTGGCGTTCCTGACGCGCACTCTGCCAGAGACTCCCCCCGCGGAGGCCCCCACGCACCGAGTGCCCCAGCTGCTTCGTTTCTACGGCTGCGTTCGCTGCCACGAATGGCATGGCAACGGTGGCCTGGCGCCGGAGTTCGTCGATCGGCTGCGGCAGCGATTCGGGGCAGATCATGCCGAGGCGGTTACGCCACCGCCACTGACGGCTACCGGCGAGAAACTGCGCACGGAGTGGCTGACCGCTGTACTCCTGCAGCACCGTAGGGTGCGGCCATGGATGCCACTGCGCATGCCGGACTTTGGCCGGCAGGCCGTCGGTCGGCTGGCCCGCTGGCTGGCGGCCTTCGACGGTGTCGCACCGGGCGAAACCGGCGATCCGAAGCTGACGCCAAGCCCCGAGCGCATTGAGGCAGGCCGATTTCTGGTCGGGAAGGGAGGCTACGGATGCATCAGCTGCCATGACATGCTCGGGCGGTACGGCGAGGGGACCAGAGGACCAGAGCTGAGCACGGTGACGCAGCGGATACGCTACCCGTGGTTCGTACGCTGGCTGCGGGACGCGCAACGCATCATACCTGGAACCCGTATGCCAACCATCTTCCCCAACGACACTACCCAGATTCGCACTGTGCTGGGCGGCGACGGCAGAAAGCAGCTGGATGCGATCTGGGCCTACCTATCGCTCGGCAACCGAGCACCGTTGCCCGAAGGTCTGCTGCCGCCGCAGGGGTTGGTGATCGAGGTGAAGGATCGGCCGTACTTGCTGCGCACGTTCATGCCGGAAACCAGCACACGCGCAATCGCCGTCGGATTCCCGAGCCAGGTCTCCTACGCGTTCGACGCTGCCCGTGGCCGCTTGGCATACGCCTGGTCCGGAGGGTTCCTGGACGCGACACCGGTGTGGGCCAATCGGGGTGGCAATCCGGCGATCCCGGTCGGTTCGCGGTTCTGGCAGCACGTTGCGCAGTTCCCCTGGTACTTCGTAACCGATGCCCGTCCCCCGGACTGGGCACGCCTGCGCGCTGACCCGTGCTTTGCTGATCCGTTGCCGCCGACGAGCCTGCCACCGGAGCCGCGGCGCGTCTGGTTCCGAGGTTACCGACTGGATCAGGCCGGACAGCCGACGTTCCTCGTTGAGTTCGACGCCTATGACGGCACTCGGGTGCAACTAGAGCAGACGCCGCGTGGCGTGCAGGACGCCGCGGGCCCCGGACTGGTAGTCGCGCTGCGAGCGCAGGCTCGCAGGGTGGGCACACTATGGTGGTTGCTCGGCGAAACGACCGAGCAACCGCGTCTGATTCGCAGTGATGGAACCGGGGCAACCGGACCAGATGACGCCGTCGCTGCGCTTTTGCAGAGCCCTACGGGAACCGTGCTCGTGGTGCTACAGGGAGCGAAGCTGCACACCCGCCGCGGCACGGAGCGCTGGTTGGCCGAATGCGCCCTCGAGCTGGGCCCACAGCGGCCGGCGAAAGTAACGGTTGGCTATTGGGCACCGTACACGGATGAGCCGCAGAGCATCAAACGGCTCATTGCAGCGACAGCCTCAGCGGCAGACGCTGCCCCGCGAGAGAAAGGCCAATGAAACGTTTGACGGGTTACGGGTTTCTCCTCGTCTGGCTGTGCGCTGCCGGCTATCCGCCTGAGGCCCTGGCGCAGAGGCAGCTGCACTACGTGCGGAAGGCAACCCGGCAAGAGACGATCGAAGCAACCCTGGCGGCCACCGGCCTGCCGCGGGCGGTCGGGCCCTGGTACTTTCTGGGGCCGTTTGACAACGTGGCCGGCACCGGATTCCGCACGGAGTATCCCCCTGAGCGTGACTGGCCCCCTGATCTGAAACGAACTTACAGGGGACGGGCAGGCCAGGAGGTGCGGTGGCGCAAGGCCGTGCGCGTACTGGATAACCAAGTCAACAACCTTCAGCTCTATCCCAACGTCGAAAACTCCTGCGTTTACCTGTACCGCCGGCTCGTCAGCCCCCGCCGCGCTCTGGTAACCGCCACCTTCGGCAGTGACGACACGATCACGGTCTGGGTGAACGGTTACAAGGTGCTTGCCCGGGATGTGGAGCGTGCGGTGGCACCGGATCAGGACGAGGTTCAGTTACCGCTGAAGAAGGGAGTCAACCACCTGTTGGTCAAAATCTGCAACCACGGTGGCCCGATGGGGTTCTACTTCGCGCTGCGGTTACCGGCCCGGTTGGAGGCGGAACTGCAGCGGCGGCTCGAGGAGGACTTCCCGTCGGATCCGGAGTCGCTCTACTACCGCATCTACACGATACCAGTGCCGGAAGACATCGTGCTTGAGGTGGGCGGCCTGGTGGTTCGCCCCGACGGCAAGCTCCTGGTATGCACGCGCCGGGGGGAGATCTGGCTGGTGGAGAACCCCGACGCGGATGACCTGTCGCGGGTCCGTTTCCGGTTATTTGCCAGCGGCCTGCATGAGCCGCTGGGCATGACTCTTGTCGGCAACGACCTGTACGTTTGCCAGCGGCCGGAGCTGACGCTCGTCCGGGACACAGACGGGGACGATCGGGCCGATGAGTTCATCACGATCTCGGATGCCTGGGGACTGTCGGGCGACTACCACGAGTTTGCCTTTGGCCCGGCGCGTGCGCCGGACGGCTCGTTCTTTGTGGCGTTGAATGTTGGCTTCCAGTGGGGGCACCAGGCGAAGGCTCCCTGGCGTGGCTGGTGCGTACGGATCACCCCCGACGGACGCTTCATCCCATGGGCCTCCGGGCTGCGGTCGCCGAACACGATCGCCGTGGCACCGGACGGCACGGTGTTCTACTGCGACAACCAGGGCGAGTGGGTGGCGGCCTGCAAGTTGGTTGAGGTGCGCCGGGGGGAGTTCTACGGGCATGTGGCCAGCCTGCGCTGGCATCCCCGATGGCGCGAGGACCGCATCCCGCAGAAGGGCCAGCGGTACGATGCACTGGACCCGTCCCTACATGTGACCCCGCCTGCAGTCTGGTTCCCGTATGCTCAGTTGAGTCAATCAGCAAGCGAACCGGTCTGGGACGTAACGGGCGGTAAGTTCGGCCCTTTTGCGGGACAGTGCTTTGTGGGCGAGCAGACAAAGTCGCTGATCATGCGGGTGGATCTGGAACGGGTCGGGGGCCGGTACCAGGGGGCGTGTTTTGCGTTCCGGTCCGGTTTCCAGTGCGGCGTTAATCGGCTAGCGTTTGCTCCGGACGGAACGCTGTACGTGGGCGAGACGGATCGTGGTTGGGGATCGGTTGGCGGCAAGCCCTACGGACTACAGCGGGTGGTGTTCACGGGTAGGGTGCCGTTCGAAATCAAGCACTTCCGGGTCAAGCCGTACGGGTTCGAACTGACGTTCACGCTACCGGTTGACCGCCGCACAGCTGCAAGCGTCGAATCGTACTCGCTGGAAAGCTACACATACCATTACTGGAGTACGTACGGCTCACCGGAAATCGACCGCCGCCCTGTGTCGATCACGCGGGCGGAGGTGGACGCGAGCGGGTTGCGTGTGCGGCTGCATGTGCCCCGCGACCAGCTGCGTACCGGTCGCGTCTACCAACTGACTGCCGCCGGTGTCCGCTCTGCCGAGGGTAACCCGCTGCTGCACCCAGAGGGCTTCTACACGCTGAACCGCTTGCCCACGGCCGACACCGCTGCGGCGCGGCCATAGGAGCTGCGGACGGTGGTGAAACCGCCAACGGTTGTGTTCTTCGACATCGATGGCACGCTCATTGACACGGCTGGCGCAGGCCGGGCTGCGATGCTGCGTGCGCTAAGCCGACTCAGTCCCGGGGCAAGCCCCGGGGAGGCCGTCGATTTTGCCGGCCGCACGGACCGCGCCATCGCTCATGATCTGTTACGCACCGCGGGGATCAGCCCGGACCCGGACACGGTCGAGGTCTTTTTCCAGTTCTACTGCGAGGCGCTACCGGAGACATTGGCCGAACGCCCCGAGGGGCGTGTCCTGCCCCACGTTCCGGAAGTCCTGGAATCGCTCCGCAACCGGCCCGACACCGTCCTTGCGCTGCTTACCGGGAACATCCGCAGGGGAGCGTACACGAAGCTGGCTCACTTCGGGCTGGCGCGCTACTTTCCGTGCGGCGGCTTCGGCGACCGTTTCGTGGACCGGCGTATGGTCGCGCGCGATGCCCTCGAAGCCGTTCGCCGCTTCCTGTCCTGCGAGCCCGATCCACAGCGGTGCTTCGTGATCGGGGACACGGTCCACGACCTGCGCTGTGCCCGGGCCATCGGGGCGGTTCCCGTTGCTGTACTCACCGGGTGGGCCCAAGCGAACGAACTGGCAAAGGAAAAGCCGCATGCGGTGCTTGAAACGCTCGCCGAGCTGGAACAGCTTTTGCCCCCGCCGAAACCATGAGAATCGCCGAGTGAAACCACTACTTGAGGTTAGGCACACGATGCAGCGATTCGTTTCGTCCTGTTTGACGGCTGTGGTGTTGGCGATCACGTGCCACAGCGCCTCTGGCCAGATCCACTTGCGCCGCCCTTCGGGACAGCCCTACCTGCCGCCCGATGAGACGCCGGAGCGGTTTCGATTGCCTGATGGCTTCAAGGCATACCTTTTCGCCGGCGAGCCGGACTTGGCCAATCCCATCGCCATGTCGTTTGATGACCGGGGTCGGCTCTGGGTGCTGGAATGCTTCGAATACCCCCTTGGTGCACCCCCCGGCAAGAAGCCGCGTGACCGCATCAAGATCTTTGAGGACACCGATGGTGATCACCGGGCGGATAAGGTCACGGTCTTTGCCGAGGGATTCGACCTGGCAACCGGTCTGGCCGTGGGGTATGGCGGTGTGTTCGTGGGTGTTGCCCCGAACCTGCTTTTCCTGCGTGACACCGACGGCGATGACCGTGCTGACACACGAGAGGTACTCCTGACTGGCTGGGGCCGGCACGACACCCACGAACTACTGAACACGTTTACCTGGGGCCCGGATGGCTGGCTCTACGGTCTGCACGGTGTGTTCACCCGCAGCGAGGTCGCTGGCATCTACCTGGACGCGGCCGTGTGGCGGTACCACCCGAGGTTGAAGAAGTTCGAACTCTTCGCAGAGGGAACCTCAAACCCGTGGGGCATCGACTTCGACAGCCGAGGGCGCATGTTTCTAACCGCCTGCGTGATCCCTCACCTGTTCTACATGATCCCTGGAGGCCGCTACATCCGGCAGGCGGGCCAGAACCGGAACCCATACGACTACGGCCAGCTCCGCGAGATCAGTAACCATCTTCATCACGAAGAAAGTGGCTGGGCACACGCCGGCTGCGTCGTCCTGGAGGGGCCGCTGTGGCCGGAAACACTCCGCGGTAGCGTCATCTTCGGGTCCATCCACGGCTGCTCCATCAAACGGGACGTGCTCCGCCCACGGGGCTCCGGCTTCGTGGCCCGGCATGCCCCCGATTTCCTCGCCTCGGGCGACCGGAATGTGCGACCGGTAAACATCCAGGTGGGCCCCGATGGCGCCCTGTACGTCATCGACTGGCATGACCAGTGGCCCTGTCACCAAACCCCCCCGGAACTGTGGGACAAGAAGCGCGGACGTGTGTACAAGCTCGTGCCCCCCTCCGCCGACCGCCCCAGACCATTCCGGCCTCTTAGTGATCGGCCCACTGCAGAGCTGGTCGAGTTGCTGAAGTCAGACAATCCGTGGTGGTACCGCACCGCGCTGCGTATCCTGGCCGAACGCCGAGACCGGTCGGTTGCTGCACTACTGCGGCACCGAATCGCCGATCCGGCCACCGGTGAGCTGCACGCGCTCCGCTCGCTGTGGGCGTTATTCAACATCGGAGCATTCGGTCAGGAGGATCTGACCCGTGCCTTGCAATCGAAGCACGAGTGGGTACGGGCCTGGGCGATTCGCCTGGCCGTCGACGCTGCCGCAGGTTCGGACCGCGTCGACCTCACCAGGATCGATCCGCGTGGCCTCGCCCACGACCCCAGCTGCCACGTGCGGCTCGCTCTGGCGTCTGCCTGTCAGAAGGTCACAGCAGGTGAGTGGGTGGACCGCGCCGTCAGGGAACTTGCCCTGAACAGCCACGATGCCGACGACCCGAACCTCCCGCTCATGATCTGGTTTGCCATGGAGCCGCGTGTTGCCGAGAGGCCAAGGAGTTACCTGCAGTGGGCCGAGCAGGCGGCGCGCGAGAGCGAACTGGTGCGCCGTCATCTGCTGGAGCGGATCGTGCGCCGGGTTGCGGACTTGGGCACGGCCGAAGCGATCCGGCGCGCGGTGCACTTCGCGGCAACACAGACCGATCGGCCTGTCTTCGCCGCGGCGCTGCGTGGATTGGCAGCCGCACTGGAAGGGGAGAAGCACCCAACACCGGACGCTTGGAAGGACCTCTTGCATCGGGCACGTCGTAGCGGGGACCGTGAGCTGATGTGGCTTGCCCTCCAGGTGGGCGCCAGCTTCGGGGACCAGGCTACGCTTGCCGAACTGCGCCGTGTGCTGAGCTCCGAGAACACCCCGGTCGAGCGGCGCCGGAAGGCGGTTCGCCTCTATGCAACGGCAGCCGGTCGGGAGGCCGTGGACGCCCTGCTGCAGCTAACCACCAACCCCGGCACGCCAGGTCCCGTGCGACGTGAGGCCCTCTTCTGGCTTGGGCGGGTCGCGGACGTCGCCGCCGCGCGCCGGCTCGTTGAGCGGCTCAACGCACTGCCGGCCGAAGACCGTCAGGCCGCGTTGCTTACCTTGGCCAGCCGGGCCGCCTGGGCCCACGTCCTGCTCGACGGGCTGGCCGACGGCACGGTGCAACGCGATTGGATTACGGCAAACGTGGCCGAACGGATCAACCGACTGGGCGACAACACGCTCAAGCGACGCCTGGCAAAGCTGTGGGGTACTGTCCGGCAACGCACGCCCGAGGAGATTGCCCGCCAGATCGATTACTGGATCGTGCGTCTGCGGAACGGGCGCGGTGACCGCGAGCGCGGCAAGAAGGTGTTCCAGAAGAAATGTGCCGGATGCCATACGTTCCGCGGCGAAGGACAAAAGGTTGGCCCGGACCTCACCGGTGCCGACCGGTCGGTCCAGTACCTGCTAATCAACATCATCGATCCCAACAGAGTCGTCGGCCTGCCCTACTTCCAGCATGCGGTCCTGACAAAAGCCGGGCAGGTGGTCACGGGGAAGCTCGTTGAGGAAACCGCGGACCGACTAGTGCTCGAGATGGAAGAAGGCAGGCGGGTCATCATCGCCAAGGACGAGATCGAAGAACACCAGGTCCGGCCCGTATCGGTTATGCCCGAAGGCCTGCTGGATGATCTGTCGGAGCAGGAAGTGCGCGACCTGATCGAGTACCTGCGTCGCTAACGGAACAGCTGCACGCCGAAAAGCCGCGTTGCCGCCACAACCCATCGGGCTGCGGCGGCAAGCGCGGAGGTACGCGACCCGTGGTAGCTTGACCGTCCCTCGTTTACCAGCTTGCCTCAAACCGCGTGAAGAACCCGTCGAAGGTCAGGTTGTCTTCGACGTCCCCGGTGAAGTCCCCTGCTTGCACCGCTTCGATTGTCTGCTCCGGCGTCACGACGTTGAACCAGATGCTGTACAAGTACCCGACGCTGATCGAGCAGTGCTTGCCAAGGTCAAAACCGACGCCGAGTTCCAGATCAAGCACGGGAACGATCCGATCGATGTCCTGACGGTAGTCGACGACGACGCCATCCAAGTTGTTGGTCTGCCGATACATGGTCTCGATTTCCGTAGACAGCACCGAAACGCCGGCCGAACCAAACAGCTTCACCCCATGGATGGTCGTCGATCCGCCAACGCCACCGCGAATACCAGCCCCCCTCAGGTCCTGGGCCGTGTGCACCAGGTCGCGGTCGTAGGTGACGTTAAACATCTGATCCAATGTGCTGATCCGCGTGCCGATGAATCCGTACAACTCTTTCCCTGGGCCGTCAAAGCCCATGCAGAAGTAGTGCCGCAGGTCGATGTCGAACAGATTGACGTCTACTTCCGAGTGCGCAATGGCAAAGCCCGACGTCGCAGCATCGGCCGTCAGCGGACTCGGCGAAGCCAGGAGCAACGTCTGCAACGTCATGCCCGGCGGAGCGAAAGCTGAGCTGTTGGTGCCAGCCTGGAAGCGGGTGTAGGTGACGCCGATGGTGTGTTTGCCGTCCCCCAGGCCCGCAAAGCCACCCACACGGAAGCCTTCCGGCTCATAGTCGTAGTCGATCTGGCTGGTCGGTCCCAGTGGTGGCTCAAAGGCACCGTCGGTCGGATAGGCATATCCGAGGTCTGTACCTCGCGGCTGCAGGTACAGCCAATCGATGTAGATGCTTACCGAATCAATGCACACGCACTCTTCTACAGCGTTCCCGCACTTTCCGCAACTGATCTCGTGGCCCAGTGTCGCAGCTGCCTGCTGGACTCCGGCGTCCGCGCCCGGCTGCTGCTGCTGTGCCATCGCTTGCACAGCTTCCCCCTGGGCCCGGCGGTCGAAGCCGACAAGAGCGGAAATCGCCCGGGCACGACCAACACCGTCAGGACTGGTCACCGCAGTGGGCGACTGCTGGCCGTACAGGAGATCGTTGCCCGTTGTGACCAGAAGTGCAACCAGTAGCATTCGGCGAACCATCGGGAGTCCCTCCCCCGTTCAGCAGGCCTGGCTGACGTGCGACACCGACCGACCGGTACCGCCAGTTTTCAGCATTCTCGACACAACCGGCACGTTACCTTTAGCCGATCCAAACCGAAAAGTCTGTACACACGGCGAACTCACCGTAGCCCATGCCTTTTCTGCACACCTGAGGGAGTCAATGGCGGGTGGGGACCGCCCCCCGCGCGACACCCGGGCCCGACAGGCATGCGGGAAGTCTCACGACAGCGACCACCATGACCACAAGACCGGCGCGCTGGCCGACCCGAACGGGCACTGCCAGCGGGGCCGCAAAGCGCGGCAACTCTATCCGGATCTGCTGGCCGCGTGGCCCGTCGTTGCGAGGGTGAAGGGGTTGTCGGGGCGCCGGGCGGCATAGCACATCCAGGCCGGCCGCGGTTCCGCTAGCAGCCCGCGCCAGCCGGGCCTGCCGGGGACCGGCTCAGCGTGTGGCAGCCACCTTCGCAGGCCCTGCAGCCGCTGTGGTGAAGGACGACGGTGGGTTACGCGGAGGTGGATGGCCGCCTGGAAGGACTCCGCAGCGCTGTTGTGGCTTGCTGCTCGTTGCCCCGCAGTCCTACTGGTGCGGTTTGTTGCCAAGGTAGCGAGTGGACCGGTTGTAGCGGTTTTTCTGAAGTTGCGTGTGCTGCGGGCACGATAGGGAAGGAAGGGCGACGCGCTGCATAGTGGGAGTAGAGTCATGAGGCCCTTGTTGCCACCCCGCACTGAGCAGCTGGCTGCGTTACTCGATCTGACGCATGCCCGCCACACACTGCTTGCTGCCAACGTGGCCAACGCAGATACGCCCGGTTATCGACGCCGGGATGTCGACTTCGTGCAGTCACTGGAGCGGCTGCTCGACGGCGCCGCGGGCACGGACCGGTTGTCAGCGCGGATTGTGGTTCGCGAGGACGAAAGCCCGGGCCGCCGCGATGGCAACAACGTGAAGATCGACGAAGAACTCAGCCTGCTGCTCCAAAACGCGTTGCTGTACCGGATGGCAACCCAGATCCTATCCAGCCGCATCGGCTTGATGCGTCGGGCGCTCAATGGGCCGGCCTAGTAGGCGGAGGGCGGTAACGCTATGGCTGCGATCCAATACCCAGCGTTCTTCTTGCCCGCAAAGATCAGTGCCAGCGGGATGACGGCTCAGCGGATGCGGCTGGAGGTGGCCGCAGCCAACATCGCCAACGCTCACACGACGCGCACCGAGGCGGGCGAGCCGTATCGGCGGCGCGACGTTGTGTTTGCCTCGGTGCTTGAAGAGTCCCTGGCACGGTACGGCGAGCCTGCACCGACTGGCGTAGAGGTGCAGGAGATCGTGGTGGACCCACGCCCATTCCGCCGGGTGTACAACCCGGGGCACCCGGACGCCGATGCACAGGGCTATGTCCTGATGCCCAACGTCGACATTCCCATGGAAATGGTGAATCTGATTTCGGCCAGTCGGTCGTACGAAGCGAACGTAAAGGTTCTTCGTGCATTTCGCCAGATGGTTGAGGAGGCACTGCAGATTGCCAGAGGGTAGTGACCGATGACGCTACAGCCAATTCAGGGATCCGGTCCGTTCTCCTCGCTGACCGATTCGAAGGTCAGGCAGGCGGCAGGCGACTCTTTTGAGCAAGTGCTCCAGCAGTTCGTGCAACAGGCCAGGCGAGCTGAAGAGCAGGCCGATGCCATGGTGGAGCGGTTCGTGCTGGGTGAGGTCGACAGCGCCCATTCGGTCATGCTTGCCGTCGCCCAGGCAGAGATGGCAGTGCGTATGGTTCTGGAGGTGCGAGACCGGCTGATCCAGGCCTACAGCGAAGTGCTACGCATGCAGGTGTAGTGTAGCACGCCAGGCAACTCGTCCCGGTGCATAGCCGGCCGTTGTGACCACGGGGCAGGTCAAGGAGGGCTGGTCGGGCATGACAACGTGGCAGCAACTTCTGGCGCAGGTTCGCACCGTTTGGCAGGGGCTTTCGCTGACCGGGCGTCTGCTGATGGTGGGTGGCCTGGCAGCGGCCTTTGCAGTGCTGTTCGGCGTGCTCTACTGGGCAGCTCAGCCTGACTACCGGCTGCTTTTCGGTAATCTCACGCCGCAAAGCGCAGCGGCGGTTACCGAGGCACTTGAACGTCTGGGCGTGCGGTACAAGGTCGGGGCGGACGGCACGTCGATCTACGTCCCGGGGGACAAGGTCCACGAGTTGCGGCTAAAACTGGCTGCCGAGGGGGTTGCCGACGGCGGCGTCAAGGGATTCGAACTCTTCGACGAATCGCCTTTCGGCATGACGCCGTTCATGGAGCAGGTCAACTACCTGCGGGCTTTGCAAGCGGAGTTGGCGCGGACGATCAGTCAGCTCGAGCCGGTCGCGGCAGCCCGCGTGCACATCACCCGACCCGAGCCGTCGCCCTTCGTACGCGAGCAGAAGCCTCCCACGGCTAGCGTTGTGCTGAAGCTTCGGCCCGGCGCCACGCTGGGCCCAGGGGTAGTGCGCGGCATCACCGCTCTGGTTGCCGGAAGTGTGGAGGGACTGAGCCCGAATAACGTGACCGTTCTCGACACGACGGGCCGGGTGCTGGCCGGCCCGCGTGACGAGGAAAGCTTTCTGTCGGCATCGCTCCTGGAATATCGCCGCAACCTGGAAGAGTACCTGGCACGGAAAGCCGAAGAGATGCTCACGGAACTGCTCGGCCCCGGCAGGGCGGTCGTCAAGGTCAGCGCCGAGGTGGATCTTACGCAGCAGGAGCTGACACGCGAGCAGTACGACCCGGACAACAAGGTCGTGCGCACGGAATCGATCACGAACAAGAAAGAGACCCGTGGCTCACGAGCAGTGCCGCGTGGCGTACCCGGGGTCGCTTCCAACGTGCCTGGAGCAGCAGGGGCCGGCGCCACGAACGCACCAGGGGGACTCTCCCAGGAGGAGACGATCACAAACGAGTACCTGGTCTCCAAAACGGTCTCGCGCACGCTGAACCATGCGGGCCAGATCAAACGCCTCACCGTGGCCGTGTTGGTTGACCTGCCTGCAACGGAAGACGGTCAACCGGCGATCACGGTGCAGGACGTTGAAAAGGTCGTCCGCACAGCGGTAGGCATCCAGGAGGCACGGGGCGATGAGTTGACCGTCTCTGAGGCGGACCTTGCTAGTGCTCGCATGCGGCAGGCACTGCAACAGGAGCTTGCCGCCGCACAGCGGTGGGAACGCTACATGACGTTGGCACGCACCGCGTCGCTGGTCATCGCGTCGCTAATGGCCTTCGGGACGATCTGGCTCGTCGTGCGTCGATTCCTGCCCCCTGCGCCGGCAGGCCCCCCTGAGCAGAAGGCCGCCGCGACGGCCGCAGCGGGCACTGCCCCCGACAGGTCCGCCCACCCGATGCCCGTGCTCGCGGAGAACATCGAACGGGACCCGGACGCGGTGGCGAAAGTGCTGGAGCGTTGGCTGCGTGAGGAAGAGGAGGCGGTAGCGTGACGATCTCTGGACGGGAAAAGGCCGCCGTCCTGCTGGCCGCGCTTTCGCCCGAGCTGCGGCAACAGGTCCTCGCGCGCCTGGGCGAGCTGGGTCAGCAGCTGCGGGAGCGCCTGGCTGCGTTGGAACAGAGGCCGCCGAATCAGGAGTTGGTGCGAGCGGTGACGGGCGAGCTCCAGTTGGCGCTGCACGCAGCCGAGCCACCTGCTGGCCCGCATGTGAACCTCGTCGGTGCAGCCCTGAAGGCGCGCGCGGCCTACGGCCGACCGGAGCCCGCGCAAGCTGTCGGCATCGACCAACCAAGCAGCGCGGCCGGCGGCACGGGAACCGGTGATCTACCTAGCCTGATCCGCTCAATCCAGGCAGTTGATCCCCGGGACGTCGTTAAGGTACTGATGGACGAAAGTCCTGGTGCCATTGCCATCGTGCTCCAGCTGCTTGACCCGAGTTACGCGGCGCGGATCATCGCCGAGCTAAGTCCCGAGCTGGCCGCAGCCGTCTCCCAGCGTCTGCTGCTCCGCAGGCCGGCCCCCCAGACGCTCGTCACCCAGATCCTCCGCACCGTGGTTGCTCGCCTCCATGCCCAGCGCACACCCGCAGACGGTCCGGCGAACGAACGGTTCCTGTGGTTGGCACAGGCCGTACGGCGGATGGCAGCGCCGGCGCGGGTCAGTCTGCTGCGAACGCTCGCACAACGCAGCCCCGAACTGGCTGAAAATCTCCGCAAACTCGTTTATCGCATCGAGGACCTGGTCAACGTGCCGGATCGGGTGCTGCGGCGCGTCATCCAGAAGCTCGACGCACGCACCCTGGCCGCCGTGCTTAGCAGCGCTGACCCCCTGGTAAAGTCACGGGTTTTCCGCGTCCTGCCCGAGCGGGTACGCAACGTCGTCGAGCAAGCCCTTACGACAGAAACGTTCGATGAGCAGACCGTTGCTGCTGGCGTCGAGCGGTTGGTGGAGACCATCTGTTCCCTGGAAGAACGCGGCGAAGAGGTTCTGACGCATAGCTGATCAGGGGGGCTAGCTAGATGGCGGAAGCCACCGGTGCATTGGCGTTGCCTTTTCTGCCCGGCGCAGTGGAGCTGGCAGCGCATTTCGAGGAGAAGCTGGTCGAACAGAGGGTTGCCGAGCGGCTAGCCCCCCTGCGCGAAGAACTGCAGGCTCGAGCACAGCAGGAGCGTGAAGCGCTGCTTGCGGAAATCGCCGCCCTTAGGCAGGCCGTGCGCGCCCTGACCGCTGCTCGTGACCAATTGGTCGCGGCACGGGAGCGGTCCCTGCAACAAGCTGCCCACGCCGCACTGGTGCTCACCGACAAGCTGGCCCGAAGACTTCTGGACCGCACGCTCCGCGACGATCCTCAGTGCCTCATCAGGCTGGCTGCACGAGTGTTGGCCGAAAGCCACCACGCCCACGGCACTGGCCCCATCACGCTGCATGTGCATCCCAGCGTCTATCAGGCGCTGCACGGTCACTCGGCCGTGCGCGAGCTTACTGAGCTTGTGACTGCTGACATCAGTCTGGTTGCCGACGATCGCGTCGAACGTGGCGCGGTCCTGATCGAGACCGAATCGGGCAGCCTCTGGCTGGAGCCGTCCCGCGAGCTGGACTGGCTGGTTGAGGCCCTGTGGGCCGCACTTACGGACGAATCAGCGGAGGGGTAGTGAGCGACCGGGATCGCACGAACCCGACAGAGCAGTGGCTTCGGATCATCGAGCGCTGGCCACTGGCACGGCCTGTGGGCCGTCTGCATGCGGTGCGTTCCGCCCTGTTGGAAACCCGTCTGCGAGCTCCTGTCGGCACGCGCTGTCTGGTACGGGACGAGCAGGGCTGCTGGCACGGAGGGGAGGTGATTGGCTTCGACGGCTCGCTGTCCCAAGCTCTCACCTATGACGATGCCGCCCGGTTTGAACCGGGCGGCATCGTTCTGTCCCTGGGCTGTTCCCTGGAAGTGCCTGCTGGTCCGGGGGTACTCGGACGCGTGCTCGATGGTCTTGGACGACCGCTCGACGGCCGGGGCCCGCTCAGAGGTGTGCGTCCGACGCTGATCCAGCGGTCTGCACCGGATCCGGTGCGCCGCCGACCCATCAAGGACCCGTTCATCACCGGGGTCCGGGCGATCGATGGCCTTCTTCCGCTGGGCATCGGCCAACGGGTCGGCATCTTCGCAGGCAGTGGCGTCGGCAAGACAACGTTGCTGTCGATGATCAGCCGCCATTGCACGGCGGATGTTGTTGTGCTGTGTCTGGTCGGCGAGCGTGGCCGTGAGGTGCAGGCCGCGCTGGAAGCGTCGCGGGCCCGAGGTAACGCTGCGCGCGTGGTCGCTGTCGTGGCCACGTCGGATCGGTCGCCGCTGCTGCGCGTGCGAGCCGCGTACACGGCAGTCGCCATTGCCGAGTACTTCCGCGACGAAGGAAAACACGTGGTGCTGTTCCTGGACAGTCTGACGCGACTGGCGATGGCTCAGCGGGAACTCGGCCTGCTGCTTGGCGAACCGCCCACGGCCCGCGGCTACACGCCGTCGGTATTCCAACTGCTGAGCGGGTTGCTGGAGCGACTGGGCTCAGCAGAACGGGGCGCTATCACGGCACTGTGTACGGTGCTCGTTGAAGGCGACGACCTCAACGACCCGATCGCGGACGCGACGCGTGCCATTCTGGATGGTCACATCGTGCTCAGCCGTGACCTTGCCGAACGCGGCCACTATCCCGCGATCGACGTGCTCCAGAGCTTGAGCCGCCTGGCCAACGAGATTGCCGGGCCAGAGCAGCAACGGGCGGCGGCGGCGTTCCGCGAAGCGCTGGCCGTGTACCGCGACGCGGCAGAACTCATCCAGATCGGCGGCTACCGACGGGGGGCAAATCCGACGCTGGACCGCGCGCTCGATCTCCTGCCGGCTATGAACGCGTTCCTGAGGCAACCGCCCGATGAGGCAGCCCGTCGTGAGAACACGCTGGCAGCCCTGCAGGCCATCGCCGCGCGTTGGCTCCAGCCCTCTGGCTGAAACGACTGTACCGGTGCTGTCGACTTTGCCGAAGCTAAGAACAGCTCGCACTGAGCCGGAACCGGGCGGCCGCTGCGAGAAGAACCGAGTGTGCGATGAAGCGACGACTGAGGCTAACACGTCGTCTGCACCGCTACCGAGCGGCTATCGAACAGCAACACCGTGGTGCGGTGCTTGCTGCCCAGACCCGGCTTCTTGGCGTGCACCGGCAGATTGCCCAGACTGTCCAGGCGTTGGAGCGAGCTGGCAGGGAGTGGCGGCCGGACGGGATCCGTGGCGCGCTGGTGCGCGCGTATCTCGACGGGCTGCGTGCACAGCTCGACGTGCTGCTTCAGGAAGAAGCACAATGCCGCCGCGAGCTGGCAGAGGCCCAGGCTCGCCATGGCGAGGCATGGCGCGACGCCAAGCTCGCGGAAAGGCTCCGCCTCCAGGCGGAACGGGCTTACCAACGGGCCCTGCAGTGGCGTGAAGCGAACGAACTGGACGACGCCGTGCTGCGGCTCCGCGCGATCCGCTCCTATCGTAGCCGCAGGCCGACGCGGCCGTCGAAGCCGGAGTTCAGTGACCGATGAAACGGGTTCTCATGATCCTTGGAACAGGCATGACGGCCTTTGCCATCTCGGCAGGGGCTTCGCTCTACTTTCAGGGAGGGGCCGCTCCTGGCATCGACGCCGCAGCGCCGCCTGCTGACCAAAGTCCACTCACCGCCCAGGAACAGCAGGCGACGCCGGCGGCCCCGGATGAGGCGGACAGCGCGGTCGATTCTGTCCTCTCGGACCAGACGCTGGCTGCGTCGCCGGCTCCAGTCATGGCTGAAGAGATCGTTCGGCTGGCCGAAAAGCTGCGGGCTCGGCTAGCTGACGTCAAGCGACGCGAACAAGAACTGGAGATCCGTGAAACCCGTCTGCAGATCCTCTACGACGACCTGCGTGCCGAACGGGAAGCGATCGTCTCCCTGCGCCGTCAGGTGAGCAAACAGCTGGAACTGCTTAAGCAGCAGGTGGCTCAGCTCCAGCAAGCCGAGCAACGGCTGGCTGAGCGTGAACGGCAGCTGCGCGAGCAGACGCTCATGCTGAGCAGCAGTGAGGCGGCTAACGTGCGGAAAATGGCCGAGATGTTCAACACCATGTCGCCTGATGCCGCCGCGCTCATGCTGGAAGCCATGGCCAACAGCGGCAATATGACGACGGCCGTTCAAGTGCTCGCCAGGATGAACCCACGCAACGCAGGTAAGGTTCTGGCCGAAATGCAAGACAAGGCACTCGCTGCTCAACTGACGGAACGCATGAAAGGCCTCGTCCCTCTACAGACAGGCATGGCGGAGGAGTCGAACCGATAGCGTGATGGACACGCACAGGCGATGCCGGACGCACGGAGGGTGAGCGGTGGATATCGCAACGCTACTAGGTCTCATTGCCGGCTTAGCCCTGGTCTTCGGCTCCATCCTGATGGGGGGTGGTCTGGGAGCGTTCTTCAACGTGCCCTCCTTGCTGATTACCGTGGGGGGTTCGTTCTCGGCCCTGCTGATCGCGTTCCCGCTCGAGAAAGTCATCGGGGCGGCGGCCGTGGCGAAGAATTGCTTCTCGCACCAGCTTCCGTCTCCCTCAGAAGTCATCAAGCAGATCGTCGAGCTGGCAACCATCTGTCGCCGTGACGGTCCTCTGGCGTTGGAAAGCAAAATCGAGGAGCTCAAGGACCCGTTCTTGGCCAAGGGGGTCCAGCTTGTGGTTGACGGCACGCCGCAGGAGGTGCTCCGAGAGATCCTGGACATCGAAATCAGCTGGCTGCAAGAGCGGCACACAACAGGCAAGAAGATCTTCGAGTCGCTCGGCGCTTCTGCACCGGCTTTCGGACTCGTCGGTACGCTAATCGGTCTGATCCAGATGTTGCGGACATTGGACGATCCGTCCAAGCTGGGCGGCTCGATGGCCGTTGCTCTGTTGACCACCTTCTACGGCGCACTGCTGGCAAACCTGTTCGCCATGCCATTGGCCGGGAAGCTGGAAAACCGCAGCAAGGAGGAGGTGCTCATCCGTGAGCTAATGGTCGAAGGGCTGGTGTCGATGACCCAGGGACACAGTCCCCGGCTAATCGAAGAGAAGCTGAAGGCGTTCCTGGCTCCGAAGCTGCGTGAAGCGATGGGCTAGAGCCCGGCGCGCAGGGCTCGGTGAGCGTGACCGCGCCGGCCCGACACTCCCCGCTTGGCCCCGCCCGGGATCCGTCCGTTTGGTAGCGGGTGGGATTCGCTACCGCAGCCCATGGATCGGAAATGCTGCATCATAGGGTAGCAGCATGGCCCGTAAGGAGCGGAAGGTCGAGCCGAAGGGGCCCCCGCCGTGGCTGGGGACCTACGGCGACATGATCACGAACCTGATGACGTTCTTCGTCCTCCTGCTGACGTTCTCCAGCAAGAGTGCTGGTGAGTTCCGCGAATTCAAGAGCTCGCTCTTCAGCGGCCCGCTGGCCGGCCTGGGCCTGCTCCAGGAGCTGGTCACCCCCAGCGACAACTACCGCGACGCTCTCGTCGACCGGACCGAGACGGCAGCATCGAGCACGCCGCGCGGGGGGTCGCGGATCCCTCCCAGGTACCAGGAGGAGCTCACCGAGTCGGTTGGCCGGCTACGCGAGTTGCTGGCGCGCGGCGTCCGCGACGAGACGCTGCAGGCGATCGTCATCCGACTGCCCCGGGAACAGCTCGTGACGGCCGACGGCAAGCTTACCCCCCAGGGACGCCTGCTGATCAACAGCATCGCCACGGTCTTCGACCGTTTCCCGTACGACCTGCAGTTCCTGGCCGGTGACGCACAGGACCTGCCGGCCGCTTCTCGCCTTGCCCTTGAACTGCATGAGCGTTGGGCTGGGCGGGGCTGGATCGCTGCGGGCATGTATCCGGAGGGGAAGGGCCGGCCGGGGACGATTTACCTGGCGATCGTAGCGGACACGGCTCTGGAACGTTAGGCACCCATGGTGGGGAGCTGACAATGGCCCGGAAGAAGGTGCAGGATCCGGGAGCCAGCAGCGAGGAAGCATACCTGATCGCCTTCGGGTCCACCATGACGATCCTGCTGGCGCTGTTCATCGTGCTCAGCACGTTGAGCCAATCACAGGAGGCCGGTTTTCGGAAGGGAACCGGCTCGTTCGTACGGGCCCTGGACACGTTCGGCTTGGCCGGTCTCTTCAGCGGCACGCCTCAGGCGACCGACTTCGAAGCAGTCAGTCCGCACTACCAGGTGGGCGCAGGCGAGGGCGAAAAGGGGGGAGCAGAGGCGGAACAAGAGGTCTCCGGCGACGTCCATGACTTCGAGCAAGAACAACTCACGCGCATGCTACAGCAGCTGCGGCGACAGTTCGAGTCGTCCGACCAGACGGTCGAGACGATCGGAGTTGCGGTGGTGCCGTTGCCCGGCCCGGCACGGTCCGAGCCACCGCACCTCAGCGACGAACAGATTCAACGGATCGTCGAGCTTCTGCCCGTCTTAACCAGTGCAGAACGGCGGGTGTACGTGGAGGTCGGCGTCAAACAGCCAGGCGCGCAGCAGTTGGAACGTGGCGCCAGGATAGCCGCGGCCATCAAAGAAGAGATCGCCCGGTTGGCGCATCGAGACCGCGGCGAGCTGCCTCAGGTGATCACGTTGGCTCGAGTGCGGGCCGACGCCCCCTATGACCTCGCCGTCCGTCTGCTTTTCGTGCGCTGACGTTGGTTGGCCGCTTCTTACAGCGCCGGCTCCGGCCGGCGGCCGGCCACCTTCCATTGCTGTGCTCTCGCGGAATCGCTAAAAACACACGGCGGGCGGTCCGATTGCAATAACAGGAGCGGCTCGCCGCTCGCTTCCTGAGCTGACGATGCACGCAGGGGCAAGACAATGGCCGACGGCGCGGACCAGGCAGCAGAACAACAAGCCGGTGGCCAGAAGGGCGCGACCCTGATCGACTTCCTGATCATGGCGGTCGTCGGGGTAGTGTGCGGGCTTGGCGGCATGATGGTGCCGCGCCTGTTCGGCGCAGGCAGCACGACCCAGGCACAAGCGGAACAAGCTGCCGAGAAGGAAAAAGCTGACAAGCAAGACGACGCACAAGACGAAACGGTCTACGTTCCGTTCGGAGACGTCGTCGTCAACCTGAATGAGCCGCGCCTCAACCGCTACATGCGGGTGAACATCAGCCTTGAGGTCCGGGCCGAGGATGCGGACGAGATCACGAAGCTGGTCGAGCAGAAGAAACCGCTGCTGAAGAACTGGCTCATCGCCTACCTCTCCGACAAGCAACTCGAAGAAGTTCGCGGTGCTGCAGCGCTAAACCGACTCAGTCGCGAGATTCGCGACGCGTTCAATCGGATCCTGGTCGGTGACGAGGAAAAGATCCTGGGCGTGCTCTTCGAAGAGTTCAACATTCAATGACGGCACCACGCTTCGACTTCGTTCACCCGGACCTGTTCCCGAGCGAAGCCAAGGAAAAACTGAACCGCTGGCTAGCCGACCTAGGCGCGGCGGTGGCCCGTCGGTGGGGAGCGCAGTTGCCGTTTCAAGTCACCTTCGAGGCCGAACCGTACGCGACGGGCCCGGCCGCGGAGCTGACGCGCGCAGCCGGTCCCGAAGTCGTGGGCGTGCGGCTCGGTCTGGAAGGCAAGGGCGTCGGCATAGCCTACGCCCACGTCCCAATCGTCACGCTCCTGGTAGCGGGCATGCTCGGCGATGTGATGGACCAGCTCCCGGAAGCCGCTGAACTGACACCGATCGAGACCGCACTGTTCGAGGTTCTTTGCCACGAGTTTGTGGAAGCGATCGCCGAGACATGGCCGTCCAAGGAAGTGCCGGAGCTGCGTCTCGGTCACGCTCAGCCCGGCACAGAACTCCGCCGCGCGTATGCGCCATTCGATCCGCTCGTCCAGTTCTCCTGGAAGATGACCACCGATGCGGGCGAGGGGCACTGGCGCTGGCTCCTGCCGCTGCGCTGGATCGTGGACCGGATGGTGCGGCACGGCGCGGCAACCCCCTCACGGCTGCAGCATCCCGACATCACGGCCATCCCGCTAGAAATGACCGTGTGGCTCGGCGAGACGGAGCTTTCTGTGGCAGAACTCCGGTCCTTACGGCGAGGCGACGTGCTGCTGCTGAGCACCTCGGTCGAAGGACACCTTCCTGTCGCTATTAACGACCGCCGCATGTTCGAGGGACGTCCGGTCCGGATTGGCCTGCGTCAGGCCGTACAGATCACCAGCCGCATCGAAGAGTAGGGCGCAGTTCAGCTCTAGTGCCGGTCACAGAAAGGTGGCGAGAGCTGGCGAACACCACCAACTTGGTGCCGGTCCCGGCGGGCTGACGCCGGCACATCAGGGCAGGGTCACGCGATGGCTTGCGCAGCTGTTGTCAGCGGTCGCACTTTACGTCCTCCGCCAGCAAGCCTGACTGGATAACGGCGGCGGCCCACCACAGGCTTGTCCCCATCGCCCAACCCGCGGTCGGGCCTGGCCCGTCGGCGGCAAAACCACCGGGGCCAACCCGTACCGAACCACGCGACCTAACGCGTTGTCCGACGTCCATCCGGACGAGCACCGTGACCTGGGAGGCGTGCGACACGCTCCGATGGCTCGCGGCCGGTGGTCACAGACGCGCGTTGGACGCGACGCCAACAACCGTGCCGCTGGGCAAAGGGAGCAGAATGCCACGAATGCGGCCATGTGGGGGTCTTTCGGCCTTGTGTGCTGCGGTATGCCCCCCGACGCCACCCATGCGTCGGAGCTCTGACGACAGCATTTGTTCGATCCGACCCGCAGGTGGGCAGTCCACCGACCAGCTCCGCACTGCCGCGCAGCGACCCGTCACGGCATCGCTTCGGCAAGCGGGAATTGGCCCGTCCGGCTCGCGGTGGCCTAGACATCTATCGGCCAATCAGCTAACCCGAACCGGCCTGGAGGAAGTGCCGGTCAGTCGTGCGCACGTGGGGACAAGCCGATGAGCAACGAACAGGACACACCGCAGGTCGAAGCACAGGCACCCGAGTTCGAACAGGCTTCCGGCGAAGGGCCGGCCACGGAAGGGCAGGGCATCGGCATCGATCCATTGCTAGACGTGACCGTCACTGTGGCGGTGGAGCTGGGACGGCGCCGGCTGCCGCTGGCCGAGGTGGCCAAGCTAGGACCGGGCGCCGTGGTGGAGCTGCACCGCAATATCTCTGAGCCGGTTGACCTGGTCGCTCAGGGCGTGCCGATCGCACGGGGCGAAGTCGTCGTGATCGACGACCGGTTCGCGATTCGGGTAACCGAGATCATTGACCCGAAGCGACGCTCAACAACAAGCGGGGCGTAGCGGGGAGCACACCGATGCCCACCTTGGTGCTGGTCTGCATGATCGCACAACTTCAGCCGGATGCTCAGCCGGCCCCGACCAAGTCAGCACCTCAGCCGGCGACAATCGACCAGTGGGGCCAGCCGCCGGACCTGGGTGAAATGGTCGCCCGCACGCTCGTCGCAACCGGCGTCGTGCTTGCCCTGGCCGTGGCTTCCATTTTCGCACTCCGCCTGTTCCTGAAGCCTGTTCCGGCACAGGCTACCAGTGACTCTGAGCTGCTCAGCCTGCAGGCGCGCATGAGACTGGGGCCACGCGCATGGCTGCTCATGATCCGGGCCGGCGGAAACGACGTCCTCGTAGCACTGGACCAGAACGGCATCCAGCACGTTGCCGTGCTGCCGGTTCCGTTCGGTGACGAAGGTTGGCAACAAGCCGACGGGCAGGGGCATGAGCACGGGACTACGACCGCGCAGGGGGCGGAGTCGGGCTACAGGTCATGACGGACTTGATTGACATCCTGAACCGGGTCAGTGACGGCGGCCCCTTTGAAAACCTCCGCTCGCCGTTAGAGCTGGGGCTCTTTCTGGGCGCGCTTGCGTTCCTGTCACTTGCCCTGGTCATGGTCACCTCCTTCACCCGAACGGTGATCGTGCTTTCCTTCGTGCGCCGCGCCCTCACCACCCAGGAGATCCCGCCTACCCCGGTCGTCATCGGCTTTGCCCTGTTCCTGACCTGGTTCGTGATGGCTCCCGTCTTTGATCGAATTGCCACCGACGCTCTCGGACCCTACCTGCAGGGCGAGATTGATGCCCGCACGGCAATCGAACGCGGCAGCGTTCCGCTAAAGCAGTTCATGCTCCGCCAGACCCGGAAACGCGACATTGCCCTGTTCGTGCAAATCGCCGACATCGAACCACCACACGAGCCGATGGACACGCCCATGCGCGTCTTGATTCCCGCCTTCGTGATCAGTGAGTTGAAGACCGCGTTCCTGATGGGCTTCCTGATCTACCTGCCCTTCCTGGTAGTGGACCTGGTCGTCTCCAGCGTGCTCATGTCCCTGGGCATGCTGATGCTGCCGCCGGTCATCGTCTCAACGCCGTTCAAGATCTTGCTCTTCGTGCTGGCTGACGGATGGTACCTCGTAGCACGTTCGCTGGCGCTCAGCTTCGGTTGATTGGTCCCAGGTCAAACGGCAGCCCAAGTCGGTGCGCACAGGCGGGGCGGGAGGAGGAACCGATGAGTCCGAGCGAGGTTGTCATGCTGGGCCGCCAGATGCTGTGGATTGCCCTGGTGCTGGCCGGACCGGCACTGCTTGCCAGTCTTGTGGTCGGACTGGTTATCAGCGTGCTACAGACGCTAACCAGCATTCAGGAGCAGACGCTCAACTTCGTACCCCGGCTGGTCTGCGTGGGCCTGGTGCTGGCGATTACGATGCCCTGGCTACTGCGTGTTGCGGTGCACTACGCGGCCAGGATACTTAGCGCATTGCCAGAGGTTGTTCGATGACCTCCGTTGCCCTCGCGTACGCGCTGGTTCTGGCGCGGGTTGCTGCGTTCGTCACGGCCGGTCCATGGCGTTATGCAGCACCGTCGCGGCTCGTGCGGCTTGGCATGGTCGTCGCGCTGAGTCTGTGCTGGTGGCCAGACGCAGAAGAGCTGGCTGGAGCGGTTATCCCGGAGTACCCCTCTCTCGGAATGATCGTCATTCTCACAGTGCGTGAAGTGATCATCGGGGTCGCAGCGGGTTATGTGGCATTCCTGTTCCTGCTTCCGGCTCAGTTCGCCGGTGACTTCCTCGGCCGTCAAATGGGACTGTCGCTCGGTCAGCTTGCCGACCCGGCAACCAGTTCTCCGACCACGCTCCTTGCCCAGCTCTTCCAGCTCATCGCGTTGGCGATCTACTTTGGCCTGGACGTACACCACGCATGGCTGCTGTTGCTGGACGACGTGGTCCGCCTCTGGCCCTATGGCGTGCCTGCTCCGTCGGACGCGTCTGCCTACGTTGCTGCCTTGCAGAAGAGCTACGCGGCCGGCGTCGGTGTCGTCGGTCCACTGGTGGTGGTCGGGTTCCTGATTGTGCTTGGAGTGTCGCTCCTGAGCAAGGCGGCACCAGGATTCCAGTACTTTTCGATTGGGCTGAATACTCAGATTGTCGGGGGGTTGGTTGCTTTGCTGCTTTTCCTGCCCATCGTGTGCCACGCGCTTACGCTCGTGGCAGCGGACTGGATGCGCTGGGCATACGCGCTGTTTCGGTAGTTTGGTCGGTGCCAGGAGGTGAGCTGAAGCGTGCCGCCCGGCGACGCTCAGGCCAAGACCGAAGCGCCAACCCCGCGACGGCGGCGTGAGGCGCGGCGACAAGGTCAGGTCGCGCGGAGTCGTGATCTGACCTCGTCGCTCGTTCTTCTGGTGGGCACTGCCGCCCTAGCATGGCTTGGCCCGGCACTGGGACAGGGGTTGGTCTGGTCGTTGCAACGGGCCGCTGACGCCGCAGCTCATCCGCATGTGGTCGGTTGGCTAGATGCGCTGCGCCACATCGTTACGGCCGCGGCTGGCGCCACCGTAACCCTGTGGCTTGTGTTCTTGGTTCTGGCCCTCTTGGGCGATGCGCTCCAGGTCGGCTTCTATGTGGCCTACCCGCTGCTGACGCCACGGATCGATCGGCTTAGCCTAGCCCGGGGCTGGCGTCGCATGGTCGACGGCTGGTGGCTCCGGACCGTGCTCGCCGTGCTCAAGGCGGCCGTTGTGCTGGCGGTGGTGTGCTGGATCGTCTGGCAACGAGCGCCTTCGCTGTACGGGTTGGCTGGTGCCCCTGCAGCGTCGGTGGTTCAGGAAGCCTGGGGCCTGGCTATTCGATGCCTGGCGGCTGCTGCGGCCGCCCTACTGGTGCTTGCCCTTGCGGACTACGGCTATCAGCGGTGGCGGTACGAGCAAGAGCTGCGCATGACACGCCAGGAGTTGAAGGAGGAGTTGAAGCGCGAGGAAGGCGATCCGATGGTGCGTGCTCGCATCCGAAGCTTGCAGCGTGAGTACGCCCGGCGGCGCATGCTAGAGGATGTACCAACGGCGAGTGTCGTGATCACGAACCCGACGCATGTGGCCGTGGCGCTGAAGTACGAGCGCGGCCTGATGCCCGCCCCGGTTGTGGTGGCCAAGGGGGCCGAGCGGCTGGCCGAGCGTATCATCCAGAAGGCGCGGGAAGCCGGCGTACCGGTGGTGCAGCGGCCGTCGCTGGCACGGGCGCTTTACCGAAGCGTTCCCGTGGGACAAGAGATCCCGGTGGCGTTTTATTTTGCGGTTGCCGAGGTGCTGGCGTTCGTGTACAAGATGCGCAGGCATTTCCGGAGATCGGCCTGACGTGGCCGGGCGTGCCACGGAAGCACTGTCCGCAATGCCAATCGGACCGATCGCCTCGGCTGAACGCTAGCTCCGCCAGGCATGGTATCGGCGGGCAGGGGGTTCAGGGGACCGAGAAAGGATGGTGAGCAAGCAGCCTTCGTTGACCGATAGCAACTTGCCGTTCGCGCAGCGCAGCGAGCTGCTGCTGTCGGCCGCGATGCTTGCCGTGCTCATCGTCCTGCTCATCCCACTGCCCCCCATGCTCATCGACGCCCTCCTGGCCACGAACATCTCCTTGACCCTGATGGTGCTTCTGGTAACGCTGTCGGCCCGCCAGCCGTTGGAATTCTCGGTGTTTCCCTCCGTCCTTCTACTGCTGACGTTGATCCGCCTGTCGCTCAACGTCGCCACCACCAGGCAGATCCTGCTCCAAGGGGACGCAGGACGGATCGTGTACACGTTCGGCAACTTCGTCGTTGGCGGGAATCTGATCGTCGGTCTGGTGGTGTTTCTCATCCTGGTGGTCATTCAATTCGTCGTGATCACCCGTGGAGCGGGGCGTATTTCCGAAGTCGCCGCCCGATTCACGCTGGACGCTCTGCCCGGTAAGCAGATGGCAATCGATGCCGAATTGAACGCCGGGTTGATTGATGAAAACGAAGCACGCCGTCGTCGCCATCTGGTGATGCGGGAAGCAGAGTTCTACGGTGCCATGGACGGTGCCAGCAAGTTCGTCCGTGGCGACGCGATTGCCGGGCTCATCATCACCGCCGTCAACCTGATCGGTGGCATGGTCATCGGGCTGGGTGACGGTCTGAGCTTCCTGGAAGCGATCCGCACCTATTCGGTGCTGACCGTCGGCGATGGCCTCGTGTCGCAGATTCCTGCGTTGATCACGGCAACGGCGGCAGGCATGCTGATCACGAAGGCCAGCACTTCGGTGAGCGTGGCAGAGGAGCTGGCCGAGCAGGTCTTTCTCAAGCCCCGCGCGCTTCTTACCGGGGCAGGGCTACTGGGTGCGATCGCCCTTACGCCAGGCCTGCCCAAGGTTCCGTTTTTCCTCTTGGCCGGTGGGCTAGGCTGGGCCGGCTGGCGCTTGACTCAGCGACGGGCCGAAGCAGCCAAGCAGGCCGAGGCTCAGCAGAAGCGAGAACCAGTGGCTGCAAGACCCCAGGAGGTCAAGCTGGAAGAGCTCCTGCAGCACGATCGCGCAGCAGTCGAAATCGGCGCCCGGCTCATCCCGCTGGTCGACCCGCGGCGAGGCACGGGCTTGCTTGAACGCATCGCGGGCCTGCGTCGTGACATGGCACGCAAGCACGGCATCCTCGTGCCACCGGTCCGCATCCGCGACAACCTTGAGCTGGCGCCGAACCAGTACCGCATTCTGATCAACGGGTACGAAGAGGCCCGGTACGAGCTGTACCCGGACGAGATGCTGGCAATCGAGACCGGCTCGGTTCAAGGCAAGCTTGATGGACGGGCGACGCGCGAACCCGCCTTCGGACTGCCCGCTTACTGGATTGCCCCCTCCGAAGCGCAGCGTGCCGAGATGCTCGGATACACGGTGGTCGACCCGGCCACCGTCCTCGTCACCCACCTGGGTGAAGTCGTCCGGCGGCACGCGCATGAGCTGCTCAGCCGCGAGGATGTCAAGCGGCTCGTGGATAAGGTCAAAGAAGCCTCACCGACGCTAGTCGAAGAGCTGATTCCCAACCTGGTCACGCTGTCCACCGTCCAGCAAGTCTTGGCAGGCTTGCTCGAGGAACAGGTGCCGATCACCAACCTGACTCGCATCCTGGAAAGCCTTGCCGTGCATGCTCCGAATATCAAGGATCCCGTGGAGCTCGTGGAACGAGTACGCGTGGATCTGGGCCGTACGATCTGCGAACGGTTTCGTACTGCGGATGGTCGGGTGCGTGCCATCGTGTTCGACCCGCGCGTAGAGCTGCATTTCAAGCAATCACTCCGCGGCCGCCAACTCGTGCTTGAGCCATCGCTCATGCAACGGCTCATTGAGCGGCTTGCCGACGAGCTCCGAAAGGCAGTGGCTGCCGACCAGGAGGTGGCCGTGGCGGTTGAGAAGCAACTGAGGCGACCGCTACGGAGTCTCCTGGTGCGGGCCTTGCCGGACCTCGCTGTGATCGCCTACTCGGAGATCCCGCGCGAGCTGCGCCTGGACACGGTTGCGGTCATCACGCCAGAACAGCTGGGCATCCAGGCTGTCGCTGGTGACCTACCGGTCGAGATCGAACGGCTGCTGCAGCAACAGGGTGGAAACCAGGCAGAAGCGGCGTAGTCGTGAGCAGACCAGGGGAGATGGTCGGCAGTGCAAACGCGCACGAGGCGTTCGGCAGGCATCCCGATTCCGATGCTGGCCGCCATATTGGGCTTTGCTATTTCCGTGCTAATCGGTACGGTGCGGTGGCTGCCACCGGAACGAATCCTCGGTCGGAGCCTGGTCAGCGCCGTGGTCTTCTGCGGCGTCGCGCTGGCAGCGAACCGGTGGCTGCAGTGGCTGGCACGCGCCGCCGAACAGGGGCGTGCCTGCGGTGACGCTGAGCAGAACGGGCCCGAAGAGCTACTCACCTCAGAGCAATCGCAACCAACGCGGGCCGATCCCGGAAGCGGTAATGCCGGGAGGTAAACATCATGGTCAGCGACCCGCGTGGTGTCGGACCGGCGTCGGACCGGTCCTGGTGGCTAATGCAGAATCCACGAACCAAGCGGAAGAAACGCTCGCAGGACCAGGAGCCGGCTAGCGACACCGATCGGGAGCAGGACGAGCAAGAGAGGGCCGATGATCCAGCAACCGATCAGGGTCACGATGATCGCCCGATCGGGCGGGTCATCGACCTGGAGGCGTAGCACGTGAGTGTCCCATGAGCCGAGCGATACTGCCGGGGACAAAGGTCCGCACGAGCAAGCAGAAGGCCATTGTTGGCCCGCGCAGTCAGCGTGACACGGCAACCAACGCTGACGAAAGCACGCAAGAGCGGCGCAGCGAACCGAACCGGCCACCGCAGCCGTCTGAGACCGCCCCTGAGATTGATCACCGGCCCGTCGCAGATGCCGGCGTCTCCGTACGGCTGGTGACGGTAGGATCCGAGCGGGCGTTGCTTGAGCTCCGCTGCTCGTGCGGGAAGGCAACTCTGGTCTGGTTAACAACCGGCCCCCAGGAAACAACGCAGCAGGGCCAGCAAGCATCGGCCCGACCAACCGAGAACGACGGAGAACAGGGGTAACGAGAGACTGCTCCAGGGGAGAGGAGGGATGGTCTCCAAGTCTGCGATACTGATGGCTGTGCTTGCCCTGGTACCACTTGCCACCGGCTGCGCGGTCGTGCCGTACCGTGTGGTCCGCGTAGTAGAGGAAACCAAGGAAGTCCACGTCGTGGATGAAGAACCCGGGGAAACCTCACCGGCAGAGCCGACTCCCGAGCGGGCAGACCGTCTTGTCTCGTTGGAGGCGCGGCTCGATGCGCTTGCGGATCGGGACGCCGAGCAGGCCCGGCAGATCGGGGAGTTGCAACAGCAAGTTGCCCACCTGCAGCAGCAGCTCATGGGATTGACTGCCCAACTGGATCGGCTCGAGAAAATGACCATCGCACGGTACGAGCGGTACCTTGAGGAAGACCGCAAAGTGCTCCAGCAGCTGGACACGGCCCTGTCGATGTGGATCCAGAGCATGCAACAGGCTCAACCCGAACCGCAGCAACCCTCCTCACCAGGTTCAACGCCTACCCAACCCCGGCAGGAACAACCCGCGTACCGTTCCGCACGCGGGGACGAACAGGCGCCAACAACGGCCCGGCCCTCGGACAGCTCCGGCCAGCTAATCATCCTGCGCTAGAGGGGGCAGGGGGGTTGTCATGGAACGCAAACAGACGTGCTGTTCGGTTAGCCGGCTGGTCGCCGTGGCTTTTGCCAGCGTCACCATGCTGGTCGGCTGCGTGCTGTTCTCCAGGGCGTTACCGCCGCCGACCTATGTCGTGGAAGCGGCGCAGCCGCTCGATCCAGTCGCCTACCGGCGCGTTCTGCTGCTCCCCCCGGTTGGTCGTGATGTCGAACCGAATCACCTCGCGCTGCTGCAGGAGTCGCTAAGGCTGGCGCTGGCAAAGCACGGCTACCTCGTCCTGGCTCCCGCACCGGACGACTCGGCAGCATCCGGTGGGGGGCTAACCGAGGACCCTGCTGTCCTGGCTGCACTGGCAGAGAAAGCTCGTGCCGATATCGTTCTGGCCGTGCGCGTGCTGGACTACCGCCCATACCCCCCTCCAAGGATCGTGCTCGTCGTCCGGGCGTACACGGGCGGTCTAGCGGACGTGCTCTGGGAGCTACGCGGGACGTGGGACCTGAACGAAGCGCGCGTGGCCGACCGGTACGAAGCTTTTCGCCGTCGCGAGCTTAGTCACGGCTTCGTCAGACTCCGGCACCGAGCGGTCATCGAAGCTCCCCGCGAGTTCCTGCGCTACGTCGCCCACGAACTCGCCGCGGCTCTCGCCAGTGAGCCGGCAGCCACGGTTGCCGACCAGAGTCCCAAGTCGGCTACGATCTTACCGGGGCCCGCCGCGCACGAAAACGGCGCGGGGATGGCCCCTGCGCCGTAGCGACCGGAGAAGAAGGCATCATCCGGTAGGCTTACCGGATCAGGTTCGTGACTTCCTGCAGCACCTCGTTGGTCACGGTGATCGTACGAGCGTTTACCTGGAACCCTCGTTGGGCCAGGATCATCTGTGTGAACTGCTCGGCAATGTCAACGTTGGAGCTTTCCAGCACACCACGTTCGATCGATCCGCGACCGCCCGTGGTCGGCGTCCCCAGGTACGGCTCGCCGGAGTTGGCCGTGATCTGATAGTAGTTGTCGCCAACACGCTTGAGACCAGCCGGATTGCCGAACGTGGCCAGCTCAAGCTGAGCCAGCGAGATGATCTGGCCGTTACTGAAGATTCCCTTGATCGTTCCGTCGGCATTCACCGAGACGTTGACCAGACTGCCGGGACCGTAACCATCCTGCCGAGTGGCCGCCGCCGTAGAGCCACCCCCCAGGTGGGTTAGCCCCACATAGGTGCCGGTCTGCCCGAAATCCAGGTCGATCGTCTGCGGCGTTGATAGGCCCGCGAACTGCACGGCGATGTTCGCATCGTCCACACCTGTGCCGGTCACGGTCTCGAACGACCCGTCGTCGTTGAAGGTGATGCCTTTGACGCTGCCGTCCAGGATCGTCACCTCACTCGGGTCGCCCGTAACCGTCAGGTCCCAGACGTTGTCGGAGACCTTTTCGAACGTGAACGTCAAAGTGTGTGCCTTGCCCAGGCTGTCGTACACCTTGATCGATGTGGTCACCGTATCGCCATCCTTACCGTCGGTGACCACCTCGAACGCATGCTCATACCAGCTCGTGCTGCCGGTGTTACCGGGATCGTCCTGGATTTGCAAATCCAACGAGGTCTCGCCCGTGCTGTTCGCCGTCAAGACGATATTGCCCTGTGCATCGAGCGTAGCAGTCGCGCCCGAGAAGGCGGCGTTGATCGCATCGAGCAGATCCTGAACAGTTGTGGTTGCATCAACGGCAAGGGTAGTGTTCACCGCGCTACCGTCGAAGTCGGTGCCGGTGATGATTAGCGAATCACCCGAGGCGTAGTCGACCAGGTTGGTATCCAGATCGTTGAGCAACGTCGTACCGGTAGCCGGCACGCCACCAACGGTCAGCGGCGCGGAGGTCGCGATCACCTCCGCCATCGGCCCGGTGGCGTCCGCCGACAGGTTGCCCTGAAAGGTGATTTCTTTCGTTGCCTTTCCGGGGATCAGCTCCCCAAAGGGAATCTTGATCCTGTTGTCCCCAGGCACCTGGAATCCTTCAGCCTCGCCGACCGTACCGGTCCGCCGGACATAGTAACCAGTCGATGGATCGATCAGGTAGTTGTTCGTATCGAGCCCGAAGGCACCGGCCCGTGTAAACAGCGTATCGGTATTGGTGAACACCACGAAGAAGCCATCGCCTCGGATCGCCAGGTCGAAGGGACGTCCGGTGGCTTCCAGGTTCCCTTGGCCAAAGTCCGGGTCGATTGCCGTGACCTTCACGCCCAGGCCGAGCTGGAGTGGGTTTGTCGAGGAGACGTTGTCACCGGCCCCGGTCGCCTCGCGCAGCGTGTCGTAAAGCAGGTCACCGAACAGCGTTCGCTGGCTCTTGAACGCAACCGTGTTGACGTTGGCCAGGTTGTTGGCGATCACGTCCAACATGCGCTGGTGGGCTCGTAGGCCCGATACGCCGGTATTCAGAGCAACCGACATCGTTTACCTCCGTGCGCAGACACGTCAAGGGCGTGCCGTGTCGAAGAGTGCGTCCTGGTCCGTGGCTTTTCAGGAGGGATCACATCACCTGCTGTACAGACTGGATCGGAACGGGATTGCCGTTCACGACCAGCTGCAGTCCTTGAGGCGTGTTGCGAATGCTTTCCACCCAGCCCTCGCCGCGTAGGCCTTGGTTGGGCTCAAAGTAGGTAACATACCGACCAATTAGGTTTGCACCGCTACCAAGCTCCTGCAGCAGTAACACTTGCTCGAACTTGCCGTTTAGGTTCTCCAATTGCTCGAGGCTCGACAGCTGGGCCAGCTGCGCCACGAACTCGGTGTTGTCCATCGGATCCAGCGGGTTCTGGTGGCGCATCTGCGTGACCAGCAGCTGCAGAAACTGATCACGGGCAACACTGCTGCTGATTCCCGCCGTGTCACTCATCCTGCGACCTCCTTCCGGACGGCGGGCCACACAGGTGGCGCGGTGGCGGGAGTGCTCAAACCCGCACATCCAGCCTGCTGTGCGGTCCCACGCCGCCTGAGTCGCCGTAGTTCGTCGCGCCCGCCTGGCTTCCCTGTCTGACGGCCCGCGCCGTGTGAGTCCCTTGCTGCGGGTCGCGGTGGCCACCATCGTGGCTGCGGCCATCCTGAGCGTCGCTTCGGACCGCTACCTCAAAGCGGGCCAACGACAGACCGCGCGACTCGAGCATCTCTTGGAGCTGCGGCGCGGCGGCCCGAAGCACCTCTGCCACCTCGCCCCGCTCGACGACAAGACGCGCCGAGACGGCCTCCTGGCGCTGCCGCACCTCCAGATCAACCGTGCCCAGTTCAGGGGGGTGTAGCCGGATCCGAACGCGCTGCCCGCCCGATCGGATCGCGTAACTCAGTCCCTCCAGCACCTGCACCGTGATCACAGCCCCGGAGAGCGTGCTGGCCGTCGCCCCCACACGCTCGCCAACGACAGCACCCTCCGCCATGGGTTGTATCGGGACCTCAACCACAGCCGCTTCAACCGATTCTGACGAACGCACCGAGAAGTCAATCGCCGGGCGCACGACTACGGTGGACGCCCGATCCACGGCACCCAACTGAGCTTGCGGCCTGCCGTGCGTTCGGCCCTGTGGTGCCCGCACCATGGGCGGCCGCACATCAACTGCCACGGCAACGTCTGCGTGGTTCCCCAGGCCCCCGGGGCCTGGACAAGCCCTGCCGGGGATCGCTTCGCCCACGCCACGGCGATGCAGGCGGTCCGCTCCCGCCTCCAGGCTTCGCTGCTCAGGTCCTCCTGCAAGCGCGACGATGTGCCCCCGGGCACGATCCGTACCCGGCCGCAAGGACTGGTCTTGACCGGGCTTCTGCGTGGCGGCAACCAAATCAGCATCCACGGCTCCAACGCTTCCCCCAGTGCTGTCTTGAGCCGTTCGGTTCGACCAGGCAGCGCTGTGGACCGGATGCTGGCCATCTGGTGGGAGGCTGCCAGCCTGAACCGCGATGCGTTCCGGCAGGGGAATGGTGATCGTGGCCGTTGCTGTGCGAGACGGTGGGCCACTGTTCCGGCTTGCCTCAGACATGCCCAGACGTTCTTCGCCGGTTGCTTCGCCCACCCGGGCAATCGAGGGTGATCCAGGCTCGGCCCACTTGCGGACCACGTCGTCGGTGGACCACCTCGCTGGTCCGGGGCTCATCAGCCGGTGCTGATCCGCATCGGGTTGCGCGTGCACTCCTGCGGCTCGAACCGCACCGGCACCTGGCTCAGGCTCCGCCCTGACGACGCCGTTGGCAGCCCCGCCTGTCAACACCGGGTCCGCCGAACCGACCGAAGAGTCGGACGCGTTCGCGGACGCGAGGACTGGCTTCGGGCGAAGACCGATCAGACGAGCTGATCGCGGTGACTCCAGAGCCGAGCGGCCAAGGCTGGGCTGCTCATAATCCGGGCGGGAAAAGTCTGGCGGTCCTACTGGCACAGTGGGTGGTGCCGGGCTGCCCGTCGTCCTCGTCCCAGGAGGAGCAAATGGCAATTGACTCCCCCCCATGGGACCATTCCGGCCAGTGGCCGCAGGCGCCGGCTCGGGAAGATCCCCGACAGACGTTGCGGACATGGCTACCCGCGGCCCAGCAGAGGGCTGCGCGTTCCGCGCACCGGGCACCGCTACGGCCACCGTCGCCTCTTGACTGAGGGCAGCGTCGACGGCAACCGACTCTACGAAACCGCCGGGCAACGTCTCCAGCACGGGCAGCGTGGGCCCCGGGACAACCGCGGCGACGCTTCGCTGAATCTGGTCACCCTCTTGTTCGGGAGGGGAACTTGAGCGAACGGACACGAGGCGATCCGGGGCCATCGCGGCCGAAGCACCAGCTGCTCCGCCTGCGTGCTCTGTGGCATGAGCCTCAGGGCTGCCATCCGCAGCGGCATCAGCAGCAGCAGCACCAGCCGGCAACGCGGTCTGCCGCTCGGTCGTCAGACCGAGTAGCGCCTGGGCTGCTTCTGGTGCAGTGAACCGGATGCCCGAATGTCCTGAAGCCCCTGGGCTACCGGAGGCAGATAGCACTGCAGCGAGCAAGGCGGCGAACCCGCTCACCCCGCTGCTTGCCTGTAGACCGGTGCCGTGGTTCGATCGTGTACCGTGTACCGCTGCGATGTCTGCGCGTGAAGTGACCTGCATCCGTGTCGGTTCCGTTCCCGAGGATTCGGCTGGTTCTACGGCAGCTATCGACGAGCAGCGGGCCGCGCATCGGAGGTTTGTCCCAGGGATGCGGCACGGGTGCGCCGAGGCTGCCGGTTTTGCGGATGTTGCCAACCATGCTAGCATTAGGCAACACGCAGCGGTGACCGCAGCCCAACGCACTCGATATGGTGACGATCGCATGAGCGATAACGACACACTACTTCATCTGGCGGATGCGTATTACCGCACGACGTGGCAGCGCTGGCCCAGCCGAGGGTCGCGCGTGGGGCTGTGCGAGTATGACGCCATGCTGGAAGTCCCGGACGAGGACCTCTACGGCGAGCAACTGGATTTCGCGCGTGCGACGCTTCGCCGGCTGGAACAAGTTCCCCGTCCAGGTCCCGGCTCCGACGCATGGCTTGACTATCAGACGTTCGAGGCCCACTTGAAACTGGAGGAACTATGGTTGGGATCGCTCGAGCTGTGGCGTCGGAATCCGGCTGAGCCGCTTGAAGAGGCGGTAGCCGCCATCTTTCACCTGCTGATGCGGCGTGATCTGAAGGATTCCGACGTCGCCGAGGCCATTGTGGCCCGCTTGGAACGCGTTCCGTTATACCTGGAAGCGGGCCGCAGCCGCATCGGCGAGCCTGCCAGGCTGTGGGTCGAGGCGGCCATGACGGCGGCTAACGGCGCGCACGAACTTCTGCAGAGCGCCGCAGACACCGTCACCGAGGCGCATCCTCGGTTACAGAGCGCGGCGGCTAGGGCGGTGGAGCGCGCGCGGGACGCCGTGCGCGGCTACATGGACTGGCTCGGCCGGTTGGCAGACGGACCGTTAGTGGAAAACCCGGCCATTGGGGAAAGCAACCTGCTGCAGATTGTCAGGCTGGGCCATGGTCTGTCGTGGACGACGGCCGACCTGGAACGCTTTGCTGAACAGCAGATTGCCTACTGGGAGGAGCTGCTTGAAACAGCCGCGGCACGTATCGATCCGTCCCGCTCATGGCAGCAGCAGCTCGCCGATGCGCGCGAGCGCTTCGCACGCCAGCAGCACGATTTGGTTGCCGAGTATCGCCGCGTGACAGCCTGGCTGCGCGGCGTATTGGAGGAGAAGGGGGTCGTTGATCTGCCGCCGAACGAGCGCTGCGACGTGATTGAGACACCGGCGTTCCTGAAGCCGTTCATCCCAACGGCCGCGTACTCAGCTCCCGGGCCATTTGAGCAACCTCAACTCGGTATCTTCTACGTCAGCGTGCCCGATCCGGCTCTCGATCCCGACGAATACCGCGTGAACGTCGGGCAGCACTTTGGCCTGGAAGCCACCTGCGTACACGAGGCTTATCCGGGTCACCACGTGCAGTTGTGCTGGGCAAACCAGGTTCAGAGCATGATTCGACGGCTAGCGCATCACATTGTTTTCATCGAAGGCTGGACGCTGTACTGCGAACAGCTTGTCCAGGAGCTAGGTCTGTTCGAGGACCCGCTCATGGAGCTCGAATACCTGCACGCGCAGCTGTGGCGTGCCTATCGTGTGCTGATCGACACCAGCGTTCAGACCGGTCGGATGACGGTAACCGATGCGATTCAGCTGCTGGTGGATCGCCTTGGCTTCTCGCACTTGAGGGCGCGCACCGAACTGACGTGGTACACCCAGAGTCCTGGCACGCCGATGAGCTACATGCTGGGCAAACACCAGACGCTGGCCCTCCGCGAGCAATACCGCCGCCGCCACCCTGAGGGCGCTCTTCGCAAGTTCCACCGGTGGCTTCTCAGCTTCGGGTCGATTCCCCAGCGCTGGATTGCCGAAACGCTTGCTCAGCAAGGCTGAGCCCCTCTTTCGTCCCCGCCTCCAGCGGCCGGCGGGCAGACCGGAGTTTCGTTCACCGGCTTGATCGGCCGGGCCTGGCTGCCGACTGCGCCACCGCTCCCCGGGTACCGGCCTGTCGGCCGTCACATGGCGGCACGCGGGGGTTATGCGACCTGACTTCTCGCGGCCTTCTCAGCGGACAGCATGGCCGAAGAGTTCGTGGGCCGTTCGGCCCAGGATCCACTCCTTGTCTTCATCGGAGAGCCAGGGCCAGTCGGAGCGAACCAACTCCAACGAGCGCCTGTAGTCCACCGGCTGCTCGGTACGCACCTCGGGGATCAGCGGAAAGTTCGACCCCCACATCAATCGCCGCGCCGGCCAATGCTTGAGCAACTCCTGCACGAACGCTTGCACATCCGGGTACGGATAGTCGAGCGCGGAAAGGTCGCACAGAAGCGAGACCTTCATGTAGACGTTCTCGAAGCGGCCCAGTTCAAACAGCGGGGCTGCCGACGGGAAGGGCGGCGATTCGGTGACGTCGGCGTGGCAGAGGTGATCGATCACGAACACAGTCTCGGGAAATGCCTCCACCATCCGGCGGATCGCGGGCAGGTCTTCCATCCATGACAGCAACTGCACCACGGTCCCTAGCTCAGCGGACTTGGCCAGCAGCGGGTCAAACACCCCCTGCAGCGCCTGCTCACGTCTGCCGGGCTCGCAGAAATGGATCCGGAAACCGACGGAATGCTCTTCCCTGACCTGGCGCTCGAGCCGTTCAACCGCGTCCGCCGACTCCAGATCGTCAAGAACCGACAGCAGTGCGAACCGTCTTGGATACTGCTTTAGCACGTCGCGGTGGTACCGGTTGTCTTCACCGTACCATGGCACCTGCACGTTCAGCGCCCAGGCCACACCGGCATCATCCATGGCCGCAATCAGCCGCTCGGCCGTGCCGTCGATGTCGGGCAGCTCACCCATCACCCACGGCTTGTTCGGGTACCGGGAAGCGTCCTGGTGCCAAAGGTGTACGTGCGCGTCGATGATTGCCATCGTGCTCGTTCTCCTTCCTGCTGGTTACTCAAGGAGCGCGCACCCCCGGCGTTCATGATAGGTCACGGCGTGCTCAGGCGCACAGGGGGCCCCCGGTCGCGACAGCACGGCGTCGTGGCGAGCGGCTTAGTTCCTCGCAGGCGCCGGAGCCCACGCGGGGGAGGGGAAACATTGCACCGCCACACAGGAGGCGCACCAGACGGCCCACGGCACCGCGAGCAAGGTGCCGCGCCTCGGGCCGTCGTGCCGGCGATCAGGCCAGCAACTCGCTAATCACCTGGCCACCCGTCTGGCTGAGCTGCTTGAAGCGACCTTCGTGGAAGTAGCGCAGCTTGGAATCATCCAGACCGAGCAGGTGCAGAAGCGTTACGTGGAAGTCTTTGATAGGGTGTACGACCTCGACGGCTTTCGCACCCAGTTCATCCGTGGCCCCGACGATCTTTCCGGCAGCCACTCCGCCTCCGGCCAGCCACACTACCATGGCGTCCGCGTTGTGGTCGCGACCATAGGCAAGACCGCCGCCGCGAATGCCATTGTCCGGCGACCGCCCGAACTCACCGGCCCAGACCACCAGCGTCTCCTCGAGCAAGCCGCGCCGCTTGAGATCCTTAATGAGTGCGGCGATCGGCCGATCGACCGCCCGGATCCGCGATGCGTGGCCCGCCGCGATCCGATCGTGCGAGTCCCAGCCGGACGAGTAGATCTGTACGAACCGGACACCGCGCTCAACTAGCCTGCGCGCCAGCAGGCAGCGGCGACCGAAGCTGTCCGTTTCCCGCTGGCCAATGCCATACATCTCCAGCGTCTTCTCGTCCTCACCGGACAGGTCCACAATCGCCGGCACTTCCATCTGCATGCGGAATGCCAACTCGTACGTTTCTAATCGGGCAACCAGTTCGTCGTGACTCGGGTGGCGACGCCGGTGGAACTCATTGAGCTGTCGAAGTAGGTCGAGCTTCTCACGCTGATGGTGGCGCATGACCCCTGGTGGCGGGGTCACGTTCAACACCGGCGCTCCTTCGGCACGGAACGGGGTGCCCTGGTAATAGGCAGGCAGGAATCCGTTGGACCAGTTCGCCGCACCGCCCTGCGGGTAGTTGACCTCCGGCAACACCACGAACGCGGGCAGGTTCTGATTCAACGTCCCAAGACCGTAGGCGACCCACGCGCCGATGGCCGGATCGCCACCGAAGCGGTTCCCGGTGTTCATGTGATAGCAGGCGGTTGGATGGTTGATCGATTCTGCTTGCAAACCGTGGTAGATGCACAGCTCGTCGGCGACCTCCGCCAGATGCACCCAGTGCTCGCACATCGGGATACCGGCCTCGCCCACACGGCGGAACCGGAACGGGCTGCGGACGAAGTAGCGGGTTCCGCTGGCCATGGCCGAAGCGAACTTGTCGCGGCGGACAAATCGCTTCAAGTGCAGCCGCTCCAGGGCGGGTTTTGGATCGAAGGTGTCGATGTGGCTTGGCCCCCCTTCCATGAACAGGAAGATGCACGCGCGGGCACGGCTGCGGTGATGACCTGGCCTGGGTGCAAGTGGACTTCGTGCCGATCGTTCCTCCGCCTGGACTAGCGCGTTGAAGACGGCCGTACCCAGTGTCATGCCCAGGCCGTAAAGGAACTCCCGGCGTTTCATTGTCCAGAACGCGGCCACGGTCTCGCGCGAAAGCCGATCAGTCATGGTTCCCGCCTCGTATACCGTCAACCACCAACTCTGGTGTCCCATCGGCCGCCGACACAACGTCCGCCATCCTGGTCGCGCGGCTTTTTGACCCGGACCACCGTGCCAGCTCGCTCAGTACACGTACACGAACTCGTTACTGTTAAGCAAGGCATGGCACAGCTCAGCCAATGCCCGTACGTCCAACGGCACATCGGCCGGGGCCGGATCGGGCTCGTAGTTCGCCATCCGGTCGAGCGTTTCGGTCCAACTGTACTCGACGCCCGCTACCTCCTCAATCATGTGTCGTTCGACGACCTTCGGCAGCCACCAGCGTACCGGTGCCGACTCCGACAGGTAACGGCGTGCTCGATCGAGGAACTCACCGCACAGCAGCAACTCTTCCGGTATCGGGTCACGCTGGAAGGCCAGGCGAAACGCAAGCTGGATTCGTTGCCGATCTGTGTCGGCAGCACGAGCGATGCGCCGCGCCATGGCTACGCTCCGTGCCAGGCTCCAGCGGCTATTGAACAGAGCAAACACCTGCGTGGCGACTGTCGACTCGTCCCGCCGCGGGCACGATTTGGCCGGGTCCGGTTGGTTGAAAACTTCCATGAATGGGTCGCGCAGCGTGCGGATGCGGAACAGATAGATCGACCGACGGTGTCGGTCTGCCCGCCTCGGGTCAGGCTGATACGCAGGGGCAACCGTGCCCATGATGTGGCGCGGCTGCAGGGCAACATCCCAATCGATCTCCTCCAACGCCCCCGGCCCGCCCATGGTAAGGTTCAGCTCACCGGAGGCGAAAAGCATGGCGTCACGCAGCTCTTCTGCCTCCAGCCTTCGGGGCGGGAAGTACGCGAAGAGTCGGTTCTGCGGATCCGCCGAGCGGACGGCAGCCATGTTCGGATGCTCGGATGCCCGGCGGTATACGTCCGAACAAAGGATCAACCGATGCAGCCGCTTCAGCGACCAGCCGTGCTCAATCAGGTAGCGGGCCAGAAAGTCCAGCAGCAACGGATGCGACGGCCGATCCCCCATCGCGCCGAAGTTGTTCGGCGTACGCACCAGACCGAGATTCCCGAAGTGGTACTGCCACACGCGGTTCGCGATGACCCGCGGGGTCAAGGGGTTGTTGTCGTCGGCTGCCCAGCGAGCCAGCGCCAGCCGTCGACCGGTCCATCCGGTGGGGAACGGGTAAGCAGGAGCCGAATCCGGGGCGTGCTCAGTCACCGCCGAGAGCACCCCCGGTTGCACTGGAGCAGCCGGATGGGCCAGGTCGCCGCCGGGCAAAATGTGAGTCACGGGCGGCTGCTGTCCCGGCGACGGCTTGGTCATCCGGTTGTCCAGGCGGTCGGAGCGATAATCGTTGTCGGGGCCGTTGAAGACCGACAGGGCAAGAGGTTCGTAGCGGCGGAGGGCACGACGATAGTAGACGCGCCACTTGCTGAACATCCGCTGCAGGCCACGTTGTTTCGCACTGAGCCCGTAGAGCGTTGTGGGCCGTTGCTCCAGCGGCACGTCCTGCAGCCGCTGGTAGCCGTGCTGCTTTAGGAACTCGGCCACCGCACGGCGGTTTACCTCGCGCAGTTTCTGAAGCTCCTGCTCGATCCAGCGAAGTTTCCTGCGGATACGCTCGCGCTCCGCCGCGAACCGCGTCGTGGTTTCACCGCGCACGAACGGGGCCGGCCGCTCGGCTAACTGCGTCGTGGCGAAGCAAGCCTGAATCGCGTAGTAATCGGCCATGGGAATCGGATCGAACTTGTGATCGTGGCAGCGCGCGCAGCGAAGTGTCAGTCCTAGGAACGTAACGCCGAACGAATGGGTCACGTCGTCCAGGAACAGCTGCCGCGTGACCGCCTTAACGCTCATCCCCGTGTGCTCCCACGGCCCCATGCGTAGGAACCCGGTGGCGACGAGCAGCTCTGGATCCCTGCCGTCAAGCTCATCACCGGCAACCTGCTCGATCAAGAACCGATTAAACGGTTTGTCCCGGTTCAACGATCGAATGACGTAGTCGCGGTACCGCCAGGCGTTCGGACGCTCAAAGTCATTCGAAAAGCCGGCTGTGTCGGCGTAGCGGACCACATCCAGCCAGTGCCTGCCCCACTGTTCGCCGTAGCGCGGGCTGGCCAGCAGCCGGTCGACCAGCCGGCTCCATGCGTCCGGGCGATCGTCCTGGAGAAACCGCTCGACCTCCGCAGCAGTCGGCGGGATACCAAGTAGGTCAAAGTAAATCCGACGGATCAGCGTGCGGCGATCGGCTTGGGGAGCTGGCCGGAGCTTCTTCTCGGCGAGTCTGGCATCGATGAATGCGTCGATTGGGCTGGCCGCTCCGACCACTGGCGGGGGCACGGGGGAACGAACAGGGCGAAACGCCCACAGCGCATCGGCCCGGACCGCCCAGCGGTTGTCGGCCGTCTTGTCGGCCCGCCCGCGCTGTTGCAGGCAGGCGACAACAGCCGTAGCCGCTGCGATCAGAACAACGCCCATTCTGGCAACCTTGGAACGGGCAGTCATCAGTGGCTCCTTTCCGGTCGACGCTTCGTGCACCGGCGTCGCGAGCAGGTACCACGGTCGCCCGCGCCACCGGCGGGCAAGTTGCTGCATGGATCAACCGGCGTTAATATAACGATGACTCGGCCCACCATGCAACCGAGCGACTCGCCGAAGATCCCCGAAGCCCTGTGGCGGTGCCTGCCGCGGCGGCCGGGCCTCAGCTGCACGGCGAGCCGGAGGAAAAACCGATGCCCACCGTGGTCCGGAACCTTGGGGTTTTCCTGATCAGCTTTTTGCTTTTCAGCCTTGTACTATCGGTGCCGGCGTGGGCACAGCCGGCCCCAGTCGACTTCATCCGCGATGTCCGCCCGATCCTGGCCACGCACTGCTTCCAGTGCCACGGCCCGGACGCCGCGTCACGCAAGGCAAATCTCCGACTGGATGTCGCTGACGGTTTGAAACGCAAGACGAACTCCGGCCGGCTTGTCGTCGTGCCCGGGAAGCCGCAAGAGAGCGAGCTGTTCGTGCGCATCACCAGCAAGCAGCCCGACTATCGCATGCCACCACCGTCGGCCGAGCAGCAGCTGACGGAACAGGATATCGAGGTACTGAGACGCTGGATCGAGCAGGGGGCGCCGTGGCAGGAACATTGGGCCTATCAAACTCCGGTTAAGCCGACGGTCCCCCAGGTAGGTGACCGCAGCTGGTGCCGAAACCCGATCGACCGTTTCATCTTGGCCCGGCTCGAACGCGAGGGGCTCAGTCCATCGCCAGAGGCCGACAAGGAGACGCTGATTCGCCGCGTCACGTTTGACCTGACCGGCTTACCTCCGACACCTGCAGAGGTCGACGCATTCCTGCGGGACGATCGGCCCGATGCGTATGAGCGGCTCGTAGACCGATTGCTCGCCTCGCCCCGGTACGGCGAGCATATGGCTCGGTTCTGGTTGGATGCCGCGCGCTACGGCGACACACACGGCTTGCACCTGGACAATTACCGGGAGATGTGGCCGTATCGGGACTGGGTGATCAAAGCATTCAACCAGAACCTGCCGTACGACCAGTTCATCATTTGGCAGCTTGCGGGCGACCTGCTGCCGAACCCGACGCTGGACCAGCTGGTTGCCACCGGCTTCAATCGAGCCCATGTCACTACCAACGAGGGTGGCTCGATCGTCGAAGAGGTGTACGTGCGGAACGTGGTGGATCGGGTCGTCACGACAGCCACCGTGTTCATGGGACTGACCTTCGACTGTGCTCGCTGCCACGACCACAAGTACGACCCGTTCACGATGAAAGACTTCTACTCTATGTTTGCGTTCTTCAACAGTCTGGACGGCAGCCCCATGGATGGCAACCGCAAGGACCCGCCGCCGGTGATCAAGGTCCCGACCCGTGAGCAGCGCCGGAGGATGGCAGCGTTAGAGCGGCAGATCGAGGCGTTGGAGCAGAAGTTGCGTGAGCCGTGGCCGGCGGTCGACCAGGCCCAGCGCGAATGGGAGGCTGCCGTGCTGGCAGAGCTGGCGAAGGAGCGGGCGGAACTGGCTCTGGGCGACTGGTACTGGGTCGGACCGTTCGGCTCGGTGAAACGCTACCTGTGGAGTCGGAAGCACGGGCCGGAAGGCAAGCCGATCGACCTGTCGCAAACGTTTAAGACCGCCGCGGGTGAACTGAAGTGGCAGCACCGACCGGACTGGGCTGACGGGAAAGTGCACACCGACCTGCCTGGGAACGAAGCCGCCAACTTCCTGTATCGCAAGATCGTTGCAGCGGAACCGCGGAAGGTAAAGGTATCGCTGGGAAGCGACGATGCGATCAAGGTGTATTTGAACGGCAAGTTGGTCTTTCAGAAGAACGTCCACCGCGGCGTAGCTCCGGACCAGGACACGGTGGAGCTGTCGCTGGAAAAAGGAGACAACCACTTGCTGATCAAGATCATCAACTACGGAGGAGGGAGCGGTTACTACTTCAAGGTGCTTGACCAGGCAGCGTCGGTGCCGCCCGAGTTGGCCGAGATTCTGAAGGTGCCCGCCGAGAAACGGACCGATGAACAGAAAGCCCGGCTACGGGACCACTTCCGCAACAAAGTCTGTCAGCTGCCCGAGTTGGTCGAGGTGCGCCAGCAGCTGGCCGCTCTGCGCAAAGCCCGCACCGACCTGGATCGACAGATCGCCACCACGCTGATCTTCCGTGAGCGGAAGCAGCCCAAGCCAGCCTTCATTTTGTACCGCGGCGAGTACGACAAACCGCGTGACCGCGTCGACCGGGCAACGCCCGCGATCCTGCCGCCCATGAAGCCGGACATGCCCAAGAACCGGCTCGGCTTCGCCATGTGGTTGGTGGATCGCGATCACCCGCTGACGGCGCGTGTGACGGTGAACCGCTTCTGGCAACAGGTCTTCGGCGTCGGGCTGGTCAAGACGGCGGAGGACTTTGGCGTGCAGGGCGAGCTGCCTAGCCACCCCGAGCTCTTGGACTGGCTAGCCGTGGATTTCCAAGATCACGGGTGGGATGTGAAGCGGTTCATGAGGCTGATCGTAACGAGTGCGACCTACCGACAGAGTTCGCGAATCACGCCGGAGCTGTACCGGCGTGATCCAGAAAACCGGCTACTAGCACGTGGGCCTCGCTTCCGGCTGGACGCGGAAATGCTACGCGATCAGGCACTGGCGGTCAGCGGCCTGCTCTGCCTGAAGATGGGGGGCCCGAGCGTCAAGCCGCCGCAGCCGGATGGACTCTGGTTTGCGGTAGGTTACAGCGGATCAAACACGGTCCGATTCAAGAAGGATTCCGGACACGACAAGGTGCATCGCCGGACGGTATACACGTTCATCAAGCGGACGGCGCCGCCACCTCAGCTCAGCATCTTTGACGCGCCATCGCGCGAGTCGACGTGTGTGCGACGCGAGCGCACGAACACGCCGCTACAGGCGCTGGCCCTCTGGAACGATCCTCAATATGTGGAGTGTGCCCGGGGCCTGGCCGAACGCGCTCTTCGAGAGGCTGGCGCGACCGCCGAAGAGCGAGTTCGGTTCATGTACCGGTTGTGCACAGCCCGCTGGCCCGACGCAACCCGGCTGGCTGAGCTCATCGATCTAGCCAGGGACCTGCACGAGATCTACGCTGCACACCCTGACGAAGCGCGGAAACTGATCGCCATTGGCGAGTATCCGCCCGATCCCTCGTTTGACCCGATCGAGCTGGCAACCTGGACGATGGTTGCCAATACGATCCTGAACCTGGACGAAGTGGTGACGAAGAACTAGCCTGGGGGCGAAGCCATGGATCCGATTCGCGAGCACATGCTGGCCCTAACTCGGCGGCACTTCTTTGGCCGCATGGCGATGGGGTTGGGAACAGCCGCACTGGCTTCGCTGCTGCAGCGCGCGGAAGCCAACGCTGCGTCTCGCACCGATGTGGGCCGAGGGATTCTCGGCTCGCCACATTTTGCCCCGAAGGCCAAACGGGCGATCTACCTGTTCATGGCCGGCGGACCAGCGCATATGGATCTGTTCGACTACAAACCCAACCTCAAAGACTGGTTCGACAAGGACCTGCCTGAATCAGTGCGGATGGGCCAGCGGCTCACCACGATGACTTCCGGTCAAAAGCGACTGCCAATCGCACCGTCTAAGTTCAAGTTTAAACAATGCGGTCAGAGCGGCGCGTGGATTTCCGAGCTGCTGCCCTACCATCAGCGAATGGTTGACGACATCTGCATCATCAAAACCTTACACACGGAAGCGATCAACCACGACCCGGCAATCACCTACATCTGCACCGGCCACCAGCTGCCAGGCCGACCAAGTCTTGGTGCGTGGATCAGCTACGGCTTGGGTAGCGAAAACGACAACTTGCCAACCTTCATCGTCATGACCCCCACGTGGACCGGCCGCAAAGAGGCCCAGGCGCTGTTCAACCGCCTGTGGGGATCCGGCTTCCTCCCTACTCGCCATGCCGGCGTCGCACTGCGGCGAACCGGCGACCCGGTCCTGTTCCTCTCGAATCCCGATGGCGTCAGCCCCGCGGTTCGCCGCCGAACGCTTGAAGCAATCGAACGCATCAATCAGCAGACCTACCGCGAGATCGGCGATCCAGAGACCCTCACGCGCATCGCCCAGTACGAGATGGCCTTCCGCATGCAAAGCTCAGTACCAGAGCTGCTGGATATCTCGGATGAGCCGAAGTACATCCTCGACATGTACGGCCCGGACGTTTACAAACCGGGCACGTTCGCCCGGTGCGCGCTGTTGGCCCGGCGCATGATGGAACGCGGTGTGCGCTTCGTGCAGATCTTCCACCGCGGGTGGGATCAGCACGGCAACATCGCGCGTGACCTGCCGAACCAGTGTCGCGATGTCGACCAGCCCTGCTGGGCGCTGATTACAGATCTGAAGCAGCGAGGCCTGTTGGACGAAACGCTGGTTGTGTGGGGAGGTGAGTTTGGCCGCACGATTTACTGCCAGGGCAAGCTAACCAGAGAGAATTACGGTCGAGATCATCATCCTCGCTGCTTTACGATCTGGATGGCCGGTGGCGGGATCAAACCCGGTATCGTCTACGGCGAAACAGACGACTTCGCCTACAACATTGTGGAAAACCCGGTTCACATACACGATCTGAACGCTACGATCCTCTACTGCCTGGGCATCGACCACAAGCGGCTGACGTACCGGTTCCAGGGCCTGGACATGAGGCTCACGGGCGTTGATCGGCCGGTCTCCCCCGTGATGGACATTATTACCTAGTCGCCAGTGCCAACGGTGGCGCTCGTGCTGACGGCGACGGGCCCCGGTGCCCGGGAAGGGAATCGCGGCACGTAGCCAGGCCGGTCGCTAGCCCTGTTCATCACAGGTGTCACGCCGTAGCGAAGCGTTCTCATTGGTCGACGGTGGCATGTAGCACGTGTCAGAGCAAGCTCTTTCGGGCCGCTGGACGCTGCAGCCCCTCGCGATCGGCAACTATTCCGCCGCAACCGTCTTCCGGGGGCTGCAATTCACACCGGCCTGTGATGCGAATTCCGGCGGGGGCGGGGCGTCTCAGGACGGGTGACTCGTTCCGTGCCGGCGCTGTCAGCTCGCCAGAGCGCACCGGTAACGCCGTGCCAATTCGTCGAGCGTCACAAGTCTGGCCCGCTCCGGCTCTCGCTCGATCCACCGGCACAGGCGGGTCAGAATCTCAAGATCGGGGTCTTCCACTAGCAGAACAGCGGGATGGCCCAAGAATACGAAGGCCATTTTCTTCTCCAGCGCTTGCTCCACTATCTTCTCCAGCACCTCCAGCATCCACGATAGCCGCCACCGCTGACCACGAAACGCTGCCACGTCGCTAACCGGGCACATGGGAAGCTCGACGAGTCCACTCGGATAGTGGAACGGCTGTGCGGGCTGCTGGGCACGAAGGATGTCCGCCACGATCTGCTTGTCGGGGCGGGTCCCCGGCCGACTCGTCATGTGCCGGGGATAGACAGTGCTTACCCAGTCGAACCCCGAGTACTGCAGGAGGCGCTGGAGGTCGCCGCGGCCGCGCAGACCGCTGCTGTACCCTCCCGGTGCGCGGAATCCTGCCGGAGGAAAGCCGAGCCGGTGTTGGAATGCCCGGCTCGTCCATCGCACGTTCTCCTCGATCAGCTCCAGGACCGTTCGGCCCTCTACCAGCCAGGGACACCGCCGGAAACGGTACTGCAGTTCCGGCCCGCTCTGTGCAAGCAAGTAAACATGGTCGTATGTGTGGTTGCCAATGGGATGTCCGAGCGAGTGGATGTGTTGCAGCCAGCGGACATCCGCCTGCTCCAGTGCCCGGCCGACAAGGAAGTAATGAATCACGCCGCCTTGACTGGCCACGACCTCAGCCGCTCGTACGGCGTACCGCTTCGTCGCCGCATCCACGTTACCCTTCTCATAATCCCACTCCAGCATGCCCCGCTTCGGGTAGTGCCGGACCATCTCAAGGTCCAATGTGATGGCTATCAGTGCCTGATCGAAGACCGCCACAGCTCGCTCCCCCTGGCCTTCTGAACCACCTGAGGCACAACGCGAGTCGAAGGCACCGTGCTTGTGATCGTCCGCCATAAAGTCCGTATCCGTCCTGCCCACTACTGTCCCCATTGTCGACGTGTAGTAACGTGGCTGATCCGCACGGCCGCGACCTCGGTCACGAACAGCTTCAGCGAAGCTCGTGCTACCGCGGCCGTCGTGGCCGCTGCCGGACTGCGCTGCGCCGGAAACGTCGCCAGCGTGGCATCGCCCACAAGGAAGACGTTGAAATCGTTGATCAGGTTCTCGTAGCCGGCTGCCGTCGTGCAAACGCACATATCCGTCGCGTAGCCGGCCAGCAGCACGTGACGCACGCCATGCTCCTTCAGAAAACGCCTCAGTTCCGGATATCCCTGACCATCGAAGAAAACAACATCGTCGGACTGGGCACCGACGTATCTGTTCAGCGGTACCGGCAGTTGCCAGAATCCTGAGCCGTTGTAGTGTTCGTTCGCTGATAAGCCAGGAAACAAACGGAAGTAAGCGGCAGTCGGCTGCCGCGGATCGACGACAATTCGTTGCGGAATGTTGCCGGCGCGGTAGCGGAAGGCTGCCAGCGTGTTCCGCAGCGCTTCGGTTGCCTGTTCCCGTTGCTCCCTAGTAGGACGGCCCAAGGTGGTACGGTACAAGCTCGTTCTGATACGATCCGGCCCGCCCGGCAGGCTGTAGACAACCAGCGCAACGTGCGGCCGGATCCGATCCAGAAACGGCCGAAGAACTCGCCGGACATGCTCGTGGTAGATCCGGTTCTTTGCGGGCGTGCAGAAGAAAGCCACACCGGCAGGTTCGGGCTCGCGCCATCCCTGACCGTCTTCGATTCCCCAGGGATGCACAACGACCACTGCAGTGTGTCTGCCTGCGAGCTGAGCATCCATTTCCACGATGCCACGGCAATGATACGAGTAGCGCCAGGTACGCAGCTGTAACGTAGCGTTCTCGTCACGGACCAACGGCGGAGCCTCGTAATGGACGCGTTCGTGGATCGGCAGCACGAACTCCGGCCAGTTCGCAAGCAGGGGCCTGGCGTTGCGCAGCGGGCGGAGGCGGTTCTCGTAAACGATCCCGTCGCCCCCAGGGGCCCCCGCATAGAGCCACTTCGGACCCAGAAAGGCGTGGCAGAACAGCACCGCCAATCTCATCGCCTTTCCAACGCAGGGAGATACTGCTCCGAACATCACGATCTCCTCACCGGCCTGCTGCTACTCAAGCTGGCCGAACGACCGAGTAACTGCGCTCGGACGAGTGCGCGAGCTTGCTTGAGCAGCATTCTAGCAATGAACACACTACTGTCTGATCCCCCCGCTGGCGCGTTGGCGGACGTGTAGCCGATGCCGCTAGACCGGACCATCCATGCGTACCGACGTCGGCACCGGCTCGCGTGTCGCGGTAGCTGGGCACAGGGCCAGGTGGGAGCGTCGCAAGAAGTGTTCGGTCGGCATCCGGCTGAGGACGCCGACCGAACATTCCCCCCCTCGAGATCTGCAACAGGACATTCAGGCAAGGAAGTTAACGCGGCTGCTGGCGGCCGCGTGGAAGCCGTACGGCTTAGGCTGAGGACCAGGCTGCAAGCCACCGGTCCGATCGGGGTCAGGCATGCTGGTAAACGCCATGGATGCTCCCGAACCGGTAGCCGGGCTTGGTGGATCCACAGGACCGCCACGGCGCTCTGCTGCCGTAGTAGCAGCGCTTGCCAGTTCAGTTGAGTCGGCTCGTGCCCGTGCCGTCGGCGTAGGAATGACCCCCTGTCGCTCGGGAGACGCGACCTTGCTTGGATCCACCGGACCATCCGGAGTTCCATGCGCGGTGGGCGTCGGGATAAAACCGACCAGCTCGGTTGAGTTAGCTCGCGCCCGTGCCGCCGGCGTAGGAATCACCCCCTGACGCTCGGGAGACGCGACCTTGCTTGGATCCACCGGACCATCCGGAGTCCCATGCGCGCTGGGCGTCGGAATGTAACCGACCAGCTCGGTTGAGTTAGCTCGCGCCCGTGCCGCCGGCGTAGGAATGACCCCCTGTCGCTCAGGAGACGCGACCTTGCTTGGATCCACCGGACCGTCCGGAGTCCCATGCGCGCTGGGCGTCGGAATGTAACCGACCAGCTCGGTTGAGCTAGCTCGCGCCCGCGCCGTCGGTGTAGGAATGACCCCCTGTCGCCCGGGAAACGGTACACTTGCGGGATCTGCGAGATTACCGCTCGGCGCAGCGGCCTGCTGCCGCATTCGCTGTGCAGGCAGCCATGCCGGCCGAGAGATGCTGGATACGTACATCACAACCCCCCGTTCTTGAGACACTACGAGACGCACTAGACCAAGGACGTGTTGGATTTGCCCCGCATTCGGCCGGACCGTGTTACGGAACAACCCCAAATCCACGTAACTCTAGCCCATGGCTTGAGGCTGTCAAGTGAACCGCCTGAAGTGGGTGCGTTTCAGCCCTTGCAGCACACCAGGTATGCGAGGCAGTGGTACGGCGTCGTACCGTGCGACCGGATAACTTGATACCCCGCGCGGTGTTGGTGGCGTGCGAAGCTGGAGGCGGAGGGATTGTGCCGCCTGCTTCGAACGGGCCCGGGGGGTTTGTGCCCCCCAGGCCGGGGGTTGATTGACTATTGACTAAACGGTTTTTCATATAGGTTACGCGGGCAGACGCGAGGCGGTAGGTTTCCAGTCCCACGGATGATCGCGGTGACGTAGTGTGTTGGATCGGGAGCGATTGGCAAGGTAACGGCTGGCGTCGGCGATCAGAGTGTCGATGTCGACACGGCTGTGCAAGACCGTCACTGCCGCATGAAAAGCCTGCCACTCGAGTTCGACCGGATTCGCATCAGGACAGAAGGGAGGAAGGAACCATAGCTTGAACCGATCGCCTTTTTGCTGGAGGTACTCACCCACAGCCTTCGACTTGTGGATCGCAGCGTTGTCCAGCACAACGTGGATCCTACGCTTGTTCGCGTAGACCCGATCCAGTCGCGCCAGCAACGACCGAAACAGAGCGCTATCCTTCCGCCGCCCCCACACCGCGACCAACCGCCGAGTACCGTGCTCTAGCGCCAACGCCCCATAGACACGCACATCGGTGCCTGGCGTCCGAATCCGACGACGATGACCACGCATACACCAGTCGTAGCCTATCTTCGGATTCAAGTGCACCTCGCTCTCATCCGCAAACACCACCACCTCGTCCGGCCCCACCCGCCGCAGCTGCCGGCAGATGTACCATAACCGACGCAACGCCCGCTCCTTAGGCCACGGTGTCACCACATACGGCTTCGCTCGCACCCGACGAATACCCAGCCGACGCAGGTAACGCCACATCGTCGCTACCGCCAACCGAACCCCCAAACGATCCGCCACCAGCCGAACAAACCGCTTCACCGTCCAGTAGTTCCAGTCATAACCAAACGCCTTCGGACCACGCCTCGCTGCCTCCCGCAGCAGCCCGGCCAACTGCGCCGTCAAGCGCTTCGCCCTACCCCGGCCACGACGACCGTCGCAGAATGCCTCCGGACCTTTTTCGATAAAACGCTGCGTCGCCAGCCGGACAAAGCGGTCGCTACACCTCAGCCGCCGCGCCGCTTCCCGGCAACTTAGCCCGCCCATACAATGGAGCACCGCACGGATCCGCAACCGCAGCGTAGCGTCGGTGCTGTAGTGGCGCGCCCGCTTCAGGCGATCCCGCACACCACGCGAAAGCGAACACCAACGCCGTTGTAGGCTTCTCTGCCGCGTTCTTCGATCCATAACGGTTCCTCCCATAACGGTTCCTCCTCGCTATCCTCTCGCACGAATCCTTCCGCGACAGCGACCGAGGAGGAACCTACTTTTCGCCCCCGGCAGGACCGCGTACAGTCGGTGAAATCCCGTTTAGCGCCGGCGATATCCCTTGAGTTTTCTTCTCTTGCGCTGCCGCCACGGGCGTGGACTGCGGCGGAAGGGCAGCGTTCCAGGGCTGTGCCGCGGGCCGGACTGGCCAGCAGCATGGCGCGAAAAAGGAGTTCTCTGGATCTGCCCCGCTATTCAATCAACGTTGCGGATGAGGAGCGTAAAGCTCCCCCCTCCGCCCGCCCGTTGAACCAGCCGGTCCGCTCAATCAGTCCCCCGGTCTGCGAACTGCAACGCTGACACGGCGACACGCCCAGGGCCGTCTCGCCAGCACATAGAGCGAGCAACCTACCGGCAGAGTGGGCGCAAGAACTGAAGCGCACCCGCGTGAAGTCCATCGCCACACGCGGCTTGCACGACGGACACCACCATGAGCTAAAGCGCGCCGTAGCAGGGAGCAGAACCGTGCGCATCGGCGCTCTTCGGTGGCTCCTCGCGAACCACTCTGCACCTCGCAGCGGGGGTGGCATCGGTAGTTTGGGGCAGTGGCCACGCCGCGCGAGCAACCAACCTGATCGTCCGGTTTGCCCCGACCAGGAGTGCTCATCTGACCCGAGCGCAGCGTGCTGCAAGGGCGGGGAGGGGACGGGAGCTGGTGAACATGCAGAGGAGGGCATCGAGGCTATTGTGGCCATGGCGCGGTCGGCGCAACGGGCGTGTGGGCGTTGCCCCCGTGATTGGGCGGTACAGGCGCCGGGTAGTGGAACAGCAGGCGGCGGAGGTGTTGGTAGCGGTCGATCCGATCGACCTTGCCCAGCCGTGAGCGCGACGGCCGAGGGATCCTACTGCCGTTTCAACTAGAAAAGTTTCCCTCGCGGGGCGGGTTGGCGGGCACCGCCAGCGGTGAGGCGAGGAGATGGGTACGGCAGCGACCGGTGCAGACGGGGTCGCGGGCCGTGTGGTTGCGGCGCGGGGCACGATCTGCGCGTGTGGCGACCGGCGGACGGTAGGCCGTGCACACCATGGTGCTCGACGACAACGAGTGGCCCGGATGCTGCGTCCGGAACTGCCGAATCAACCCAGCAGCCTGCTTCAATGGGCGGGCGGGGGCCTTCATGCCCCCCCGCCCGCAACGTTGATGGATAGCGCGGGCAGATCTCCAAAGAACTTTTTTCCCTTTCGGGCCGCGGGCGGGTCGATCCCGCCCGCGGCCCGGGTGGTCCGATTCCCTTGGGCGGGCGCTGTGCGCAGAGAGATTGCGCTGTCGTCCCGGAGGGAGCGCGATGCCACCTCGCCGACGCCGCGGACAGCGTCCGCGGCGTCCGGGGCATTTCCACTACGGGAAAAGCAAACAAGACCCGTACCGCCCCCGCTACCCATCAACACAGCGGCAGGGGGGCACAAAGGCCCCCTGCCGCCCATTGAAGCACCCTCCTGGCTCGATTCGCCCATCTCCCGGCCAGCATTACTGCTCTTCCGCCCCCTCGCAAGCGCCCAGTTACCTTCGGCGACACGGTGCGCTATGAGTACGACGTGCTGCACCGGCCGGTGAAGGTGATCGATCCCGATGAGGACACCGACCCCACGAACAACTCCATCTGGCAGACGCTCTACAACGCAGCCGACGAAGTCATCGCAAGCATCAATCCGCTGGGCCGCCAGACCAGCTACGGCTACGATGCCCTCGGAACGCTGGTCACCGTCACCACCCCAATGGGCTTTGTCACCAGCTACGCCTACGACGCCGAGCAGCGGCTCCTGTCGGTCACCGACCCGCTGGGCCGCACCACCAGCTACGAACGCGACGCTCGCGGCCGGGTCATCGCCATCACCGATCCAACCGGCGCCAAGACCACCTTCAGCTGGGATGCCGTCGATCGGCTCGTCCGGCGCACCGACCCCCTGGCAGGCCTGGAAACCAGCCAGACCGACTATCAGTACGACAACCTCGATCGGCTCATCGAGCTGGTCGACGCAGAAGGCAATCGCTGGAAGTGGGAGTATGACTTGGTGGGCAACCGGATCGCGGCGATCGATCCGCTGGGGAACCGCTCCGAATGGGACTACGATGCACGCAACCGAGTGATCGCCACCCGAGATCCGCTCGGCAATCAGACCACCATCAGCTACACCCTCACCGGCATGGTCGCCGCGGTCACTGATCCCTTGGGCCGCACGACGCGGTACCGCTACAACGCCCGCGACTGGCGGACGGCCATAATCCTGCCCGATGGCGACAGTGACCCGAGCAACAACCCGGAGATCACTTTCGGCTATGATGAGGAAGGCAATCTCATCTCGCTGACCGATGCCGATGGGAACACGACCCAGTGGCGGTTGGATGCCGTGGATCGGGTCATCGAAGAGATCAACGCGCTGGGGCTGAGCCGCTTCCTCGAGCACGATGCCGCTGGTCAACTGACGGCCGTCGTCGACCGCAACGGACGGCGGCGTGAGTTCGACTACGACCTCGACGGCCGCCGCACCGCAGAGAAGTGGCTCGACGGCCAGGGCCAGATCATCTTTCAGATCAGCTACACCTGGGATGCCGCCAACCAGTTGATTGGCGTCTCCGACCCGAACCAGACCTACACGCTTGCCTACGGCGACGCGGGCCGCATCATCAGTCTGGACAACACCGGTAGCCCCTCGACCTACCCGGTCATCCAGCTTGCCAACACCTACGACGATGCGGGCAACCGCATCCGCCTCACCGACAACTACGGCACCGAGTGGCGGTACCAGTATGACAAGCTGTCGCGGATGACGCAGGCGGAGTTGGTCGTCAGCGGCACGCCGAAGGCAACCGTGCAGTTCGCCTACGATGCGGCCAGCCGGCTGGTGCGGATGATCCGCTTTGAGCCCGGCTCCGGTGGTGGGTGGGGTCAGGATCCCCAGATCGTCACCAACTACAGCTATGACGCCGCCTCGCGGGTGACGCTGATTGACCATGACTACGTGGATTCGCAGGGCAATGCGACGCCGCTGGCGGACTTCGCGTACACCTGGGATGCGGCCGGTCAGATCGTGGCGTACAGCGGTCCGGAAGGGACGCGCACGTATGCGTACGACCCGCAGGGTCAGTTGACGGACGTGTGGGATGGCCAGGGGAACCTGGTCGAGTACTACCGCTACACGCCCAATGGCAATCGAACGGAGTCTCACCTGCACGGCACCGGCTATGTGACCGGTGCGGACAATCGGCTGCTGTCGGATGGAACCAACGACTACGAGTACGACAACGAAGGCAACCTGATTCGCAAGACGAACACGCTGACCGGCGAGGTGACGGAGTACACGTGGGACTACCGCAACCGGCTGACGGCCGTGGTGCACAAGGACGGCCAGGGGAATGTGCTGTGGAGTGAGACGTACGTCTACGACGCGTTCAACCGCCGGATCGCGTTCTACGAGGACCCGGACGGCCCGACCGGCCCTGAGCCGGAGCGGTTCACGTTTGTGCTGCATGACCTGGCCCAGCCGCCGACGGCCGAGCAGATCGCCCAGGGCGGCCTAGCCCCGTATGTGGATGGCATCTACTCAAGCGCGATCTTCGCGGCCAACCCGATTGCCGACTTCACGGACCCGGACACTTCGGACGGCATCACCGCGCAGCTCACCGAGCGCCGCCTCTACGCCGCCGCCGTTGACTCCCTCCTTGCCCGAGAAGACGCCCTCGGCGAAATCACCTTCGACCTCACCGACTACGTCGGCAGCATCCGGGGTTGGGTGGATTCGTCGGGGACCATCCTCGCCAGCGTCGCCTACGAAAGCTTCGGCCTACCGGTCGGCGGGTGGAGCAGCGCCTGGCGGTTCGGATTCACTGGCAGAGACAGAAGCGGTTCAGGCAAACTGTGGGCGATGGTCGCTCGGTACCAGGCCCCAGCGACAGGAAGTTTCGCCAGTGCCGATCCCATCGGCCTAGCGACCGACAGCAGCTCGTACCGTTATGCGGGCCACCGCCCTGTTACGCTCGTCGACCGGTTGGGCCTGTCTGCTGGGGCACCAGAAGGCGAGAACGAGCTGCGCCGTGTGCTGATTGTCTACGACCCCTCTGGTCGGGGTGGCCCGGGCCTGGCAACGGGCGTGGAGTTTTCAGCCGCGGCCGAACGACTGGCCGCAGAAATCGCGGAAAATGCCAAGAAAGAGGACGATCCGCCATCGAAGATCGTGAAGGTAAGAGTGACACACATCGGCAAGTTGACCGGCACACACGCGCCCAGCCCGAAACTGCAGGGTCAACTGGACACACTCGGTGGCAAAGCTGACGAGACTCACGTTATCGCTCACAGTGACCGGACGCGAGCATCAAACCCGCCACCCAAGCAAGAGGTTGGACGCAGAAGGGCTAGTCCGCTAGCCTTCGAAAAGCTTATTGATCGCCATGGCAAGAAGGAGGGCAGACTGTGTCTGCACGGTTGCGCTGTCGGAAGAAACGACGACTATTGTCAAGGAATCGCCAACCGTACCGGATGGGTTGTTTATGCTCCCCCCAGTTCCCATCCGTTACGATACCAATGGCAACGTTACACCACCTCCGTCGTCATGGGTCATCTATGTGCCGGAGTCGCCCAAGAAATCAGAGCACAAGCGGTAGGCCAAGCGCAGGCTTGGCGCTTGTCTGCTGGGCACTGGTGTCCCTGACCGGAGCCTTGCTGCTCAGCGGGCCGTTTTCCGCCCTCGGGGCAGACGAGTTGCCGTCTGTTCGGCGCTACGGCGAAGCGGCAACGCCCGCTGGCCACGTCTTGGGTGCGTGGCTGGAAGGTGACCGCCTGGTGCTTGTGCAAGCGCTCCCTGAAGCAACGGACCGAGTGGTCGTGCGGGCACAGCGGGTGGCAAGCTTGCTGCACCCGCGCAGGGGCGCCAGATCCGCTTTCTCGGTATCGCTTCAGCTTACCGAAGAGGAACAAGAGTGGAGTGCTGATGACATCGACGTTGCCTTATGCCGATCGATCACGGGGGCGGGCCGCCTGTGGCTGCTGTTGCGCCGCCGAGGAGCACCGACTGCCAGGGTCGTCAGCGTTGAACTCGGCACCGGTGCCGAGCGCCAGGTGCCGGTACGGGCACTCGCTTCTATTCCTCAGCCCAGATGTGTCGGTGACCTGCGGCACCGGCTGGAGACGCGGCCGGCACGGGATGGGGCGGTGCTGTTTTACTGGTGCGCGCAACCGGGTGCGAAAGAAGCCTCCCATTCAGTGGTTCACGTCACCGTTGCCCCCTCTGGTCAGATCGACTTGCGCGCGTTCCAGGTGCGCGGCCGCGTGCTGGATGCACGCTGGCGCGGCCCAGCTACGGCTATCGTGCTTGTAGCCGGTCGCCGGACGCAGCTACTGTCGTGCAACCTAGACACGGGAAAACGGGAAACCGTTTGGGAATACCCGACCGAGGCTCTATGCGGGGCGATCGAAGCCGAAGGGACGAGTCTCGTCTTCTACGATGGCCAGAGCTGGCAACAGTGGAGCGTTCATGCCGGCAACTGGCACCTCGACTGGGCTAGAACGCTTCCTGGACCGGAATCCCGCGAGTCGGAACTCCGTCTAGGCGGAAGGCTTGCTGTGTGGCTGGACCGCGTCACCACTAGTCCTCTGTTGTTGTACGAGGTGCGCGACTTGAGCACCGTCGCCGCAATCGATCGGGATTCGGGCGCCATGCTGTGGCAAGTCGATGTGCCTGAGGTTGATGGGTTAGTAGGGGTTGGGCCTGACTGCGTGGTCGCCCGGACCGAGCGAGGGGTTGCGCTGTTGTCCCCGCGCACGGGAGAATTGGTCGGACCCAGCGCACACTTTGGCATTCCCCTGGCCGTGGCAGCCTCGCAGGCATGCCTGGTAACAGCAGAGCGAGGCCTCGTCCGCGTTTGGAGTCGATCGGACGGGTGTCTGATCCGGAGCCTCCTTGGCGTACGTTGGTGGGGCGTCGACCATCCCGCTGGTGCGGTCTGGTGTGGAACTCGCCGTGTCCTATACCGGATAGACCTGCGTACAGGGCAGGTGACTCAGCGGCCGGCTACGGCGCAAGGTTTACAGGACCGCCTGTACCGTGAGGTCCCGGTTCACGATAGGCAGGCCCTGGTTTTCCAGCGTGATCCTGGGTCGCGCTTCCGCCTATGGGGCACTTGGAAGCCTCTCGACCCACAAGCAGGGCCAACCCGTGGGACGTTCTCAGTGACAGGTTTCCGCGAGCACCAAATCCTTGCCTTGTACATGACCGCTCTGGTCGACAAGGATACGGTAGCGTTCTTGGGTGGTCACATCGACGACGCCGTTGTCAGCGTTGCCCGCATCGGGAAGGACAGCCCCATCTGGGAGATCCCTTCGATGGGATGGGCTACTTGGCTGGACGCGTGCGGCAAGATGGTGGCACTCGGTACCAAGGGATCGGGGCTGGCTATGGATTCGGCTCACTTCGAGGTGTGGGACACTGCGAGCCGCATGCCCATCGCTTACGGCGGCTTCCGGACGAGCCCCGTTTCGCTCTCCGCAGTTGACATCTCTCCTGACCGTCGCCACTTGGTCTGGTCGACCCGCATGGAACGAGGCGGTTGGGTATACGATGTATATGGAATTGCTGACGCGGAACGCTGCCACGCGTGGGCAGATCGCAATTCTCAAGCCGGCCCGGCCCAGTTCGTGTCAAACCGCTGCATTGCCAGGGGGTTGGCAGACGGGACGATTGAGACGCGAACATTCAATTGCGATCGGCACGGCCCGGTTGATAGGCCACGTCGCCCTCCGGTAGAGCCGAAGCGCAAGGTTCGCTGGGTACTGTACGCAGCGTCGAGCTATGACCGTCTTGCCTCGTCAGTATCGCTACCTGTAGCGGTAAGAAATACTTTGAACTACTTACGAAGTTCGACCGCTCATACGACACTGACCTTCCCGGTTGACACGATCCTGCCGCTCCAGGCAATGGCCAACGCCATGAGGCGGTTCGGACGGCCGGTTGAGATTCACATCGTAGGCCCTATGTTGCAGAGTGATCCCGATGAAGACCCCAAGGTCGTACTCAGCCGCGCGGCCCTTCCGGACTGCGGCGCGGGAATGCTCGGTAGGCTGGTGGCTGCGTTTGGTGCGCATGAGGGCACTGTGTTTCTGTGGTCTCCCTGGGCCGCAGAGCGCATCGACCCCCGAAAGGGCGCGTATTACCGCGGGCTAGCGGACGCCGTGAACTGGTCAGTTTATGCACTGGAAGGCGACCTGCCGGTGCGACCGGACACCTACGAGCCGAAATGGGTGGCGGTGAAACCTTATGAAGCGAACAACAGGTAGTCCGCTACTTCTGTGCCGGCGTCAGGTTCTACGCCCTGGTCTGGAACGGATAGGCCTGTCCGGCTGCTTTGCCGGTTGTGTGCTGCTCGTGATGGCTTTGTTCACCCCGCACGCAGACCAGCCCGCCTCACCGCGATCCGTGCACTTGGAGAAGCGCGCCCTGCTGGGAGGTTCTGCGTTTCGCGGTTACGCACCCATTCAGGCCCTTTGTGTCACGCGTGATCTAGTGGCAGTCGTCGACACTGGGGGGCACGTTCTCGTCTGGCGTCGTGCCAGTCGAAGACTGGTCACACAGGCGACTATCGGCCCAGGCGACGTGAGTAGCTTCTTATTCTGCGACAACCAGTGCCACCTGATCGTGGGAGCCGACACGGGACTTTGGGAGTTGCGTCTGGACAAAGGGAAGGCCCAGAAGCTTTCGGCGTTGCCGGTTCGCGACGTCCAGGCGGACGGTCGGCACGTGGTTGCGTGGACGCCAGCTGGGATCCTCCTATCAATCGAGCTCGGCAGAGCCGGTGCCCGCGTGCTACGGACGCCGCACACGGTCTCAGCGGTGGGCTTTGTACGCGGGCAGCCGGCAATCGTCACGAGTGGCGGCCAGATCGAGGCGTGGACAGGGGACCAGTGGATACGCGTGGACAAGTTGCCAACCGGCGACGACTATGCGCTGTTGTCCGGTCATGCAGTGTCCCTAGCGGGGTCGCACGCGTACGTACTCGACCTGGCCGAAGGGGTGGTCCACCGGACGCCACTTCCGGCTCCAGCCAGGGTGCTGCGCGTCAAGGCCGAAGGTGTCGTGCTGGCGCTACGTGGCCGCTCGGGCCGGGATGGCCTGGCGTACCTGAAGCTGGGCGCCCCTCCGGTCCTGAGGGCTCTCCCCGTTGTGCATCGCTGCCTGATCCGTCCGGTCACCGTGGATGTTGTGCCAACGCTTCAGCCGGCCGAGCTCTGGTTTGCTGTGGGTGCGACGGCTCGACGTGCATGCGAACCTGCAACGGAAGCGGTCGGTCACAGTGCGCCCGTGCACTGGGTTTCGCTGACGCGGGACGGTTCCCGGATTCTGTCCGCCGACGCGCACCAGTTGCTCGTCTGGGACCGGGTGCGTGGAAAGGTGGTGGCCCATCGGTTTCTGGAGCGCTGCCCACGGTTGCCGCTGGTGTCGTACGATCCCCAACATGAGCTGGTGGCCTATGTGCGCGGAGACTGCGGGATCGAAGTCGCGCGCGTCCAGCCGGACGGCCTTCACACGCTTGGCACCATACCGCCCTGCCATGGGGCCCAGATCACGGCGGTTGCATGGCTTCGCCGCAGCCCGGCAATGCTTGCAGTCGCATATCACAAGCAGGATGCGAAGAAAGCGGTAGTTAGGCTTTTCCACTACGATGCGACCCGATCACCCGTCCTTCGCCGCATCGCTAGCCACGCGCTGGGAACGGTTCCTGTGGTGCAGCTCGCCGCGGCAAGCCCAGAAAGCTTTGCCGCACTTGACGCCCGAGGCCGCATCCACTGGTACCGCTACAAGAGCGGCCGTGTGACGTGCTACGGGACCGAACAGGGCGGCCGCGATCTGGTGGCTGCTCCCCCTTGGTACCTGACTGCGTTCGACGCCACAGCAATGTACGATGCTCGCACCTTGCTCTGCAGCCGCCTGACAGACGACGACAACGGAAACAACGCAACGGACATCGAGATCCAGTTCCATCGCAGTGACATAGCAATGGGGTACCGAGCTCGGCTGCTTGCTGCGCGTACCCTGCGTGACGGTACCGTCGCGGCTGCCGCAGGCGCTGGCACCGAGTTTGCCGTCGGCTATGATAACCGGCCAGTAACCGCCTTTTGGTCCGCGGGCAAGCCCTACGTAACAGCAGCACAGATCGCAGCAGACGGAAAGCTGATCGTCGTGGGCCTGACGTCCGGAGAGCTCATTCTCCTGGAAGGTCCATAGGTTGTGACTTGCCGTCTCGTACGACTGGCAATGCCGTAGTCCGTTTCTGAACGTGCAGGAAGCCCCATAGCTGACGCACACCAAGTCGTGGGATCAAGGCCGTCCGGAGCAGTTCAAGCAGATGGCTCGGTCGGACAAGAGTCGTAAGCGGATCAAGTCAATGCTTTCCTCGAAACCAAGGGCACTTCGGAGTAAGGACAGGGTGAGGCCGTTTGGTAGTGCCATGTCCTGTGCTGACACCAGATCCCGAATGTGCACCTGGTCCTCCCGAAGCAAAGCATCCAGGTGTAACTGGTTCTCGTCGAGCAGTGCTTCCGAATCGCTTTCGCATGGAGCTCAGCATCCGGCTTGCCGCTGCATATGTACCACCGTACCTGCCCTGTCCGCCGCCTGGACCACTTGTAAACCGTCTCCGTTGTCACCATCGCGATCGTCCTGGTGCTTCGCCAGCCAGGTAGCGCACGCGGATCTCTGCCGGAGCCGGTGCCGCCGTGGGTTCGACGCCCTTGACAAATACCCGTTCAGGTGAATTCTCACCATCCAGGCCATGGCATTTCTCCGCCGTCCTCGGTCCTGCACTCCTCAGTCCCAGACAGTCTGCCATCACCTCATCCCTAATGGAACCCCTCACCACAGCCTCGGTACCCCGGTCCAGGTGCGTCAGCCTTGCGAGGACAGGGTACGTTGGACGAGGGGTCATAACGGTCTTTGCAGTTGGTGTGCACGGTTCCCCTCTTGCTCTGGACGGCGCTGAACCCGGGGGTTCTGGTCCGCCTTAGGCGCCAGACGTGGATGTATTGCACACACGTCGTTGTCACGGTCCTGTTGCCGGTGCGAACCGGGATTCGGGCGTGTTTCGGCGACAGCGCCGTCTGTGGTGCGCCGTGCCCGGCCCCGGCCGGCAGCAATCGCTGCAGTCCAACCCGACGCATACTGGCCCACCCCCGGCCTACGAACGGACACCCTCCGGCGACGGGCACGCATTTCCGGCAGCCCGGCGACCGTCGCAGTGCCGGTTGGCCGCAGCGGAGTGGGCCGTCCAGTATGCTCGGAAAGGCAGGGTAGCAGCGACTCTTGCCCGGTCTTCACTTCGCCATCGATGGCCGCATAGGCGCTGGCCCTCGCGTCACTGGCAGCAAGGACTCAAGTGTCTGTGGCTCCCGCCGGGAGCCCAGGTCAGACAAAGCCCCAGCTCCACCAAGCTGCTTGCCAGTTGTCGCGCAGGGTGTCCCCCGCGTCAGCCGGGGCCGGAACAGTACGCCGCGCCGCATGGCACCGTTACGCCGAAGTTTCGGCAGCGCGGCAGCATCCGCACTACCGCGCTCACGGTCCGGCGGGGTTTCCGGGAACGATCCTGGCCATTGTCCGCCATAGGATGTTCTGGACGGTCGGTTCATCGACCCCGAGCTCGCGCAACCGACGGCGGAACTGATACATCTGGGCCAACGCCACCGAATGGTCCACCTGCATGTCGCTGCCGAACACAATCTTGTTGGCTAATCCCCTTTCGACCAGCACCTCAAGAGCCGTCTCGCCCGTTGCCAGGCGACAGTGATCTAGATGCATGTGCTGGATGTACAAGTTTGGCAGTAGCTCAAGCTGTGGAACGATCTTCCAAAACTGCTCCTCGTCGTGGAGGTGCGCCATGATAACGTTAAGCCGAGGAAACTTGCGTGCTACGTTGGCCACGCGGGTGCAGCTCGATCCGGTGCCCTCGGGGTTCGTGTGGAAAACGATCGGCATACCCAATCGCTCAGCCTCGCGGTAGAGCGCGTCAAAGCGAGGAGAATCGACGCACACCTCACTCCACTTCTCCAACGTCTTCAGTCCACGAAAACCGGCGCGCCACAATTGTCGAATGTCAGACGGTCCGTCGGGTCCACGACGGCGAAAACCCGGATAGCCGTGTTCATTCAGCTGGATCAGCCCGAACGGCACAAACACGTCCGGGTAGCGCCTCGCCAGGGCGAGCACCGGATCGTTTCCCTCGAAGCGTCGCCGGTACGGCCCCTCATCGAAGAGGATCGCCAAGAGGCCATAGCGGAACCCGTGCTTCCGTGCCATGAGCACCGAATCGCGCACATCAGTGTCAACGGCGACGTGGACGTGCGAATCAAAGAGCTGAAGTTTCGTCGCTCGGACCGGCTGCCGGGGGTACTCCTCGGTCACCCGGAACCGGATCCGCATGGCCAATTCAACCCAGCCTCCCGGCTCAACTTCCGGTGCCGCGTTATACAGCCGGTAGGCTGCCGAGCCGGGCCCGATACCCAGGAGCGCAACTGCGGGCGAGAGCAGCCGCTTAATGCCCTGGTGGCGCAGCACTGTTTCCCATATCACCGTGAGCCCATCCTCGGACGTCACAACTAGCGTTGGTGCTCCCCCTCGCGGGGGACCGCCGACAATGCCGGATAGCTCGGAACGAGTCACCGTCACCGGGCGGAGGGCCACCTGGTCCGGCCATAGCCTGTACCGTCTGACCCGCTGATCACGTACTTCGTACGCGGTTGCGCCGTCGAAGCGGATTGGGTCGAGCATCACCTGGCAGAGGGTTCCGGAACCTCCTTCGGGCCAGCGGCGTTCTAGCTCGTAGGTGACCCCAGCCGCTGTTAGTCGCAGCCGTTCGCGCGTGTTCGTACGGGAATCGCACCAGCTGAGCCGCACGGCGCGGCCGCTGTCTTGGACTTCCAGCGGTGTGCGCGCGTGCAGGTAAAAGACTCGGTCGTACGAGCGAGATGTGGCCAGGTACATGGAAACGCGCACGTAAGTCGGCACGGTGCCCGCGCCCTTACCGAATGCCGCCTTGCTTACCAGTACCGCGTACTGGCCGCGACGCCAGAACTGATATCGCTCTTTCATGCGTGGGAGTTGATCCAGGTCGAAGCCCTGGACAACGCTGGGCAGCAGCCAACCGCAGGCGACCAGGCCGAGCAGTCCACGCAACAATTTTGCCACCGGGCATTCCTCCTGCGTTTCTCTTGATGAGGTCGCTATCGCTACCTTGGAGCTGCCTGACAGCGCTGGCTTCTAGGGCAGGGGCACCTCGGCGCTGTCCACCGGACGCGCTCGCAGGAACGCCGGTCCGGGCATGCGGCTGCGGCGTTGTTCCAGCCAGATGACGCCGTCATATGTGCCACTGTTTCCTCGCGTCGTGAGAAAGTCGACGAGACCGTCGCCGTTGAGATCCGCTGGGATGAACATGTCAAACATGCCGCGGCGGCGACGACTGATGTCATGGCGTCGCCAGGGCTGACGCGGGTTCATGGGCTGTTCGAACCAGGCTAGCCG
>JALXBF010000178.1:1631-3153 GCA_026991575.1 Planctomycetota bacterium | reverse complement strand
CGCGGCATGCTCTACAGTCCACGTACCGGAGAGGTGCAATACGCCGTCGTCGCCCAGAGTCACCGGGTTCTTTTCTTCTTTCGTTTTTTCGCTCATGCTGTCCCGAAGCAAGGCCGGATTTCGTTCCCGCGGCTACCGCAGGAGATCACACTTTTCCATTGACAACACCCCTCCCCCTGCGCTTCAATCATCGTCAAACGGGATTTTTCCTTTAAGGGAGGACTGCTCGCCGCGTGTCCCTCCGGGTTGTACGAGCGTCCGCGTTTTTGCAAGTTTTGGGATTCAGAAACTGCAGAGCCGTCTCGAGAGAGCGGGTGGCAGGACTGCTAAATAGAAGCGACTCGGCGAAGAGGTGTTGGGAATCCTGCGAAAAACGTCCTCTAAAACTACAGAGAAAACCGAAAAAGCACCGCCCCGTCGGATTGTGTGTTATCCCCGCAAACTGAGGCCCAGCTTCCTACAACCAAGTAAGTTTTGCCAAAACAATGCCGTACAAGCACCGTGTACGCGAGAAGGAGTGGTGTTTTGCCCTCTGTGCGGTCTCTGTGGGCTCTGCGCCTCAGTGGTTTCGGCTCGTTTTGCGGTCTCAACCAGAGCCGAATCGTTCCACAATTACGCGACTCTTGGGCAGCCTCCAGAATCTTGGTTCGGCTTTCGCCTTACTTCGCGTCCTCGCGGTGAGACCCCCCTGGTTCGCCGGACGGACCCGGCCGTTCTTCTGGAAAGGCGGATCTGAAGGTGACAAAGGCAGGGCCGGCTCAGCCGAGCCAGCGGCGCAGAACCCCGGCGAAGACGGCTTCCAGGAAAAAACGCGGGACCAGTCCGAGAAAGAGACCGGCCACAAAGCGGGAGAAAGGCATTCGAAGACCCCCGGCGGCCCAGCTAACCTGAGTGAGGGGGACAGGGCTGAAGCCTGCCAGAGCAACCACCCAGAGGCCGCGCCTTGCGAGCCAGGTCCGCACTTTCGCCACAGCGGCCGCCCTCCGGCGCAACAGGCTGCCCAGGACAGGACCCAGAAGCCCTGCGCCAAGCGCGTACCCAAAAGAGGCTCCACCCGCAGTCGCAAGAGCCGCGAGAACTGCCGCCTGACCGGACGGGATACCGATTAGCGACGACGAAATCACGAACACGTCCGGTCCCAGGGGCTGGTACACACCGGCGCTGAGCCCGAGCACCACGATGGCCCAGGGCCCCAGTTCGACCAGCGCGGCCTGCAGCGCCGACCGATCCGTGATTTTCAGCAACGTGGTTGTCCACGTCCAGACGGCTGCCACTGCCACTCCTCGAGAACAGCAAATTCGCCCGCGTCAGTCCGTCGCGGCAGGCGCACCGCGCGACACCGCCCCAGACGAAGTCAACGCAAGTACCCTACCAGCGCACCACCTTCGCCGTCACAGCGGTCGAGGGCGTTCTGACCCGAACCACGTAGCGACCCCGGGGCACCTGAACCCCATGCTGGTCGCGCCCATCCCAGATCCACTCCCCCAGCCCCGCCAGTCCGCCCGGCAGGGTCTCGTAGTAC
>JALXBF010000178.1:0-1621 GCA_026991575.1 Planctomycetota bacterium | reverse complement strand
TAGTACAGACTGCGCCCGAGCAGGTCCAGGATTTCTACCTCCACCGGTTCGCCGGTGCTGAGCAAACACCGTACGTGAAGCCACCCGTGGAACGGATTGGGCCAGGCCCGCACAAGCCCGTAACGGGTCGGTTTTGGCTCTGCGCCGGACTGCGTCACTCCCGCAGCCAGATCCGCGTTCACCACTTCGCCAGCGTGCACCGTGACGACCCGACGGTAGCGCCCGTCCTGCGAAGTGATCACGTACCTGCCCGGGACCACGTCCCCCACGGCCCAGTTCTCGCCGTAGACGTCGTCGCTGCCGATCCTGCCGTCAAACGTGTACGTCAGAGTCCATCCGTAATTCACGTAGGGCGGACGCGGCTTCGGATCCGGCGTCACGTCCAAACGCGTGCCGCCGGGGTCATCCGACACACGTCCGTAGATCGCGCCCATCCCGCGCATGGCAAACCACAGCTCCGGGTTGCGACGATTCCGGTGCCGCCCCGGATCCGGCGTGTTCTGGCGGATCTCGAAATGGAGGTGCGGTCCCGTGCTGTTGCCGGTACTCCCGGCCAGGCCTACGAGCTGCCCAACCCTTACGCTGTCGCCGACGTTGAGGAAATCGTGCCGTGAAAGGTGCGCGTAGTAGAACCAGACCCAGTGGCCGTTCCAGCGCCACCGTAGGCGCACGTACTTACCAAACCCCTGTGGCTCATACCCCTTGCCGTCCACGACCCCGTCGCACACCGAGTACACTGAGTCGCCGGTGTTCACCAGGATGTCCACGCCACCGTGAGGGTAACCGAAGTTGGTCTCCGCGTACAGGTAAGCACCGTTCAAAGGGAACCGGTCCGGCACGGGACGCAGAATGCGGAAGTCGCCTTCCTGAGCCGCAAGGATCACGGGTACCGCAAGGAGCACGAAGACGTGCGCCACTGTCTCTCGCACGTTCACGGGCTCTTCCTCCCAACCGGCAACGCAAACCCGAAGCCAAATTCGTACTGTCCCTCGCCACCACCCGCACGAGCCACAACTCTCACACCGGAAGGGAGGTAGAAACGCGGTTCCAGGTACCAGCCCGTCCAGCTCAGGCCAAAACGAAACTGCCCGTACGGCCCCAGTCCGAAGCCGAGCCCCAGGCGAACTCCCGGAATCGGGGCTCCTCCGGGAAATGCGTCTCCGACACCGACGTGTGCAAACAACACGTCGCGCGGGCCAAGCCGCAGTCCGAGCGCACCAAGACCGCGTCTTCGCTCTCCATCGACCACCACCCTGCCGAAATGCACACCTCCGGACAGGCCAATCCAGCGGTGATCCATACCCACGTAGGGATTGATCACAAAGAGGGGCAGTTGCTCGGACTGTCCCTCATCCATTCCTCCGTAGATCTGCACGCCAGCCCAGCTCTCGATTCCGTTTGGTTCGCGGTACACGCGCTCGACTTTCACGGCGCCCAGGCTCACGTCGTGCCAGCCGCCGCACGTCTCCTGGTACCGGCCGACCGCACCGCCACCACCGACCCGCCAGAACTTTTCCACCTTCTGGAGAGAATCTTTCGCCGCCGGGAAACGGGCCCCTGCACCGAGCACGAGCACAAGAACAGCCGCCACGGGGGTCACCTTGCGCCACAGGTGCGCCGG
>JALXBF010000177.1 GCA_026991575.1 Planctomycetota bacterium | reverse complement strand
AGACGGCCTGGGACGCGGAGGTCAAGGACCACTGGGGGATGACTGAAGTCGGTGCGCTCGGTGTCGAATGCCCGGCCGTTCCGCGGAGGATGCACCTGTTGGAGGAGGCCTGCATTGCCGAGGTGGTCGACCCGACCAGCGGCGAACCCGTGACGGCTGGCGAAGAAGGGGAACTCGTCATCACGACGCTATGGCGCGACGGCAGCCCCGTGATTCGGTACCGGACCGGTGACATGGTGCGACTTGCCCCCCTGCAGAAGTGTCCGTGCGGCACCTCGTTCATTGGATTAGACGAGGGCATCCTGGGCCGACGAGATCAGATGATCTTCATCCGGGGGAACAACGTGTACCCGTCGGCTCTCGAAAGTGTGGTGCGTACGTTTCCGGAGGTCATGGAGTTCCGGATCACGGTCGACCGGAGCCGGGCGATGCCAGAGGTGCTGGTCGAGATCGAACCGCAGGAGAGCCTGGCCGGACAGACGGAGGCGCTGACGCGGCGCGTGGCCGAGGCCATCAGGGAGCGGTTGCACTTCCGGGCACAGGTGCAGGCCGTGCCGCCCGGGTCACTGCCTCGCTACGAGTTGAAGGCACGCCGCCTGCAGATCCGCTGAGCCCCACGGGACTGATTCAGCCTCTCCACGGGTTGAGTGCGTTCGGTCGTCTTGATCCAACCGCCCCTTGCGTTCGGCCGATCGTACGGATCGCCGGTTCCTGCGACAGAGGAAGTGCATCTGGCCTTACGTGTATCGTGCTCCCCGGTGCTCGGGCTCGAAGAACTCAGGCAGTAACGCATCGACGCGAAGCAGTCCCTGGCGGGTCATGAGGAGCTCGTCGTCCGTGACCTTCACGTAGCCCTGCTCAACGTATTCTCGAATCACATCGTCGAATTCAACCACAGGGTCCATGCCAAACTTCTCGCGGAAATACTCGCGGCGAATGCCTCCGAGCTTGAGCTGCAGGACGAATTCACGAATGAACAGTTGCCGTCGAGTTGGTCGCAACGCGCGCCGCAACGGTAGGCGATCCTCGTCGAGAGCTGCCAGGTAGCTGTCCCATCGATCCTCGTTCTGCATATGCACGCCCTGCAGGTGGCCGAAGCTGGCCACTCCGGTGCCGATCAGGTCTGCTCCCGTGAAGAGTGCTTCTCGGTAGCGGAAGCGAAACCGTTCTGGATCGCGCACTACGGTCGTGCAACTCGTCACCGTATAGCCGCGGCGTTCAAACTGCTCGAACGCGTACTCGACCCATGCTCGCTTTGTGGGCCAGTCGGCCACGGGGACGGGGGCTCCGTCGCGGAGGATCGACTGGGAGTAGAGCGTGTTGTACGGCAGTTCCATCTGGTAGATGGTCACGCAATCGGGTTCGAGCGCGATGGCTTCGCGGACGCAATCGCGCCAGCTTTCCCAGGTTTCGCCCACCATCCCCGCGATCAGGTCAATGTTGACTTCAGGGAAATCGGCCTGCCGGATCCACTGCCAGCATCGCCGGATTTCGGCGGAAAGATGAGCCCGGCCGTTTTCGGCGAGGATTGCGTCGTTGAAATGCTCCACGCCGAGGCTGAGTCGCGTGACACCGAGCGACCGTAACGCGCGGACCTTCGCTTCGGTCAGTGTGCCGGGTTCGCACTCGAACGTGATCTCACGTGCCTGCTTCCATGGAAACAGTCGATCCAGCGCGGCGAAGAGTTGCTCCAACTGGCGAATGCTGGGAAAACTCGGAGTCCCGCCACCGAAGTAGACGACCTCAACCGACCGATCGCGGCAGACCGGGCTAGCCGCGTACAGAGCCAATTCCCTGGCCAACGCGGTAAGGTAGCGTTGCACGTCGGCCGCAGTCTTGTCCGTGTAGACCCGGTAGTAGCAGAACTTGCAGCGGCGGCGACAGAAGGGGATGTGCAGGTACAGGCCCAGTGGGACCGCCTGCCGTGGGGGGCGAGCGATCGTCTCCAGAGCGTCCGGCACGTACTCGGGCTTCCAGAACGAAAAGGGCGGGTAGTTGGCGATGAAGTAGTTGCCGACCTGGGTCTTCTCTTCGACTCGGGCCATTGGCAGGATGCCTCGCTGACACTGCGGCGGGCCACTCCTCTGCCATTCTAAACCAGGCCTCTGCATCAGATAGCGGGTGAGTCGAGCCTGCGAGGGGCAGAGCCAGGGCGAGCGGGGCTTGCTGCGCCTATCGCAAGTTCATCGAGTACCGCCGGTGGTATCCTCTTGAATCCCTCGTCGCCCTGCCGCCGCGGGCGTGAGCCGCGGCGGCAGGGCAGTGCTGGGTAGCCGAGCCGCGGGCGGGATCGACCCGTCCGCGGCTCGGGTGGGAACAATTAGTCTTTGGGTGCGGCGGCGCTATCGATCAACCTTGCGGGAGGGGGGCACGAAACCCCCCCCCCTCCCGCTCATCGAAGCCGGCTGGCGGGTTGACTCAGCAATTCCGGTCGCAGGGTCCGGGCTACTCTTGTGGTCGCCCGGCGCCGTGGCGTGCACCGCTGAACCATCCGCCGGCCGCCACACGCGCAGCTTCTACCGCTCGTCGCAACGATGCGAACCGCGCCCGTCCCGCACCCGTTGCTGCCATACCCAGCGGCTTGCGTCGCGCCCGGCTGCGCCCGCCAAACGGCCCGGGCGCCGGTTCGGTCCGCCTGCGCTGCAGAACCGTTCAACCCGCCGCCTACGGTGAAATGGCGGCAGGGGGGCTTTATGCCCCCCTGCCGCTGTGTTGATGGGTAGGGCGGGTGGTACGAGGTTTTGTTTTTTTCTGTTTCCCATTTGAAGAAGCCCCGACGCCGCGGACGGCCGTCTGCGGCGTCGGCGAGGTGGCATCGCGCTCCCTCCGGGACGACAGCGCAGTCTCTCTGTGCACAGCGCCTGCCCAATGGAATCGGACCGCCCGGGCCGCGGGGGGGTCGAACCCGCCCGCGGCCAGGAAAGAAAGAAATCTCTTGCAGATGCGCCCGCGCTATCCATCAGCCTTGATAGGGGTGGCAAGCCCCGGTTGCTCGGGGCCCGCCCCCTTCGAACCGTACGTGCAGTTCTCCCGCATACCGCTCTCCGGTCGGCGGTCTTACCTCAAAAAGGACCGACTGACCCTCTGTGTGGGCTGCCTCCAGGCTCAACAACCCACACCAGGCTGGGACCTCCGTCCCACACCCCGTCGCCAGGGCCGCCGGCAGACAACCTCCAGCTTCACGGCTTCCGCCAGAGCCTCGCTCCAGCTTCTCCACC
>JALXBF010000176.1 GCA_026991575.1 Planctomycetota bacterium | reverse complement strand
CGACGAGACCGTCGCCGTTGAGATCCGCTGGGATGAACATGTCAAACATGCCGCGGCGGCGACGACTGATGTCATGGCGTCGCCAGGGCTGACGCGGGTTCATGGGCTGTTCGAACCAGGCTAGCCGTCCGCAACGGTCCGTGGCCCGAACCTGCGACGGCTCGCGCAGCCTTGGTCCGGCGCTGTAGCCCCCCACCATCAGGTCGGCTCGCCCATCACCGTTGATGTCCGCGACGCCAAGTCCCGTGGCGTGATCAGGTGCAATCGACCCGATCGGGTGCAACAGCCATCGGTCATCGCGGCGCTGTTCCAGCCAGAAGACCGCTCCGCCGTGATCCTCCTCGGTGACTATATCCGGCAAACCGTCACCGCTGAGATCGACGAACCACATCATGAACCCCTCCGTAGGGGGATCCGCGCCAGCGTAGATCGGATGCAAACGCCACGTGCCGTCGAGGGCCTCAAGCCACACAATGCACCGCTCGCCCCGACTGGCGGCCACCACATCCAGGTCGCCGTCCCGGTCCAGGTCTATGGCCTGGGCATTGATCGGCACCCGTGTCCGCCAGAGTACCTGTTCCTGCCACGCCGCCCCGTTTCGGGCCGCACCTGGCGCCACATCGAATACGCTCACGGCCGTGCCACCTTTGTTGGCCGCCAGCAGTTCCGCATGACCATCGCCATCCAGGTCTGCCGCCTCCACGCGGATCCAGCTGCCGCGATTCACGGTGCACTGGATAACCACAGGCTGCCATCCACCGACCTGGCGCACGTTGCCTGTGGCAAAGAAGACGGCAACGTGGCCTCCCTCAGCAGCAATGGCCACATCCGCCCTGCCATCACCGTCGAAATCGGCCACTGCCACGTCCTCTACCGCGTGGGCCAGTCGACCGCGTGCCAGCGTAACGCTGCCGGACCAGCCTTTCCTGAGCAGCTCACGCCTGGTCCGTGGACCGAAGACAATGCGGACGTGCGAGCTATCCTCATGGACGGCGACAACATCGCGTACGCCGTCTCCATCCAAGTCGTGCCAAGCTAGTCCATCGGCACCGAGTATTGTTTCACCGGCCACTTCTGCGTCGTCGATGATGTGCTCGCGCCAGCTGATGTAGCTCCCGTCCGGAGCCCGAGCCGCAGCGAACGGCGCGGCAGCGGAGCAATCCACGTCGCGTTTCGCTCCCGCTCCGACAACCGGCCACACTGCGAGCAGGCCGGCCGCCAGTACAGGAACCAACGTCGCCATCCGTTGTCGCGCCGCGCGGCTAACAGCCATCTCGTGCAGCTGGCATGGCCAACATCACTTAGCTCGGAATAACTCCAGAGGCACCGCCCGCACCGTATGCCCCTGGTAGCCCGTCATGTCCGTGGCTTGCAGTAGCGAGTTCAGGATCGCTTCCTCCGTAGCGTCGGCAACGGCCTCAAAGAGTGGGTCGAGCATTCGGTCAGGCACTGGCTGGATGCTCCCAACCGAACCGGACGAAGACGGTCGGCCGGCGGTCGAGAAGGCAATCGAGTAATCGCCACTGCCGTGACTCATGCTGGCCCCTGTTCGGACCATGCCAGCAATGGCTCGACGGGCCAGTCTGCCCAGTTGTCGGGCGTTTAGCGGGGCGTCCGTCGCAATCACGATCATACAGGAGCCGTCGTGTTGGCCGGTGCCTGGTCGAAGGCTGCGCCAGACCGGACGTCCCGCTACGGTTAGCTTGCCACCGAAGTTTGTCTGCACGAGCACGCCTACTGTCCAGCCGCCGCTATCCGGGGCCAGCTGCCGCGAGCTGGTACCGATGCCTCCCTTGAAACCAAAGCACACCGTGCCGGTCCCCGCACCAACCGCTCCCTCGGCTACTGGCCCTGGTCGCGCGTTGCGTATCGCGTCCAGCACATGTTCAGGCCGCACGTGCCGGCCGCGAATGTCGTTCAGATAGCCATCGTTTGTCTCGCCGACCACCGGGTTCACGGAACGAACCCGTTCATTGCCGGGCAGGGACAGCACGTACTGGACAAGGCCGATGGCGACATCCCAGACGCTGAGCGTGTTGGTGAGTGCGATGGGGGTCTCCAACTCCCCCAGCTCGCGGAGCTGGGTATAGCCGACGAGCTTGCCGAAACCGTTGGCCACATACACAGCCGCCGGTACCCTGTGCCGGTACGGGTTGCGGTCGTGCGGCAGAATGACGGTCACGCCGGTACGCACCGAGTCGCCCCGAATCAGCGTAACGTGGCCGACGCGGACGCCTGCCACGTCCGTGATCGCATTCCAGGGGCCAGGTGCCAGTCGACCGATCTGGATGCCGAGCTCACGCAAACGTGGCCGATGGTGTTGCTGCTCTTGTTGCACGGGTCGTCCACTACTGGCGCGGCCTAAGGTAATGACGCAAACGCAGAGGCCCAGGCAGATCGCACCAACTCTCCAGTGCCACATGCCGTGTATGTTGCCCGTCAATGCAGCCTTGCTAATGCCGGTAACGTCCGAAACCGACCCCTCGAAGACCATCATACCCCCAGGGTTCCCGGCAAGGAATCGGAGCAGTGAAGGGGCCGGGCGTTGCCGATGCTAGAACGGATACGTGCCCGGCGAGGCTCATGGATGTTATCAGCGTGGTGCGGTAAGATGGAGAGCGTACCATTCGAAGCATGTCCAAAACAAGGAGCAGGGTCATGGTGGTGCGGCCGGCAGTGGTTACCGTCGTAGCGGTCCTTATCCTCAGTGTCCACCACGCGCCTGTCCAAGCCCAGCGGCCCCAACGCATCGTGCAGGGAGTACACGTCGATGCGCAAGGGATGCTGCGCTCGGTTCAACTGGTTCCGTCCCGTCAGGCTCGGCGGCTCAGAGGTCGTGCGCCGAAGCTGACCTCGGATGTGGCCCGGCCCTCCGAGCTACGCAAGGTGTCGCTAACGCGCCTGGCCAGGCTGATTGCAGCAAACGCCCACGAGGACGTCCGCGAGGAGGTTCGTTACCTGGCCGGACTCTACCGCGTCGACTATGTGTTCGTGTACCCGGAAGCTGGCGAAGTGGTGATCGCGGGGCCGGCCGAAGGGTGGCGGGTCACAGCGACCGGCCATGCCATTGGCCAGCGAAGCGGAGAGGTAATCCTGGAACTGGACGACTTGGTCTGGGCGATCCGTGCTTTCCCACCCGGCGCGCCTCCGGACCGCGCGGTCGGCTGTTCCATTGACCCGACTCCCGACGGTGCGCACCGCGTGAAGGCGGTGCTGGCCCAGCTTCGTGGTGGCCTGAACCCGGCGGCGCTACCTCGATTGGCCGCGCGGTTGCAGGCGGCCATGGGGCCCCATCAGGTGGTTGTCTTTGGCGTGCCGCACGAATCAAGCGTTGCGTTCAAGCTGGTGGCCGCTGACTATGCCATGAAGATGCTAGCTCTTGGCGTCGTGCGCTCGCCCGTGCGCGCCATCAAGAGCTACGTGGACATGGTGCCGCTGACACAGGCGGGCCGGACCCTGTACCAGCGCTGGTGGTTTGTACCCGCATCCGGGTCGCTCGCCCGTTCGGAAGACGGCACGGTCTGGTCCTTGGGTACGGAGCGTGTTTGGCTGCTCGGTGAGAGTGACTACCGGGCCCGCCGCTACGGCGACCGTCCCGCCGGGAGTGGCCAGGACAGATGGAACCGAGCGTTCGCCCGCCGGTTCACGGAACACTTCGACGAGCTTGCACGCAGGGCGCCGGTGTTCGCGGAGCTAGAGAACGTATTCGACCTGTTAACCGTGGCCATCGTTCTGGAATACGGTAAAGCCGCAGAGAAGGCCGGTTGGGACCGCAGTGCATGGCTGTCCTCAGGCGGTTACGAGCCGCGGGCCTGGCCCACGCCACATACAGCCCAAACGCTGACCCGCGTGCTCCGCAAGGGCGCGATGGCAACGACGCCGGTCGGTGGCGTGCAGTACAGTGCAGGAACTGTCCTCGGTAGCGTCCGCAGGACGGGGGAGGGCATGATCAGCGAGCCTGCCCCCTTGCCGGAGGATCCCCACCGCTGGTGGTGGGACTAGAACGGTTCGGCTGCCGAGCCGGTCTGCTGGAGCGGCACGGCACCCTGATGGCCACTGGGATCGGCCCGGTGCTGGCGCCACCGCAGGCGTGATCATCCTCGATCACGCGATCGACCCGATCGGCCGCGTGAGCGTGCGCAAGGGCTGAATGGGCCCCAGGAAGGCGGCTGTCCTTGACCCTGCTTGTCGCCCGTCGATAGACTGAAAGCGTTGCAGGACGGTGGGCGTAGCCAAGCGGTTAAGGCACCGGACTGTGGATCCGGCATTCGCGGGTTCGAATCCCGTCGCCCACCCTTAGCTTCCCCGCTCCGGCAGGCAAGAACCCGGTTCACGGGCGGTCTGGAGCGCATCGACGCGGTCCTTTCGCCGCGAAGCAGAACGAGCACGGCAAACAGCTTGCCGTGCTCGTCTGATCCTTGGGCCAGGGCTGTGGGATGCCGACGGTGCCGTTGGAATCAGGCTGTTCGCGCACCGCCTAGCTCAATGTACGCAGTCCCGTCAGCGTTCCGCCCGGTGTGAACAACAGCATGCGTCCGAGGACGCTCCTGAGCGTATCGGTCGGTGTGGCCACGTCCACGCCCGGGGCAACGCCCGCGAGAAGCTGCTGCTGCCGCAGCGTGGCGGTTAACTGGGCAAGCGCCAGGTCCTGGATCTCGAAACCACCGACGGAGTCGACCGGGCTACCGGGCAGGCCTGCGGCCAAGTCACCTTCGAAGCGGGGTACCAAGAAGTCCCCACCCAGCGTCAGCACCCTGTCTACCTCGTCCTGGTCCAGCACGACCGCAAGACCGGCCGGCACATTCAGCAGGTCGTCCAACGCAGCTTCGGGCAATGCGTCCACCAAGTCGTCCAGCTGCACCGGGAAGCGAGTACCATCCACCAGGCGAACTGCGGTCGATTCCTGCGCCAGGCGGTCATTGATCACCAGCAGCGTCCGGTCAACCGCCACGAGCTGGTCGGCCGACAGGAGGATATCCAGCAGGTCAACCTGGCTGGCATCCACACTGACGACACCGCCGAACCCCTCGTCAAAGCCGCGTACCAGGAAGCTACCGAAGTAGCCGTCCGCCAGCGTCAGCGTGTCCAGACCGCCTCCGCCCGCGACATCAAAGAGACCTTCCACCGCGGCACTGGACGTCACGCTGTCGTGGCCGGCACCCATGCGCAGCAGCAGATCGTTCAGGAAGTAGGCCGAACCATCAAGCACAACGGTGTCGTCCTGTGCTCCGAAGCTTGCAAACACCCCGTCCGCAAAGTAACTGGAGAACGTTGCACGGTCATTACCGCGGCGATCGGTTAACGACACGGCGTCCTCGAACATCGCCTCGCTGTCGAAGAGGAAACTGTCGTTGCCCCGGCCGCCAACCGCGGTCAACTCACCGCTGAAACGCCCGTCCAGTTCTAGTGTGTCGTCGCCGTTGCCGGACTGAACGGTCAGATCACCGAGGAACCAGCCGTCCAGTGTGAGCGAATCGTCACCCGGGCCGGACCGAAGAGTGCTCGTGCCGGTCGTTGCAAAGAAATCACCGGACGTAATGGTGTCATCGCCACCGGCGAGGTCGAGCAGGATGTTGCCAAAGCTCTGGCCCAGCAGTGTCGCCATGTCACCGCCGCGGCCGCCAAGCATCGTGGTCCGGCCGCCGACGACTGCAGGCTCGTCAAACGTGAATGTGTCCGCGCCGCTGCCAGCACGGAAGATCACATTACCACCCACCGCGGCACGAAGGGTGAGCGTGTCGTTACCGCCATAGCCGATGAACCACACGTGTCGGGTGACGGTGAGGGTTGGCTGGAGTACCAGCGTGTCGTTGCCGCTGCCGCCGTAGACCAGAATGCTTGTGCCGACCGTGCCATTCTGCACGGTGAAGATGTTGTTGCCGTCTCCGGCGTCTAGGCGGATACCCAGCGGCGTGGTGAACCCACCCAGGTTAATGATGACGTTGTCGTTAGTGCGCGGCACCGAGCTATCGATTGCAACACGAATGTTGCGGGTCACGCCCGCGAATGTACCGATGGCCACGCCGTTATCGAGCACCTGGTATGTCGTCGCTGCCACGGCGTTAATCTGGACCGCGCCGTTAGGCTCGCCAGTGACAATCAGCGACCCGTTGACCACCGACGCGCTGACGGCCAGGCAAAGGCGTTCCTCAAGCGGCTCCAGGAACAGTCTTGTCCTCTTGCTTGCCATGACATCCTCTCCGATCGCTCAGGGGGGGGTGTTCTGGCCCGGCAGGGGGGCAGGCTGGCATGCGGTGAACACGCTTCCTCTGGACTGGCGGGAACTCCTCACTCCAACCAATAGCTCACCGGCACACGTCCAGCGAGCCGGGCAAGGCGCGCCACCGGTGCGGCTGTTCCGATCAGGAAAGTACGGCGGGACGGGAACGGTTCTAGCGAATGTGCCCGCTGCCCCGGACAACGTACTTGTACGTCGTCAGCTCACGCAATCCGCACGGGCCACGCGCGTGCAACTTATCGGTGGAAATGCCGATTTCTGCCCCCAGCCCGAACTCGCCTCCGTCACACAGCCGCGTGCTGGCGTTATGCATGACGGTTGCTGAATCGACCATGGTCAGGAACTGTTCGGCGGCGTGGGGATCATCCGTGACGATTGCCTCCGTATGCCCCGAACCGTACCGCGCGATGTGTTCAATGGCTTCTTCCAGCGATCGGACGACACGCATGGAGAGCTTCAGGTCGAGCCATTCGGTGCTGAAGTCCGCTTCGGTAGCCGGTAGTACGCGCCGGTCGAATTGCCGAGTCCGCTCACAGCCACGGATTTCGACGCCGCGTGCAAATAGTTCCTCGAGCAGACCGGGCAGGAAGCGATCCGCGACGGCCTCATGCACCAGTACCGTCTCCGCCGCGTTGCACACCCCCGGCCGCTGGCACTTGGCGTTGACCACGATCCGGCGGGCCATTGTCAAATCGGCTGCGCGGTCGACGTAGACATGGCACAGGCCCTTGTAGTGTTTCAGCACAGGCATGCGCGCCTGCTGCACCACGCGACGGATCAGTCCTTCGCCGCCGCGCGGAATGGCCAGGTCGATGTATCGGTCGCACTGAAGTAATTCCCCAACCAGTTCCCGGTCCTGGATGTCGACGCGCACTGCCGCATCGGCGGGCAGACCGGCCCGTTCGATCTCTTGGACCATTAGCCGGTGCAACACGTCGTTGGTATAGGCCGCTTCCTTGCCGCCGCGCAGGATCACCGCATTACCGCTCTTCAGGCAGAGCGCAACGGCGTCGACCGTGACGTTCGGGCGCGACTCGTAGATGAACAGCACGACGCCGAGCGGTACCCGTACGCGTCGGATCTGGAGCCCGTCGTCGCGGATGTATTCGTCGATCACCTCGCCGACCGGGTCCGGCAGCGCGACGATGGCTTCCACCCCCCGGGCCATTGCCTCGATCCGATCAGGGGACAGCCTGAGGCGGTCGACCTGCGCCGGGGTCAAACCGAACTCGTCCGCCCGCGCGAGGTCCCTGCAGTTGGCTGCGAGGATCGCGTCCTGCTCGGCGCGCAAGCGATCGGCGATCGCCCTGAGAGCGGCGTCCTTCTGCTCGGCGCGGGCTGCGCGCAGGGCTGCAGCCGCCCGATGGGCACGCCGTGCGAGCGCTTCGGCATATGAGGCCAGGTTCTTGACCGTGTCGGCCATGGGCTGTCCCACAGGATGTCTCACGTCTTCCGGAATCCCGCTCAGTGGGGCGGGGATTCGCCCAATTCTAAGCGGGCCAGTGCGGCAAGCACGTGGCCCACGGTGCGCACGTCGTGCACCCGTGCGATGTGGTAGCCGCGGTACCAGCAGCCTGCCATGACGCCGGCCGTGAGCGCATCCCGTTGTGCAGGTTCGGTCGGCACGATTTCGCCCAGAAAACCCTTCCGCGAAATCCCCACGCACAGCGGCCGGCCAAGCTGGTGAAAACGATCCAGATCCCTGAGCAACGCCCAGTTGTGTCGAAACTTCTTGGCAAAGCCGATGCCCGGGTCGATGGCGATCTGTTCCGGCGCCACACCGGCGCATTGGGCAAGCCGCACCCGAGCCCGCAGCTCATTGAGCACTTCGGTAACAACGTCGTCGTACTGCGCAAGGCGTTGCATCGTAGTCGGGGTGCCTCGCATGTGCATCAGGATCAATCCCACGCGGTGGCGTGCAGCGACCCGAAGCAGCTCGGGATCAGCGCCGCCACGCACGTCGTTGATGATGCAAGCCCCGGCGGCGACCGCTTCACGCGCGACCCGCCCTTTGCTTGTGTCGATGGAAACGAGCGCGTCGGGCCGTTCGCTCACGACCCCCTCAACCACCGGCAGCACCCGGGCCAGTTCCTCGGCGTCGGGCACCGGCCTGGCCCCGGGACGGGTCGACTCACCGCCAATGTCTACGATGTCAGCCCCGGCGTCGAGTAACTCCAGCGCGTGGCGCACAGCTTCCGTGCGGTGCGCAAACAGGCCCCCGTCCGAGAAGCTGTCAGGCGTTACGTTGACGATGCCCATGATCAGGGGTCTGTGCGCGGTAACCGTAAGCTTGCGGTCGCCCACAAGCCAAACGCAGGCACGCGGGTCCGGAACCATCGCGCTGCCCCCCTTCGGAACAGCTCAGCGGAGCCCCGTCCACATGATCCGACACACGCCACTGCGGTGACAAGGTCGACCGACCTGTGCACAGCCGCCGCGGGGCGGGGTGACCGCCACCGTTGGCTAGCAGGTGTGCCGTGCAGGTGAGCAGCTTCCGCTGGCTTGCCAGTCGTGAGTCCTGCTGGCAGCTGCCAGGCGTGGCGCTACCAGGGCTCTTCCATCATAGAGACGATTTGCTGAGCGAGCTGGCGGGCTAGCTGCAGCGAGGCCGTACGGTAGGTCTGGCCCAACTCGGGCGCGTACTGCACCGAGCGGCGCACGTGGGCTCTGCTTTCCGGAGCGCCCACACGCATTTTCCTGAGTACCTCGCCCGATCGTCGGTCGCGCCAAACGATGTCCACGCCGGCCGTGAGCTGAATCTGCCGCGGTTCGTTGTCGGGGTTCTCCACCCGCACATTCTTGGCAATGTACTTGACTCTGCCTTCCAGGATGCTGTCGGCGGCTTCCGGTGAGTTGACCACCTTGAAGGGGGTGCTGCGCTCGATTTCGCGGATGAGCTCTCTGGTGAGCAAGAACTCAAAATCCCGCCGCGACGCGTCCGATTCGAATATCGGCACATACACGGTGTGGATGTGCCCTGGGAAGGGCGGTCGGGTGGTGTAGCCGCAACCCGCCGTCAGAACGAGCAGCAATGCACTCAGGCAGCCGATGCTCCGCGTCATGGCAGCCCTCCCGGTGGGCCAGGCAGAGGGCCCGGCTCGGCAACGGTCCCCGGCCACGTCGGCGTTAGCTCGGGCCGGCGCAACAGAGTGTCGCTCTCACCCGCGCTCCGAGCGTCAGTACCCGGACTAGGCCGCGCCTCGTCACCGGCATTCGGGTCGGCCGGGGCCTCATCGGGTTCAAGGCCAAAGCGCTCCGCCAGCGACGGCACGAGTTCATCGAGCAGGTCCGAGAGCCGTTTGGGCTGAGGCCCCTGTTGTTCGAGCCCCAGCTCCTCCAATCGCTGCCGTGCTCGCTGGGCCCACGATGTCTTGGGATAGTCGCGGATGACGAGCTGGTAGTAGACTCTGGCTGCGTCGGGCCGGCCGATGCGCTCATAGAACCGCGCCACCTGAAAGTCCCGCTCCGCCTGCCGTTCCTCGATGCGATGGAGCATTTCGTAGATGCGCGGCCGCTGGTCCGCCAGTTCCGGAAACTGGGTGGCTGCCGTTTGCAGTAGCCTGCGTGCTTCTTCGAGCGGCTTCGCGTTGTACTCGGCGCCGTCATACAGGGCGAGTCGGGCCTCAGCCGCCCGTAGGTAGGCGTGTGCCAGGTGTTCGCTCTTCGGGTAACCCTGGATCAGCAGGTCGTAGTAGAAGGCAGCCTGCTCGAAGTTCCCGCGACGGAACTGATAGTTGGCAATGGCCAGGATGGCATCGTCGGCAAGCGGGTTGCCGGGATCGTGCTCTTGGATGTATTCGAGCACTTTGATCGCATGGCCATCCGCATCGATCCAAGGCCGGTCGCTCTGGCGCCAGAATGCGATGCGCCGTAGCATGCCGGCCGGCTGAGTATCGTCGTTGGCTGCAGCGTCCAACCAACGCGTGCCGATCTGGTACAGGCGTGTCGCCGCGGTGAGTGCCTCCTCGGTGCCGGGATACCGGTCCAGTAGCTTCTCGTAGTGGGTCCGCGCGGCGACGAGGTCGCCTTTCCAGTAATACGCCTCTGCCAGCAGGAACAACCCGTAGCGATGGACGGCACCGGGTGTTTCGTCGTCGGCATCGATGGTGTCGTCCAGCAGGCTGATCGCTTCGTCGTAGCGTTGCTCCTGGATGAGTGCTTCAGCCCGCCTGAGTGCGGGTGGCATCGGGCGGACCGATTCGCGCCGCACCCATCGGCCATTGCGCAGCTCATATTCGTGCAAGCCGCCGGCCGGCTGGGCCGGTACCGCGGAGGGCTGCTGCCAGGGCCAGCGGAAGCGTATCGGGCGTGGTCCGCCGGCACAGCCGCCGCAGCAGCAGCAGAGAGCGACGGTCCAGACGATCAGTTGCCGAATTGTGCGGCCTCCGTGCAACGTCACCATGCCCTCGTCCTGCCGAAGCGACGTGGGGTCGAGTTCACGCCGTAGTTGCCACCCGGTTCCGCTGCCGAGCCGGCGGCGGTGCAAGCAACGTCATGACATGCACTGGCTGCTCGGCCAGCGCCCGGACCACCGCCGCTTCGACGCGCCACAGCTCGCGGTTCAGTCGCTCCTGCACGCGCAGCGACTGCCAGGTCGTGGTCGTCACGTCGGTCAGGTGCCCCAGGAGCTTTGCGGTACCCGCCGACAGACTTGCTGCAACGCGCGACAGCGGCGGGCAGCTCGGGCAGAGCAAGCCGCCAGCTAACGGACAGAAGCGAAGCCGTCCGCTTCGGGGGAGCGGTCTGTTGCAGCGGGCACATCGGTCCAGCCGTGGGCCGTAGCCGCTGTAGACAATGAGTTCCCACACGAAGCGGTGCGCGCGCAGCTCCCAGTTTCCGCCGGAGCGGATCGTAGCAAGCGTGTCCACCGCCGCGCGGAAAACGTCCGCTTGGGGCAGCCCCTCGCGCACAAAATCCAGCAGCAGCCGGGCGACCAGGAAGCCGGCCAGCGCTGCGCGGTACGGCAGCGTCAGCGGCTCAAACGGCTGCAGCAACCTGGCCTCGTCAATGAGCGCAAGGCCTCTGCTGCTGCGGCGCCGCAGGACTATACGCGATACGCAGAGCTGGTCAAGAGCGCCCGCACGGTACTGCTTCAGCCGCCGAGCCCCCCTGGCTAAACCGGCCACACGGCCGAACTCCCGCGTGAACAGCTGCACCACCAGGCTGCTCTCGCGAAACTCACTGCAACGAAGCACGATGGCTTCGGTGGCCTGTCCTTTCATCGCTCCCAGTTCCGATGCTCCCTTTCGAACAGCGCACCGCGGGCCTGCAGCGGTTGACCTGGTGCACGGGCCAGCGTCGGACGCGGTCCCGACGGCTGCGTCCTGCTCTTCGAGTCCCAGCCAGCGCTCGAGGGGGCCGACACCGTGACGGGCCGATCACAGCAGTCGATCTGCATCCTCATAGCGCAGGTCGCGCAGGATCTCGACTTGCCGCTGCCACATCCGACTCCGCTCGTCCGGGGTCGCGTCGTTGTAGCCAATCAGGTGAAGCACGCCGTGGGCGACGTAAAAGGCCAGTTCAGTCTCCAGCGGGATGCCCCGTCGTTCTGCCTCGCGCGCCGCAGTCTCGACGCTGACTGCGATGTCGCCTTCTAGGAGGCCGTCGTCACGCCGGTACGTGAAGCTGAGCACGTCGGTGGCCCGATCGTGCTGCAGGTATTGGCGATTCAGCTCGCGGATGCGGCGATCATCCAGCAGGGCCACGCCGATGGCAGCCTCTTTGATGCCTTCGCTTTGCAGGACAGCCCCAACGACCTGTTTCAGCTTGCGGCGGTCGATGGCAGCTACGTGCTGCTGGTCGACGACGGCGATCCGGTAGTCGTTGGCTGGCATGGCTTGAGCCGCACTGGGGAGTCGGTCCCCGCAGGTCGTGGCAAACGGCTACCGCCGGCTTAAGACCGGCTCCTCGGTTTCGGCCGTGTCCTGGCTCGGGTAGCGGACGCGTGCGTGCGCGGCGCTGTAGAGGGCCTGAGCCAGGGCATCGACGATCCTGCGGACCTCACGCATCGTCAGGTCACATTCGTCTAGCTGTCCGTCCACCAGACGACGGCGGGCGATCGTCTCGACCATGTCCTGCAACCGCTTCGGCGTGACCTCCTCCAGCGCCCGGCTAGCGCTTTCGGCCGCGTCGGCCAGCATCAAGATGCCGGCCTCCTTGGTCTGCGGCTTTGGCCCCGGATACCGGAACAGTGACTCCTCCGCCTCTGTACGATGGTCTTCGTCCCGTTGGCTTTCGCGAAGCGCCTCGTGATAGAAGTACTCCACGAGCGTGGTCCCGTGGTGCTGAGCGATCAGGTCCACGATCGGTTCTGGCAGCCGGTGCTTGCGGGCCAGTTCGACGCCATGGCGCACGTGGCCGATGATGATTCGGGCACTCATGGCCGGTTCGAGCTTTGCATGGAGAGCGGCGGCATGTTCGTTGTTCTCCACGAAGTACTTTGCCTTGTCCATCTTGCCGATGTCGTGGTAGTAGGCGCCGACCCGGACCAGCAGCGCATCGGCACCGATGGCCTTGGCCGCCTGCTCGGCCGCCACAGCCACCGCCTGACTGTGGCTGTACGTGCCCGGTGCACGCCGCGCGAGCTCCTGCAGCAGCGGGTGTCCCGCATCGCTCAGTTCCAGGAGCGTGAACCGCGTGGTCACGTCGTAGACCCATTCGATCACAGGCAACAGGGCGCTGACGAGCAACACGGCACCGGCACCAAGCACGAACCGTTGAAGCGAATCGGCCAGGATCAGGTTGAAGGGCTGGCCGCCCAGAAATCCAGTGGCCCAGGTCAGCACGAAGAGGGTGGCTCCAATCGCCAGCGCGGCCAGCGCAAGCTGGAGCCGGCTGCGGACGACGCCGACCACGAAGCACGCTCCCGTCGTGGCCCCGGCCAGGACGACGAACTCCAGCAACCCAAACCCGACGGCCCACGCAATGCACAGGTCCACGGCCAGCGTTACCAGCACGGCAAACGGCGGACCGTACGCGACGGCCAGCACCATGGCGGCCACGATCGCCGGCACGAACGACGCGTGCCAGCGATGGCAGAGTAGGGCAAGCGCCAGCGTAACGAGCACGGTGGCCACCAGCCGCTCCAATGCCCCCTGGCGTTTGCCCAACCGAGGCTCAAACCGCCAGACGTAAAAGGCCACCGAGAAGAACACGCCGGTGACCAGGACCAGCGCTCCGATGGCGCGTGCAAGGCGCGCCCCCCACGGCACACTCTCACGGTACCGTTCATGCTCGCGCCGCAGCAGCGCCAGCTTCTCGGGCGTGATCTCCTCGCCGCGCCCCATCAGCCGCGTGCCTGCCTTGAACTGCAGCACGGCCTGGCCCGCTCGCCGTCGGGCCTCCTCGCGGAGCGCTTCGGTTTCCAGCTCGTCGTAGATCAGAGCCGGTCCTGAGTCCGTGAAGCACACGGCCAGTAACCGCAGCAGTGCTGCCCGTGCTTCGGGCGACCAATCGCGCAGCTGCTGCCGGAGCAACCGATCAACGGGTCCGCCGGCAGCGAAGATGCGCTCCGCGTCGACCTGGTCGACGGTCGTTTCGCGACGGTCCCCGTCGGAACGGATCAGGAGCCTACCGCCAGGGAATAGGAAGCGGGCGGCGGTGGTGCGGTCGAGCCATCCGGTCTGCAGGAGCTGCTGGGCGACTTGATCCACGACCTCGAGAGCAGCGACCCGTTGTGCTTCGTTTTGCAGGTGTTCGCTCAGCACGCGCCGCTGACGCTCATCGAGCTCGACGCGGGCGGCGGCACCCGCGGCGCTCATCGGGCTGGCCAGCGCGCGCACCAGTTGTTCTGCCCGCTGCCGCCCGTGCTCAACTGCCTGGCGATCGACTCGGAACACCGGAGGCACGGCAAGGGCCGCTTCTGAGCGGCGGTGCACGGTCTGAGCGTCGTCGACCTGCTGAAACGGCACCCGCGCACGCACCTCCCACTCGGTCCGCTCACCCACGCGGTACGTAAACGGCTCGGTCGCGAAGCCGCGCAACGACGGCTGTGGCCCGAGCAGGATCAGGAACGTGCAGGCGATGATCCCGCCGATCAGCACGGCCCAGAGCCGGCGGGTGGGCCACCAACGCACGGAGCGGGCCTGGCCGTTCTCGAAGGGGATCGCCGAAGCAGTAGATCCGGACTTGTCGGCTGCAGTGCTCATCGTTGCTGACGCGTCTCAGGATGCTCCGGGCGTTTGCTGTCAGCCGGTCCGTGTCCTTCGCCGCGCTGCTCGTAAGCGTCGACGATGGCTTGAACCAGCGGATGCCGCACGATGTCGCCCTTGGTCAACCGCACGACGGCAATGCCCGGAATGTTTGCCAGCCGTCGGACGGCGTCTACCAGTCCACTGCGTACCGTGGCCGGTAGGTCGATCTGGGTGACGTCGCCTGTGACGATGATCCGCGAGTTCTCGCCCATCCGTGTGAGAAACATCTTCATCTGGGCGACCGTCGTGTTCTGGCCCTCATCCAGGATGATCGTGGCATTGTTGAGGGTGCGGCCACGCATGTAAGCCAGCGGCACAACCTCGATGACGTCCGCGGCCATGTACCGCTGGATCTGCTCGAAGTCCAGCAGGTCGTGGAGCGCATCGAGAAGGGGCCGCAGGTACGGGTTGACCTTGGCAACCATGTCGCCGGGTAGAAAGCCCAGCTTCTCACCGGCTTCCACGGCGGGACGGACCAGGACGATCTTCTCGGTCAGTCCACGTAGGAGGCGATCGACCGCGACGGCGACGGCCAGATACGTCTTGCCTGTGCCGGCGGGGCCGATGCAGAGGACGATGTCGTGTTCGCGCATCGCCTCCACATAGCGGCGTTGTCCCTCGGTCCGCGGCCGCACCCAGCGTTTCGCTTTGACGACTTCCGTCACTGCGGCCGGCCCTGGCGGGCCGCCTTCCTGTGGCTGTTGGCTTACTTGTCCGAGAACTCGTACCACGTCTGCTTCATCGACCGATCCGTGTCGGTCGGCTAGCTCTCTTAGTTGACGCAGGGCGCGGATCGCTTGTTCCACCCGATGAGGATCGCCTTCGACGTAGACCCGCCCCGCGCGTGCCCAGGCGCGTACGCCGAACGTGTCGCGTACCCTGCGCAGATACTGGTCCCGCGCCCCGAGAACGGCTGTGGCTTCGTCGCGGTCGGTGAAGACCAGAGACGCGGACGAACGTTCGGGCGGTTCGTCGTCTGTGGCCTCGCTACGGTGAGTCGATTGACTCCCCTCGTAGTCCAGCGTGCTCATCGGCAACAGGTCTCAATCCGCCTGTGTCCGGAGGCTGCTGCCTCCTGGAGTGAGCCATCCGGTACGAGGAACATCGTCGGTGCTTTGCCCAGTTGTGCTTATCGGCGTCGCCTGCCTCCGTGCTGCTTGTTGGGCGACCGCCCGGATGCCGGTAGCGTGGCCTGGACTGCGACCGCACTCACCGGCTGTTCTTAACAACTCTAAGTCATTGCCTCTCAACAGGCAATCAGGTTGCGGCGCATGCAATCCCCGTGCCGCACTTCGCTCATGCCGGCTGCAGCAGGGACCAGCAAAGCGCAAAGGGCGGCGCGTTCCAGAGTAGCGAGTCCAGCACGTCCAGCATGCCGCCCAGTCCAGGCAGCCAGCTGGAGGAATCCTTCACCGCCGCCGCCCGCTTCAGCCAGCTTTCCACCAGATCGCCCAGCTGGCCCCAGGCACCCAGCAGCGCCCCGAGCGCCGCCAGCGTGCCCCAGCCAAACGGCAACCAGCTCTGCCACCAGTAGCCGGAGACGGCGGCCACGAGCACGGCCGCGGCCGCCCCCCAGAGCACCGCCCCCACGGCCCCCTCGAGCGTCTTCTTCGGACTGAGCACCGGCGCCAACGGCCGCCTGCCCAGGAGCTTGCCGGTGAAGTACGCCCCGCTGTCGGCCGCCTTCGTGGCCAGGATTAGCAGCATGACGGCAGCCAGCCCCTGGGGTAGCCACCGGGCTGCCACCAGGGCTGTCGCACCGCCACCGAGGTACAGCAGCCCAAGCACGGTGCCAGCCGAGCGGCGCACGGATCGGGCCGTGCCATCAAAACCGGTCATGCCCACGGCTAACGCAGCGACGGTCGCACCGCCCAGCGCCACGAGCACGGTCGGCCAGCGCGCCAGGGTCGACCCGTCGCCGTAGTACAGCTCCCAGGCAGCCGGCAGCCAGTGAACCCAGATCAACAACAGCACGCCGGGCCAGAGCACGCGACGGAACGGGCGAAGCTCCATGCGCTCCAGCAGGACCGTCAACTCCTGGCAGCTCGCCACCCCGCAAACGGTACACAGCAGCAGCCAGCCAGGGTAGGGGCGGTCGACGCTGAGATCGAGCCAGACGACGACAACCAGCAGTGCGAGGAAAAGACCGCCGGCGAGCAAGCGTACTCGGAGCATCAGCCCAGGATCCCCCCGAAGCGACGTTCTCGGCGGGCAAAGTCCCGGATCGCCTCATGCAGGTGCTGCTCACGAAAGTCCGGCCAGAGCACATCCGTCACCCAGAACTCGGTATAGGAGATCTGCCAGAGCAAGAAATTGCTGACACGGTACTCACCCGCCGTCCTGATCAACAAGTCCGGATCGGGCATCCCGGCGGTGAAGAGGTGCTCGGAGATCGTGCGTTCGTCAATCTCGTCCGGTCGGATCCGCCCGGCGACTGCTTCCTGAACAATCCGCCGCACGGCTTCGGTGATTTCTAGTCGGCCGCCATAGTTGATGGCCAGGCAGAGAATCATGCCGGTGTTTGCTGCGCTTTGCCGCTTGGTCTCCTCCACTTCAGCCCAGACGCGGTCGGGGATGCCGCTGCGCAATCCGATGGTCGTGAAGCGGATGTTCTGACGCAGGATCTCCGGACGCTCCTGGATCGCATACCAGCGCAGCAGTTCCATAAGGAAATCCAGTTCAACCTTTGGACGCTTCCAGTTCTCGCTGCTGAGGCAGTAGAGGGTCAGCTGGTCGATGCCCAGACGACAGCACTCCTCCACAATTCGGCGCACGCTGTCGGCGCCGCGGCGATGGCCTTCGAACCGGGGCAGACCGCGGCGGCGCGCCCAGCGGCCATTGCCGTCCATGATGATGGCAATATGCCGCGGCATTCGCTCAGGCGGGACCCCCGGCAGAGCCGCCGTATCGGGTCCGCTTGCCGTGGGCAAGGAAAGCTGTTTGTCGGTCTGGGTCATTGCTTGCGTCCGCGCGCTGGCACGGTTCCTCTGTTAAACTGTCAAGGCCTGTTCGTGCGGCGTGACGCGGATCGTCTGGTCCCGATCCGGGCCGACCGAGACGATGCTGACCGGTGCACCCACCAGTTCCTCAATCCTCTTCAAGTACCGCCGCGCCGCGACCGGAAGTTCAGCAACGCTTCGCACCGTGGTGATATCGTCTTGCCACCCTGGGTGCAACTCGTAAACGGGCTGGCACTCGGCGAGCACTTCCGGATGGGCGGGAACTGTCTTCAGCAGCTTGCCCTGCCACACGTACGCCACGCAGATGGCAAGCTCATCCAGTCCGGTCAGCACGTCCAGCAACGTTACGGCCAGCCGATTCACGCCGCAGATCCTGGCCGAGTAGCGAGCCGCGACCGCATCGAACCACCCGCACCGGCGGGGCCGGCCGGTGACCGTGCCGTACTCGTTGCCCCGGTCACGGATCTGCTGACCAATCTCGTCGTGCAATTCGGTAGGGAACGGTCCGCTGCCGACCCGCGTCGTGTAGGCCTTGACCACTCCGATGACGTCCTGGACACGGTTGGCCGGGATGCCGGAACCGGACGCGACGCCAGACATGGAGCTATTCGACGAGGTCACGTACGGATAGGTTCCGTGGTCGACGTCCAGCAGCGTGCCCTGGGCTCCCTCGAACAGAATCCGCTGGCCTCGCTCCAGCGCATCGTGCAGGAAGCTGACCGAGTCGATGACGTAGGGCCTCATCTGCTCAGCCCATTGTTGGCATTGCTTCAGTAGCGGCTCCAGTTCGAATCGTTCCTCGGCACCCAGCGCCGCAAGCACGCGGTTCTTGTAGTCCAGGGTGTTGCTCAGCCGCTCGCGCAACCAGCGTGGTCGGTACAGGTCACCGACCCGGACGCTGAAACGACGCCCGACTTTGTCCTGGTAGCACGGGCCGATACCGCGGAGCGTGGTGCCGATGGCTGCCTGACCGGCAGCCCGCTCATGCACCCTCTCCTCCGCTTTGTGATAAGGCATGATCAGGTGGGCTCGATCGCTGATCCGCAGTTGGGCGGTCAGGTCCACGCCGGCTTGACGGACTCGCTCCATCTCCTCGGCCAGGGCAATCGGATCGACGACGACACCATTGCCGATCAGAGCGATCACCCCCGGGTGGAGGATTCCTGACGGGATCAGCGACATCTTGTACCGCGTGCCGTCGACCGTGACCGTGTGGCCGGCATTCGCGCCTCCCTGGAAGCGCACAACGATGTCATGGTCCGCGGCCAGCAGGTCGACGATCTTGCCCTTCGCTTCGTCGCCCCACTGCAGTCCGATCACACTGGTTACGGCCACTGTTCGGTACTCCTTGCTGGGCAGCAGCTCGAACCTGTCGGGCAGTCGTGATGAGGGGATTCAGTCCGCCGACGCTGTCACGCCAGCGCGGGCATCAAGCAGTCGACGGAATTCGGCGAATAAATACGCGCTATCGTGTGGGCCGGCAGACGCTTCCGGATGATACTGCACGCTGAAGACCGGCAGCTCCCGATGGCGGATTCCTTCCAGCGTCCGGTCGTTCAGGTTCCAGTGGGTGCATTCCACTTCGGCTGGCAGGCTGTCGGGATCGACGGCAAAGCCGTGGTTCTGCGTCGTGATCTCGACGCGACCGGTCCGCTCATTGCGCACCGGCTGGTTGGCACCACGGTGTCCGAACTTCAGCTTGAACGTGCGGGCGCCGAGGGCAAGCGACAGCAGTTGATGGCCGAGGCAGATCCCAAAGATCGGCAGCCGCTCGGTTGCCGCCACGTCCAGTAGCTTGCGAATGGTCTCGATCGCGTACGTGACAGCGGCCGGGTCACCCGGCCCGTTCGAGAGAAAGATACCGTCCGGCCTGCACTGAAGGACCTCTTCAGCAGTGGCCGTGCCGGGAACGACCGTCAACGTCGTGCCGATTTCGACCAGGTACCGGGCAATGTTGCGTTTCATGCCAAAGTCAAGTGCCACCACGTGGTGCGTCACGGCCGGATCCCAGCGATACCCACAGCGGTACACCCACTCAGGGGGCGCGAACGGGGACTCAAAGCCGCGCCGCCACCGATAGCTTGCCGACGGCGCGACCTCGCGTACCAGATCTCTACCAGCCATGGGGGGAATGGCCCTGGCCTTCGCGACCAAGCTGTCATCGTTCAGGTCAACCGTTGACAGGACGCCGCGCATCGCCCCCTGCAGCCGGATGTGCCGCACCAGGAACCGCGTGTCTACTCCTTCCAATGCCACGATCCCGTGACGTCGTAGATAATCCTGTAGCGATTCCCGCGCACGGTGGTTCGAGTGCCGCCGCGCCGCTTCGCGCACGATGAACCCTTCAACTTGTGGCCGATCGCTTTCCTCGTCCTCCGGTGTCACACCATAGTTGCCGATGTGAGGGTAGGTCATCGTGACGATCTGGCCTTTGTAGGACGGGTCGGTGAGGATTTCCTGGTAGCCCGTCATGCTCGTGTTGAAGACGACTTCGCCGGCCACCTCACCGTCGGCACCGAATGAAGTACCGGTCAGGATGGTCCCGTCTTCGAGTGCTAGCTTAGCAGGCTTGCCCATTTTGCGCACCGTGCACGAGTAGCCGCGTACCGGGGGGGCCAGGCCAGGAGAGCTAAAGCCACGTCCCGCGCTGCGACGATAATTGGTGCTGGCTGTGGCAGTGCCAACGGCCAGTGCCGTGTGTGCTGACTTGCTGAAAGACCGCTCTTTCGCACGCGAGAGAGCGGTCTTTTCTTCAGCAGCACCCAAGCATTCTATTAGCCTTCTATGCCGTCGGCGGCCATGCCGTTCCGGGATGCCTTAGGCGACGGACGGGTTCGATGACCGGGTGCGGGTCGGCCACCGCAGCATCGTTCAACGGCACGGACCGATGTGGCTGCACCTCTCCGCTCGTCCCCGCCGCGGCAGGACCTGATCGCTGTCTTGCTGCAAGCTGCGGCAGCTACCCGTGGCAGGCACCTTGCGCCGGTATCGACTGCGGCCACTCCCCACGCACGCCCGGGCAAACTGCAAACAGAAGGCCATGCCGGTGCGCAGGCGCGCCGAATGAGCCCCGGATGGCCCCGAGTTCACGATCGGAAAGCAGGCACGCCGACAACAACGCGACACGTCGATCCGGGCGAACCGCTCGCCTGGCGTGGTCATTTTCTGTTGAAATCGGTGCACGGCGCGGTAAAATACGGGCCAAGGATCCCGCATGCGGGCGACTGCTTTCGCCGGACAAGTCAACCGGGCGTGCGGGTTGGTTCGGGTGAGAAGGACAGGCACCTGGCCACTCGGTCGAAGACATCTCGACCGTAAGCGCGGCCAAGTCGTTATGGCGGCCTAGTTCGTCGCAATGGTTGTGGTGCACATGCTCTGGCCTTGAGGCTCAGGCGGTTCACGGTCGCTAGCGCCGGCCGCTGTTGAGCTGCTGACCGGCAGGTAGGCTGTCGGCTGGTGACCACCGCCAGTCAGCGCGTGGAGGTGCCATGAATCCAGTCGAGGCTTTAGAGGTGAGCCACGTAGCGGCAGGAACAGATGCGAACAGAGCGGACGGTTCAGAGCCGAAGGCTCCAACAGTGCCGGAGACCCTCGTCAAGGACCTTTGCCGTGTGTTCAAACTGCTTGCTGACGAGACCCGCTTCAAGATTCTCCTGCACCTGTTCCGCTCTGGCGAGCTGAACGTCACGGAACTGTGCCGCCGGCTCGAGCAGTCCCAGCCTGCCGTCAGCCACCACTTGGCTTTGCTCCGCGTCGCCGGCCTCATCGAAGTGCGCCGCTCCGGCAAGCACAACTTCTACTCGATCCAGGAGGAAGCCTTCGCGCAGTTGCTCGGCAGTCTGTTCCGCTCGCTCGGCAACGGTCAGGGGGTGCTGAAGCTGGGGGGCATCGAACTGCAGCTGCGCAGCGGCGACCAGGATTGACGGATCCCCATAGGGCTACAATGGCACGATCGGCCCCGGCGGTGCGGTGCACCGGGGCGACGCAGCAAGCGCCGGCACACTCGTTGCGGAGGAATGCCTTGGCCGTTATCGGGATCTGGCTACTGGTCTGGGCCATCGTCGGCGTAACCTTGTTTCTGACCGTTGAGACCGCGCAGCGCTACATTTACGAAGAGCGGGTCGACCTGCTTGCCTGGCGTGTCGTCGCCATTTCGCCGATTCTGGCTGCACTGTTGGTGCAGTGGCCGCTGAGCTTTCCGGACATGTTCTACAGTGCCGCGCTCTGGTTCCACGCGGTCATCTGGGTAACGGCGTGCCTGCTCTGCTTCCGCTTCCAACCGATCCATGCCGTGGGCGTGGGCATCATCGCGCTGATGCTGTTCGGCCCGGTTGCCTCCTACGTTGTGGTGACGATGGGCGGTGCTGGCTAGCGGCGGCGCTTTAGGTGCGTCAGCCGAGACGTCACGGTGCCTAGTCGGCCGTATCGAAGACGGTAACGATGTAGGCTTCTTGCTTGAGCCGCTCGATGAGCTGAGAAACGGCCTGCTCGATCTTCTTCTGCCGGATCCGCTCGCGGATCTCGTCCTGCACCTCTTCGAAGGGACGCGGCCCTCCGTCGCGCCGGTCCTCGACGAGCACGATGTGGTAGCCTTCCGGACCCGGAATCGGATCACTCACCTGGCCCACCGGCAGGCTGAACAGTGCTTGATCCACCGCATCGACAATGTAGCTGCCGGGAGGCGTCCACGGCCACTGTCCCCCCTGAGCCGCCGTCGCGCCGTCACTTTCCTGCTTGGCAAGCTCACCGAAGTCGGCGCCGGCCCGAAGCTTAGACACCAACTGCTCCGCATGCCGCCGGGCCGCCTCGTCTGAACTGTGCCGCGCAACACTGACAAGGATCTCGCGCCACTTCACAGCTGGCGTCTGCTCAAACTCCGCCTTGTGCTCCCGGTAGTACTCCAGCATCTCACGCCGTGTCACCTCGATCTTGCTCGCAACCCGGGAGCGGACAAACTGCTGGGCCAGGATCGTGTCACGGTTGAGCTGCTTCATCCGTTCAACCGATTGCCCTTGCTTGCGCAGATGCTGCTTCAGTTCCTCGACCGTAGCCAGCCCGAGCCGCTTGGCCTCCTGTTTGAGCTGCTCTTCGAACTGCTGATCCGCAAACGCCTCAATCCGCCGCTGGATCGGCTCGGGAAACGCTCGGCGTGCCGCCTGCACAAGAAGCTGCCGCTCGATGAGGTTGTCCAGCTGCTGGCGAAGCAACCGGTCCCGGAACGCAATGTACTCGGCCTTGCTCATCGTTTGCCGTGCTTCAGCAAGCCGACTGCGGAGCGGAGCAAGCAGGTCCTCGGCCACGATCGGCTCGCCATTAACCCGTGCCACGACGGTCGAGATGACCTCTGTGTCCTTGGCTGACCGTGTCGCGCCAGCGGCCTGCTTCACGCCGGCGTGGCCGTCCTCCGTCGCATCAGCCAGCAAGATCGGCTCCAGGGAGGCCAACCGCCGGGGCCGCCCACCGTGCGCACGCGTCTCGGCACCGTCGCCCGACTGCCAACGGGCCCACGGCCAGCGGAAGCTGATCGGCCTGGGCCGGGCACACCCCGCTGCAGACAGGACCACGGTGGCCATAGCTGCTGCCAGGAGCAAACGGCGGCCGACTACCGATTGTTTTGGATCGCAGGTGTCTCTCTTCGTCACGGCGGCAGCAGTTTGCCACACGCGGCGGTTTGCTGCAATGGCAACCGCCCCACCCGCGCGGCCTGCCGTCGGTCTTGGCCGACCAATGCGGTGTCTGGCCAGGGCGTCCGCTTGCGACCGGCCAGAATCACGGCGGCAGATGGCATCGATCGTTCCGATGGGCCAAGGTCAATCGGCTCGATAGGCCCGGAGTACGTGATCGGATCGGTCGCGTGTACGGCCGCAGACGCCGCGTCAGTGAGCCGAGCGGACGCGCCATGCCTGGGGAACAGCGCATTGGGACCGGGTCGCACGGCACGGCGAACCGGCTCTTTGCTTGCTCGCCTCCAGTGCACCACGTCCCAGCACTCGGCAAACTATAATCGCGTACGCGCCAACCGTTGCTGCCGAAGGGCTTCGATAACACCAGGGGTGAGACGTCGATGAGCGAACGGAAGGGTGAACAGTTTGCCGGCGTAACCGTGGCACTCATCACGCCGTTCCGCAATGGCGAAATCGACTTCGAGCGGATTCGGCAACTGGTGGACTGGCACATCGAACAGGGCACCGACTGCATCGCGCCCGTGGGCACCACGGGGGAGTCGCCCACGCTGAGCCATGAGGAACATGAGCGTGTGATTGCGACGGTGGTTGAGCACGCCGCCGGGCGGATCAAGGTGATGGCCGGCACCGGCTCGAACTCCACCAGCGAAGCGCTCCGGCTGACCCGCTTTGCCGCTCGGGTGGGTGCCGACGGTGCCCTGATGGTCAGCCCCTATTACAACAAGCCGGACCAGCGCGGGCTGTACGAGCACTTCCGCAGGATCGCCGAAACGGTCGACCTGCCCATCGTGCTCTACAACATTCCTGGCCGCACCGGTCGCAACATGACTCCTGAGACCGTGATCCGTCTGGCCGAACTGCCCAACATCGTCGCCATCAAGGAAGCCAGCGGGTCACTGGACCAGGCCTCCGAGATTCTCCGCAACAGTTCGCTCACAGTGCTTGCCGGGGACGATACGCTGACGCTGCCGCTGCTGGCCATTGGCGGCCAAGGCGTCGTGTCGGTGATTGCCAACATCGTGCCGCGCGACGTCCAAGCGATGATTCGAGCGTTCGTTCAGGGGGACGTGGCCGAGGCCCAGCGATGGCATATGCGGCTCTTCCCGTTGGCGCATGCTCTCTTGAGCCTGTCGGTCAATCCGGTGCCGATCAAGGCGGCCATGCAGCTGCTGGGCCGTGACACCGGCGAGCTTCGTTTGCCGCTGGTGCCGCTGGACGGGGCCGCGCGCGAGGTGCTCAGGCAAGAGCTGATCCGTTACGGGCTTCTCTGAGCCGAAAGCAGCCTGGTGCACGGAGGAATCACCATCTGCGAGCAGGTCACGTTCGGTGCTGCGGTGGGACCATGAAGACAGAGCTGCGGGCCGCGCGGCGAGCCTTTCGAAGACCAGCCCCGCTGGCCCGCGGCGGCGCGCACGATACAGCTTGGTTCCAGATGGCCCCGGTGCCCTGCGCCGCCGGGACGCTCCGGCTGATTGACCGCGGGTTTTGGGGTGTGCTATACTAGTGACTGCAGACGTTAACGCACCTGTCCTGTTCACTGGGCCGGTCCGGGGAACGAGCACGTTCGGCAGATCTCCTTTCGGCTCGGTGATCGAGCAAAAGGCGGTCCAGCGGACACGCAGGAAGGAACCGGTTAACTGGACAGTCCGGAATCGAGTCCGATGTCCGATTCTGTGAAAGGGGCGCCATTTCGTACGGAGCAGCCATCCAGCGCACGCGGTGCGGACGGTTCACCGATTCCGCCGGACATTGACGTGGCCCCGACGGTGGTGCCACGAGCATCTGGCTCGGGGTCGCCGCACGACCCGACTGCCGCGCGCCAGCGGTTCATCAACTCGTTGGTCGGACAGCGGCTGGGCCGTTACCAGATCGAAGCCCACATCGGCACGGGCGGCATGGGAACGGTGTTCCTGGCACGTGACCTGCAGCTTGACCGAGACGTCGCGCTGAAGGTGTTGCCGCCCGAATTCGCGCACGACAGCACGATCGTGCAGCGCTTCCGCAACGAAGCCCGCGCCGCTGCCCAGCTTGACCATGAGAACATCGCACGCGTGTATGACATTGGCGAAGACCAGGGCATCAGCTACATTGCCTTTGAATATGTCCGGGGGGAGACGATCCGCGATCTGGTCCAGAAGCGGGGCCGGTTGTCGGTGGCCGAAACGGTGGCCTATACGCTTCAGGTGGCCAGCGCGCTAGCGCATGCCGACGCCCGCGGCGTGGTGCACCGCGACATCAAGCCATCGAACATCATCGTCACCGCCGGCGGCCGCATCAAGCTGGTGGACATGGGACTGGCCCGCTTCTTCGAGCATCAGCGGCTCGGCGGGCTAACCCAGACCGGTGTCACACTGGGCACGTTCGATTACATTGCCCCCGAACAGGCACGCGATCCCCGCTCTGCCGACATCCGCAGCGACATCTATTCGCTCGGCTGCACCATGTTTCACATGCTCACCGGCCGGCCACCATTCCCGGACGGCAACGTCGTGCAGAAACTCTTGCAGCACCAGTCCGAACCGCCGCCCGACGTGCGCGAACTGAACCCGGCCGTTCCGCGCAAGCTCGCGGCGATCATCCGCAAGATGATGGCCAAGGCACCGGAGGATCGCTACCAGACGGCCGCTGACCTGATCACGGATCTGATCGAGGTAGCCAGTGAGCTGCGCATCCGGCCGGTGCTGCTGGACGGAATCCCCTGGGCGGAAACCGCAGGCACGCCTTCGGCCCGCTGGAGTTCGCTGCTGCTCTGGACCGCATCGCTCCTGTTGTTGGTAGGGCTCGTCGGCTTCATGTTTCGCTCGCACCTGCAGCTGCTGATGCCCGCGGCACGCACGTCCGACATTGACGCTGCATCACCGGCCGATGCTTCAGTTACATCTCCCCAGTCCGTTCCGCCATCACCGCTGGCACCGTCGCCACCAGACACGGTGGCGGTAGATGACAGAGCAGGTCGCAGCACGCTCGGTCGACAGGCACCAGCCGCGGGAGACAGCACGGACAGCTCGTCCCAGGACTCCCAGCCGGCACCAGCACTGCAGCGTGTGACCGATGAGGCATCGCTACGGGCTGCCGTTGCCGAGGCCCGCGACGGCAGTCTCATCGAGCTTGCCCCCCCGGACGGCATCATCGAGCTGACGCCGAACGGCCAGGGGCATCAGGAAGGCGTCGCCGGGCTGCGCATTCATGGCAAGACGATCACGATCCGGGGCACACCGGGTTCTTACCCGGTACTTCGCCTACGTTATCGCCCGGACGCCCCAGACGTCGCCGAGTGGATCCTGGCTGAGCTGAAAGAAGCGACCGTAACGTTTGAAGGCATCCGGTTCGAGTTGGTCGGAAACCGCCTTGACCGGCCGATGATCGCGTTCCTTTGCGACAATGGGACGCTGCGACTGGAAAACTGCATGGTCGTCGATCAGACGGAACCGGTGTCACCTTCCGACTCGGACGGAACGGAAGGAAGTGTCGGCAATTGGGTCATCGTTGCGGGTGGCGGGCTCCGCATGCCGGCTCGCCCGCTGACGGGCTCGACGTTTTCCGAGCAAATCGTGCCTGCGACCGTCACTGTACACCGCTCGCTCTTCGCCGGCGGGCATGGTTTCCTGTGGACCACGGGCCCGGTGCGGTTCCGCGCGACTGACTCTGCCTGGCTGCCGTTCGAGCGGACGTTTCTGTTGACTGCTCCGGGTTACGCAAACGACCATCATCCAGTAGTGGTCACCGAACTGCAACGGTGTACGCTGACGACCACCACTGGCACGCTGTTCACGGTGACACTCGTCGGCTCCGAAGGCGGCGCTTCCGAAGCGTCCGGAGGACCCGGCAACACTGCTGCGGCAACTATCACGCTGACCGAGTGCGTCGTAGCCGCGTACCGCCCTGATCAGACTACGTTGCTGCAGACGATCGCGCCGGCTGCGTATCTGTGGCGCGGGGCGCGCAACCTCTACTACGGACTGGCTGCTTACGCACGGAGCCAACAGGAGGACGGTAGCGAGGCCCGGGCCGAGACCCTCTGGGAATGGAGTCGGCAGCGACAGGTCTCCGAGACCGACTCCGTCCAGCAGAGCGATTGGCCATGGGATGTGCCGCGTGGCAGAGTTGCCGAGCATCACGGTGAGGAGCTGGTCCGTGCAGCGTTGCGTCTGGCCCGATCCAGTCGCGGCTACGAACTAGCGGCCGACGGGGGACCGGTGGGCACACGGCACGTGGCCCCGGTCGGCAGTATTTACGGCGAAAGCGCGCTGGGCCTTCTGGTCCAGGCGCTGACGCGGACGGTCGAAGCGGCCGGAGGCGGACCGGCCGGCGCAGCGGGCGAGTCCCCGTCGGTTCCGATGACGACAACCGCCGCAGAGAACGACCGGGCGGCCACCTTGGCGGAGCGGCCTTCGAGTTCCGGAGACAAGCTGGAACCGACGCGAGGCACCGGAGGGTTGGACGAGTCGGCGGTATCGGGCGGTGTTTTTCGCATCACCGCTGACGGTCAGGGCAGCTTCCGCTCGCTCAAGGAAGCGCTAGAGCGCTGTCCGGACGGTGCCGTCTTGGAGCTGGCCGTTGACGGCGCGGTTCGACTGAAGCCAGCCGTGTTGAGCGGCAAGCATGTCGTCGTGCGCGCAGCCTCGGGCTTTCGCCCCGTGCTTACGCTCGACTACGACCCAGCCCACGAGACGCCGAACGCGTTCGCGCTGCTGACCGTCCGGCGTGCCACGCTGGAATTGGACGGCGTTACGATCGACTTGTCTGCGACCGGCTCCGCGCGGGTGAGTCCGTGGACAATCGTGCAACTGGATGATGCCACGCTCGTGGTGCGCAATTCGACGTTGCGGAACGAGTTCGCGCAGGGGCCAATCGTCGAGCTCGTGCAGCCGCCGGCACGTGGGACGATGGCAGAGCTTTCCGGTGAAAGCCCCCTCGGTGGCGTTCCGCTCGCGCAGGGAACTGTTACGGTCGAACGATCCGTGGTACTGGCCCGCGGCTACGTTCTCCGCGCGCCCGCCCTAGCTGAGGCCGCTATCAGGTTCAAAGACTCGGCCATTGCAGGCGGGATCCTCCTCAGCGTTTCGCCGTCGGCCGAACCGGTCAGCCAGCGCGCGCTGCTGCAGCTCGATCTGGAACGCTGCACGGTACGAACCCACCGCCAGTTGATTGCCGCCCAGGCCAAGGGTGATCGCCAGTGGCTGGTGCCACTACACGTGACGGCACGCCGGTGCCTGTTTGAGACGGCCGGCCAGGAACCGTGGATCATGCTACGCGGTACGAAGGTCGTCGACCAGACTGGTGGTCAGGCAAACGTGTTTCGTTGGACCGGCTCAGGCAATGCGTACGCGTTCCGTGGACCGTGGCTCAGCCTGACCGACACCCAGGAAAGCCACGGACAGGTGTCGCTGCCTGTGGATGCGTTCGAGAGTGACCCGTATCGAAGCGAAACCGACAGCGCCGTGGTGGACATCGGATTTGCCATGGACTTCGCCGACGAGTTACCTGCCGCAACCGACGCAGTCAACTTCTTCCGCCCATCGCCGGTCGAGTCGTCGGAGACGACCGTGGGCGCCCCGTTAGACGTACTGCCCGGTAAGCGCGGCAAGCAACGTGACCAGCTAAGCGAGTGAGTACGTCCTTGTCTCCCGCCCGCAGTTCCTCGGGGCACAGTGCTTTGGCCGTTGCCAACGCGGCCGTAAACTGATTTAGGCGGACCACGTCGGCCGTTGTTGCCGACCGCCAGCACCGATGAACGGAGGCACGACATGCCCCCAGAGTCACGATCGGTGACCGGTACTAGCCGTAGTGTGCTCGGATGGCTGCTTGTCCGCGCTGCATGTGTCCTGCTGCTAACGCTGACGGCGACCGCGCAGGTGGCTCCATGCGCGGAACAGCCGGAGTGGGCACAGCAAAGCCGCCAGCTGCTCCAGACGGGACGGTACGAGGAGGCGCTGGCTGTGCTGGAGGAAGCAGAGCCAGCCGACGAGGTGGAAAAGGAAATCAAGAACTATCTGGAAGCGCGTTGCTTTGCGGAGCTGGGTCGCGTTGCCGAGGCGATCCAGCGCTGTGCTGAGCCGGCGGCCGGTAAAGGCAGCGCACGGCTGGCTGCGCTGCGCGCTGAGCTTTTGGTAGAGCAGGGAAAGTTCCCTGAGGCGTTGGCCGTCCTCGACGCGACACAACGACACTGGCCCGACGACTACGCGCTCAACTGGCAGCGCTATCGTGCGCTACGCAGCCTGGGCCGCCACGAGGAAGCTGACCGGGTCCTGAAGCAGACAGCTCTGCTGGTAGCCCACGATCCGCCTGATGAGGCGGAACAACTGCTGTACGCCGGCCATCTGCTACGCGCCTATGCAGAACGTCATCTGCGGGACGCGGAGCAGGCTCAGGCGCTCAACCGCGTGCTGAACGACTTCTACGATGGTGCTTATCAGCAAGATCCGCTGTTCTGGCAGGCGCGATATGCGTCGGGTCTGCTTTTTCTGGCCAAGTACCGCAGCGGCGACGCAGACCGCGACCTGCGTGAAGCGGTGCGGATCAACCCCTCAGCCGCTCCCGTGTACGTTGCGCTCGGGGAGTTGGCGTTGAATGAGTTCAAGCTTGATGAGGCGCTTGAACAGGCGCGGTTCGCGCTGGAGCTCGTCCCGACGCTGGCAGATGCTCATGCCCTTGCCGCTCGCGTGTACCTGGCGCAAGCTCAACCGGCAAAGGCCATCGCGGCGGCACGGGAGGCACTGAAGCAGAACCCGGCCCATTGGGCCGCGCTGGCCTGCTTAGGGGCCGCTCACTGGGTCTCAGGCCGTCGGGACGCGATCAAGGAGGTTATTGCACAGGCTGAGCGGGTGAATCCCGCACCAGTCGCGTTCTACCACGAGCTGGGCCGAAATCTGGAGGATCAACGCGTCTTCCGCCTGGCAAGTCACTATCTGGAGCGTGCGCTGCAGCTGGATGAGGACTTCAATCCCGCACGGGCAGCCCTGGGCATGCTACTGATGCGGATCGGCCGCGAAGAGCAGGCTCGGGAGCTGTTGGAGGAAGCCTTTGCACGTGACCCGTTCAGCGTCCGCATCAAGAACACTCTGGAAGTGCTCGACGTGCTGGACAGCTACGCTACCATCCGGACCAAGCATCTCGTGCTACGCGTCGATCCGAAGCTGGACCGCGTTCTTGGCTACGTAGCAGCCTGGTACCTGGAGGACGTTTTCCAGCGTTTGGCCGCCGAGTTCGGTTATGTGCCGAAGGAGCCGGTATTGATCGAGGTGTTTAACCGGGCCAAGGGACACAGCGGACACGAATGGTTCAGTGCCCGGACGATCGGTTTGCCGTGGATCGGAACGGTGGGGGCATGTACTGGGAAGGTTGTGGCGATGGTCTCGCCCTCGGCGTTGCGCAATCCCTTCAACTGGGGCAGGGTGCTGCGGCACGAACTCACGCATGCGATCACCCTACAGCAGACTGACTTCAACATCACACACTGGTTTACCGAAGCACTTGCCGTGCGTGCCGAAGGGTTCGCGACGCCGTCACTGTGGGAGGAAGTGCTGATCCAGGCGGCCGAGAACGGAGACCTGCTCGATCTCAGCACCATTAACGCCGCGTTCATTCGCATTGAGAACCGTGCCCGCTGGGCACAGGCCTACTACCAGAGCAAGCTCTACCTCGACTACATGATCGAGCGCTTCGGCCAGGACGCGCCCGCCCGCCTGTTAGCCGCTTACGCTGCCGGTCACCGTGACCCGCGTTCGGTCGAGGTTGCCTTCCATGTGACGTTGGCCGAGTTCGAACAGGGATACCGCGACTACATCGACCGGACGATCAAGCAGATCAAAGATCGGCGTCCTCAACGGCCGGCATCGTTCCTGGAACTGGAAAAGCGTCACCAGGCCAACCCGGACGACCCGGACACGGCGGCCGAACTGGCTCTGGCCTACTATCGGCGCCGGGGTTATCGGCGCGCACGCGACTTGGCGCGGGCCGTGCTGCGCAAGCACCCGCAGCATGCGGTAGCCCTGTACGTTCTGGCTCGGCTGTATCTGAAAATTGGCGAGGACGAGCGTGCCGAGGAACTGCTCTGGAAAGCATTCAACCCAGACCGACCCGATCCGAGGGTGCTGCTACTGCTGGCCGACCGCGCCACGCGTGCCCGCGACCTGAAGCGTGCCAAGCAGCTGTACGAGCTGGGAGCAAGACGATTCCCGGGTGACGACCGCTGGTACGCGGGGCTTGCGCGGGTGGCGCTTCTGGCCAAGGACAGCGACACGTTGAAGCGGGCACTAACGGAGCTGGCAACCAGGGATCCAACCGATCTGGCCGCCCGCCGCCAACTGGCGGCGCTTGCGCGCGCGGCAGAGGATTGGCAGCAGTTAAAGCGGTGGGCCTGGGAGGTTGCGCTGGTGAAGCCCACCGAGCCGAGGGCATATGAGTGGCTGCGTGAGGCTTATCTGGCCCTGAAGCAGCCCGCCCAGGCAGCGCGGGCAACCTACGCCCTGGCCCTCCTGCAGCCCGCTCAGCGTGGCGAGCGAATGCTGGAAGCCGCCAGGTTACTGCTTGACGGCGGCCGGCGCGACGAGGCCCGTAAGGTGCTCACCGAATTGCTGACTCTGGAACCAATGAACGCAGAGGCCAGGGAATTACTGAGCCGAGTGAACAAAGACACTGAGAACGAAGAACCCGACCGGGAAAAAGGCCGGAACAAGCAATGACACACTCGACGTCTGATCGGTCTCTCAGGGGTGCCGACGCGGGTCCGGAGGACATGGGTCTGAGGGAACTGCAGATTGCGATCGAGGCCATGTATCTGGACCGAGATGTGGCGCGCGGCATTGACGGGACATTTATGTGGCTAATGGAAGAAGTGGGCGAGTTGGCGGCAGCACTGCGTAGCGGAGACCGCAAGCTGATCGCCGAAGAGTTTGCCGACGTGCTCGCCTGGCTTGCCACGATCGCCAACGTTGCCGGCGTGGATCTGGCAACCGCGGTGCGGGCCAAGTACGGCAAAGGTTGCCCGGGATGCGGCCAGGTGCCGTGTGTCTGTTCCGAAGCGGAGAAACCTTGAGCATGGCTGGTGTTGCAAACCCCGCCCGGCTCCGGTCCGTTTAATGGGTAGTGGGGGCAGTGGAGTCCTGAAGAGCAGGCATTTCGACGGGAGCGGACACCGAAGTGCTTGAACGCGCGCGTTCCTCGGAACAAACAGTGTCAGCCGGCGTGCCAGAACCATCGGCCCGGATCACTCCGGCACAGTGCCTGAGATGCTGGCTCGGGCTGGCATGTGTGGTAGCGTTTCTGCCCTGCGCCGCTCCGCCAGCCGAGGCCGAGGACCGCATTGAACAGGTGACCGTCGGGCTCGGCGGGGTGTACAAGCCGGGCCGGTGGTGCATGGTGCGTGTGCTGGTCTCCGCTGATCAGGACGGCTTTCAGGGCTATCTCGTCACACGAGCCGCCGACCCGGACGACGTGCCGGTTCTCTATGGTGCACCGTCGGAGGATGGCGGCGGGTATGCGGTGGCGCTCGGTCCCGGGGAATCGCGTTGGTTCCGGACATTCGTGCGTCCCGGAACGCTTGGCACAGATATCGGCATCGAGCTATGGGACGAGCGGCACCGGGTGGTGAGTTCGCGCAAGGCGGCAGCGTCCGACTTACAACCAGTGACCGCGGGCACGTTCACGGTGCTCGGTATCGGAACCGGTCAGCTCCTCGATGTAACGACATTCAAGCAGAGCGCCGGGCAGGGAGCGTTGGGGCGTGGCGGAACGCTGGACGTCACGTTCCGACATGTGCCGATCGACAGCAGTCAATTGCCGCCACGGTGGCTCGGCTACGACACAGCCGATGCCGTGGTGCTCGCCCTCGACGACGCAGCGGCGCTTGCTCGGCTGGGAACCACGGAACAGCGTGCTCTGTTGGACTGGGTTCGGCGGGGGGGCACAATCGTCATCGGATTGTCCCGGAGCATACCGGAGTTGGCTGACGCGCCGCTCAGAGAGCTGTTACCGGTTGAGGTGACCGGTACGTTCCGAGTCCGCTCGCTGCCCGGACTGGAGGCCTACTTTAACACGCCTCACCGCCTGGCTCTCGGCGAAGGAGGCTTATCGCTACCTCGGTTGAAACTGCGTCACGGGCGGGCACTGGTTACCGAGCGTGGCCAGCCGATCGTGGTCCGGGCCGTGTACGGGTTCGGATCCGTCATTGTGGTGGCGCTGCCGTTGACCTCTTCGACCGTCGCCGGCTGGAAGGGGCTGCCTGACGTGCTGGCGACGCTGCTTCACGCACGTCTCTGGCAGGGTCTGCCGGCATCCCGGTCATTTCGGTACGCGGCGCTCGATGACCACGCGTCGTTGATCAAAGGATGGCTGGAGAGCTTCCGAAACGTGCGTGTGTTGCCGTTCCAATGGGTCCTGTTTTTCATCTTCCTGTACATCATTCTGATAGGCCCGGTGGACTACGTCCTGGTGCGGAAGGTCCTGAAGCGGCCTGAACTGACATGGGTCACGTTCCCGGTGATGGCCGTGGTTGTGAGCCTGGTTGCGTGGTTCGCGGCCGTTCAGTTGAAGGGCCGCTCCTACCGGATTCGCACCCTGAGCATCGTGGACGTGGATCAGACGGGAACGGGATTGGCTCGTGGTCATGGGTTTGCCGGTCTGTTCGCACCGCTGGCCCAGTCGCTCGATCTCAGCTATCAGCCAGGACCGCCGGCGGAAACGCTGCAACGACGCGCTGACCCGGCGCTGGCAATGAACTGGTTCGGCATCCCGGATGCCGCCATCGGTGGTTTCGATCGCTCCGGTAGCCTGCCCGTCGTGTCCCGGGCCTACCGCTACGGTCGTAACCTGGCCGCACTGGAGCGCGTGCCCGTTCACGCCTGGTCGGCGAAGCTGTTTGAGTGGAGTTGGTTGGCCCGGGCAGAGACAGCGCTCGGGACGGACCTATCTGCGGTAGCGGGGTTTCACCTGAGGGGAACGCTGGAGAACAAGACGAGTCTGGCGTTCGAGGTGCTAGCGGTCGTGTACAACAAACGGGCATACGTGCTCCGAGACGTACCGCCCGGTGCGGTGGTCCGTGTGGAAGACGGCGAACCGGTATCGCTCAGCGTGTTACCCAAAGGGCTGGAGCAGCACGCCGAGCTACTGGGCCGGCTAACGGAACTGACCTTCTACAGGCACCTCGGCGACACGCTCCGCTACACGAACTACAGCCTGATGCATCTGGACCTGACCGAGTTCATGGAAAGCGAAAACCGCGCCGTGGCACTTGCCTGGGCACCGCAGGGAAGTGTGGGCAAGCTGCTGGTGCAGGCTAGACGCGCCATGCAGCCGGAAGAAGAATCTGCCGTCCTGCTGCGTGCCATCCTGCCCGTCACAGAGCGGCACCGAGAATCAGCGACCACGGGGATCTCAGAAGGGGAACAGCTATGATCGAGACACATGACCTCACCAAGGTCTACGGCGACCTGTACGCGGTTAACCGAGTCAACTTGAAGCTGGAAAAGGGGGACGTGTTCGGGTTCATCGGACCGAACGGTGCCGGGAAGACGACGACGATGCGCATTCTCGCCACGCTGCTGAACCCGACCTTTGGTGAGGCATACGTGTGCGGCTATTCGATCTACACCAACCCACGCGAAATCCGACGGTTGATCGGGTTCATGCCTGATTTCTTCGGCGTCTACGACGACATGACCGTGATGGAGTACCTGGAGTTCTTCGCCGCCGCGTATCGAATCAGGCCGCCGAAACGACGAAAGATCTGCGAGGAGGTGCTGGAGCTGGTCGACCTGGCGTTCAAGCGGGACGCGCTCGTGACAAGCCTTTCACGCGGCATGACACAACGGCTTGGGCTGGCGCGCGTGCTGCTTCACGACCCGCAGGTGTTGCTGCTGGATGAACCGGCCAGCGGCCTGGATCCGCGGGCACGCATCGAGATCCGCAGCCTGCTGAAAGAGCTGAGGAACATGGGTAAGACCATCCTCGTCTCCAGCCACATCCTGCCCGAGCTTGCCGATATCTGCAACAAGATCGGCATCATCGAGCGTGGCGAGATGCTCGTCCAGGGAGACGTCAAGGAAGTGATGGCGAAGGTCCGGCGCAACGTGGTACTGCAGGTCGCTGTCGCCGATGGAACCGATCGGGCCGCCAAACTGCTGGAGGATCACCCGGACGTGGAGTCCGTCGGAGAAAAGGATGGCGTGCTCGAGGTCACGCTGCGCGAGGGCATTGTCGACTACACGTTCATTCCCGCCTTGTTGCTGGAAAACGGTCTTAAGCTCCGAATGCTTCGCGAGCAGGAAATCAGCCTCGAGACCGCCTTCTTGAAACTGACCAAGGGAGCACTCCAGTAGTATGCCCCGGTAACGAACCGGCAACCGCCGCGCTGCGCCGCAAAATGCGGTGGTCACCGCGAGCTGACCGTTGCGTCCATGCACGTGCTCGACGGTGACAGGGACGGCCTCCGCGTAGGACACTCGCTATCCGGTG
>JALXBF010000175.1 GCA_026991575.1 Planctomycetota bacterium | reverse complement strand
TGTACCCACTCGCAGGAAGCCGTTGTCCCTCCGTCCCATCGTACACAACTCCGGGTAAGCAGCCCCATGTGGTATGATATGCGGCCAAGCCTTTGGCAAGCTGGCCCAGTCGATTCGCACACCGCATACGCCTTGCCTGTTCCCTGGCTCGCTGTACCGCGGGCAGGAGCATTCCCGCTAGTACCAGCAACGTCCCAAGGACAACCAGCAGTTCCACGAGTGTCATCCCCCGACGGGCCCACGGCTCATTGCGATATCGTTGTAAGGATCGCTCAGCGGCAGAAAACGAACAATCGGACCTGCGGTCCGCGCGCCCGGCTGCGCCGGGCCCGGTTAGCACGCTTGGCCTGGCACAAACCGTTGTGGTGTGCCATGAGCCAGGCGCCGGTTCTGGTCCCGACCTTCTCCCCACCGTCACTGGCGGACCTGGCGACCCGGCGGACACAGTCCCCATGGCTTGCCTTTCGTCTCACTGGCGCGCAACCGTGGAAACAGGATGACACGGCCCGGACTGGCTGCGTGGTTGGCAGGCCAGCCCGTTGCAGACACCGGCCATCAGCTGACCGCACGGAACCTGCCCGGCGTTGACCCAGCCGCCACCAAGGCTAAACACCGTCGTGTAGCAGATCTGCGGGATGCTACACGTCGTGTAGATCCGGTTCGTGCCCGTACATTGCGTCGTCTGATTACGGTCGTCGCAGGTGCCGCAATGCGCCGCGTCATAGAAGATACTGCCCACGATCGTCGCGCTGTCAGGATAGCCGCAAACCTCTTGCTCAAATCCGTGCCAGGCCATCGGACCAACTGCAACACATGATGCCACCACGGCACTAATCGCTAGATCTGCCCACCGCAGCATGAGTACTCCTCCGACGGACGCACTGACGAATGGCCACTGCAACAAGAGCACCAATAGCACCTAACACGAGGACAAACCCGGCAACTCGCCAGGGCAGCGTCCTTGGCCCGGTATCCCCATCGTGGATCAACTCCTTAGCCAACCAATCGGGAATGTCTGGTCTTGTGTTCCCGAAAGCCGTATGTATTGTCGGCAACCCAGCAGGGGGCTCCGGCCATAGCTCAGCATCCGCGAGTTCCCGGCCAACAGCCAAGAGGCGTCTCGTCATGGTCACCTCTTCCGTTACCAACGGCGACCGAGAATAGACCGTGCCGCCCTTACGGTCCCTCCACCTGTGAATTGTGGTTCGAACTGCGACAGCGACCTCGGGACCATGGTCGCCGTTAAGATAGGCCGTCCGGACCGTGACGCTACGGGAAACCAGGCGGCCACGCAGGTAATCGTCGCATCGCAGAAGCACCCAGGGCGTCGGCGCGGAGAACCACATGTCGAACGCCCATGTTGGACGCCCACGGTCGAGCAACGTCGCGGTCACACGCAGTGCGGGCCTCGCACGGATCGTTTCCAACTGGGATCCCGTCTGCCAACGCACATGGGCAGCCTGCAGCAAAAGGCGGTAAAAGTGCACGGGGAACAGGCGGGCCGCGCGGTAGTCGAACCCGCTGACACGTTCGCGAGGTATTCCGTCACAAACAAAGGCCGTGTGGCGTGCAGCGGGAAAGGGCCTTCACTGACCGGCACCCTTCGTTCCAGCATCTCCGGGCCCCCCCGGGCACCTCTGGGCCAACGGGCACGAACACTGCTACCCTCCCTGTGCCTCGATTTCAACACACGACCTGCCGCTGCAAACACTGAGCTGACCATGGCCGTGACCTGCGAATGTCCCGGCGACGGTTCCAACAGGTACCCAATTGCGGCAGGGCTCCTCAGGCCTCAGCGTTGTGCGTCGATGTGGTGCTCCCTGACCAAGAGCCCATCACCACAACAAGTTACCAACCCGCACAGGCCGTGTCAACCCTTTTTTCGGAATTCTCGGAACTTCCGATATAACCCGATGGCTAACAAGCAGTGTGCCAGCTGATGCGTGTGATGTTCTTTTCCCCGCACTGCCTGATTCTGATTGACCCCGGAAGCGGCGCCGCGGTCGCCACCCTCGCCCTCTGGCGTACGCTCAGCGAAGCCGGCATCCCCTGCCAGGCACTCTGCGCAGGCAAGCTGGACCTGCCCCCGGAAACACCGATCGAAACCCTCCTGCAAGGAGCCGCGGGACTTTCCTTCTCCAGCCATGCGGTCCGGTTCGAGGGACACGAAGCGGTCCGCTACGACGGCGTACCCGAAAGAGCAGACCCGGAGATAGCTCGGATCCAGGTGCTGGCACTGGCGGGCGGCCGTCCGGGACATTGGCCTGTCGCGGAAGATGGTTTGTGTTTGCCCCACAGAGCCGCATCGACAGCAGTCGACTCTCTGCATCAAGAACGCAGCTACCTTCGGGCGCGGTTCCCCCCCGGGCGTCAGACTTGGACCCAGGTCGTTATGGGCCGGCGGACGCGTCGTGGCCCGAGAGCGTGTTACCCCGGTCACGCTACCGGATCGAGGGGCTCAGGAAGAATCCCATCAGCTCATGTCCTCGAGGGAAGCGGCGGCCGGAGCGGCGGGCCGTCTCCTCGTGGTAAGACTGGCCGCCACAGGGTACACCGGTGCCGGTGATCAGCCACGGCACGTAACCGCGGTCGTGCCGCCGAGTGCGCAGCGGCGTTGGGTGGTCAGGGGAAACGAGCAGCCGCCATTGCTCGTAGTCCGCAAGCGCTTCAAGGAGTGGGCCGACGATCCATCGATCGATCTGTTCCAGGGCGCGCACCTTCTCTGTGACCAACCCTTCGTGACTGGCCTCGTCTGGTGCCTCAATGTGCACGCACACAAGGTCGTAGTCGCGAAGCGCGTCCACGGCCGCTTGTCCTTTGCCTGCGTAGTTCGTGTCCAGGTAGCCCGTTGCCCCTTCCACTTCCAGACGATCCCAACCGATCAATGCGGCAATGCCACGAAGCAGGTCGACGGCCGTGATCATCGCGCCGCGGACACCGTGCAGCTCGACAAACGACGGCAATGCAGGAGCACGCCCCTGGCCCCATAGCCACACCTGCGTTGCGGGGTGCTTTCCTTCGCGGCGCCGCCGCTCGTTAATCGGGTGTGTCGCGAGCAGCTCGGCGCTACGGTCCATCAGGTTCTTCAGAAGCTCGGCTCCGTCGCCGCGGGGCCAGTGACTCTCGACGGGCTGGTCGGGGATCTCGTGGGGGGGCGTTGTCTCGGTTCGTTCGCTTAAGGGTACGGGGGCGCCCGGGGAGCCGCGGAGCAGTAACAGATTGCGGTAGCTGACCCCCGGCCTGAACTCGACCGTGTCCGATCCGATCTCCTGTTGCAGGAACTCGATCAACGTTCGAGCTTCCTCGTTCGTGATGTGCCCGGCGGAAAAGTCGACCATTCGCCCGTCGAGGATCGTTACGAGGTTACATCGGACCGCCCAGTCGTGTGGGCCGAGCTTGATTCCCTGGGCAGCAGCCTCCAGCGGAGCCCGGCCAGTGTAGTACTGGGCCGGGTCATAGCCCAGCAGTGACAGCGTGGCGACGTCACTGCCCGGGACAAAAGGCTCCGGTACGTTGAACGCTTCGCCGACGATTCCTTGCTGAGCGGCGCGCTGGATGTTGGGCAGGGAGGCAGCTGCCAGTGGTGTCTGTCCACCAAGTGCCTCCTGCGGTTCGTCCGCTGCACCGTCAGGGATTACGATCGCGAACTTCCAAGCCATCTTTTCCTCGGGTCACGGTCGCTGCCTTCAGTCCTCCACGCGTAGCAGGACGCTGGGCGGTGAGACAATCGGCAGCCGGTCGATTTCTTCTAGCGACGACAGGGCGTCGGCGGTGCGAGCCCGGTGGGTCATCAGCACCAGTGGTACGGTGTCACCGGCCTGGCTATCTGGCGGGGGCTCGTGCTGGATGACCGACGCGATCGAAACGGCATGTTCGCCCAGCACGCGGGCGATCTGGGCGAGTACTCCCGGCCGGTCTTGCACGTTGAACCGGAAGTAGAAGCGGGTGCGTGTTTCCTCGGGCGCAAGCAGCCTCAGGCCTTTATCGTTGCTGGCCCACATGCGCAGCATGCGAAACGTGATCTGGGCGCGGCCGAGGGCGGTGTCGATCATGTCGGCGACGACCGCGCTGGCCGTGGGCATTTGCCCTGCACCGAGGCCGTAGAAGAACATATCGCCCACAGCGTCACCCTGGATCTGGATCGCGTTGTACACGCCGCGGACCTCGGCCAATGGTGTCCGCTTACGAACCAAGCAGGGGGTCACGCGCGCTTCCAGGCCGTCTTCATGGAGCCGGGCCACGGCAAGCAGCTTGATGTTGTAGCCCAGCTCCGCCGCGTACCTCAGGTCAGCCTGTTGGATTCCTGTGATCCCTTGCCGGAAGACCTGGTGGCCGCTGATCCGCTGTCCGAAGGCCAACTGCACCAGGATGGCCAGCTTCTGAGCGGCGTCCGTGCCATCGACGTCCAGAGTCGGGTCAGCCTCAGCGTAGCCGCGAGCCTGAGCGTCCGCTAGAGCTTCGGCGTAGGTGTGCTGGCTGTCACTCATGGCGGTCAGGATGTAGTTGGACGTGCCGTTCAGCACGCCACGAACGAACTGCACACGGTTGGCACTCAACCCGTGCGCGAGTGCGCCGACGATCGGGATGCCGCCAGCCACGGAGGCTTCAAACGCGATGGATCGCTCTACTTCTTGGGCCGTATCAAAGAGCTCCGGTCCATGCTCGGCGAGCAGCGCCTTGTTGGCGGTGACAATATGCTTGCCATGCCGCAGCAGCGTCAGCACGGCCTGGCGCGCCGGCTCGATGCCGCCCCACAGCTCCACGGCAATCTCAACTTCCGGGTCCTCAGCGACCGCGCGGATGTCGGTAACGATTTTGGTCTCCGGTGGCAGCGTCACCGGCCTGGGTTTGTCGGGCTCGCGTACGACAACGTGCTTGATCCGAAACTCGATGCCACACCGTCGCTTCAGCCGCTCAGCCTGCTCCGTCAGCAGCCTGGCGACCCCGGACCCCACGGTACCTAACCCCAGTAGCGCTACACCAACCTGTTTCATCCGCCGCCTCGCCCTCCAAGAACCGCTGACGCCCCGTACACCGAACCAAGATTCTACGGCGGCGGCCTACCGCCCGAAGGCCGGTACCGTTACTTCCGCATCCATCGGGAGATGAATCGTCTTGCCGTGGTATACTGCATGGGGTCCGCCCTGAGCTATTTCGTGCGGTGCTCCGCGCGAACCTGTCTACCAGCAGTGCTTCAGGAGGGCGTTCGATGCGAGCTTCCTGCCACGTGGCCCTTTGCCTGGTTCTCATTGGCCTCAGCGCCCCCGTCGCACCGGCCCGGGACTTCTTCCTCGTTATCGGAGGCGGACCGCGTGCCAGCAACAACCAGGTCTCGCTCGAAAAGAACGTACGCTACGTGCAACGGCTCCTGGCCGAACGCCATGTGCCGCTGGACCGGCAGGTCTACTTGTTCGCCGATGGCGACGACCCTGGCCGCGATCTGCACGAGAAGATGCTCCCGGAGGAGACTCCCGAGCTGAACCGCTGGCTTGCTGTTCTCAGCGGCAACACGCGAAACCTCGAGTTCCGCTACCGCTCACACGAGCTGGACGTTGACGGGGCGGCGACCAAGGCTAACGTCCTCGCGCGCTTGCGCACGATGCGCGAGGAGCTGGGGCCCGGCGACCGGCTGTTCCTGTACGTCACCGCCCATGGCGGCCGCGGCAAGCCGACCGCCAACGCCCGGCTGTATTTGTGGGGGGGTGAGACGTTGTCGGTGCGCGAACTGGCGGCCGAGCTTGACCGGTTCCACCCGGAAACAAAGGTCGTACTCGTCATGGTCCAGTGCTACTCGGGGGGGTTCGCCAACCTGGCTTTCCACGGCGGCGATCCGAACGGCGCGCCGGCGACCCATCGACGATGCGGCTTTTACGCGACGGTCGAGACCCGCGGAGCAGCCGGATGCACTCCGGAAATCGAGGAGGCCAATTACCGTGAGTACTCGTCCTATTTCTGGGCAGCACTCACCGGAAAGACACGCACGGGGCAGCCGATCGAATCGGCAGACTACGACGGTGACGGCCAGGTGTGCCTGGCCGAGGCACATGCCTATGTGCTGACCCACGCCGACACGATCGACATCCCGGTCAAGACGTCCGAAGCGCTGCTTCGCCGCTACAGCCGTGTGGGGAACGGCGAAGCCGAGCTCAAGGACCTAGAGCTCCCCCTCGAAGAACTGCTTGCCCTTGCAGACCCGATCGACCGGTACGTGCTGAGGAGGCTTGCCGAAGAGTTCCATCTTGACCCGGCCACGCCGGTGCAGGCGGCCCGAGAACTGGCCGCGGACCTGGAAAAAGACCGCAAGGAGAAATTGCAGCAGGCGGGGCGAATCGAAAGCCGGCTCCGCATGGCGCGGCGACGCGTCTGGCTGCGGCTGGTCCGCCGCTGGCCTGAGCTGAGCAACCCGTGGCGCGCGGACGTGCCCGCGCTTCTGTCGGAGCAGGGACCGGAAATCCTTCGGTTCCTCCGGTCGCTGCCGCAGTTCTCCACCGTCCGCACCGACCAGGCCAAGGCGGAACAGCTCCGAACGGAGGCCCGGGAGCTGGAGTGCCAGTGGGCGAAAGTACAGCGGTTCATACGCGTTGCGGAAGATGTCGTACTAGCGGCCAACCTGCCAAAGCTTGCCCAGCCTGAAGCCGTGGCGGCCTATCAGCGGCTTTGCGCGCTGGAAAAGCAGCCGTTCTTGCCCGCGCTGACTCCAGCTGGCCGCTAACACACTCAGCGTCCCGACCCGCGTGCCTCTGCGCCGCCGAAGCGCCGGAGAAGAGGTTCGTGGGCGTTGCTGACTGTTTACGGCGGCGTGGCTTGGCAGACCGGAGCGGGAAAGGGCCGACCGGACTTAGCGCCGGGATTCGCCGGGATTCGGGTTAGGCAGGAACCGACCGGACATCAGCTCCCGGAAAAACTGCAATGCTGGTCCGCTGACGTCGGCCAGTGGCACGGCACGCACTCGCGGGTTGTGCACAGTGCCGGTGACGTAGAACTTCACCAACCGATGCTGCACGTTGTCTGCGAATCGCCGGATCACCCCGACGACGGGCACCTGGGCCGGTAGCAGCGTCTCGGCATTGCCGATGATCTCCAGTTCCAGCCGGCCGTCCGGCCAGATACGCCCCTGGCGAATGTAGATCTGAGCGGCCGCACCGCGCAGTGCGAAGCCGTCCAACACGAACACACCGTTCTGAACGCCGATCTTGCCCTTGCCGTAGTGGAAGACTCCAGGACGGGTTACGCCCGGAAGAAGAAACTCCGCGATCGCATAGAAAAGCGGCAGCTTCCAGAGTTCGGCGTCGCGCAGTTGGGTGATGTAGATGGCGCCGTTGGTGGTATGCCATCCGGTGCTCGTACCCTCTAGCTCGATCGAGCCGGTGACGAACCCGGCTACGGGGTCGCGTAAACGGAGCACGGACGTGCAGAGGAAGGGCAAGCTCAGATCGCGAAACGCTAAACTGATCCGGTACTGCGTCGGGGTCCCCGGGACAACGGTAACCGTACCGTCGGCTGAGCCGTTGCCCACGGCCATCTGGTCAAACACCACGTCGTATGCCTTGCCGTCGTAGTACAGCACCCCTTTCGCGTGCCGAACCGGCACTCTTGCCAGCCGCGCGCGCGACAGGGTGAACTCACCGTAGCCAAGCGGCACCGAGCGATCTGGGCCGTGTTTCACGGTGATCGTACCGCTGCCGTTGACGATGCCCGAGATGAATGCGGCGTCGTGGTGCTTACGTACCGAGACGAGTTCGTTGAGACTGACGTCCTGCAAGCGGACCGAAATTTCGCTGGATGCCGATCGATCGAGCGGGTGGTCGATGTCGACGACGACGTTGCCCGCGCAGGAGACGGCGCGCAGGTTCCGCAGCCTGAGTCGCGGACCGTCCACGAACACCTCGGCCCTCGCGTGTTGGGCCGGCGGTAGACCGCGCCACCTGAGGGCGGCTGACCGAGCCACGCCGTGCAGCACGAGCCGCCGAGTCGATAGCTCCATGTGGCCGGCAAGCTCAGCGGTAGCCATCCCGGTGCACAGCGGTCGGCCATGCCGATCGGGCGTGATGGCGGACAGGTCAATAGCCTTGAGCACAAGACGGTCGATGGCAAGGTTATCGTCATCGTCGCCGGCCGGCCAGCGAAGCCGTCCGGATGCAGGGCCGAAGCGGGCCAGTTGGCCTTCCCAGCGAGGTACGGCCAGCCGACCGTTGCGTAGCTCGATGAACGCACTCAGGTCGTAGACCGTGAGCTTGTCAATCCGCAGCTTGTCGCTGGTCAATGACGCGGCACAGGCAGGTGAGTTGACCGGGTTGCAATCCCATCGGATCCGGGCCGTGCCCGAAAGACTCCCTGCGACGGCCGTCTTCGACGGCCTGTCCGACAGCAGCTCAAGGAGCTGCTCTGCCCGAACGTGGTCCAGAGCTAGCTGTATGTCCAACTCTCTAGCGTCCGGCTCCAGGCGAACGGTGCCTTCCAGGCTGATACGCCCGCCGGCGATGGCAAGCTGCCCACTGCGGAACGTCACCGGAGCGTCACTGGCAAGCTGAACGATCCCGTCAATCCCATGCAGCTCGTGGTTGTTCCACCGGAGCTGCCCGTCGCTGACGGCCACCGTGGCCGACCACGCCCCGGTCATGGCCGAGCCCTGGGCGGAAACAGCCAGCGTGCAGGTGCCACTGAGATCCGGGAGCTGCAGGTCTGGCGGGCAGTATTGCAGCAGTAGCGACAGGGGAACGGGCCGAGGCGTTCTGAGTTGCGTTCGCCACGCACGCTCGGCCAGCATCAGCGATGCGGTTCCCTCCAGGAGGATACCGTTCACGTCAGCTGCAACATCGGTGACTTTCAGCTCGCCGTCACCCGGCTCCTTGGACAACGTGGCGGTGACAGAGCCGAGCACGCGGTCGACCGTCTCGACGTTGATCAACTGCACGCCGCCGTGCAGGGCCCAGGCGGTCGGGTTGTTCCACCCGGTGAGCGGGCCTTTCAGATGGAGCTGTGCCTGGACCAAGGCGTTGAGCCGCGCGGGCAATCCAGCTAGCTCCAGCAGTGCGTCGAGACGGACGGACTGCGCTGTCAGGTGGAGCTCGAGCAGGTCGTGGCCCAGGTGTCCCTCGGCGCTGAGCGCGAAGCTACCGCCCGCCCACTGCCACCTGGCCTGTTCCACGGTGACGTGGCCCTGATCAATCGTGGCCACGATCTCCAGTGCACCCCCCGGAAGCGCTTGGCCAACCAGGCGGGTTACCAGGCGGCCAGTCCAGGACTCTGGCCGACGCCCCCCCCGAATCGACAGCGACCCCTCGACACGCACGCTGGAGAACCGATCTGCTGCCGTCTCGGCCATAGCAAACACGTCGCCAAGCTGCACGCCCCTCACCGTCACCAGCAGCGCTGTGTCGTCGCCCAGAGTCCCGGTGAGCTGGATGGCGCCATGGCCGAGGCTGCCGCTGAGGTCCGTCAGTTCCACACGGTCTGGCTTTAGCAGGACGCGGCCGACCAGATTCCGAGCCGCGATGCCGTGTACCGGTAACTGGAACATGGCGTTGCGCAGATCGAGGCGACATTCGTAGCTCCAGCCACTGTCCCACGAGCTGTTGGGCGCGTGCACCAGCTGCACTTGCGTCGAGGCGTAGCCACGAGCGCGCCAGGACTGGCTCTGAAGCCTTTGCGCTACAGCCGGGATCCGGCGGAGCCAGCGCAGCGACAGGTCGAAGCGATCGCACACCAGCTCAAGCCGCGCCGCTGCGGTGAGCCGGTTGAGGCGGCCCCGTACCGCGACCACCTCGCCTGCAGGCGTTCGAACCGTACCGTCGATCTGGAAGACGGCCGGGTCGGGCGCCGGGGTAAACGTTAAACGGGGGGCCTTGAAGCGGTCGCCGTTGGGCAGAACGAACGTCACGTCGTGCAACTCGATCCACGGCGCGCGCCGCCTCGCCGGGGGCCGGAACGGCAACACAAATCGCCACACCCCCCGCTCGGCAACCACGCAGCTGAGCCGAACGCGCTCCAGGATCACGGCGTCCGGGACACCCTCAGACGACAGCAACCCGGCCGCTCCGCGAACTGTTACCTTGGCCACGCGGGCCAGTTCGGCACGGCCTCGTGCGATACGCACATCGAGCAACTGGATGGATCCGTCGCGGGACAGACGCACCGCAGCCAGCTCAAGGCGACCCGCAGCATGCCTGGCTAGCTTCCGCTGGGCAAGCCAACGGGACGCCCGCGGCACCAACGCGGCGCCAAGAAGGCCCAAGACCGCAAGAACGAGAAGCAGGCGACGCAGAAGCCGTCTTTTCCAAGTTGCGTGTTCTCGTGACCCCATGGAGGATTCCAAGGCAGGTGGCTGAGTGCCAGGCCGGTTTTACCGCACCCATGGCACGACCGCAAGGTGGCTTGCCCGGCCATCAGGACGGGTCACAGCGGAACGACCCCGGCTACTCGCCGGCACACCACTGGATCTGATGCCGGCCAGGCGTCAAGACAACCGTGGCGAACCTGACCTGGTCCTGCCGGTGGACGGGTCGACCGTCCACAATCCACACACCGGCCGGGTAACCCGCAGGCGCGACGAACTGCCAACGGACCGGTTCGGACGTGTTCGTCGTGTCCAGATCGATCTTCCAACCATTCTTCGCTCGTTGGACCGACAGGTGCACCTGTCCTAGTTGTCCCAGCGATAGCCGT
>JALXBF010000174.1 GCA_026991575.1 Planctomycetota bacterium | reverse complement strand
TTTCCTGATCCGTGGCGCGTGGGCCGAGACGTTGCGCAAGATGCTCGCGGCCGAAGAGCTGCTGGACAGCGACGAAGAGCTGATCGTGGCCCGAGAAGTGCGTGCTGACGGGCGAAGCGTCGCGCGGATCAATGGCCGCATGGTCCGCGTTAGCCTCCTGCGCAGCTTGGCCCAACACCTGATCGATCTCCACGGACAATCCAGCCATCTGTCATTGCTCCGTCCTGGTCACCAGCTGGAACTGCTAGACCGCTATGGCAAGACCGAGCGTTTGGCGGCCGAGCTGCGCACGTTGCACGCCAGGCTCAATGATCGATTGGCGGAGCTCAGGCGGCTGCAACAGCAGGCCCGAGAGATGGAGCGTGCACGGGATCTGATGGAGTTTGAACTGCGCGAGATCGAGCAGACGCTGATATCCGAAGAGGAGGAAGCGGAGTTGGTCGCGGAACGGCGCCGGCTGGCGCACGCGCGAACACTGGCGGACCAGACCGCTCGCTGCCTGGCGTTGTTGGACGGGGACGACTCACACGAAGTGGCGTCGGCAGCCGAGTTGCTTGGCATGGCGTACAGGATCCTGCTCGATATCGCTCGCATCGACCAGACCCAGTGCTCGCTAGCCGAACGACTGGGATCGCTGTGTGCGGAACTGGACGAGATCGTCCGCGAATTACGACGCTACGGGGATCGGTGCGAATTCGATCCAGACCGGCTCGAGGAGCTAGAGCGACAGTTGGCCGCGCTGGAGCGGCTGAAGCGCAAGTATGGCCCGTCGCTGAGTGAGGTGGCCGCGTATGCGGACCGCCTCCGCCGGGAGCTGGCGGAGCTGGGCGGGGTCAGCGAGCGTGAGCCGGCGCTTCGCCAGGAGATCGCGGCGATGGCGGCCCGGGCAAAGGAGCTTGCGCAGCGGCTCAGCCGGGCGCGTCGCCGAGCTGCCCGCGCGTTGGCGGCCGCGGTGCGCAGGGAGCTGGCTACGCTGGGGTTCTTGCAGACGCACTTCGAGGTCGCGCTCGAGGCGGTTAACGACCAGGTGCCGCTGCCGGACGGTAGCGTTCTGATGCTCGCGCCCACCGGTGCCGAACGGGCGGCATTCTTGTTGGCGGCCAACCCTGGTGAGCCGCTCAGACCGTTGTCGTCCGTGGCTTCTGGTGGTGAGACGGCTCGATTGATGCTGGCGTTGAAGGCCGCGCTGGCTGAAGTGGACCCGGTCCCGACGCTGGTTTTCGACGAGCTTGACCAGGGGGTTGGTGGCCGAGCCGGTGCGGTGGTCGGGCGGCGGCTAAAGGCTCTGGCGGCAACTCATCAGGTGCTGTGCGTGACCCATCTGCCCCAGGTGGCTGCCTATGCCGATCAGCATTTTGCGGTCACAAAGCAGCTGGTGCGGCGGCGCACGCGAACATCGGTTCGCGAACTGCGCGATGAGGAGCGTATCGAGGAGCTGGCTGCCATGCTCGGCTCACCGTCGGAGGCGAACCGTGCGTCGGCTCGCGAACTGCTGAGCGCAGCCACGTGCAACTGAACGCCCCTGCCGGTTGCGCCTCCGGCGCGACGGGCCGGTCGAGCTAACCGTAAGCGGGACCGGGGACTTCTGAACCGCTTGCTAGCCGGTGCTCAACGTCCTGGTCGTTGACGGCTACGCACAGAAAGGGCCGCGACGCTCCGCCCTGGCGTTAGAGCTCGTTCAGACGTACGGTCGGGTCCCATTGAGCGACGGTGTTCAACACGTCACTTGCCTTGTCGTGTTCGCCGAGGGCGACTAGGCAGCGGAGCAGGCCCGCGGCGGCCTCGAACCAGGGTCGATTTGCCGGGCGGCGATGGTCGAGCCGGCCGGGGGCACGTCCGGCCAGCGCCTTGCAGCCGATCTCGAACGCGTAGCCGTAGTGGGCGCGGGCCAGATCCAAGCGGTGTTCTTCTTCGGCGATTCGTCCCAGCAGGACGTGAGCGGCCATGAAGTCGGGGCAGTCTTGTAACAACCAGCGTAACTCGTCCTCGGCCAGCTCGAACTCCTCATGCGCCAGCATCTCGCGCACCTCCTGAATGTCGTCCTCGCGCTCTTGAACGCAGCGCGGATGCCGGAACTCGTAGCTGCAGTCGCCGACGGTGCGCAGCGACACGGTTCTGCCTGCTCTACGTCCAAGAGCCTTCGGCCGTCTTCCCCCCTTAGCCCCCTCACGCTTCCGATCGCTCACCCTCAGCCTCCGGAATCACGAACGGGTCGCCCAGTTGGAGACCCAGCTCGTCCAAGCGGTACTGTGGCTCGTAGCCCAGCACACGACGGGCAGGTTCCAGGTCCCAGAGCCGTCGGGAACTGTCGCCCACAATGGTCACAACCTCGTACTTCTCCAGCGGGCAAGTCAAGGCGCGCTGGAACGCCTGGGCCAGATCGGGCACCGGGACGCGTTGCGGAGGCACCGGCCGGACCCGCCATCGGGGATCGTCCGGTACCAGGGGCGCAGCGGTCCGCACCGTGATCGTCTCGATCCCGAAGCTCCGTGCGTAGTGTTCCGCGATGAATTCCGACAATGCCTTGGTCAGGGCGTAGGTCCCGACGGGACGTGGGGGCGCGTCGCCGGGAACCAGGGTTCCCGGTTCCGGGACGCCGTAGCCCCACAATACCATCAGGCTCGATGTGTGCACGACTCGCCTCACGCCGCAACGCCGGGCCGCTTCGAAGACGTGGTAGGTGCCTGTGACGTTAATGCGAAATCGTTCATCGTTGAACGCGTCGTCCTCGTAAGCACCCGTGTGACCGGTTGCCACGGCCAGGTGGAGGACGGCGTCCACCCCACGCATCGCTGCCAGCAGCCGATCATCCAACTGACCGATGTCCGCCGTTACCCACTGGCTGCCGGGACGCTCCCGGCGCGACATGAGTCGGAGGCGGAAGTGCTCGGCGAGGTACGGCCGGATCAACGTGCCCACCTCGCCCGAGGCTCCGGTGACGAGCACTGTCATCGGGGCGGTTTCCGGCACGGATCGATCTCCGCACTACTCACGGCTGCAGGAGGGCCGACCGATCGTCGGTCAACTCAGAGTTCCTTCAACTCGGCGGCCGCGTCCCCGTCCTCGTCCACAGTGGCCACCGCATAGTAGCCCGCCACTGCGGGACCGCAATTGACGACAAGCGTGCGGTCCAGGCGGTCCGTACCGCGACCCTCATGCACGTGGCCGCAAACCACCAGCGCTGGACGCCGCTGCTCCACCAAGTCGCGGACTGCCGTGCTGCCCACATGGGCACCGGAGCGCACGACGTCAACCGCTGTATCGCGCGGGGGAGGATGCGAGAGGACGACCTCCACGGCGGCATCGCCGATTTGCTCTGCACCCGTGCGCAGATACACGGCCAGCTCCTCCTCGGGCATCTCATACGTCATGCCGTGCCAGACCGGCGCGGCCGAGACCCCGTAGAAGCCGATCGACCCAACCCGCCGGCCGAACCCGGCCAACGATACGCCCCGTTCGGCTAACAGGCGGTCGATCTGGGGGGAGTCGCAGTTGCCCGCTACGGCGAACACCGGCTTGCCTGTCGCCTCCGCCTGCCGCAAGAACCACGCGGCGTCCTCAGGAGTGCCAAAGTTCGTGATGTCGCCGCCAAGCAGGATGATGTCGACCAGGTCCGCCTCGCGTGCCAGGATTTCGCGGAACCGCTTCTGCGCGCCGTGGATGTCGGTGATACACAGTAGCCGCATCGTTCGCTGCCTCACGCTGCCGGGTAAAGCATCCATTCTACCCCCATCCCGCTTGGACCCCATGAATTAGAATTCGAGTCGCCGCAGAGCCGTTCAGGAGCGATCGATGAGTGGACGAGCCAAGCGAATCGAGCGTGACCAGGCACTGATCGATGAGGCACTGAAACGCGGGTTCTGGGGCCGACTGGCTATCTACGCCAGACTGTCCGGCCCGGGCTGGCTGCAATCGGCCATCACGCTCGGGGGTGGCTCGCTGGCCGGGAGCCTCTACCTGGGCGTCCTCATGGGCTACCAGCCGCTGTTCGTTCAGGTAGTGGCCATGGCCCTCGGTGTGGTCATGCTTGGGGCCATCGCCTACGTCACGCTCGGAACCGGCAAGCGGCCGTTTCCGGCCATCCGCGACTATGTTAACCCGGTGCTCGCCTGGGCTTGGGCGCTGGCCACGTTGATGGCCAATGTGGTCTGGTCATTGCCGCAGTTCAGTCTGGCGACGGCCGCCGTCCAGCAGAACCTGCTGCCCGGACTGGGCGAAAGCACGGCGGCGACCGCTGCGGTTTGCGGCATGATCCTTCTGCTAACCGTGTCGATCACCTGGTTCTACGACAGCGGGTCGTGGGGGATCAAGCTCTATGAAGGGTTGCTACGCGTGCTGGTCGGGCTGATCGTGGTCTGCTTTTTCGGCGTCGTCATCAAGCTGGCGCTTGCTCAGGGGCTGCCGGGCAAAGCGATACTACGAGGCTTTTGGCCGGAGCTCAGCTTACTGGTCGCCCCGGCACGTGAGCTACAAGCTGCCGTTGCGGCCACGGGCGGCTATGCCACCTTCTGGTCTGAGATGATCGTTTCCATGCAACGGGATGTCATCATCACGGCGTCGGCCACGGCTGTAGGCATCAACATGACGTTCCTGTTGCCCTATTCCATGCTTGCCCGGGGCTGGGACCGGCGATTTCGGGGGCTGGCCTTGTTCGACCTGGTGACGGGCATGGCCATTCCTTTTGTGCTCGCCACCGGCTGTGTCGTCATCGCTGCTGCTAGCCAGTTTCACGGGCGGCCTGAGGTTGCGTTGCTGGGCTCGGAACGCTCCGCGTTCCGCCCCGCGGGTGTGCCGGAGCGGCTCTGGCGTGACTATAAGGGACTGCTTGAGAAACGGCTGGCCGAAGCGAAGCGGCGCGGCGACAATTCGGCACAGTCCATTGCCGAGCTACCTGCGGCGGACAAGCGGCTCGCAGCAACCATCGTCAAACGCGACGCGTTCGACTTGGCCCGTGCCCTCGAGCCGCTGACCGGGGACGTCGTGGCACGCTACGTGTTCGGGCTCGGCGTGCTGGCAATGGCCGTCTCAACCATCACGATTCTCATGCTCATCTCGGGATTCGCTGTCTGTGAGATGCTCGGCCTGCCCGACAAGGGATGGCCACACCGACTGGGTTGCCTGGCACCGGTAATCGGCGCGCTTGGGCCATTTGTCTGGGGAGAGGCCAGGTTTTGGCTGGCGGTGCCGACCAGCGTGGTCGGCATGATGCTGTTGCCGATTGCCTACGGGACGTTCGTGCTCCTGATGAACAACCGGCGGCTACTCGGTGACGCGATGCCCCGTGGCTGGCGCCGCATTGCCTGGAACACGTTCATGACCGCTTCCCTGCTGTTTGCGACGTTCGGCGCCGGCTGGAGCATATGGAGCCGGCTTGGCCTTATCAGCGTGCCCGTCGTGGCCGGCTTCCTGGTGCTGGTTGCGGTGGGGCACCGGTGGCGTCGGCAGCCGGCGGACCAGCAGACGACGGCCGATTAGCGACTCGCTTGCATAGCCGCAGCACCCGCGCGGTCGGCCACGCGCGATGTGGCGGCGACCAGACGCAGTGCAATGCGGTGTTCCCCGTCGATGAACTCCGTTAGCACCGGTGCATCCAGCAACAGCCTGCGGCACTTCGGGCACCGCTCGTCGGCGAGCACATACGCGTCTCGTTGGCGTTTCAGCCATCGCATCTCGGCGTGCGTCACGCGTCGGACGGGCACATCGTAGTAGACCAGGTGTTCGATCCGGCCGGTGAGCGCGTAGACGGGGATGGCCCGAGTGAGGTGCTGGCTGAGTTGCCGGGCAAGGGCCGCACGCCGGTAGCGGTCCGTGGACCAGAAGACACCCGTCAAGCAGCCAACAGCGTAAGAGACGACCAGTAAGCCGATAGCGGCCGCGACCCTGTGCAGAAGTTGTTCCCTCCGCCGCCACCATAGCAGAACGCTGACGATTGCCGCGCTCAGGGAGATGCCGATGGCCGCTACGAGCTGGCGATGGTCCAGCAATCCAAGCCGGTAGTAGTAGCCACTTCGCCAGAGCACGAAGATGGCAACCACCAGGATGACGGCATAGTGTACGCGGAGCAACGCGGCCACCGGCAGGGGCCGGCCAAGCAACCAGGCACGCGAGCGAATGAGCTGCCAGCCCACGTAGACGCCCACTGCGATGCACGGCGCAAGCGAAGGCAGCAAGTAGTAGAATCGCTGACCACGTGAGCAACTAAGAATGAGTGCCGGGATCACGACCGAACACCACGCAACCGCGGCCGCAGGGGGCACCGTGCTCAGCCGACGCGCCGGCCAAATTAGACCACAAAGCGCAATGAGAGACCACGGTAGGGTAAGCTGGACGATGGCACCCACATAGTAGAAGCGGAAGAACCAGACGATGCCTTGGACTCCACCGGTTCGGTAAAACATCTCCCGGTACCAGAACGCCCACAGGCCATCGAGCCGACGGTCCAGGGCGACCAGGTAGGATCCGATCAACACCCCGCTAACAAGTAACCCGATGTCCGGACGAAGCACTTGCCAGAGCGCACGCCACGACCTGGTCTGGACCCAGGCGGCCACCGCGACGCTAACAACCAGAAACAGCGGGTAGTGTGGCCCTTTGCTCATCGTGGCCGCGGCTGCAGCGATCCAGCCGAACAAGCTCCAGAGCGTCGGCCTGCGGCCGCTGCGAACCGCCGATACAGCGGCCGCAAAGGAAGCAATCTGCACGCCGCACAAGGTAGCGTAGACCATCTCGGGGCGTGCGTTGTGCGACCAAGCAACGAGGCCGTTCGACGTGCCGATCAGGACAGCGGCCACCAGGGCTGCCTCGTAGCTCTGCGTCGCCAGGTAGGTCAGCCACGCGGTTACCAGCACCAGCAGAGCCCCTGCGACGGCTGACGGTAGGCGAGCCGCGAACGCATCGACGCGGTCGGCAGGCGATTGGCCCAAAGCCGTTGCGGCGGCGGCCGCGAGCCAGTAGTTCAGCGGTAGCTTCTGCAGCCGCGGCTGGCCCGCAAAGTAAGGTACGATCCAGTCGCCACGACGGGCCATCTCGGTAGCCGTCCGAGCGACAAAGATCTCGTGTTCGTCCAGCGGCCGGCGGTCCGAGTTGCCTAGCAGGTTGATGGACAAGACCAAGCACGCCCAGCCGACCAGTATCAGCGGCCAGAAGCGGCGCAGGGTGGCTGTGGGTACTGGTGCAGAGCTCAGCATGGCGGTTGCGTCCTTGCACGGTGCGTCATGTCGCACTGTTGTAGTAGGACGTGTATAGCGGACTGTCGCTCTGGCGTCAAACCCGGTTACGCCCCCGAGCACGTCCCAGCTTGTCCGGTTCAGGTGGCCAGGCGGGGTGGTGGCCGGCATCGCTCGGGCTAAACGGAGGCGCGCCCCGGGGGCGTGTGCATGTAGTGGCACAGCCGACGATGTTCCGACCACCGCCCGGATCCGTCTCGCGCCGCCGCCACCGTCTTCTCGCTCTCCGTGCCGTGACGTACCTTGCTGCCCTGGTTTGTCCTCCGCGCACACCCTCCGCCCACCACCACGTCATCTTGCTACATGTCGGCACCCAACGCCGTGCCGACTTGGCGTGCCCCCGGGCCTTGACGGAAGAGCTGGAACTCGCCGGGCCAACGCCGGATGCTTATGCAGGCGTAGTCGTGAGCGCCATAACCGCTTCTAGCCATTAGTGTTCACGTGGGGTGATGCGACACCGGCCTGTGCTGGGAGCGTGTGCCCGACGGCACAACTCATGCCAACGCAGGAACTTCTGCCGTTCACCGTTTTCTCGGAAAGGCTCGACGTGGAAAAGGGGCCGTCATCGTCGTCGAAGCCTCCAGATGACGGCAATTCCCGCTGCGAGGCCAGCCAGTAGGAGCCCTCCAGCGAGAAAGAACCATGGCTTGCCTTGCCTCGCCGATGCGCGGGTGCTTCCCCCCTCCGGGGCAGGAGTAGCTCGGGTGGGCCAGGAGGCTACCCTGGCCGCTTGCTGCTCGATCACCTTCTTGTACTCGGTCTTTAGCTCCTCGAAAGTCTCTCGCAGCTTGTCGACCCGAATTGTCTTCTGGCTGGTTAGCACCCAGCCGTTTGGCCCGAGGTCAGTGAGCCAGACGTCACCCTTGAAGCAGATCGTCAGCTCTTCCAACGGCGGCGCTTCGGGCACCAGCTTCGTTACTTCAAGCGCCTGAACATGCCCCTCCTGTTGCAGCTTCGGCCGTTCCTTTTCCAGAGTCATCAACACCACGCGGGTCGGATACCAGTTCCCGCTCTCAAGCCGCTGAATGTCCCGGACAACTGCCACAGTGATGGAACTAGGCGTCTCCACGGCCGTGCCCCAGAGTAAACCGAGTGACTGAGCGTCAAAGTAGTTCCGGTAGTAGAAAACCGAACCATCCGGGGCGGTGACGGTCTCAGTAACCTCGTCGCACGTGTAGCCATAAAAGCTGACGTTCTCTTTGACGTGGATTGGGCCGGGTTCCGCTGCTCCATCGGGCTCTACGCGATCGCGAAGGATCGCACAGTCGACGCGTGTGCTTAGCCGGTCGCTCATGAGCATGAGCCGATGTGGCGTGTTCTCGCTTTCCTGCCACTGGCTCCACGATGGGCTGGCCGCCGTAGCCACGTCGGCTCGAGAGTAGCAGCCATTCTCGGTCGGGTCCATGGCCCGCAGGCGAATATTCCACTCTTCGCGCATGTAGACGATCTTGCCCAAGTCGGCATTGTTGACGACCTGGAACACGTACGGGGTTCGCAGGTACAGCACTCCTTGTTCGCTGACGTGGTGGTAACCGCACCGGCCATCGTCCGGGCAGGGGGGGCGGAACTCGAACGCTAGTGCCTTGTCAACACTCGTCGCGGTAGCGGTCCAGACTCGATACTCACACGTGAGAGCACGGATGCCCTCCAGATTGGCTCGCCACGCCAAGGCATGTTCACGGGCGCGGCTCGGCAGTGGATCGTCCTGCGCGGGCGTCGGAGTCGCGGTCGCACCGACTGCTGCCGATAGAAACACAGCTAAGAGTAGGTGACGGTTCATTGTGCCCATGGCTGCCTCCTGTCTCGCTTTGACATGCTGCCTGGCGCTTGCCCTACTGGGGGCAGCTCGCACCGTCAGCGGTGGCCTTGCCGAGCTTGCGGGACGATGCCAGTTCGAGCGACGGTGGCGTGCGGATCTTGCGGGCATCTCCAAAAAAGCGCTGACCGATCCGAGTCGCCTGCGTCCGGGGGACATCGCGACAACCCAAGCACACGCTGACGCAGGGCGGCGTCGCCTTCACGCACGCTACCGCAGATCGCCGAGGCCCATTCTAGCGTCGATCACGCTAGTCGCACAAGCATCTGGCGAGGGGGCTGGTCTTGGCCGGTGCGGTCGGCCAGCAACCTTGCTGGAGCTAACCTGCAACCCGGACAGACTCCGGATAGGTACAGGGCCGCAGTGGAAGCCAATTCGGGCGAACAAGCGACAACGCAACGGCATCACGGCACAGGGGGGGCTGCGATCGGCAAAGGCGGGGACGTTCTCGCTGCTGAAGTGATGGCGTGGTATGCGGACGACGGTCGGGCGCGGGCGCAGCGGCTTGGGATCGACTGTACCCGGTGCTGCCCCGGAACGCGAGGGTGGCGCCCGTAATCTGCAGACCGCAGGAAGGAGGGGATGAAGATCTCGGTGGTGGTGGACGAGGCGAGTGTGCCGCCGGCGGCGCATATGGCTGAGGCGGACACCCCGGACTCCAAGCTGTTAAGCGAGACGTTGGTGGAGCTGGCCGGCCCGGTGTCGGAAGAGGTGGCCGACGGCAACGTCCGACCTCAGCTGGTCGCAGACAAGGAGGTATGACTACAGCGACGCGCGTCAGCGAGCAGCCGTGTACGGTTTCACGCCACGGTCCGTCGGGCGGTGCCCATCCTACAGGCAGGCACCCTGCCGACAATCATGCGATCCCCTGAGACACATCTCTTCAGTCAGGACCGGCCAGCCTACCTGCCAGGTCAATGGATCGGTACCTAGGACGGTCCGCAGCCGTCTCACTGCCGCATAGGCAGCTTTCGAGGGCTCTATGCGAAGGCTTGGCGGACCGAGGCTAGAGCATCTCACGTATTGTCGAAGAAGGCCTTTCCTTGCCAGAACGCGCGGAGGCGATCCGGCTGTGACGCGCTGTGGCAGGCAAGAAGGGCACACGCCTCTAGCGGAGTCCTGGCGTTCGCAATTGCACGGTCTACGCTACGCGGCTCACTTTCCGGAGGCGGCAGTTGGTCGATGCCGTCATCTGGACGCGTGCGCCGCGCGAAGACAGAAAGAATATCGGGCCGTCGAAGGGCCTCATGCAGGACGCACAGCCAGAAGTCGTCCAACGCGTCTTCCGTGATGCCCTGGCGGGGACCAGGACTATCCGGTCTCAAGTCGTGGCGACGGTGTGGCGGGCAGACGACATATTGCAAGACGCCTTCATCGAGCACCTCATCGCCACGGCCGATTCTTCTCACGAGAACAGCAAGTTTGCGATACCTGGCCGGCTCGCGAAAGAACCAGGACACTGACCTCGCCCGAGCCGAGCCGTCGCTGCTGCTCGAAATCGCGCGACACAACCGGAAGGCGAGGAGCTCGTGTCGTGACAGCCAAAGTCCTGTCAGCATAATCCCACACGCACCTGAGACCACAGGCGGAATCCCGCCAGGCAGCAGCAGGTAAAGACAGCCGAGGATGCCTCCTACAAGAGCCGACTCGAGCACTGCGCGAACGCAAACCTCGCGGCGCCGCCGTGCGAAAACCCTTGCCGGCGCGACGCGCGTCCATAAAGAGACATACTGCTGTCCAGTGGCCCCGTGCTCGAGGAAGCGGCTCACTCCCAGCGCGTTGATCTCTTCGATGACCCGATCCACGGCATCCAACCGCCACTGGGTCGTGTTCCCATCGGCATCGGTCAGCGAGATGAGATTGCCTTCCTCATCATAGCCAAAAGTGAT
>JALXBF010000173.1 GCA_026991575.1 Planctomycetota bacterium | reverse complement strand
AGGCTTTCGGGTGAGGCTGCCTGGGCTAGAGGGGTACGAGTGTCTGTGCGTGGTGGCGTTGTTGCCTGGTCGTGATCCGCTGTATGTGCTGGTTTCTCCGGCGGCGCGTGGTAGGGGTCGTACACCGCAGTGGTGGGTGAATCGCTGCATGAAGCGCTGGGCGGCGGAGCAGGTTGTCCAGGGCGGGCTGGCCCCGCAAGTGGGCGGCGTTTACGCGAGCGCCATCTTCGCGGCCAATCCGATTACCGATTTCACGGCTGTGGACACTTTCGGCGGCATCGCCCCACAGCTCACCGGGCGCCGCCTCGACGCCGCTGCGATCGACTCGCTCATTATGCGCGAGCACACCTTTGGCGAGATCACCTTCGACCCCACCGGCTACCGCGTCAGCGTGCGAGGGTGGGTCGATCGGGATGGCAGTATTCCCGAGACCTAGGCCTATGCACGCTTCGGCCTGTCTCTACGGGGTGGGAGCGGCCACTCACGCTTCGGCTTTGCCCCTAGAGCGGAGGCGGCCCACCAGGCTGCCTAGTACGTGCGTGCCTACTTCCTTGAGCCGGATCTCCGTCTGTTCTTATTCGCGAGCCAGCTGCAAGTGACCCAGAAAGCCTTACGTTACGGGCACGTGGAAAACGCCACCCGTCACATTGTCCGATTCCGTTGGGACATTTCCGCGAAACCCCAGCCCAAACTTTGCAGGGGCAGCAGCCATTGCAGGTTTCGTGTGGACTGGCGGTGAGGAACTAGCCGAAAGAGAGGCAACAGGTGACCCGATCGGATGGGACGATTTCACGAAGGACACTCTTCTTGCCGGGGTGCTCGGGACGCTGAGTGGGCTCATAGCAGTTGGCCTTGCGAGTGCAGACTCTGTTCGTGCGACCGCGCTGCAGGCGGTCCCGCTGTCGTCGTCGTGCTAGCAGTTGCCGACTTCGATTTCCACTTGTTCCACTTGATGGCCGGTGCGGCCACCGGTGACCCTGGCCGCGGGCGATCCGGGGCTGGTGGGTTACTATGAAGAAGAAGGTCTCGGGATGGTCGGATGGCGTCAGCAAGAAAGCCTGGCGTTAATCCCGATGGCACTGCTATTTAGCCACCGTGTGGTCTGGGCAGTGCCGCCGTTGGTCGGGCGGTGACGCGGAGGTCTGCAGATGTCTTCACACGCCGGTCGTAGGGACCAACGACCTAGTATCCTTACCAATGCCTGCGATATCTTCCTGTGGTCCCTACTTATCGTTACTTACAGCATCGTGTCTGGGCGGCTTCTGGGTTGGGGGGTGGACTTTCTCATCGGGCCCGGGATCGTGAGCCTGCTGTTTACCAAATCACCGCCGCGTCTTTCACGGCGCGAAGCCTTCCGATCTGGCGTTAGGATCGCTCTGTTAATGATGCTAGCAGTTGGACCTGGGGAACGGTTACTCCGGCTCGCTCTCTTTCGGCTAGCGGGCGAGGACGATTACGCGGTTTATCCGCCGCATCACGTGTCCTCGCTGGACCCCTGGGTCGTGTTCGGCGTTCTGTTTGCGTCGCTTCTTGTGGGGACATGGTTGTTACGAATCGGCCCTACCGGTGCTTTCCGGGCCGGCTTTCTCGTGGGATGCACTGCTGCCCTGGAGTTGCTAGCCCGGAGCTTGGCACTGGCTCAGACGAAGGCTCCCGCTTGGGCTCGGGTCTGCACGGCCGTGTACGTGGGCACGTTGGCCATGTTGGTTTTGCACCTACTGGGTGTTCACATGGCTCTGGCCGGTCACGCCGCAGCCAGGGTGTACCGCCTAGCTCGGACAGCGCCACGTCGAGGAAAGCTCCGGTCATGAGTAGGGTATAGTGCCCTGTGGGGAGAGCGACAGCGGCTAGATAGCAGCACCGCTTACGGGCCCAGCATAGGCGTACGCCCCGGAACGACTTCAGCCAGGCTGCCACTCGTTCTGTGTTGGCTCGGACCCGATGCACCTTCTTCGGCGCTCGCCTGTAGGAGGCACGCCGCTTGGCGAACCGCGGCATGAAGCCGTACTCAGCTGCTTGCTCACGGGCCTGACTGTAGTCGTAACCCTTGTCTGCGACGAGCTCCGGTTGGATCTTGCCCTTGGCCAACCCCTCCAACACCGGACCAGCCAGCTCCGCCAACGTCTCGCCTAACAGCTTGAACTCCGGGATGTTCGCCCAGCCACATGCACCGCCAGCGGCACACCCGCCTCGTCCACCACTACCGACACCTTTATTCCCTCCTTCCCACGGTCTGCCGGATTCGGCCCGCTGCCCTCGCATCCCAACGGCGCCGGCACCAGAGTACAGTCGATTCCAAGTCGACGCAGCCGCGCCCGACCGTCCTCCACGTACAATGCCACCAGCACCAGGTGCAACGGTGCGAACACCCCAGCCTCCGTCCACCGCTTGAACCACTCGTGTGCGGTGCTCCCGTTGGCCAGCTCGTCGGTGGCCGGGATGGCTTTCCACGGGCAGCCCGCACGGATCCGATACCAAACCGAGTTGCAGATCCGCCTCAGCGATGTGGCTGGCCGACCACGCCGACCCGGGCTGGAACGCGGCCCAACGCCCAGAGACTCCACAATTACCTTCATCAACGCTCGCCTTCATCAAGGCTACAATTGGTTGCGGACGGCGATAGCGTGCGTCCATGCGATGCCTCCCTGGGTTCGGGGTCTGTTTGGCTAACCACAGCCCCCCGACGCAGGGGATTCTATTCGCCCGGCATGTTTCGGACAGACTCCATGGCACCGAAGGAAGGTGACGATAATTAGGCATGCAGCGGCGGATGGGTGATGCTGCCTCAAGACGGTGGTGGGCATACCTTGCTCTGCTCTGGGTTGCCGCGAGCGGTGGCTGCAGTTCAGGCTTGCGCTGGGGCCCGCCAACGGCCCAAGAGATTCGGCATGCGCTCGGCTCCGCTTCCTATGTGCGGATTAGCTATTGGGGCCGGAGTGTGAGAATCGACGACCCGCCGACCATTCGCAGGATCGCAGATGCCCTGCCCCAGCGCTCTCGGCCTTACTACGCCCGATGGGAATGCGGCTGTCCCCCGATCGAACTCGATATCACGCTCAAGTCGGGCGAGTGGATGCGGTACGAGTTTCATCACGGCACGCTGTACTGGGGCACATGGCGCAGAGATTTCGGCGAACAGTTTGAGGCTGTGCTGCTGTCGTCGCTGGAGGCACAGGCTCCTGCGGGGCCTGACACCGCAGAGCAGGCAGACGACTGCGCCTTGGGCGTCGGACTGCACACGAGATCCCCAAACAGCCATCCGCTGCCTCGCCACTAGAGCCGGCCACGACGTCAGCGCCACTGCGTTCAAGCTCTCGCCCGGCTCAGAGCCGGACCAATCGCGCAGACCGTGGTGTTTCCGGTCCCCTGGGTGAGGACGGCTTCCAGCAGTCTCACGAGGACACAGCAGATGCCTAGGCGCGCTAACGGGTCTGCTGGGCGCCGGAGGGCAGCCAGGGAACGGCGAGAGCGCCGCCGGGTCGACCAACCGCGAGCTCATGCAGCAGCTCCCCCAGCGACGCCACTCGACTGGCGGCTAGCGGATTACCAGTGGTTCGTAACATCGGCCCATGCGCAAGGGGAGAAACGATCCCATGCGTGGCGTGTTCAAGGCAAACTGGCTTCCAAGAGACCTCCTGGATCGCACGTCGAGCACGCTGGCCCTAGTGTACCTTCTAGCTTTCGTCTGGTCGCGCTGTGCCAGTACGGCTCCGCCGTTCGACTTCCCCCGATCGTTCTACCAAGCCGCAGTTGCCGCATCCGCCTGGTGGTGGACACCCCACGCAGCCGTAGCGTCTTCTCTGGCTGCATGTGGTGCGGTCTTGTTCTGCGTGTTGACCTACACATTGGCCACGCTAGCGCGGCGCATCGTGCCGTCATGGGTCTTTCGTTGGTTTGCCGTGGTGCTGGCATTTGCGCTCACTGCCCCGGCGTTCGCGTACGCCGTCACGGTTCTGCCTTCGACGTCTCTCTCCCTCGCAACCGAACTGGCTGGGTGGCACACCTCACGTCCGACGTCACCGTTGGAACCGCCTATCGTCGCAAGTACCGAGCTGGTTCTGATGAGGGGGCTCGCCATCGTCGGACTGTCCTGCCTGTTAACGCGTCTCGTGTTCCACGCACTGAACGTCGACAATGAAGCAGAGCGCAGAGAACACACCACGGCGTACACGCTCTTACTGATCGTCTGCATTGCATCCGCTGCCTTCTGAGTAGCACCCCTTTCCGTCACGGCTGACGCACCTGGAACCGTGGGTCCCACGACGAAGGGCGGCCGTTGCATCAGAGAGGGATGGTGGCAAACTGTCCGCGCTCACCGGCTTCGGACTAGGGATCATGGAGGAGTAGCATGGCCCGGGCAGCGAGGATCCGTTGGTGCAGTATCTGTCGAGGATGCGGGACCCGGGGCGTCAGCGCGCGAGGGTTCGTCATCGGCTGGATACGGTCGTGGTTCTGGCGTCATGCGCCATCCTATGCAGGGCGAGGAGTTTGCAGGCAATCGTGACATGTTGCTGCATGAGAAGAGGCGTTTTTTTCGCAGGTCGCTGGATTTGCCGCATGGGATTCCGTCGGATGACACGTTTGCGCACGTGTTTCAGGGCGTGGACCCTGAGGAGTTGATCGGGGCGTGGACGGAGTAGCTGTTGGACTTGCGTGCCCGCCGTGGGAGGTCGCTCAGTCGTTGGGGGCGATAGACGGGATGGCGTCGCGACGGGCGCAGCGTGGGCGGGCTGGGGGAGCGGTGCTGCAGGTGGTTACAGCATGGGCCACGGAGGAGGCGGTGGCGCTGCGCCAGGTCGGTGCCGAGCCGTATACCAACGAGACGGTGGTGATGCCGCATCTAATCGATTCGCTCGAACTGAATGGCGCCAGTGTGACGAGCGACGCGGCTGGCTGCCACGCGCACATTGTCGAACCGATCGTGGCGAACGTGTGGAAGTACGTGCTGACCTTGAAGGCAAACCAGCCGACGCTTTATCTGAGGGTGCGGGAGTATCTTATGGCCATGGGCGAAAGAGGGAAGCTGTCCAGACTTCCGAGGTGCTGCCAGCAGGATCGTGGGCATGGCCGTCGGGAGACTCGTTGCGCGACGGCGACGCCGGCACCGGCCGAGATCCGCGCGCTGCCTGGCTGGCAGAGCATCAGAACGATCGCACTGGCGACAACCGAGACGATTTGCCAGTGTTCTGGGCGGGGGATAGAGCACGTGGGCTACCACGTATCCAGCAACGAGCCGGATGCCGACCCCATGCGAAGGCACTTCGTAAGCGCTGGTCGACCGAGAACCAGCTGCACTGGAGCTTGGATCTCTCATTTCGGGAGGAGCAGATGCGCATTCGGCGTTTGGTGCCAGCGCCGACGACGGCACTAGCAAATGCGCCAGGCCCTGTCCTGACTCCAAGGGACCCTTACCCCGAGGGGAGCATCGATTCGGTCTGCATGCAAAACGGAGCGAACAGGATCGGCCTGCTACAACAGCTCTGTACGCGATCCCCTTTCACGATTTCGGATGTGTCAGCCCCGACGAAATGCCGGGGCGCTGTTCGGACCAGACAGCCCTGAGCAGACATACCGGAAAGCGTCCACAAACCCATCCCACTGACCGATTGGAACGGGCGTGTCATGTTCGTATAGTTCCACGACAGTGTCCCGAGTCGCCGGCACACGCACCGCTAGCATGAGCCCGTTAGGACCAGAAGCTAGGACGAGAAGGTTGATGTCTTCGGTAAAAGCAACCAGGTAGGCTGTAGTTCCCAAGAACTGCCACTGGCCGCTTGTAATAGAGTCACACCACGAGCACAGCTGAAGGTAATCGTGCGGGAGGACGTCAACCCAGGCCCGCCGAAACGCGTCTAGCCGGCGTGCAGGAGCGGGAGTCCTTGCGTCATCGATAGGGCCGATCGCAAAATGGTCAGCTAGGCGATTCATATCGCGCACCGATAGTGCCGTGGGCTCACCTTCCGCTTCGAGCAGATTGGCGTAGAGGTCCACATGAATACTAGAAAGGTCTATTCTCTGGATGTCGGCCGTAGGCCGGCTGAAAATCAGCTCGAAAAGGTATCCGGCACAACAATAGATGTCGCACCGTAACCGGATTGGGCCGGCAACGCTGGCCTTCATGACAACCCGGGCCGCGTGCGCTTCCGACGTGTTCGGGAATTTTGGCACGCCTGTGTGTCCGACGCCGAAAGAGACGCACTTTCCGCGAAGGTCGCGGGAGATCGCGGTGCGAACCGCTAGTTGCCGGCGGAGCAGAGCACGTGCCTCGGGTGCCAGACTTCGGCGCCACGCGGCCAGTGCGACACGTTCTACGTGTTTCAGAGGAGTTCGCCAACAGCCGAGAAAGAGCGGCACGGTGCAAACCTCCAGGGCGGTTGGAACCCTAGTAACCGTAGTAGCCGGAGACACCCCCGTACACCGCACCCGCAGCGGCGCCATCATACGCCCACGGGATGCGCATGATCTGCTGGAGTACTCTCTTGTGCGTAAAGTAGCGCATGTAGAGTGTCGTCCAGATGATCTTTTCCTTCCTCGGAAAGGTTGTCCACCTGTACGGGTCGGAAAGCGTGTGGTGCCAACGCGGCACGTAGTTGCCATTCCATCAAGTCCGCCTGCGTCATGCGCGACAGGCTGTCATACTCGTACCGCAACTCGGTGCCGTAGTTGTCGGTGAGGCGGATGCGGTTGGCGGCATCGTCGTAGGTGTTGGTGAGCTGGATGACCGGGTAGATCGAGGGGCTACCGGTGTTGTCCAGACTGATGATGCGGCCGGCGTCGTCGTAGGCAAGCGTGTAGGTCTGGTTCGGGTCGGAGACGCCGATCAACTGGTTGGCGGCATCCCAGGTGTAGTTGATCTGGAAGACGATCTGGCCCTGGCCGTCGAGCCACTTCGCTGCGGTGCGGCGGCCGTCGAGGTCGTAATCGAACTCACGCCGCCGTCCGTTGCGATCGACGACGGCCGTCAGCTGTCCGGCGGCATCGTGCTCGAAGAAGCGGCTCAGTCCCAGCGCGTTGATCTCTTCGATGACCCGATCCACGGCATCCAACCGCCACTGGGTCGTGTTCCCGTCGGCATCGGTCAGCGAGATGAGATTGCCTTCCTCATCATAGCCAAAAGTGATCTCCGGGTTGTTGTTCGGGTCGCTGTCGCCATCGGGCAAGATGATGGCCGTCCGCCAGTCGCGGGCGTTGTAGCGGTACCGCGTCGTGCGGCCCAAGGGGTCAGTGACCGCGGCGACCATGCCGGTGAGGGTGTAGGCGATCGTGGTCTGGTTGCCCAGCGGATCGATGGTTGCGATGACTTCGTAGGCTGCGTTGGAGAGCGTCTGCCAGACGGGGTTGTTTGTCGGGTCGGTGTCCTCATGGGGATCGATCGCCTTCACCGGCCGGTGCAGGACGTCGTACTCATAGCGCAGCGTGTCGGCGCTGGTAACTGGGCGCTTGCGACGGGCGGAAGAGCAGGAACGCCGCCCAGGGGACGGCCCACTCGACCCGGGAGCGTGCTTCAATGGGCGGCAGGGAGGCTTCATGCCCCCCCTGCCGCTGTGTTGATGGGTAGCACGGGCGGTGCCAGGTTTGTTTTTTTCTGTTTCCCATTTGAAAAGGCCCCGACGCCGCGGACGGCAGTCCGCGGCGTCGGCGAGGTGGCACCGCGCTCCCTCCGAGACGACAGCACAGTTTCTCTGTGTACAGCGCCTGCCCAAGGGAATCGGACCACCCGGGCCGCGGGCGGGATCGACCCGCCCGCGGCCCGGAAGGAGAAAATCTTTTGGAGGTGCGCCCGCGCTATCCATCAACCTTGCGGGCGGGGGACATAAGGCCACCCGCCCGCCGATTGGAGTAGCCTGCCTGGGCCGCCCATTCCCTTGGCGGGGGTGCTGCTGTTACACGGCCCCTGACGAGGACGTGGAGAGCAACCGGAGGCGAACGAGTAGTCCGGACGAGAGGAACCCGATTCGGCCTGACGTCGTGTCGAACCTGCCGGGTAGTGGCGAAGCCCAAGATGCCTTGTCGGAAGGCCAGGTCAGCATCCGGGGAAGACAGACCGATCCGGATGGCGACGTGGGGTGGTTGGGGGCGGAATGCTCGGAAGGTCCGATGACGTGAACGACGGAGGCCTGATCGGCAGGGGACGCGAGGAGCCTGCGGTACATCAGGGTATAGGGTGGGCCCTGTAAGATGTCCCCCGGCCATCCGCGTGGTGCTTGGCGGACCGAAGCGAGCCAGAGCACCGAACCGACAGGAGGAGCGGCCCATCAGGAGTCAGAGGGTCGCAAGCAAGCGAGAGAGCCGGCTCATGCCCGTGGAGGGAAGGGCCCCAGGAAGGTGGAGGCGAGCGGAAGGTGCAGCGGCAGACGGGTACCAGCGTGAGTGCTCGGGATGGCTGAAGAAGGTGGCGCGGCTGGAGTGAGGCTCTGGCGATGGCCGTGAAGCTGGAGGTTGTCTCCCGGCGGCCTCGGGTGACGGCGTGTGAGATGGTGAGGTCCCAGCCCGGTGTGCGTCGTTGGGCCTGGAGGCGACCCGCGCAGAAGGTGACTCGGTCGTTTTTAAGTCGAACACGGCTGGCCGTCCCGCGTGGCTAACCGCCTCAGGGAAGTCTCCTTTGTGGTAGGGCCGCCGACTGTAGAGCCGGGTGCGGGAGAACCGTGCGTCCAGTTCGGTGGGGGCGGGCCCCGGGCAACCGGTGCCTGCTAGTCCTATCCCGCTCAGGCACGCCGGATCCGTGAACCTTTCGGTTCACGAATTGCTCCAGAGATGTGGCGAAGGTGTCCTTCCGCGTATGGCTTGCACACACTGCGAACGAGCTGCTGATTGAGTGGCTGCAAGAGGCCAAACATCGCCGACGAGGGCACCGTGTATCCGACCGGCCAGCCGGGAGCTGGAGCTGTGGGTCAGTGTTTCAGTCGTTCTCGAAGACGCGTTCGAGGGACTCAGCCGTTACCGCGCGACGAATCCACGCGTTCAGTTCTTCGCTGTCCGCTTGCTCGATCCGCTCGCGTGCCCACTGGGGTAGCGGCGCAAAACGCGCTTCCAAGACCGACATCAATGCTAATCGCTGGCCCTCTTCGAGCCCTTGCAGACGCCCCTCCTCAAACCCTTGCTGTCGACATCGTTCCTTGAGCTGTTCCAACCGAGTGTTGACCTCTTCGATCTTCGACATGGCCGATAACTCCTCCTCGGTTAACTCCCCGCCCAACACCACAGACCCCGCAAAGTACGCAAACGAAGGCTCCAGATGATCCAAACCATGTGCCCGCAAGTGCGCCGCCAACTCCCGCAGCAACTCGACCACCCGCTCCGGATCCTCCTCCCGCTGCAGCCGAAACGCATAGCTGATCAGCGGACTGTCCGCCCACCGCTCCAGCGGATCGTGCCAGACGTCGATGCGGACGTACCCAATGCTGGGGCCCCGCCATCTTTCCCCAATCCACTCCGCCGCCGTCCAACGCTCCTCTCCATTGTAAATCACCACCCCGACCACTAACGGCACCGCCGGCACCCCACGCGACAACAGTTCCCGCCTCACCGACCGCCACGCCAGCGCCATGTACTCCATCATGCGGCCCAGCATGTCCTGCTCCACCGTGCGGGTGAACTCAAACACCACCACCACGTACCGGCCCTCCACCTCCGCAACCCACACCAGGTCCGCCAGACGCGATCGGTCCGCACGCCGACTCACATGGCCTTCCGCAGCGCGATACAAGTTCTGAATCTGCATCGGCCGGTCCCACAGGAGGCGGAAGAGGACCGACAGCAGTTCCATGACCACTTCGGGGTTGGCGAACAACTGTCTGTACGCTTTGTCATGCACGCCCATCGTCTGCCACCGTCGGTTGTCTTGTGACAGTGACTTGTAGCCGTATCGCAGGTTCCTGCTGGCGACCTGGTGCGTGCAGCGGTGGCTACGGTTGGCCGGCCGCAGGCGGCCCTGTCCCCGCGCCCGGTGCACAGTTGGGCGTGGGGCGGGGTTGGTGTTTGTGATGGTGAGTGTTTATGGCACATGCCGTGCCAAAGCGGGCGGCGGGTGTGAGGCGTGGAGACAGGTCGTTGTGCGACAATGCCTTATGGGGGTCCCTCTGATGACGTTAGTTGGGAAATGAGGGTGAGCGCGCGCCGCGCGCGCGGCGCTGGTTGGACAGGATGCGGCTCGGTGGTGCTGCGGAGGGATGGCACGCTGGGCGGTTGGGCTGGCGGGCGAATCGTTTTCATCGGGCGCAATCCCTTTTGGCAGGTTGGTTCGACCGGATGCCTTGCTTGGCGCGCGTGGGTGCTGCCGGAGATGATCTGAGCCTACGGGGATGCGGATGCACCCGACGGGAGGGGGGTATCTTACCCCGTGCGTGAGGGAGGTCGTTGCCTTTTTCGTGTTTCGCGTTGGCGGGTTGGTTTCGGGTGCGTTGGCAGCTGGTTTTGCCGGCGTCCGGGGACGGTTCACCTCGCCAGCTACCGTGAACTCGCGGCAGGGAGGCTCTATGCCCCCCTGCCGCTCTGTTGATGGGTAGCGCGAGCCGTACGAGCTTTGTTCGTGTTTCTCCCCCACGAAAGATTCCCCGACGCCGTGGACGGCGGTTTGCTCGGTGCTCGCCGGGCTGGGGCGAACCAGAGCACCCAGTGGTGAAGGGCTGCGTGACCGTATCGCTTGCGCACGCGGCGAACCATCTACCGATAGAGTGGACACCGGATCCCAAGCTGTCGCCGCGCGGACCGTGCGCCTACCCCGCCAGCATAGATCTGAAACTCCGGGTCAGAGGTGTTTCAGTCGTTCTCGAAGACGCGTTCGAGGGACTCGGCCGTTACCGCGCGACGAATCCACGCGTTCAGTTCTTCGCTGCCTGCCTGCTCGATCCGCTCGCGTGCCCACTGGGGTAACGGCGCGAAACGCGCTTCCAAAACCGACACCAATGCTAATCGCTGACCCTCTGCGAGCCCTTGGAGACGCCCCTCCTCAAAGCCGTGCTGACTGCCCTCCTTAAAGCCCTGCTGGTGTCCCTCCTTAAGCCCTTGCTCACGCCCCTCCTCAAACCCCTCCTCAAATCCGCGCTGACGGCCCTCTTCAAACCCTTGCTGTCGACATCGTTCCTTGAGCTGTTCCAATCGAGTGTTGACCTCTTCGATCTTCGACATGGCCGACAACTCCTCCTCAGTTAACTCTCCACCCAACACCACAGACCCCGCAAAGTACGCAAACGAAGGCTCCAGATGAGCCAAACCATGTGCCCGCAGGTGCGTCGCCAACTCCCGCAGCAACTCGACCACCCGCTCCGGATCCTCCTCCCGCTGCAGCCGAAACGCATAGCTGATCAGCGGACAGTCCGCCCACCGCTCCAGCGGATCGTGCCAGACGTCGATCCGGACGTACCCAATGCTGGGGCCGCGCCATCTCTCCCCAATCCACTCCGCCGCCGTCCAACGCTCCTCTCCATTGTAAATCACCACCCCGACCACCAACGGCACCGCCGGCACCCCACGCGACAACAGTTCCCGCCTCACCGACCGCCACGCCAGCGCCATGTACTCCATCATGCGACCCAGCATGTCCTGCTCCACGGTGCGGGTGAATTCAAGCACCACCACCACGTACCGGCCCTCCACCTCCGCAACCCACACCAGGTCTGCCAGCCGCGATCGGTCCGCACGCCGACTCACATGGCCTTCCGCAGCGCGATAGAGGTTCTGAATCGGCACTGGCCGGTCCCACAGGAGGCGGAAGAGGACCGAGAGCAGTTCCATGACCACTTCGGGGTTGGCGAACAACTGTCTGTAGGCTTTGTCATGCATGCCCATCGTCCGCCACCGTCAGTTGTCTTGAACAGTGAGTTGTAGCCGTATCGCAGACTCCTGCTGGTGACCTGGTCGGTGCAGCCGTGGCTACGGTTGGCCGGCCGCAGGCAGCCCTGTTCCCGCGCCCGGTGTACAGTTGGGCGCGGGGCGGGGTTGGTGTTTGTCATGGTGGACGCATATGGCACATGCCGTGCCAAAGCGGGCGGCGGGTGTGAGGCATGGATGCATGTCGCGGTGTGGTGCGGTGTTAGGGTAAACGCTGTGGCGGCGTTAGTCGGGAGATGAGGGTGAGCGCGCGCCGCGCGCGCGGCGCTGGTCGGACAGGATGCGGCTCGGTGGTGCTGCGTAGGGATGGCACGGTGGGCGGTTGGGCTGGTGGGCCGATCGTTTCGATCGGCCGTAATTCCGTTTGGCCGGTCGGCTCGAGACCGGCTGTGCTGCCCAGTGTGCGTGAGCGCCGCGGGAGAACTTCGGAGGCCGCGAGGGATGCGGATACCCGCGGTGGAAGAGGTGAAGCCTGCTCGGGGCATCAGGGGACGTTTGACTATTTGCCGCTTGCCGGGTGCGGAGCCGGTGGCTGGGCCTGGCGTCGAGCCAATGGCTGCGTTGTGCCGGGCGTGGTGTTGGTGGGAGGCGAAGCGGGAGCCGGACCGGCCCCGCAGCGGACTCCAACTGTGCTGGCGGGACTCTACACCCCCTTGCTGGAGCTTAATTGAATGGGGTAGATGGAATCCCTTGACTTTCTCTTCTGCCCTGCCGCCGCGGTCGTCGACCGCAAGCTGGCTTTGCCCTGCGAATCGACGTATGCAATGTCAATGTATGCATGGTCAATCAGCGTCACCCACGACGCGGCATCGTAGCCGTAGCTGATCTGGTGCCCCAGCCGATCGATGGTTGCGATCAGTTCGTCGGCCCCGTTGTAGAGCGTCTGCCAGACGGGGGTCGTATACGCAAGCGTGATTCGCCGGGCGCCCCACGGGCCGGAAACCCTGCTGACGCGATGCTGTTGCTGGCCAGCAGAGGTAGTGCGCCGCGCCCGAGAGGTAGCTGGCAGAAGCGATGGTGTTTCCGGCGTCGCGGTGCGAGACTGCCCCGGTGCAGGAATCAACCGTGCGCGTGTCGGCTACGCCATCTGTCGGACTTCGCTTACCCTCCGCGCCATTGCTTTGCTTTGCCGAGCTACCACGGCGCGGGCCAGCGTCAATGGCAGCATTGTCAACCTGGGCACAGACGTGTCGAACCCTGACTATTCCCGGAGCCTTGCCTGTTGCTTCAAGATCACACGAAGCTCCAATTCCTGTGGTTCGGTGCGTATCGTGAACCCATCGTTGTCGGGAACGATATGGACCGTCAGGCCAAGGCGGCGTAGCTCGGTAAGCGATTCGGTCGGATGGCCGCGGAGATGCTCGATTGCCCCGAGTACCAGCAGAGGCTGGCCCTCGATTCCAATCAGCAGCATGCCGACCGGTCCTGCAGCGAGCAGTGGGTTCAGCTGCGCTATCAGCAGAGCGAGTGGGCGGCCCAGCCTTCCCGTGGCCAGTTGCGGTTGCCGGTCCAGTCGTCGGCAGATGCGATTCAGCAAGCAATTGGCCGGATACAGCTCTTCGATATGCTGCCGCAACCATCCGGGTTCGCGTAGCTCAGGGAAGAACGGCAGTAATTCCTCCTTCCACGCGGAGAGCTCCCGCGCAGCGAGCTCGTTTTCCAGCTCGTACCACTTGGTCGGAGGGTGGTCACGAAGGGTAGCCTCGAGGCGGCGCACCCAGCGGAGCTGGACGGACGCTAATTCGGCCAGTGGCACCTGGTCAAAGCGCAGCACCGCTAGTGTTAGTTCAACAGACTGTGCGCGGACCAGTCCATACCTGCGCAAGTCGTGGAGCAACTCGGAAACCAGGCTTCGCAATTCTTCAGGACGCGCCACGCCAACCGTGGCCTCGTACCGTAGCGCGTCGAACGGATTGGGCGGCGGTGGCAAACGACGCATCATTGTCTGCACGAGGCCAAGATGCTCCTCGGTCAAATGTGGAACGAACTGCGCCAATAGCTCGGCGCCTTCCGAGTGTGCACCTGCGCACGCCGCTATTGTGAGGACGCCGAAATGTGCTGCAACTCGACGGCTCAGACGCAGCGCTGAGGCTATGAGCTGTATCGCGGAGGCATGGTCGCCTCGTTGAAATCTGGCGCGCGCCTCGAGCAACGCTACTCGGACGGCCGTTCGAAGCCGCCGGCTAGCCTGGCCATCGGATAGCTGCGCTCGAGGAGAAGTCGGAGCAGTCTCCTTCAGTTCCTGGGGCGTCCTGCACTTGTCCGGGGGTATTCTTTTCATGGCATGCAAGACATGAGCAAGGCGGCTGCGCACCCGACGACCGCCCTCGGAGTCGGGAGCAATCTCGGCCCAACCTTCCGTCTCTCGAACCAGTGTGACATCGACGGGTCCTACGAGATCCAGCACGCGTATGCACTCACAGGAGTCTCGTGCTGCAGACGGCACCTTGCGACACGAAGTGGTTGCATCGCATGCGTGGTGCCCGCTATCTGCAGCCTGCGTGGTAGGCAAAGGGGCACAGAGAACAACCAGCACGGCCAATCGCATGGCAGTCCGCAGCAGGGTCCCTGGGTTCATAGCACGCCTCACCGTGGACGCCCCTTAGAACTGCGTCTCGCCAGACATCTGCGCCGTTTCCCGTTTGCGCAACATGACGCGAAGCTCCAGATTCCCTGGGCTGGTGCGTATCGTGAACCCATTGTTGTCGGCAACGATGCGAGCCGTTAGGCCAAGTGAGTGTAGCTCGGTAAGCGAGTCCGGCTGATCCTCGCGAAGGTGCTCAACGGCAGCTCGCAGGAAGATGGGATACGCTTGGGCAAAGATGAGAGAAATACAGAGCGTTGCTACGCACGCGTCGAGTCTCGGATCCAGCCGCGCTACCAGCAAAGCCAAGGGCCGCCCCCTCTTCTTCTTTGCCAGTCCTGGATCCCAGTTCAGTCGCCGGCAGATGCGGTAGATCAGTGAACGGACGGGGTAGACCACGTACATGTGGTTCCGGAGCCAGCCTCGATCACGTAACTCCGGGAAGAATGGTAACAGCTCGTCCCTCCAGTCTTCGATCACGGGCATTGCGGTGCGGGATAGCAGTTCCGCCCACTCTGCGGGTCGCCCACTACGAAGGATGGCCTCGAGATCTTTCACCCACTGCTTTTGCGCGCTGATCAACCGGGATTCCGGCGTTTCCCGGAACGCGAATACTTTCTTTGTCAGTTGTACCGACTGCTCTTGCACGAGCCCTGCCTGACGAGCCTCCTCGAGCCACTCCAAGAACAGTTCCTCGAGCTCTTCGATGTCGCATTGCGCCTGTCGAGCCTCATAGTGTAGGACACGGACGACGTCCGGCGGCGGAGGAAGTTCCCTCAGGACCTTTTCGAGCAGGGCCAACTCATCCTCGGTCATGCCCGGAAGCCACCGGGCGAGAAGCTCGGCTCCGTTTCTGTGTGTCGTGGCACAGGAAAGGAACGCAAACATGCCGAATTTGTCCCCGGCCCACCGGCTGAAAGCAAGCACCGCGCCGACCAAACGTATCGCGTCCCCGCGACTACCCTGCAGCAACCGTGCTCGTGCCTCCAGCCAGGCCACGTTAGCTACAGCCTCGAGCCGGTCCGACGCGTCTGAATCCGCAAGCCTGGAGAGCGTCTCCGGGGGATGAGTCGCTGGCGCTCCACGGAAGTCCTCTGCTTTCGGCGATTTGTGGTGCTCGATTAGATCAATGACGGCCCTGAAGCGAGACCTCAAACGGCGCGCCGCCGGCGAGTCGGGGGCCATCTGCTCCCACTTCTCCAATGTTTCGCGTAGCTGCGGATCGATAGGGCCTACGAGCAGAATGGCCCTGGCATAGGGGTGGTCGGGTGGCGTGGCCGGCGCGCGTTGGCCGTGCGGGACTCGTGTGGACTGGTTAACTGGCGGATCGGCCAACCCCGGTTCGACGAAGCCGCTGCCGAAAAGACACACGGCCAACACAATGAGAACGTGGAGACGCTGTGACCGCTTCGCAAAGCGGAGAGCAGCTCGTGGATTCATTGGCGGTCTGTCTTCTGCTCGGGCTTCGGGCGGAAGTCGATCAGCTGTTCATCCGTCAGCGTCTCGAACTTTGGGAGAACCCTACGGCACGCAGGGGATGCCTCTGGCCTGCACGACACGACAGAACCCTCCCTGACCAACGTGCTCCGCGTCTGTCCAGGGTGCCATTTTTAGCGGCCGCAGGCCATATCTCTCCCTGCCCAGGAGCTTGCCTGGGTCACAGCCTCTTCGGCTTCGTCTGACTCGGGGCGGCGGGATTCGAACCAGCGACTTCCTGCGCCCAAAGCAGGTGCGTTAGCCAGGTTGTGCTACGCTCTGCTGCACTTCGCTATGTCATGGATCACCGCCCGGCAGCGTGAACGCATAGGGTGCGTGCCCGCACGATGTGCGTTGGTCAGAAACTCGTGTCGTCAATGGCTTCGCCACCATTGATGGTGAACAGCGCCCCGTAGATCCGTGAGAAGCTGCCCGAAAATCCTTTGTTCCGACGCCGGATTGCGTTGCAGATCTAGTTCAGCGATGTGGCCGGACGACCGCGCCGACCCGGGCCAGACCGCGGCCCAACACCCAGGGACTGCACAATCGCGTCGATCAACGCCAGAATTCGTGCCCAGCGATGCTAACGCCCGTCCATGGGGCGCCTCCGTGCGTCGGGGTTCAGCTAGCCAAATCGCAACCCTCCCCGATGCAGGCAATCTTGTGCGCCAAGCATTTCCCGGACAGACAGTTAGCTATGGTAGGGCAGTGTGTTTCGCCAAGGGGCTGTGTGGCGATAAACGTCATCCTCCGGCGGTGAAAGATTGCGAATCACCCCTCTCACCCGGTTGTCCGGCCACGCTCGTCGGTTCCGGTCGCCGTCGGTTCCTGCTCGATGGGTGCGCTCGCTAGCCGAGCGCGGGCACAGGTTTTCGTACACTGCACCGCCTTCGGTCATGGGAGTCGGCCGATCGGGGACGGTCAGGCGTCCTGTACGAGCAGGGCAAGTTTTTGCCGTGATGCTGTCCTTGACGAGCTGCGGGCAGAACCTTAGCGTGCGGGAGAGATCGGGGGTCTTGCGCGCAGCGTGCGCGGGAGCGATGGATCGAAGCAATGGGGAGAAGCGATGCTACAGGGAGCTAGTGCCGGGCGGGTCACCGAGGCCAGGGTCGTAACGGTGTTCCTTGCTGCAGCGGCGACCGTTGGCCTCAACCTGCACCGACTGGACGCAGCCGACGGCGGTAGGTCAGGACAGACGATCGGGGACGTCACTGTTATCGGCGGCATGGAGGGCTTGCCGGTCCAGGGCTACGGTCTGGTGGTTGGTCTCCGTGGTACTGGCAGCAATCCACCGCCGTCAGAGGCGCGTACGCAGCTGCTGCATCTGATGAAAAAGCGCGGCGTTCAGGGGGCGGAGTCCATCCTGCGATCCGACCGTACGGCGCTGGTGCTGGTGCGAGCCGTGATCCCGCCCGGAGCTCGGAGGGGGGATCGTGTCGATGCCGCGGTGCTTCTGTTGCCTGGTGATCAGGCGACCAGCCTACGTGGCGGCTGGTTGCTGGAGACGGTTCTCTACGAAGCTGCCGGCATTGCAGGTGGTGTGGTGCGTGGCAAGAAAATGGCACTGGCCACCGGCCCGATTCACACTGAGGAAGGCGATCCGCGCCGTGGCATCATCTCAGGTGGTGTCGTCAGCTTGACGAATCGTGGCTTCCATCTGCTCACTGGAAACCGGTACCGCTCAGCCCGCTACACCGTGGCCATTGCCCGGCGAATCAACGACAGATTCCCGATTCGCGGCCCGGGTGGCAAGGACGTGGCCGTCGCCAAGGATGACACGCAGGTTGAGCTCAGGGTGCCCCCCGTTTACGAGCACAACCCGGCCCGGTTCCTGACGGTAGTACGGTCGATCCCGCTATGGCGCGATCAGCACACGGAGCAGGCGCTTCAGATGCGGCTGCAGCGGCTGGCGGACGAACTGAAGCAGCCGGCCACTGCTGCGGCAGCCGCGATCGCACTGGAAGGGATCGGCAGGCGAGCGATTCCGGTACTGAAAGAGGCATTGTCCTCGGATAACGTGGACGTGCGGTTTTTCGCGGCCGAGGCGCTGGCCTACCTGGGTGATCCGGCGGCTGCCAAGCCGCTGGCGGATGTCGCCAGGATTGACCGTGCGTATCGCGCGCATGCGTTGTCGGCCCTGGCGACGCTAGATGAGGCGGCAAGCCGGCTTGAGCTGCGCGCTCTGATGAACGAAGATGCGGAAGCGGAGTTGCGCTACGGTGCCTTTCGCGCGTTGCGGATGCAGGACAAGCTTTCGCCGGCAACGCGCGGTGAGCTGATCGACCGGCACATCCGACTGCACCTTGTGCCCAGCAGCGGCCCGTCTCTGATTCACGTCACCACCAGGGGCGAGCCGGAGATTGTTCTCTTCGGTGAACGTCAGCGGTTCCTGACACCCCTGACCCTGCGTGCTGGGGACGATATTCTCTTGACGGCGAACACGGGCGATCGTGCGGTGCTGGTCACGCGCTATGCCGTGGGCCGACCGCCGGTCAAAGAACCGGTCTCGCTGGAGATAGCTACTGTCATCCGGGAGGTGGCCAAGCTAGGAGCCCGCTATCCGGAGCTTGTGGAAATGCTCCAGCTGGCTGACAAGAACCTGAATCTTCCCGGACAATTGGCGGTGGACGCCGTTCCGGACCCGGCCCGGCTTATCGAACGGCTGCGGCGTTTGGGGCCGGAACAGGTGGCTCAGAACACGCCCGTACCATTCCTGTTCCGTGTCTTCAGCTGGCACCGTCCGTCGGGGCCGACCAGCGGCCAGGTCCGCCCGGCGGCCGCAGAACGGCCCGTGGGCGGTGCGCGGAGCAAGGACGACAGCCGCTACCTGAGGAAACCCGGCTTCTTTGACCGGCTATTCCGCCGGAACAAGAAAAGTAGCAAGTAGTCCTCACGGCGCGACGCACGATGCTAAAGCGACTGGAGCTCTGGGGGTTCAAGAGCTTCGCGGACAAGACGGTCTTCGAATTCGGCCAGGGGATCACGGCGATTGTCGGTCCGAACGGCTCCGGCAAGTCCAACGTTGTGGACGCGATCCGCTGGGTGCTCGGAGAGCAATCGGCCAAGAGCCTGCGTGGGAAGGAAATGGCCGATTGCATCTTCCATGGCTCCGGCACGCGCAAAGGGCTGGGGTTCGCCGAAGTGACTGTTGTCATTGACAACCGTCGCCGCTATTTGCGGTTCGACGGCGACGAGGTCGCCATCACGCGACGCGTGTACCGCTCTGGCGAGAGCGAGTATTCGATCAACCGCAAGCCGGCCCGGCTGCGCGACATTAAAGAGCTGCTGGTCGGCACGGGCACATCCAGCCAAACCTACAGCATTATCGAGCAGGGGCGGGTCGACGCGCTGCTGCAAGCGTCGCCCCGCGAACGGCGGCTCATCTTCGAGGAGGCCTCCGGCATCCGCGGCTTTAAGCTCAAGAAACAGGAAGCGCTTAACAAGCTCGCTAAGGTCGAGCAGAACCTCACCCGCCTTAACGACATCCTCGACGAGGTGCGCCGCCGACTGAAGACCGTCCGGAGCCAGGCGAGCAAGGCCGAACGCTACCGCGAGCTGTCCCAGCAACTCCGTGAACTTCGCCTCCAATTAGGCCTGGTCGACTACGTCCGCCTGCGCGATCAGCTGACGATGCTGGAGGATCGCATCAGGGAACTCTCAGACCAGGCCCACGCTCTGGAAGCGAAGCTGGCGGCGGCTACGAGTCGCGAGCTGGAGCTGGACGGGCAGCTCGAAGAGCTGGACCGCACCATCCGTGCCGAAGAGGCGGAACTGAGTGACACGCGGCAGCAGATTGCCCGTCTGGAAAGCACCATCCAGCATGAACGGGCCCGTTGCCGTGAGCTGGAAGCGGCCCTGGAGCAGAGCCGACACCGTTGGCTGGAGGCGCGGGCAAAGTGCCGCGAACTAACGGAGCGACTCACCCAGCTGGAGGAAACCTACCGGCATGAGCACGACCGCATCGAAGGCAAACAGCGGCGGCTGAGCGGCCAGGAGCAGGCGCTCCAGGAGTTGCTTACCGAACTGCGCCGCCTTGACGATGAGCTGGCCGAGCGGCGGGCAGCGCTGGCCGACGAAGCCCACGAACTGACTCGCTGCCGCAACGAAATTGCCGCTCTCGAAAGCCAGCAACGCACGCTGGAGAGCCAGCGCGATCGCTACCGCCTTCGAGCGGAGCAGTTGCAACGACAGCTGCAAGAGCTGGACGCCGAAACCAGCTCGCTGCGTGCTCAGCTGGACGCGGCCCAGAACGAAGCCGCTCACTGCCAGGATGAGGTCGAAACGATCGAGCAGGTGGTTCATAGCACGGAGGAGACGCTGGCCGAGCTTCGCCAGCAGCAGGCGGAGCTGGCCGCTGTGCTGCGGGGCTGCGAAAGCAAGCTCGAGGTGTACCGCAACTTGGACCAAGAGCAGGACCAGTTGTTGCCAGCCGTGCGGGAGCTGATGGAGGATCCGGAACTACGCGACGACGTCATCGGTGTGCTTGGCGAATTGATCGAGGCGGACGTCGCGACTGCCCAGTTGGTCGACCGCGTGCTGGGCTCACTGACGCAGGCCCTGGTCGTGCGCAACGTGGCCAGGTTCCTCGAGCGGCTGGAGCCGGCGGAGCTTGCGCAGACGATACGGCTCGTTGAAGCGGCGGCAACGGATGTCGCCGCGACTGAGGCCCCGCAAGGGGCGGTTCCGCTGAGCCGACTCGTCAGCTGCACACCGGCAGCTCGCTGCGTCGTGGACCGGCTGCTCGGCTCAGTCTTCGTTGCGGACCGCTTCGACCCGGTGCTGGCCGGACGCCTGCGGCCGGGCCAGTGTCTGGTCGTGCGTGATGGCCTCGTCGTCGCTTGGAATGGCAGCTACGTGCTCGGCCGGATGGAAGCTGAAGGTGGTATGGTGAGCCGGCGAGCAGTGATGCGCGAACTGGAGGCGGAGCGGGACCGGTTGCGGTCCCAGTTGGCCAACGAGCAGCGAAGGATTGCTCAGCTGGAGCAGGAACTACACACCGCTGCCGCTCGACTGCAGGAGGCTAGACGCAAGCAACGTGAAGCGGCTGACCGTATGAGCGAGCTGGAGCGGGCCGTAGCCCAGCGGCAGCAGCAATGCGACGGCGTTCGTGACGAGCTTGCGTTGCTTCATAGCGAGATGGACTTGCTCGGCAAAGAGCTCGACCGGCTCTCGGCGGAGCTGGCCGAAAAGCGGTCACGGGAACGTGACCAACAGCAGCAAGAGCAGCGACTGCGTGAGGCGATTGCCGAGCTTCAGGCCCGCCGTGAGTTACTGGTCCAGGAGCGCGAGTCACGTCAGGTGGAGCTTCAGGACCTGAGAGTCGCGCTGGCCCAGGAGCGCGAGCGACTTCGGGCACTGGAACGCGAGCTGAATGCGGCGCGCCAGGACCTGGCCGAGCGGCAGCGGATCAAACGCGAAGCGCTTGCGGAAATGGCTCGCATCGACAAACAGCGCAAGACCGCCGAGCGGGCCCTGCTGATTGCCACCGCACAGGTTGCCGAACTCTATGCCGCCAAGGACCAGCTGGTCCGCAACGTAGGACGGCTGATCGCCGAGCGCGAAGCGCTGCGGGCGCAGCGGCATGAGCTCGCGACCGAAGTCGAAGCGCTTCGGCGTCAGCAGAACGCGCTGCGCGAGGAACTGACCGAACAACAGCTGCGCCACCAGGACCTGGAGCACAGACGCAGCAGCCTGGTCGAGCGCATCCTGGAGGACTACGAGGTCGACCTACGCGAACTGGCCGCCACGCAGCAGCCGCCGCAGGCGTTCGACTATGAGGCAGCCAGCCAGGAGGCACGCCGACTGAAGAAGAGAATCCAGTCGCTGGGCTCGGTCAACCTCGAGGCGCTGAGCGAGTTGGAAGAGCTCGAGCAGCGAGAGCGAACGCTCCAGGAGCAGCGCCAAGACCTGCTCTCTGCGCAGGCGTCGCTGCTGGAGATCATCGACCGGATCAACGAGGACAGCAAGCGGCTGTTCCTTGAGACACTGAACAGCGTGCGACAGCATTTCCAGGAGCTGTTTCGCAAGCTCTTCGGCGGCGGCAAGGCCGACATCGTGCTCGAGGACCCGAACGACGTCCTGGAGAGCGGGGTAGAAATCATTGCCAAGCCCCCCGGCAAAGAACTGCGTTCGATTTCACTGTTGTCCGGCGGTGAGAAAACATTGACGGCCGTCGCGTTGCTGTTGGCGATTTTCCGCTCCAAGCCCAGCCCGTTCTGCATCCTGGATGAGGTCGACGCGGCATTGGACGAAGCGAACATCGATCGGTTCACGGCCGTGCTGAGGGAGTTCCTGGACCGATCGCAATTCATCCTGATCACGCACTCGAAGAAGACCATGCTGGCCGCCGACGTGCTCTACGGCGTCACGATGCAGGAGTCGGGCGTTTCGAAGCGGATCTCCGTCCGTCTGGAGGACATCAACGAAGCAGGCGAGATCCGTCCTGAAGCGCTGCGAGCCGCTGACCAGGAAGCGGCCGCGTAAACACGGCGGGGCTGTGGGCATCCTAAGGCAAAGCCGCCAAGGAGGTTGCCATCGCGGCACGCCCGTGGCGGTTGAGCAGAACGGTTAGCCCGCGGGGTAAGCCCGAGGCCTCGATCGGTTCTGCCAGCCTGCGACAGTGGCTCAAGTCTGGCGTTCGTCCTGAGCAGCAACTGCGGAGGCCACGATCGGCCTCAGCCGGCACTTAAGCAGGAGTGCCGACTACGGTCAGTTTGCGACCCGCCGGTACCGGGGCGTCTCTTGCGGCCAGCCCAAGCGCTCACCGACGCGGCTGCCGGCTTGTCACATATCGGTGCACCGTCAAGCCGGTGCCAGCCGCTACGGTTGCTCGCCCAGAGGTCCGTGGCGACTGGCACGCCATGCCGTTGTGCAGCTCACCGTCGGATTCTGTTTGGTCCGTAGCGGATGCGGCGCCGAGTCGTGCAATCTGCCGCCAGGCGGTTCGGTGCGGCGGCGTGCTGCGAGTGTAACGGTCGTCTTGAGCAGCGCGACGGGCCCTTCGTTTCGGCTTCGTTGCGCCGCGGGGCCGTCGTATCGTTCGGTTGCAAGCTGGTAGACTGTAACGGGCGGCTACAGGCGATACCATCAAGCGAGGCACATCTGGGCAACTGGCATGCGCGAACATAGCGTACGGCTCCTGCTGGTTGGCATCACTGGCGCGATCCTGGCCCTGTTAGTCGTCGCGGTTGTTTCCGCGTGGGCTGAGTGGGGGTTGGTGCCGGATGGTGGTGCTCCGGTCGTGCTGTGGTCGCGGTTCTGGGCTACTGTGCTCGGGCTGTTGGTGGTTGCCCAAGTTGGCCTGGCGGTGAGCTGGTTTCTGGTAGCCCGCGCGCATCGTGCTCCGGTCCGCGGCGGCTTAGCCGGCGGTGACGCCGCGCAACGGGACGAGGGGGTAGCCGCGGCGGTGGACGGGGCCGCTGCTGAAGGGAGCCATCCGGAGGTGCGCCGCAGGGTCAAGGAGCTGGAGGCTGCGGTTGCGGAGCGGAAGTGGGATCGGGTGGAGGAGTTGGTGGAGGAGCTGGAACGGCTTTGCCGGGATCGGGCCGTGCTGGAGCGGGTGCGGGAGCTGGTGGATGCCGAGCGGGCCGAGCATGTGCGTGAGTTGACCGAGCAGTTGGAGGCGGCCAAGCAGGAGGCGAATCCTCAGGGAGTGCTGGATCTGAGGGACCGGCTGGTGGGGTTGCTGGAGACAAAAGAGCGGCGCAAGCTGGACGAGATGCTGGCGGCCTGGTCGTTGGCCTACTTGCGCGAGGCACTGCACGAGGGCCGTACGCGGGAACTGATCGATTTGATCGAACGAATGGTCGAGACGTTTGGTGAGTCGACCCCTGAGGGGCTGGAGCTGAAGAACGCTTTGCCCATCCTGCGTCGCAGCGCGGGCCGCTGCCCTGACTGCGGTAAGCCTTACGACATTTCATTAGAGCGGTGTCCGGAATGTGAGCGGCGGCGGATGGCGCGCAAGAAGAAGATCGCGGCGGACGAGCATGTCTCCGAGGATCCCGGCGGTAACGGTCGCCATTCGACGTCGTAGCGCGGTGGCGTCCGCAGGAACCGTCACGGTCTGTTCCGGCTGCGGGCACCCTCTTGCGAGCCGGCTCAATGCGGCGAATCTCCCGGCACGAACGCGTGTCTCAGTGCCGTGACCACCGCGCGTTCGCGTTACCCCTGGAGCAGCAGTGTGGGATTGGCGCCGGTGGCTCTGAGGTGCGGCGTGTGTTTCTCGGGGCGGCGCGTGGCCCGGTCAGCAGCAGCGAGCTTGTTAGGTCTCGGTAACCGGAGGCGTGTGGTGGGCGCCGTGGCCAGCCGCTATGAAAAAAACGCCACAGAACCGCTGCGGCACCGGCCCGCTCCTGCACACAACGGCTCCGTGGCGCATCTCCGGACGTCGTGTTTCCTTTAGACGCACGATCGCCACAGGCCAACGACGGACCCACATGCCGCCGTGTCGCTGGGAACGTATTGTACCGCGCCAGGGGGCGATGACGACCGTCTAGCTGGCTGGGTTACTCATCTCCTACGGGTCAACGCTGCTCCGGGTTTGTTGTGCTCGCAAGGCTGGTGGCGAGTTGCCGGATGTCCTGGGTGATTCGCATGGAGCAGAACTTAGGGCCGCACATCGAGCAGAACGCAGCCGACTTGAAGAATTCCGCCGGCAGCGTTTCGTCGTGGTAGGCGCGCGCCGTGTCCGGGTCGATTGCCAGTTCGAACTGGCGGTTCCAGTCGAACTCGAACCGGGCCTTCGATAGTGCGTCGTCCCAGTCGCGTGCCCCAGGGCGGCGGCGGGCCAGATCGGCGGCGTGGGCCGCGATCCGGTAGGCGATCACGCCGGCCTTGACGTCCTCGATGTTGGGCAATCCCAGGTGTTCTTTCGGGGTGACGTAACACAGCAGCGACGCGCCGTACCAGCCGGCCATCGCGGCACCGATGGCCGAGGCGATATGGTCATAGCCGGGGGCGATGTCGGTGACCAGGGGCCCGAGCACGTAGAACGGCGCCCCCTGGCAGATCTCCTGCTGTTTGCGCACGTTCATTTCGATTTGATCCATCGGGATGTGGCCAGGACCTTCGATCATGACTTGACAGCCCATTGCCCAGGCGCGGCGGGTCAACTCGCCAAGTACTTCCAGCTCGGCGAACTGGGCCGCGTCCGACGCATCGGCGATCGACCCGGGCCGGAGGCCGTCGCCCAGGCTCCAGGTCACGTCGTACGCGCGCATGATCTCGCAGAACTCTTCGAAGTGCGTGTAGATGAGGTTCTGCTCGCCGCGGCGCAGCATCCATTCGGCCATCAGCGATCCGCCGCGACTGACAATACCCGTGACGCGGTTCATGGTCAGCGGCAGGTGTTCCCGGAGCACGCCGGCGTGCATCGTCATGTAGTCCACGCCCTGCTTCGCCTGCCGCTCGACCATGTCCAGGAACATCTGCGGCGTAATGTCCGCCACCTCGTCAACTTCCTGAACGAGCTGGTAGATGGGTACGGTACCCACGGGGATGGGCGAGTTGTCGATGATGGCCTGGCGAATCCGATCGATGTCGCCCCCCGTGGACAGGTCCATGACCGTGTCCGCACCGTACTGGACGGCGACGCGGAGTTTGCTCAGTTCGCAGTCGATATTGGAGGTGACGGCCGAGTTGCCGATGTTGGCGTTGATCTTGCAGCGGGTGGCCAGGCCGATGCCGGTCGGATCCAAGCCTTTCTGCAGGTGGACCTTATTTGCCGGGATGATCAGGCGACCGGCAGCGATCTCTTGCCGTACCAACTCGACGTCCAGCCCCTCGCGTTCCGCCACCCGTTCCATTTCGGACGTGATGATGCCTTTCCTAGCGGCTTCAAGCTGAGTCATTGCCACTCCTCCGCGCTATGGACGGCACAGCGGGCGTTCGCAGCTTGCCGTGGGCGGTCTGGCCCACTGGTTTAATGCTAAACCACCCGGCAGAAACGTCAACGAGCCCCGATCAGGCCGCTGGCGGCTCTATCGCAGTAACGGAACGCCATTGCGGCGTGTTCCGGTCGCTATCGACAGCGGGCAGGGAATGGATCAGAATGAAGGTGCTTGGTGGCGCGTGTGAGAAGAGAACGAGTCATGGGCCATCATCACCACCACAATCACGCGGTGCGGTATGATCGGGCATTTGCCCTGGGCACGATCCTTAATGTTGTATACATCGTTACGGAGGCCGGGTTTGGCTTGTGGATCGGGTCGCTGGCGCTGTTGTCCGACGCGGGTCACAATCTCAGCGACGTGCTTGGCCTGCTGATGGCCTGGGGGGCACACGCGCTGATGCGGCTTCGTCCCACGAACCGCCGCACCTACGGATGGCGAAGCACGTCGATTTTTGCTGCCCTGGGTAACGCCCTGCTGTTGATCGTTGCGGTGGGGGCACTGTCGTGGGAAGCGATCCGGCGGCTGTTCGACCCGCCGGAAGTCTCCGGTCTGGTTGTGCTTGCCGTGGCCGCAGTCGGCGTCGTGATCAACACGGGCACGGCGCTGTTGTTTCTGCGCGGCAGTCGCCAGGACCTGAACCTCAGGGGGGCGTTCCTGCACATGGCCGCCGACGCGGCGATTTCCGGTGCGGTGGTGGTGGCTGGCCTGATCATGTACCTGACCAACGCTTACTGGATCGATCCGCTGCTCAGCCTAGTGGTCGGCTTCATCATTCTGTACGCCACCTGGCACCTCTTCACCGAGGCGATCAACCTTGCACTGCATGCCGTGCCGTCGGACGTGGACGTGGAGGCGATCCGAGCGTACCTGGCGGGGCTGCCGGGTGTTACCGAGGTGCACGACCTGCATGTGTGGGCACTGAGCACGACGGAGACGGCGCTGACGGTGCATCTGGTTATCCCCGGCGGTCCGGATGACCCGGATTTCGCTTCCCGAGTCGCCGACGAGTTGCACCGGCGCTACGGGATTGAGCATCCGACGATCCAGATCGAGTCCGCCGGCTGTAGCCTGGTCTGTCATCCCCACCGCTAGCTGGCGGCTTGCTAGAGGATGCCGTGCTTCTTTAGCTTGCTGATGAACGTGCTGCGGGGCATCCCGAGTCGGCGGGCGGCCTCTGCCTTGTTGCCGTCGGCGGCGCGCAGAGCCCGGATCAGTTCCTCGCGTTCTAGCTGCGCGTCGATCCAGCCATACCGCCGCCGCTGCCTACGCTGCCGACCGTTCCCGTTACCGCCGCCGGTGGCGACCGTTGCGAGGCGTGTCGCGATGGGCCCGGCCTGCTGCGCGTGCTCCTCGACGAGCGCGGCCCGGACCAGCTCCCTGGGAAAGTCGGTCACGCGGATCGTGTCGCCGTCGCACATGACTACGGCCCGTTCGATGACGTTCTCCAGCTCACGAACGTTACCGGGCCAGTGGTACGACTTCAGCAACACCAGCACCTCGTCCTCGACCCCCCGGATTCGCTTGCCGCATGCCGCGGCGAACTTGTGCACGAAGTACTCGACCAGTTCCGGCAGGTCTTCGATCCGTTCGCGTAGCGGCGGCGTGTAGATGGTGATGACGTTGAGCCGGTAGAAGAGGTCTTCGCGGAAGCGGCCCTCTTGGATGAGACGCTCCAGGTTCTGGTTCGTTGCTGCCACGATGCGCACGTCGACCTTGATGGTCTGCGACGAGCCGACCGGCTCGAAGGCCTTCTCCTGGAGCACGCGCAGCAGCTTGGTCTGAACCTCCAGGCTGATGTCGCCGATTTCGTCCAGGAAGAGCGTGCCGCCGTCGGCCAGCTTGAAACGGCCTACCTTGTCCTTGTACGCCCCTGTGAACGCACCCTTGACATGGCCGAACAGCTCACTTTCCAGCAGGCTGGGCGACAGAGCCGCGCAATGCACGGCCACAAACGGCCTGTGCGCCCGAGGACTCATCGCATGGATTGCCCGCGCCAACAGCTCCTTGCCTGTGCCGCTTTCGCCGCGGATGAGCACCGTGGCATCCACCGCAGCGACCTTGCGCGCCATGTCGAGCATGGACTGAACAGCAGCACTAGAGCCGCGAATCTGGCGCAGCACACTTTCGCAAGTCGGCTCACGGCGTGGTGCAGGCCGCGACGTGGTCAACTGGCTCTGCAGCACAAGGATCCGCCGCTGCTGCTCGGCGATCTGCTCCACCTTCTCACGTAACTCTTGCGAAAGCCGATCGATTTGGCGCCGCCTGCGTGCCCCTTCCAATGCCAGTGCCGTCACCTGACCCAGCGCCGACAAGAAGGCGACCTCCTCGGAGCGGAATGGCAGGCCAAGCTGGCGGCGACCAAGGATCAGCAGGCCGGCTACCCGGCCGTCGAGTTCAATCAGCTGTACGAGTTCGGCTTGCATTGCCGCCAGTTCGCCGCGCAGGTCATTGTCCAGGGCACTATCCGGTGCCGACACCAGCACTGGGCCGCGCCGGGCAGCACGCACCAGGCGATGGTCCCTGTCCAGCACGAGCTGTCTTGGCGGCACGCCTAGCGACGCAGCCAGACGCAACGGTCCCGTGCCATCCTCATCGTCTGCGTCAACCACATACACGGCCGCACGCCGCACACCCAGCAGATCTGCTGCCGCTTCCAACATCCGCTGGGCAACCCGCCGTTCGTCCGTGATGCTGCGGATTGCCTCGCCCATCTTGCGCATCGCCCGGTCCAGCTGTCCCTTGTCCCGCCAGAAACGCTGCTCCAAGGCCGCACGTAGCCGGTCCAGTCCCCAGCCCAAAAGCGCTAGGATGAAGACCACTGCGGTGATCAGGGCGAACGACTGGTAGGTCAGACCACGACGCGGCAACTGGCTGCCCCACCACAAGCTGCCCAACATCAACAGCGCGTAGTAGAGAATGGCCACGGCCGTGCTGATGCCGAAATAAACGACACTCCGATTGATGATTTCGCCGACTTGCATCAGCCGATACTTCGTGATCGCGACGGCAAACGCCAGGGTGAAGCAGATCGACGCCAGGAACATCGGCGGTGTCGCGCCGCCGAGGGCAAAAGCAACCGGGTCGCGTACGGCAAGGTACAGCGTGTAGGTAACCGGCAACGTTGCCAGCGCAGCGCCGAACAGGATCCACTTGACCTGGTTGCGTTCTTCCTGGCTGCGGCTCGAAACAAAACTGTGGATCAGTGCGACCAGGCAACCGGCGAACATGACCGTGGCGAGGGCGACGTAGCCGGCAGCAGCCGTCTTAATCCACTCGAGCAATCGCTCAATCGCCGCCAGCGCCTCCTGGTCCGGTTCGTGCAGGCGGTAAAGCCATGAGACGCGAGCCATCAACGCCAGCATCGCTAGCGTTGCCAGCAGCGGTAGACCACGCACAAGAAGCAGTGTCAGGCGAGGGTGGCGTCGGAAGAACTCCTTTGGGCGGGGAAAGACCAGGTAAAAGTGCAGGCTGACAGCTGGCAGCAGCATGGCAAAGGCGACAAACGGGAACAGCAACACCGGGTGGCCGATCAGCGTCCACCAGTGGAAGCCCCCCATGAACGCGCCGACCGTAAAGGAGCACAGTTCAAAGAAGAGCGCTGATGAACGGTCGCCCGGACGCCGCCACAGCACCAGCGCGCCGACGGCAAAGATAGCCAGGTTGAGCAGCAGCCAGAGCACCGAGACGGCAACGTCCCGCAGCGGCACTCGGCCCACACTGGCCCAGACCCACAGCGGCTGCAGCTGCCCGTCGACGTCACGCAACACACGAACCCTCACGAAGCGGGTCTCACCGATCTGCACGTCCGTAGGCACCGGTTTGCCCGCCCGACTGTAGCTCTGCTCGATTTCATGGAGCAGTGCGGCAATGGATGGCGACTCGGCCGCCCGCCGGTCGGCCGGCCGTCGCTGGCACGCTTCCACGGCCGGCTGGACGTCCAGGTACGTGCGCACAGGCAGCGGCCCGATCTGGGTGACGATATCGTGCGGCTCCGGGGCCTGTTCCAATGGCTCCGGCATCGTCACCTGTCGGATCTCGCGGCTGAAAAAACACTGAAAGCCAATATCCCAACTCAACGTGACGTGCACGAGCACGGCGATCGAGTAGCTGACCACACCAACGGCCAGCAGCAGCAGGCCCGTGCGTCGACGCAGTAACGTGGTAAACATGGCTCAGGACCTCAGCCAGATCAGGCCGCCCCAGCACGCAAGACCAACCCAGTCGATCCGATCCGGCCCCGCCGGCCGTTTCGGCGCCGAAAGTGTCGGCGCTATGATATCGCCATTTCGGCGCCGAAACAAGTGAACGCATCGCAGAATACGGCTTCGTCGAGGGCTCGCTGGCGGGTTTCGCGGGAGAAGGCATGGACCTGGGCACTATGGCACGGGAAGTGCGTGCACGGGCTACGGTGGTTGGGTGTCCGGCAAGAGGGTGTCGCGACCGGGCAAGGAGGCTTGGACGGCAGCGTGTGTCAGGTCCTCCTCCGGGCGACGGCGTTCGGACACCGGATCGCCAGATTGGAATGAACTTGACCATTTCGCCCAACATCGGTGAAGTGTAGAGAACCTGGAGCGGCGTGTTCTTAGAGGCGAAGGAAGCTGCCTCTGGAGGATTACCCGGTGCGTCTGACTCCCAAGGGACAACGGCGGTTTGGCCGCAGGCTGGTGGCCGCGGAAGGGAGCGTGGCGTTCACGTGCTTGAACGGGCACTTTCGCCGGTACTGGACCAGTGGCCGGGGTGAGCCGCTAGTGGTGGTGCCCGGGCTGGCCGGCGGCTTCGAGCTGCTCGGGCCGATGTTCCGGTTCCTGGGCCGCAACAGACGGATCTACTGCCTGGAACCCCGCGGCGAAGGTGCCCCGTTTGTCGTCCAGCCCACGCGCTCGCTCGACGAGCTGGTCGACGAGCAGAGAAGCTTCATTCAGACGCTCGGGTTGGAGCGCGTCGACCTGCTGGGCGTCTCCTTCGGCGCAACCATCGCCCTGAAGCTCACCGCTCGCTGCCCCGGGCTGGTGCGGACGCTGGTGGTCAGCGGTGCCGCCGCGCACTCCAGCAGCCTGGCGGCACGGATCGCCTGCCGGATCCTCGAACGCTACCGGCTGCCGACCGACAGCCCGTTCTTCAACCGGTTCTTCCGGCTGCTGTTCGGCGATGAGGAGGATGTTGGCGACCTGCTCGATCTGGTGGCTCAGCGCTGCTGGCGTACCGGTCAGGCCATCATCGCCCAACGGCTCGCCCTGCTGTCCGACTACGACGTCCGCGCCTCGTTGAACCGAATCCGGGTGCCGACCCTGGTGATCGCAGGCCGTTCCGACGGCATCATCCGCTGGGAGGCCCAGCTGGCACTGGCCGAGGCACTGCCTTTGGGGCGATTCGTTGCGATCGATGGCGCAGGACACCTGTGCTTCGTGACGCGGCCCAGGCTGTTCGCTCGGCTGACGGACGAGTTCCTCCGCGCCGAAAACGCCTGCTACGTGGTTTAGCTGCCCGGAGACCCGCGCTGGAGACGATCGGGAACGGAGAAGACGTGGTCCTGGGAACGAGCTGATAACAAGCAGCCACTCCCCGCTCTGCTTGCGTTGTCACTCCCTCCGCAAGTGCCAACGCACCACGGCCTCGCCATCGGCGCCGCGCACCACGCGGTGCCGATGGCGAGGGTTTTTTTTGGACCCGCGTACCGCCGGTCAGTCTGGCTAGCTAGCAGTCTCCTGCGTTCGGCTTCGAGGGGGGCTTACGTTCGCCGAGAAGCTTGCCTGCCAACGATGCCTCGGGTCGTCGCCTCGGCCAATCGGCCCACGCGCAGCCGGCCGTGACGCCGCCAGCAGCGTACAGCCAGCTGCGGGCGCCGGCATGCCGCGATGCCCCGCCCGGTCCGGAACTCAGGGCCGGTCTGGCACGCAGCCACCCTCCTGTTAGGCTACAATACGGTCACGTCGATTCGCTGGTGCACCGCAAACCTCGTACGCGACGCTCTAAAGCGATGGAGAAAGCTGCCCGGGAGCGCAGCGTTCTTCGGCCAGTGTGTCTGGCTGCAGCACTTGCCACGGCACTGTGTCTGGGCCTGATGGCGTGGGCCAGCGGCTCGGCCCGAGCCGGCGATCGGGTAGACTTTCGGCGCGACATCTTGCCTGTGCTACGAGACCAGTGCGTGCGGTGCCACGGGCCGAGGCTCGCTCAGAGCGGCCTGCGGCTGGACCGGAAGCCCGACGCGTTCCGCGGTGGCAGGCACGGTCCGGCGATCGTGCCGGGCGATCCGGGCCGTAGTCCGCTTTACCGACGACTCGTAACGAACGATCCCGCGATCCGGATGCCTCGAGGTCGCGCCCCGCTGGATAAGGCAACGATTACGCGGGTGAGGCGCTGGATTGAGCAGGGGGCTCCGTGGCCGGAGGGAGTGGTGGTCGAGCTACCGCAGGATGCCAACCACTGGGCATATGCACCGATCATCCGTCCGCCGTCACCTGTTCCTCCCCCCTCTGCGACCGTTCACACGCCGATCGATGCATTCATCCTGGTGCGGCTACGGGCTGTGAGCCTATCGCTTTCACCACCGGCACCAGAGCCGGTGCTTGTTCGCCGCGTGTTCCTCGACCTGCTGGGATTGCCCCCTAGCCCGGAGTTCGTCGACAGCTACTTGGCCAGCACCCGACCCGACCGCTACGAGCGGCTGGTAGACCGCCTGCTCGCCTCGCCGGCGTTTGGTGAGCGATGGGCCATCGCGTGGCTCGACGCAGCCCGATACGCCGACAGCAATGGATACCAGGCAGACCAGTACCGCGAGGTTTGGCCCTACCGAGATTGGGTCATCAGGGCAATCAACGCGGACAAGCCGTTTGATCGGTTCACGATCGAGCAGCTTGCCGGAGACCTACTTCCCAATGCCACCATCGATCAGCGTATCGCGACCGGCTTCTCGCGGTTGACGACATGCAACGTCGAGGCCGGAGTTGATCCGGAGGAGAATCGTGTTGAACAGGTCGTTGACCGGGTTAATACGGTGGCCACCGTATGGTTGGGTACCACGCTGGAATGCGCTCAGTGCCACGACCATAAGTATGACCCGTTCACGATGCGCGATTACTACCAACTCTTCGCGTTCTTCAACAACACCCCCCTCGAAGTTAAAGGCGACGGCGTGACGTACAACTTCTACGGTCCAAAGATGGAGCTGCCCCTGGCACCGGAGCTTGCACGGCGCCGTCAGGAACTGCGCGCACAGAAGGCGCGCCTCCAAGCGGAGCTTGATGAGGCGGTGGCCCAGCAGGCGCAGGCGCTGGCAGACCGTCTGGCAGTCACACCGCACTGGGTTCCTCTGAAGCCTCTGGCATTTGAATCCCAAGCCGGCAGCAGCGGCCAGCTCCTGGACGATGGCTCCGTGCTTGTGACCGAGCCCCTGGCCGAGAAAGACACGTATCGGCTCCGCTACGTGCTCGGGGCGGGCCGCCTGGCTGCCCTTCGCCTGGAAGCGCTCAACGATGCCCGCCTACCCGGAGGCGGTCCGGGCCTGCACTCCTCGGAAAGACCCAACTTCGTGCTAAACGAGTTACGGGCTCGAGTTGTTACGGACGATGGGGGTGAGGTTCCCCTGGTGTTCGCCACTGCGTGGGCAAGCTACGAGCCGCGCGGCTATGCGGCACGCCATGTTGTCGATGGCAACCTGCGCAGTGGCTGGGCCATCCATCCTCGCTTTGGGCAAGCCCACTGGATTGTGCTCCGCTTGAACAGGCCCGTTGATGTGCGTGCCGATGCTACGCTGGTTGTCGAGTTGGCCCAACTGCATGGTGGTACGCGTCTGCTGGGGCGGTTCCGGTTGCTTGCCACCGCGGACGACGTCACCGCGGACGTTCCGGCGGAGATTGCGCGACTGCTGGGCAAACCGGCAGCGCGACGCTCTGCTTCTGAACGGAAACGACTGGTGCAGTACCTGGCCAAGCGCAACGCGCGGATTGCCCGGCTTGCCCGCCGTGTTGCCGAGCTACAGGAAGAAATCGATCGGATCCGGCCGCCAACGACGCTGGTCATGGTGGAACTACCCAAACCCAGAGCAACGCACGTGCTCTTGCGGGGCGACTACCGCACTCCCGGTGAACGGGTGCAGCCGGACGTGCCGGCCGTGCTACCCCCGATGAAGCCAGGCTACGAGCGTAACCGTCTTGGGTTGGCCCGATGGCTTACGGATCCGGACAATCCCCTGGTGGCCCGTGTCACGGTAAACCGCTGGTGGGCTGAGCTGTTTGGACGCGGCATCGTTCCCACGCTGGGGGATTTTGGCACACAGGGTGAACCCCCCAGCCATCCGCAGCTACTTGACTGGTTGGCCGCGGAGCTCGTCAGCCACGGCTGGTCGAGGAAACGGATCGTGCGCGAGATCGTCACCTCGGCGGTTTATCGCCAGGGTTCCCGGTTCCGGCCAGAGTTGGTTGGTGTCGATCCAGACAACCGCTTGCTGGCGCGGGCTCCGCGTGTACGTCTGCGCGCGGAAGTGATCCGGGACCAGGCGTTGCAAGCCAGCGGACTGTTGACGTACAAGCTCGGTGGGCCGCCGGTCTATCCGCCGCAGCCTCCGGGCATCTGGCGGCACGTCGGGCGTAACGCCCCGAAGTACGTGACCTCGACGGGCCCGGACCGGTTCCGCCGTGGTGTGTACACCATCTGGCGCAGGAGCGCGCCCTATCCGGCGTTCGTGACCTTCGATGCGCCGGACCGCGCTAGCTGTGTGGTGCAGCGTCCGGTAAGCAACACGCCGCTTCAGGCCCTGACGCTGATGAACGACCGGGCGTATGCGGAGCTGGCTCTGGGACTTGCCATCCGCGTCTTGAGCACCTACCCGGCGGGCTCAGATGTCGAGCGGCTCACGTACGCATTTCGCTGCTGTCTGGTCCGGCCGCCAGATGACGGCGAACTTGCCGTGCTGCTCGAGCTCGTGCGCAAACAGCGCCGCCGGTTGCTGAGCCGGCCTCAGGACGCCTATGCGCGGATCTCGCCTCTGTTGCCGCAGGTGTGGCCCGGGCGCAGGCTGGAGGCTGTGCCCGAGCGAGAGGCAGTGGAGTTGGCAACATACTGGGCGGTGGCAAACGTGCTTTTCAACCTGGATGAGATGGTGACTCGCGAGTGATCCACGCCATGCACCACGGTGCGCGACGGCCCAACAGGTTCGGCCATGCATGGCTCACGCGACTCACGCGCCGAGAGTTGCTTGGTCGCATCGGTGTAGGCATCGGTCCGGTGGCGCTGGCATGGCTGCTACATCGAGATGGCCACGCAGGGACACGCGACCAATCACGCCCCCTGGCGGCCTCCCCGGGTCACTTTCCTGCTCGAGTCCGAAGCATCATCCACCTGCATATGGTTGGCGCGCCGTCGCAGCTGGATCTGTTCGATCCCAAGCCCGTGCTCACCAAACATCACGGTAAACCGTGTCCCAAAGAGTACATCGAAGGAAAACGGTTTGCGTTTCTTCGCGGGCATCCCCGGCTGTTAGGTTCGCCGTTCAAATTCCGCCCCTGTGGCCAGAGCGGCATCCCCCTCTCAGAGCTACTGCCTCACCTTGGCACCGTCGTGGACCGGCTGGCCTTCGTCAAGACGGTGCGAACGACCGAGTTCAACCACGGTCCGGCTCAACTGTTCCTGCACACCGGATTTCCCAGGTTTGGCCGGCCTAGCATGGGAGCGTGGGTGACGTATGGCCTGGGTACAGAGAACGAAAACCTGCCGGCTTACGTCGTGCTCATCACCGGGCAGGTGGCCGGTGCGGGCAATGCACTATGGGGTTCGGGCTTCTTGCCGAGTATCTATCAGGGGGTTGAGTTCCGCAGTAGTGGTGATCCGGTGCTGTTCCTGTCCGACCCGGCGGGGGTGACGCGGCGTGACCGACGGGCAATTCTGGATGCTGTCCAGCAGCTCAACCGGCGACACCTGTCACTGGTCGCGGACCCGGAGATCGAGACGCGGATTGGTCAGTACGAGCTGGCCTTCCGCATGCAGACGGCCGTGCCTGAGTTGATGGACATCCGGCAGGAGCCGCGCCACATTTTGCAGATGTACGGCGCGCAACCGGGGAAGCCGTCGTTCGCCAACAACTGCTTGCTCGCGCGCCGTCTAGTCGAACGTGGCGTGCGCTTCGTGCAGCTGTTCGACCAGGGCTGGGATCACCACAGCGGGCTGGCGAAGAACCTGCCCAAGAAGTGCCAGCAAGTCGATCGTCCCGTGGCCGCCCTGATCCGAGACCTCGAGCAACGGGGCCTGCTCGATGAAACGCTGATCGTGTGGGCTGCGGAGTTTGGTCGCACACCGATGCTGCAGGGTCAGATGTCGCCCAACGCAGGACGGGACCATCACCGCGAGGCATTTACCGTCTGGTTTGCTGGCGGCGGCATTCGCGGCGGTACCGTGGTCGGTCGGACCGACGATCTGGGCTTTTTCCCGGTGGAGGATCCCGTGGACATCCACGATCTGCACGCGACCATGCTCCACCTGCTCGGCATCGACCATGCAAGACTGACCTACAAGTTTCAGGGCCGCGAGTTCCGATTGACCGACATCGGCGGCAAGGTGATCC